>CAWBCM010000005.1:0-132498 GCA_963787285.1 uncultured Acidimicrobiales bacterium | reverse complement strand
GGGCGGGGAAGCGACGGGCCCTCGATCATCGCCGAGACCCACGACATCAGCGAGGCAACCGACGTCTGTTGGCTGGCGCCGACCGCAACCGAGAACCGGTGGTACCCCGAGAGCTTCATGGCCCCGATCGAGGAGAACCAACCGTGGTTCGATCACACCATCGATCGCTTCACCTCGCTGCTCGATCGCCTCGGGGCCGACGGCATCGACCACACAAAGGTCGTTCTGCTCGGCTTCTCCCAGGGCGCGTGTGTCGTGAGCGAGGTGGCGCGTCGGCGGCCTCGCGCCTACGCGGGTGTCGTGATCCTGAGCGGCGGTTTCGTCGGTCCGCCCGGCCAGATCTGGACCCTGCCGGCAGGGCTCGAGAACGTGCCCGTCTTCATCGGATGCAGCGACGACGACGAGTGGATCCCCGAGCGCCGGGTGCACGACACCGCCGGAGTGTTCCATTCGGCAGGTGCCGCGGTCGACTACCGCATCTACGAGGGCATGGGCCACGTGATCAGCGACGACGAACGAAACGCGGTTCGGGCCATCGTCGAGGCAGTGAGCTGAGCGACGCGCCTCGTTCAGGGAGTGGGAATCGTGTCGAGCACGGTCGGCTCGAACAACGCCGCCGCAGGATCGAGGGTCGACCCCACCACGACGATCTCGGGATCGGGCGGTATCGGGCCGAAGAGGACCGTCGGCAGGGCGATCGCGTCGAAGAACGGCAGCGGTTCGCCGTCGAACGCCTCGAGTGCGGCGAGGCTCGTGTACCCCGCGGACTGCACGTCGTCGATGACACAGTCGAGGCTGCCGCCCGGCTGATCCCGGCCGGCGACGATGGCCGAGATCGGTGGCGGTGAGAACCCGGAACCACTCTCGTCGACGAAGTCGTTGATCGTGCCGAGCACGACGAGGCATCGGCCGTCGAAGCCGGGCTGCGGATCGACCTCGACCATGCCGGCGACTGTGCCCTGCCAGGAGACACCCGAGAAGTCGGCGCCGACATCGAAGCCGGCGTCGGCACTGCCGCCCACCGGCCGCAGCGCCCGTCCCAGGGCGGCCGAGGTCCCCGGCTCACCCACGGGAGCGTCGACCACGTCGGCAAAGAGGTCGGGAACATAGGGCACCTGCTCGCTGGACCCGTCGCCGACCACCAGCGCCTGGACGGCGGCATCGACACCGGGGGGCAGGTACACGGTGGCGCGGAACGGGTAGAAGGTACCGACGGTGATCCGCGCCTCACTCAAGGGACCCCAGCCCACCTGTTCGAAGGGAGCCTCGTCGCAGAGTCCCGCGTCGGCACCGAAGAACGATCCCGATGAGATCACTCCGATCGGCGGGGCGGCCAGTCCGTCGGACACGAGTCCGCCGACCGTTTCGTCGACCGTGATCGCCCCGATCACGGTCACACACGCCCCCGGCGGATCTTCGATCGCTGCAGTGGAACCGGCGACGTACCCGTAGAGCGTTCCACGCCACCGGTCGACTGTGGTCACCTGGAACACTTCTCCGGTGGCCAGGAGCGGTTCGTCGAAGGTGGGTGCGTCGGCCGGTGCGTTCTCGGTGGTCGAATCGGTCGAGCTGAAGGAATCGCCGACGCTGGCCAGGACGCGAAGCAGAATCACCGCGCCGATTCCGAGCGCGATCAGTTGCGGGATCCGCGAGGCCGACGACCGTCGCGGCCGCAGTGCCGAAGGCGACGGTCGGGGCCGGGGCGCACCTCCGGGGGGCGGCGATGTGTCGGGCATCGGCGGCGGAGGGGCCGGCGCCTGAGGCAACCGCGCCGACACCGGGGTCGGAGGGGCCGGAGGGGCCGGAGGACGCGACGGCAGAACCAGACGGTCCGCTCGCCCGGACCGCTCCGGGCGATCCAGCTCCGTCCGCTCGGACCGCCCCGGTCGATTCGACCGTGTACGCCCGGACCGCACGAGGCGATCCAGCTCCGACCGATCGGGCCGGTCGAGAACGCTCAGCTCGGACCGCTCCGGGCGATCCAGCTCCGTCCGTTCGGACCGCTCGGGTCGATCCAGCTCCGTACGATCGGGCCGGTCGAGAACGGTCCGTTCCGCCCGCTCGGGTCGATCCAGCTCCGTCCGCTCGGACCGCTCGGGTCGATCCAGCTCCGTGCGATCGGGCCGGTCGAGAACGGTCCGCTCCGCCCGCCTGGGCCGCACCGATGCCGCCCGAGGGGCACGGGGCGTGGACCCCGAGCGCCTACCACGGTGATCGGGGTGCTTCTCGGGTGGATACCAGAGTCCGTCGGAAGCTCGCCACCAGCCATCGCCCTCGGATGTCCAGCTCACCGCACCCTCCATGCCGACACGAAGACGGTAGCGCCTGTGCGCAGGCCGAGGGCCTCACTGTTCATCGCGTCTGCTGCCCCATAGACTTACAGCTGGTCGCGGCTCTGTCTCGGCCCGTCACAAAGGTTGAAAGAAAGAAACTGTCATGCCCAACGGCACTGTGAAGTTCTTCAACGCGGAGAAGGGCTACGGCTTCATCTCGGTTGAAGGTGGAGAGGATGTCTTCGTCCACTACTCCAACATTGAAGGCTCGGGCTACCGATCCCTCGACGAAGGACAGCAAGTCGAATTCGAGATCGGCCCCGGCCGCAAGGGCCCCGAAGCCCTCGAGGTCCGCAAGGTCTGAGACGACGAGCGCTTCACACGACCCCTGGTGCCGCTCCGGTGCCGGGGGTCGTGTCGTTTCCCCACTCGACCGCGATGCCCGGTCGAGGTTCAGATCGTGCAGTCGGCGAAGGTGATGGCCCGGGTACCGGCCGCCGATTCGGCCAGCACCCGCGGGCTCACCGATCCTGCGGGGGTCGCCAGTGACCCCCGCCACCGTCCGGGAGTGTCGGGAACCGGCTCGAGCTCGACCGACTCCACGCGAGTCCCCCACTGCCATTCGAGCACCACACGGTAGGGCAGTGGCGAATCGACTTCGACCACGATCTCCATGGGGTCGTTGCACACGAAGGCCAGCACCGACAGGAACGGTGGCTCCTGGCCGGCGAAGAGGCTGTCGGGATCGGCGGGCCCGGTGACCGACTCGCCGATGGGTCCCGACGGCGCCGGCTCGGCCACCTCATCGGGTGCCGGACTCGGTTCGGGCTCGACGGGCTCCGGTACCGGCGTCGGCTCGACGGCGGGAACCACCGTGGGAGCCTGCGGAGGAGGTTCAACGGACGCCTCATCGCTCTGGGCCGACGATTCCGGACCCTCGGCGAGCGAGACAGCGGCGTCGTCGCTGCGGGTGAAGTAGTACAGGAAGCCCAACGCGAGCACGAGTGCGGCAACGGCAGCGACTCCCGCGACGATCCAGGGCGCGGGCTCGTCGAAGACCGACTTCGGCGTGGAGGCAACCCCGGTCGGCGACTGGTCGGGCGGCGTTGGCGCCACCGGAAACCCGTCGGCATCCCAACCGATGGCCTCGACGGCACCCAGATGGACCGATGCCAGCACCTCTCGGCGCAGCTCCGGAGGCGCCGGACGCATCGGCGCAGCCGAGAACAGTGCGGCCGGGCTCGTCATCGAACGTTGCCGGGCCGAACACGCTGCACAGGTGGTGATGTGTACGGCCACATTGGCCATCGTCGACGGGCCGACGTTGTCGAACGTGAGGGCGTTCAGTCCGGGGCACTCCCCATGGGCGCTGAACACCACCAGGGCCGGTCCGGCCAGCCGGTTCAGCTCGGCCATCGCCTCGTGGAGGCGTACCGTCGCCGCCTCGGGTGACGATCGGATCACCGCAGCGAGCTCGGCGACGTCGAAGTGTTGCCGAAGATGGAGGTCGAGGATGTCGCGGTCGAACGCCGAGAGGTTGGAGGCGGTCAGCCAGACCAGGTCGCGGGCGTCACCGGAAGCCGGGCCGGCCTCGGCCCGGGGGAAACGAGCCGGACGGCGGGATCGGCGGCGGCGAGCGTCTGGCTGCGGGCGATGGCGTGCAGCCAGACCCGAAGACGGGACGGATCCTGGAGTTGGCCGAGTCGATGGGCCGTCGCCAGGAACGTGTTCCGGGTCACGTCGGCGGCTGCGACGGGATCGCGGAGCACCGACATGGCGTAGTCGTGCACATGGGGCGCATGACGATCGAACATCGTGGCAAACGCGGTTGCGTCGCCCGCCAGGACGGCGGCGACCAACTGGTCGTCGATGTGCATGGGTTACAACGCTAGAGCCTCGGCACCGCTGCGGGAAGGGCGGGTCAGTGGGAGCCCTTCGCCGGGTGTCATCGCGCCGCTTCAGCCGCACGGTCGTTAACGTCGCCAGCGAGCAACCCGGAGGTCCGGCCCGTCGGGCCGGCGGGTGACGTCGACTGGAGACCGATCATGGCAATGCAGGACTGGCGGCTACCTCACTCCCGCCGTCAATGGCGGTCCCATCCCGCCATTCGCACCGACGACCAGCTGAGCCTCGGCGAGCGCGCCGCCGACCGGCTCCGCAACGGCATGGGATCGTGGGGCTTCGTGTTCACCGCACTGGTGTTCCTCGCCGGCTGGATGGCGGGCAACCGCGGGGTGGGCTTCGACCCGTATCCCTTCATCCTGCTCAACCTGATCCTGTCGTGTGTCGCTGCGCTGCAGGGTGCCATCCTGTTGATCGCCGCCCGGCGATCCGACCAGATCTCCGCCGAGCTGGCCACCCACGACTACCAGACCAACCTCGACGCCGCCGACATGATCCGTCACATCGAGGCCCTCACCCAGGAGATCCACGAACGAGTAGGGCCGGCCCAACAATGAAGGCGCCGAAGTCTGCTGCGCTGTCGATCGGCGCGCTCGGGGTGGTGTTCGGCGACATCGGCACCAGCCCGCTCTATGCGTTCCGCGAGTCACTCGCCGGCGAGCACGACCTCGTGGTCGACGAGGCCAACGTCCTCGGGCGTGCTCTCGCTCATGTTCTGGTCGCTGATCATCGTGATCTCGGTGAAGTACCTGCTGTTCGTGATGCGCGCCGACAACCACGGCGAGGGCGGCATCCTCGCCCTGGCCGCGCTCATCACCGGCGACGGGCGCCGAGCACGGCTGCTGATCCTGCTCGGTTTGTTCGGAACCGCGCTGCTGTACGGCGACGGCATGATCACCCCCGCCATCTCCGTGCTCTCGGCCGTCGAAGGCGTCGAGATCGCGGCTCCGTCGGTGCACTCCTGGGTCCTGCCGATCGTGGCGGTGATCCTGATCGGCCTCTTCGCCATCCAGCACCGCGGCACCGAGGTCGTCGGCCGGTTCTTCGGCCCGGTCATGGTCGTTTGGTTCGCGACGCTCTCGGCGCTCGGACTTCGGCGAGATCGCCACCGAACCCTCGATCATTCGTGGCGCTCGACCCGACCCACGCGATTGCCTTCTTCGCCGACAACGGGACCGACGGGATTCCTGGTGCTCGGATCGGTGTTCCTGGTGGTCACCGGCGGTGAGGCCCTCTACGCCGACATGGGACACTTCGGTCGGCGACCCATCCAGATCGGCTGGTTCAGCCTCGTGCTGCCGGCGCTGGTGCTCAACTACTTCGGCCAGGGTGCCCTGCTGCTCCAGAGCCCCGAGGCGATCGAGAACCCCTTCTACCTGCTGGCTCCGTCGTGGGGACAGTGGCCGCTCACGGTGCTGGCCACCAGCGCCACCATCATCGCCTCACAGGCCCTCATCACCGGCGCGTTCTCCCTGACCGTGCAGGCCATCAACCTCGACTACCTGCCCCGGATGCGAACGGTGCAGACCTCGGCGCACCACCGCGGCCAGGTGTATGTGCCCGCCGTCAACTGGTTCCTGCTGGCCGCCTGTCTCGGACTCGTGTTCGCGTTCGGTTCGTCGAGTCGCCTGGCCGCGGCCTACGGGGTCGCGGTGACGATGACGATGGCGATCACGACCATCCTCATCGCCGTCGATCGCGATGACCCGCTGGAACTGGTCGGTCCTGCGCACCGCCCTGGTGGTCATGCCGCTCCTGGTGGTCGACCTGGCGTTCTTCGGGGCCAACATCTTCAAGATCCCCGGCGGGTGGTTGGTTCCCGCTGGTGATCGGCATCGCCGGCTTCACGATCCTGACCACCTGGCAGACGGGGCGGTCCCTCGTCCGGTCTCGCGTGGAGCGTCGTCACCTCACCCTCGACGCGTTCGTCGAGTCGCTGTCGGCCGATCCCCCGGCACGTCATCCCGGTACCGGCGTGTACATGTATCGCCAGCCCGGCATGGTGCCACCCGCGCTCCTCGCCAATCTCCGACACAACGAGAGCCTGCACGAATCCGTCGTGGTCCTCTCGATCACCACCGATGAACGGGCCCGGGTGAACCGCGCCGAACGTGACCGTGTCACCCGACATGGCCTCGGCTTCGTCGAGCTCGAGCTTCGCTACGGCTTCGTCGAGCGACCCCATCCCGCCACCGACCTCCAGGACCTGCTCATCGACGGAGTCGCCTTCGATCCCGATCACACGACCTTCTTCCTCGGTCGGGAACGGATCGAGGTGACCGACCGGCCCGGCATGGCCATGTGGCGCGAACGCCTCTACGCGTACCTGAGCCGCAACGCCGGCGACCCGTCGGTGCACTTCGGACTCCCGCCCGATCGCTGCGTCGACATCGGGACCCACGTCGACATCTGAACGCCGGTCAATGACCGGGGAATCGGCGGCGGGCCGCCTCGATCTCCTCGAGGGCCGAGCTGCGACCGGCCCACCGACCGATCTCGGTGCTCTTCGACGGTTCGAGCGCCTTGTACACCTCGAAGAAGTGACTGATCTCCGCGAGCAGGTGGTTGGCGATGTCGTCGAGCTCCTGGACCGAGTCCCAGCGTGGGTCGTTGGCCGGCACGGCGAGGATCTTGGCGTCGGGGCCCTTCTCGTCGGTCATCCAGAACACCCCGATCGCCCGCGCCCGGATGTGGCAGCCCGGAACCGTGGGTTCGTCGAGCAGCACCAGCACATCGAGCGGATCGTCGTCCTCGGCAAGGGTGTCGGGCACGAATCCGTAGTCAGCCGGGTAGCTGGTGGCGGTGAACAGGTGTCGATCGAGCCAGAGGGCACCGGTCTCGTGGTCGATCTCGTACTTGTTGCGCGATCCCTTCGGGATCTCGACCACGACTTCGAACCACGAGTCCGTCATGGCCGTAGTGTCCCACGCTCAGTCGGCAAGTGACGGACGGGCATCGAGGCCCGCCGCCCGGTAGCACGCGTCGATGACCTCCATGTTGGCGATGGCGTCGGCACCCGACGTGATCGGCGCCACCCCCGACTCGACTGCCCGGAGGAAAGCCACCAGCTGGTGGTAGTAGCTGGTGGTGGAGGTGTCGACGTCGTGCTCGGTTCGGCCGTTGGCGGTCTCGACCACCAACGTGGCGCCGTTCTGGGGAGCCAGGGGATTCTCCGCAACGATGGTGCCGTTCTCCCCTCTGACGGTGAGGTTGATCTCGAGTCCGTCAGCCGGTGCGATCATCGAGCACTCGACGGCACCGGTGACCCCCGATGGCCAACTCAGCTCGGCGCGTAGGGAGCCGTCGATTCCGGGCACCGGGCAGTCGGCGGTCGCCGACACCACCGCAGGCTCCTCGCCCACCAGCCACCGCACCCACTGGACCGAGTAACAGCCGAGGTCCATCAGCGCGCCACCCCCGAGGGACAGATCCCACCGGATGTCGCCGCGGGGAATCGCGCCATCGGGCAGGTTGAAGTAGCCCTCGGCGCGCTGCAGCGCGCCGACGGTGCCGCTGTCGACCACCGAGCGGATCTGGTCGATGTAGGGGTGATAGCGCCAGTGGAAGGCCTCCATCAGGATCAGGCCCGACGCGTCACCGGCCGCAACCATCTCGCGGGCCTCGGCCGCGTTCGACGCAAACGGCTTCTCGCAGAGGACGTGCTTGCCGGCCGCGAGCGCGGCCAACGTCCACTTCTTGTGCAACGCCGCCGGGGTTGCGATGTAGACCGCATCGATGGTCTGGTCGGCCAGTAGCTCTTCGTAGCTGCCGTAGGCGACGGGTACGCCCCACTCCGCGGCCGACGCACGGGCCCGGTCGAGCGATCGAGCCCCCACGGCCGCCAACTCGACCTCGGGAACGAGGCGAGCAGGGTCGACCACCGCTCTGGTCGTGATGCGGGCAGCAGCAAGAAGTCCGAGGCGCATGCCGGTGAAGCTAGCCGCACATCGGGCCGAGCCGTCGACGAATCAGTCGAGCACGAATCCGAAGGGCAACAGCTCAGGGACGGTCACCGTCACGAGCTCCCCGTGCCACCGGAACGCAACGACCGCCTCGGGTGCGAGCTCGTGGATCCATTGCCGGCACGCCCCGCAGGGTGAACAGTCGGCCACGCCTTCGGGTCCGGCAACCACCACCGCCATGATGGTGCGTTCGCCAGGCGGATGGTCGGCGTACAACGACGCCATCGCAGCCCGCTCCGCACACAGGCCGAGACCGTACGAGGCGTTTTCGACGTTGGCACCGGTGACGACGGTGCCGTCGGCCAACAGCAACGCGCAACCGACGGGGAAGTTGCTGTAGGGCGCATAGGCCCGAGTGCGAGCCAAGCGAGCGGCGTCGGCCAACCGGGCGATGTCGTGATCTTCGACGGGCATGGTGTCAGTCTCCCAGCATCGCGGGCCCGAACAGGGAACCGTGGGCCTCGATCAGTTCTTCGGCAGGTCCTTGAACGGGGTGTCCTTGGCCGGACCCGGCTCCTTGGGAAGACCCAGCACCCGCTCACCGATGATGTTGCGCTGGATCTCGTCGGTTCCACCGTAGATCGCCGGCCCCGGCGAGAACACCGCCGCTTCCTGGATCGCGCCCCTGGCGACGGCGTCGTCGCCCCACAACATGCCTTCGGGCCCGAGGATCTCGAGTCCGACCTCGCGGAACTGACGGAACAGCTCGCTCATCATCAGCTTGCCGATGTTGCCCTCGCCGCCGGTGCGTCCTCCTCCGGCCTTGGCCCGCTGCCCCGAGAGGCGATTGACCTCGATGAGGGTGTACAGCCTCGCGAGCTTGTCGCGCAGCACCGGGTCGGCGAGGCGGCCCCGCTCGCGGGCGAGATCGCAGTACCACTGCCACATGCCCGGACCGAGCCGAGGGACACCACCTTCGCTCGGCTTGTCGAGGAACGCGCTGACCGAACGACCGAGGGCACCGGCCACCGGCCCGGGTGTGGCCGACGCGGGCTGTTTGCCCGCCGAACCCAGACCGGCTCGCTCGAAAGCCAACGTGGTGTTGGCAACCCGCCACCCGTTGCCGAGCCCGCCGAGCAGGTCGGCGTCGTGCACGCGAGCCTCATCGAGGAAGACCTCGTTGAACAGCGAGCGGCCGGTCATCTCGCGTAGCGGCCGGATCGTCACACCGGGCTGGTCCATGGGGATGGCGAAGTAGGAGATGCCCTGGTGCTTGGGAGCGTCGGGGTCGGTACGAGCGATGAGCATGCCCCACTGGGAGATCTGCCCGCCCGATGTCCAGACCTTCTGCCCGCTGACCACCCATTCGTCGCCGTCGCGTTCGGCTCGAGCCTGGAGCCCGGCCAGGTCGCTGCCGGCATTGGGCTCGGAGAACAGCTGGCACCAGGCGTGGGTGCCGTCGAGGATGCTCGGGATGAACCGATCGATCTGCTCCTGGGTGCCGTGGGTGGCGATCGTGGGCGCCGCGAGCATGCGACCGAGCCCGCTCGGCGGTCCGAGAACCTTGCGCTCGGCCAACGTGACCGACCACGCCTGCATCTGGGCCCGGCCGTAGCCCC
This sequence comes from uncultured Acidimicrobiales bacterium, assembly GCA_963787285.1. Lineage (GTDB taxonomy): Bacteria > Actinomycetota > Acidimicrobiia > Acidimicrobiales > JAHEJN01 > JAHEJN01. The sequence continues at coordinate 122,802 of CAWBCM010000005.1, read as the reverse complement.
GACCGCCGGCGTTCTCGGGAAGCGAGGGGGACGCCCAGCGGGCCGCGGCGAGGCGCTTCCACCACTCGCCTGCGGTGAGCGTCGGATCCCAGTTGTCGTCGAGCCACGTCGAGAGCTCGTCACGAACGTCGGACGCGGAGGGTGGGGCGGCGATCGTCATGAGGCCAGATTACCCGTGGGTAGCTTGTCGGGGCGAGGCACGGCTCACGCCCGCCCGAGTATGCGGGTGACCTGCACCTCGATCGCACGGCGATCGGCGCCGCGATCTTGGCGGGGAGCCTGGTAGCGCTCGGTGTAACGGGCGACGGCGTCGGCACAACGATCGGGATCGGCGGTGGCCACGGCCGTGCCCTCCAGGGTGAGCCAACGGCCGCCGTCGAGTTGACACAACGTGACTCGCACCGGTTCGGCTGCCGCCTCGATGCGCTTCACCTTGACGCTGCCCGACCAGGTGATGACCCGGGCCATGGCCGTCGGGCCGTCCCAGCTGAAACCGACCGGCGTGGTGTGCAGCGCGCCGTTGGTGAGCACCGTGAGCGTGGCGAGATGCCGCTCGGCGAGGAAGTGTTCCACGTCGGGCGGGAGGTCGTGGGGATCGAAGGCCATGGCCCGTTTCTACCCGCCGCGCGTCGTTCACCGACGATCGAAGCGGCTCACGACCTCGATGTGGCTGGTCTGGGGGAACAGGTCGACGACGATGCGACCACACGAGGTCGTAGCCCGCCCGGGCCAACAGACCGGCATCTCGCCCGAGTGAGCCGGGATCGCAGCTCACCAGCGCCACCCGCTGGGCTTCGGTGGCCGCGACCTTCGCCACACCGGCCTTCCCGAGACCGGCCCGCGCCGGGTCGGCGACCACCACCGCGGCCCGACTCGGCTTCCAGTCCTCGACGCGGGTCCGCACGATTCGGACCCCTCTGCCGTCGAGGTTCGCCTTCGCATCGGCGACCGACGAGCGATTCTGCTCGACGAGTATCACGTCGCGATCCCTGCCGACGGTTGCTGCGAACAGTCCGACACCTCCGTACAGATCGACCATGGGACCGGTCACCCCGGCCACGGCGTCGCCGACTTCGGCGACCAACACGTCGGCGCCGTCGGGTCGGGTCTGGAAGAACGACCGGGCCGAGATGCGGAACCGCTCCCCCGCCACTTCCTCGTGGAACCAGGCCCGCCGGGCGTTGGCGATCTGGTCGAAGCCCACGACCTCGACGTCGGCGGGAAAGGTTGCGTCGCCGACCCGCGGCCCCACCAGCGCAAGCCGTTCCCCGGTGCGGGCGCCCACTCGCAGGGTCACTTCGTCGGCATCGGCGAAGTCGGCCTCGGCGAGCAACTCATCGATGAGGGGATGGGCGGTGAGGCACGCATCGATCGGCACGAGGTCGTGGCTCCCGCGGGCCCGCAGAGCCGGCTCTCCCCCGGCGATCCTGACCCGCAGATGCGTGCGGTAGCCGAACGGGGCCAGCGCCGGCCCGGGCTCGACCACCGGATCGACGCATCGGCCCAGTCGCTCGAGCGATTCCACGACGATCCGACCTTTGAGCTCGACCTGGAGGTCGTGGTCGGCGTGTTGCAGGTCGCAGCCGCCGCATCCGTCGGCCACGAAGGGGCACGGTTCGGCCCGGCGACCCGGCGCCACGGGTTCGTGCACGCCGAGGGCCACGGCCCTGGCGAAGCGTTTCTTGTGCTCGGTGATCTCGACCTCGACCCGCTCACCCGGGAGCGCACCGGCGACGAACACGACGCGACCGTCGTCGAGGCGTCCGACGCCGACGGCGCCGACGGTGACTGATGTGATGTCGACATCCGGCACCGCCCGACCCTATAGCCTCCCCGACGTGAGCCTTCGCCCCGTGGAGATCGTCCCGTCCGTGCTGCCTGCCGACTTCGCCCGGCTCGGAGACGAGTGCCGCGCCCTCGAAGCGGCCGGCGCCGACCGCATCCAGTGGGACGTCATGGACGGGCAGTTCGTGCCCAACATCACGGTCGGCCCCGACGTGATCGCCGCCATCCGCCCCCACGTGTCGCTGCCCTTCGAGGCCCATCTCATGGTGCGCGAGCCCGACCACATGCTCGAGCGCTGGGTCGACGCCGGCTGCGACATGTTGATCGTGCACGCCGAGTCGACCACTCATCTCCATCGCACCCTCGGCGCGGTTCGCGAGCTCGGGGCCAGGCCGGCCGTCGCGCTGAACCCGGCCACGCCGGTCGACGCAGTGCGCCACGTGCTCGACCTGGTCGACATGGTCCTGGTCATGACGGTGAATCCCGGATTCGGCGGTCAGGCCTACCTGGCGTCGATGGAACCCAAGATTCGGGAGCTTCGCCAGATCGTGATCGACGGCGATCTCGATGTCGACATCGAGATCGATGGCGGTGCCAGCGACGCCACCATCGGCGGCGCGGCCGCAGCCGGAGCGAACGTGTTCATCTCGGGCAGTGCGCTCTTTCGCCATCCCGAGGGGCTGGACCACGGCATCGCGGAGCTGCGGCGCCTCGCCGAAGCCGCCGACCGCTGGTGACGCGTCGCCGGGCCGCCACGGGGCTCGTGCTCGTGTCGATGCTGCTGGGGGCCTGTTCGAGCGACGCCGGGCCCGATGTCGACGATGCCGAGGACACACAGGCCTTCTGCCTACGGCTCCGGGCCGCGGTCGGGGAGGCCAGCGCAGTGAACCAGATCGACCTCGCCGACCCGGCATCGATCGATGCAGCCATTCTTCAGTTGGGTGAGGTGCGCGAGTTCGCCCCGCCGAGCATGGCCGACGACGTGGCGACAGTGGTCGACGCCTTCACGCTGCTGGTCGAGGCGCTCGAGGTACCCGACAACCGCACCCCGGCCGCGGTGATCGCCGAACAGGCCGAGTCCCTCGCCGAGGCCGGTGCGGCCAGCGAACGGCTCGAGGCCTACGGCGCAGCCGAGTGCAATGTCGACCTGGCACCACCCGCCCAGGAGACGCCCACTCCCGAGCCCGAGGACGATCTCGCTCCCGCCTGAGCGGGAAGGTCAGCTGATCTCGCCCCGTCGACCGATCACCTGGTCGATGAGGCCGTAGTCCTTGGCCTCGGCGGCGGTGAACCAGCGATCGCGCTCGGAGTCGGCTTCGACCTGCTCGACGGTCTGGCCCGAGTGCTCGGCGATCTTCTCCGCCATGAGCCGCTTGACGTAGGCCATCTGCTCGGCCTGGATGCGAATGTCGCTGGCCTGGCCCTGGATACCGCCGGAAGGCTGGTGCATCATGATGCGAGCGTGGGGCAAGGCGTAGCGCTTGCCCGGCGCGCCGGCGCACAGCAGGAACTGGCCCATGGAGGCGCCGAGACCCATGCAGATGGTGGCGACGTCGGGCTTGACGAACTGCATGGTGTCGTAGATGGCCATGCCGGCGGTGACCGAGCCGCCCGGGCGGTTGATGTACAGCCAGATGTCGGAGTCGGGGTCTTCACCCTCGAGGAACAGGAGCTGAGCGGTGATGTAGTTGGCGATCTCGTCGTTGACGTCGGTGCCGAGGAACACGATGCGGTCCTTGAGCAGACGGTTGTAGACCGGGCTCATCTCGTTGTTGCCCGACTGGAGCATGGATGGCAGGGAATGGAGAGGTGGGTTCGGCATAGGCATTGCAACCGAGGCTAGCGGCAATGATTCCCCGGTCAGCGCTGCGATCGGTCGGACGGCTCGACGTGGAGGACCTCGAAACGTTCGAAGGCCACCGGGATGTCGTCGTGGAACTCGAGACCGAGCGAATCGAAGCGACGGCGGAAGAATCGCGTGTGACCGCGCAGCCAGTCGTCCCGGGTGCGGTCACCCTCGCCCTCGTCCCAGGCGAAGGCCTCGTCCACCGACGACAACGGCCCGACCCGCACCTCGACGACGCGAATGAGCGCTCGCGGTCGACCGCTGCCGTCGCAGGCGATCCATCGATCACCGACCCGGGGCAGCACCTCACCCGCCGCGTTGTAGTCGGCAACCGATCCCGCCGTTGCCCGCTTGGGTCCGTCGACCACCAGTTCGATCAGCTTGTCGGCCAGTTCGACCGAATCTCCGAAGCAGTCGGCGACCACGAAAGTCGGCTCGGCGTCGTGCCCGGTGGCGGCGAGATACCTCGCCCAGAAGGCTGCGGTGGCGTCGGGGTCGATGGCAGGCAACGGTGTGGTCATGGTCGGGTGCGCCAGGTGGGACTCGAACCCACACATCCTCTCGGATACAGGGTCCTAAACCCTGCGCGTCTGCCAATTCCGCCACTGGCGCGTGGCTCGGATCACGCTAACCGGTCGAGCAGCGCCGCCACGGCCGCCGCACGGTGTGAGAACCGATGCTTGCCCTCGTCGGACAGCTCGGCGAAGGTGCGGCCGTCGCCGGCACTCGGCACGAACACCGGGTCGTAGCCGAAACCACCAGGGCCGCGTGGCGCATCGGTGATCACACCTTCCACGTCGCCGCGGGCCCACAGTTCGGTGCCGTCTGGCCAGGCCAGCAGCACCACCGAGGAGAATCGGGCCGAGCGGTCCTCCGGTGGCACACCGCGCAGACGCTCGAGCAACAGGTCGACGTTGGCGGAGTAGCTGGCATCGGGCCCGGCAAAGCGGGCGCTGTGGACGCCCGGCGCGCCGTCGAGCGCATCGACGAACAGGCCGGTGTCGTCGGCCAGCGCCGGTTGGCCGGTGTGCCCGGCCACGGCGATCGCCTTGAGCCTGGCGTTGCCGAGAGGTCGGGCGCGTCCTCGATCACGTCGGCCAGCTCGGCTGGGCGGGGCGACAGATCGAGTCGGCCGGCGACGAGCTCCTGGATCTCCCGGAGCTTGTGCGGGTTGGCGGTGGCCGCAACCACCGCCAACACGGTCATGATCGGGGGCTGGGCGGGGTGGCCAGGACCCGCTTCTGCTCGGCGATGATCTCGCCGATGCCCTTCCCGGCCAGCGTGAGCAGCTCGTCCAGGTGGGACTTGCCGAAGGTGCGCCCTTCGGCCGTGCCCTGGAGCTCGATGAACTCGCCCGATTCGGTCATGACGACGTTCATGTCGACCTCGGCGGTGCTGTCCTCGACATAGGGCAGGTCGAGACACGGCACGCCCTGCACAACACCCACCGAAATGGCTGCACATGCCTCGGTGAGGGGATTGGCCGGGAGCTGCCCCGCCAGGACCAGCCGGGTGAGAGCGTCGTGGAGGGCCACGTAGGCACCGCAGATCGACGCCGTGCGGGTGCCGCCGTCGGCTTGCAGTGCGTCGCAGTCGAGCACGATCTGGCGTTCGCCCAGGGCCTTCATGTCGCACACGGCGCGCAGGGAACGGCCGATGAGGCGCTGGATCTCCTGCGTGCGCCCACTCTGCTTGCCACGAGCCGCCTCGCGGTTGACCCGCTCGGGTGTCGAGCCCGGGAGCATCGAGTACTCGGCGGTCACCCATCCCTTGCCCGTGCCCCGCATCCAGCGGGGCACATCGTCGTCGACCGACGCCGTGCACAGAACCTGCGTGTCGCCGAAGGACACCAGCACCGAGCCGGCAGCCATCGACGTGAAGTCGCGCTGGAAGGTCATGGGCCGCAGCTCGTCGGGAGCGCGGCCATCGGGTCGGGTCATTGCGTCGTTCCTCGTGGTTGTGGTCGTCGGACCGAGAACGTAGCGCCGACCTGTGCCATCCCGACGGAACCACCGAACACCGCCATCGCGATCGCGTGGTGATGTTCGGGGTCGGCCCCCGGCGGAAGGTGGGTGAGTACCAGCTGCTCGACTCCGGCCTCGACCGCCCGCTCGGCGGCCTCGCGGGGGGTGAGATGGTCGACGTCGGGCCACGGTTCGCGATCGGGCAAGGACGATTCGCTGAAGGCCAACCCGATCGGTCGGCCGAAGGCGGCCAGGCTCCACCCCGGACCGGTGTCGGCGGTGAAGGCGAAGGTGTCGTCGCCCGCGGTCACGTGCACGGCCAGGGTCTCCACCGGGTGATCGGTGCGACTGAATCGCCACTGCTGATCGCCGACGACCACCTCGCTCGTCGCATCGATCACGTGAATGTCGACCGGCCCCTCCGGTGCCTGGGCATCAGGGTGGAACGCATGCAACAGCGCTGCTGTGCCGGCGGTGAGGAACACGGGTACGGGTTCGCTCGGAGGGGTGAAATGCTTCAGCACGTTGACGAACACCGGCAGCTCGAGCCAGTGATCGGGATGCTCGTGGGTGAGCACGACGGCATCGAGCTCCGCCGGCGCGATGTGGCGCTGGAGATTGGCGAGCGTGCCCGGGCCGGCGTCGAGCCACACCCGAGCCCCTGGCGTCTCGACGAGGTAGCCGGTGCAGGCGCCCCCGATCGCGGCATAGCTTCCCGAACAACCCAGAACGGTGACGCTCAGACCCACTCGTGCGCCTCGGCCCGGGCCAGCTCGGGGCCGAGCAACCGGCGACCGAGATCGGCGAACCAGGCGATGTCCCCCGAGGAGATGAACCGGTGTTCGGCGCCGCCTCCGGTGCCTCGATGAAGGGAGAGCTCGTCGAGTTGCCGGGTGACGTCGAAGGCGGTCTCGTCGGCCGACGAGACGAGCACCACGTTGGGTCCCAAGACCGTGCCGATCGTCCTGGCCAGGAACGGATAGTGGGTGCAACCGAGCAGCAGCGAGTCGACCGCCGCGTCGACCATCGGCGCCAGGAGGCGCTTGGCCAGCACCTCGACCTGGCGGCCACTGGTTTCTCCCCGCTCGACGAATTCGACGAAACCGGGGCAGGCAAGGGCCGTGAGGTGGACGTGCTCGGTGTTGGGAAGGGTCGCCAGCGTGTGCTGGTACGCGCCGGAGTCGATTGTGCCAACCGTTCCGATCACGCCGACCCGTCCGCTGGCCGTCACCTGGGCCAGCGACCGAACACCGGGCTCGATCACCCCGACCACCGGAATGCTCAGCCGGTCGGTGAGCTCCTCGAAGGCCGCCGCTGCGGCCGTGTTGCACGCCACCACCAGCATCTTGATGTCGCAGTCGGCCACGAGGAAGTCCGCGATTTCGAGGGCGTACTTGGCGACGTCACCCTGGGGCTTGGACCCGTACGGATAACGACCCGTGTCGCCGAAGTAGACGAGATGCTCATTGGGCAACAGATCGATGAGCGCCCGGGCGACCGTGAGGCCGCCGAAACCACTGTCGAACATACCGATCGGCCGCTCATCCACGCCTCGACGCTAGCGCCACGCACCGTCCCTATCGGGTCAAACGACTTCGATGCGCCCGTTCCGCAGAGGCGAGCGAAACCGCCGATCAGAAGTAGATGACGTCCTCGACCTTGGCGATGACCTCGTCGATCTCGCCCGCCCACGCCCCGGTCGACAGATACTTCCAGCCGAAATCACAGACGATGAACACGATGACACCTTCGTCGATCTTCTCGGCCACCCGGACGGCCCCTGCGGCCGCAGCGCCCGAGGAGATGCCGGCGAAGATGCCGCACTCGTTGGCCAGGCGTCGGGTGTACTCGATGGAGTCGGGCGGACGGACGATGCGCTTGCCATCGAGCAGGTCGTAGCCGCCCCACTTGTCGAACACCGGAGGGATGTACCCGTCGTCGAGGCTGCGCAGCGCCTCGACCGTCTCGCCCGACGGCGGCTCCACTGCGTAGAGCTTGATGTCGGGATTCTGTTCCTTCAGATAAGTGCCGACCCCCATCAGCGTTCCGCTGGTGCCCAGCCCGGCGACGAAGTGGGTGATGTCGGGGACGTCCCGCCAGATCTCGGGGCCTGTGGTGTCGTAGTGGGCCTGCGGGTTGGCCTCGTTGGCGTACTGGTAGAGGAAGACCCACTCGGGATGCTCGAGGGAGAGCTCCTGGGCGAGCTTCACCGCACCGTTGGACCCCTGACCGGCCGGCGACGGGATGACCTCGGCCCCCCACACCTCGAGCAGTTGGCGTCGTTCCGGTGACACGTTGCCCGGCAACACGATCTTGATGCGGTAGCCCCGCATCTTGGCGATCATGGCCAGGGCGATGCCCGTGTTGCCCGACGACGGTTCGAGAATGGTCTTGCCAGGGGTGAGACGTCCGTCGGCCTCGGCGTCGAGCACCATCGCCAAGGCGATGCGGTCCTTCACCGATCCGGCCGGGTTCATGCCTTCGAGCTTGGCGAGGATCCGCACCCCGGGCTTGGGGCTCAGCTGACTGACATCGACGACCGGCGTATTGCCCACGAGGTCGAGGATCGAGGAGTGAATGGCCATGGGAGAGGCAACCCGGAGTGATTGTCGACTATTCCGATCGGAATTGTATAGGTTCCTCGTTCACGATGCCATCCACTATGCGAAACGAACGCATCGACGCCTCGGGATGCCGCAGCGAGACGATCACGAAGTGCCAGGCACCGAAGGGATCGAAGTTGGCGGCATCGGTGATGTCGGTGGGTGAGGGGTAGTTCGTCGTGTGGGTGTGCGAGTGCATCACGCCCGACACGATCAGTCCGCTCTCGTCGGCGGCCTTCTCGGCAGCCAGGTACTCCGCACCGTCGATCTGATAGATCTGGGCCGACCGGGCCACGTTGGTGAGCGGAGAGAACCGCACCACCGTGCCGGTTCGTGCGTCGGAGGCGAACACGCCGCAGGCCTCGTCGGGCAGCCCACCGATGGCGTGGGCCACCATCTCGTCGTGGATGGCGCGTGTCATGGCGGGCACAGGGTGCAGGCTAGGCCACCGATAGCCTCGGCCCCATGGCCAGGGCCGGGAGCGCAGCGAAGCCGACCGCCGACGGGAAGACCGTGGTGGCGAGCAACCGACGGGCGCGCCACGACTTCGACATCATCGACACGGTCGAGGCCGGCCTGGTCCTCCTGGGCAGCGAAGTGAAGTCGCTGCGCGAGTCGAAAGTCCAGATCGCCGAGGCGTACGCCCGGATTCGCGACCACGAAGCATGGCTGTTGTCGTTCCACATCGGCCCCTACTCCCACGCCGCATCCTTCGGCCACGATCCCGATCGACCCAAGAAGCTGCTCATGCACCGCAGCGAGATCAACCGGCTGGGCGCACGCCTCGATCAGGATCCCCTCACCCTCGTGCCGCTCAGCCTCTACTTCAAAGACGGCCGGGCCAAGGTCGAGCTGGGCCTGGCCCGTCGCCGCAACAAAGGCGACAAGCGCCAGGCCATCGCCGAACGCGATGCGAAACTCGACGCCCAGCGAGCCATGAGCGACGCCCGCCGCGGCGAACGCTGAGTCGCCCTACCCGGTACCCACCGGGTCATTCGGCCCGGTCGAGAACAGGGCGCATCACCCATTTACCCGAGGTGATCGGCGCGGGAGGCTTTTACGCAGTCCGGGTCGAGTAGAAGTCGACTCGGTGACAGAAAGGGCAAACACATGACCCTTCTCGGAAACGCCACTGGGACTTCGGTCCTCAAGTGGTTCTGAAAGGAACAACCGTGGGCAACAAATTGAAGGCACGACTTTACGCGAGTGCAGCCGCATTGAGCTTCGGTGGTCTCATCGTTGCAATGGGTGCACCGGTGAAGTGGTTCTGATCGACTGACAGGTGTGGGGACCGGCGTGATCCGGTCTCTGCACCCGTCGGCCACCTTGATCCGGACCGACCCCATGCCTGCTCTTTCCCGACGACTCCTGCTCCCCGCCTACCTGACCATGGTCATCGGCGGCGGGGCCGCCATACTCGGACTCTCGCTGTATGGCCTCGACTCCGAGTCAGCACTCGGCGAACGTCCCATCCTCTTCGTCACCTTTGCGGTCCTCTTGGTTGCGGCCGAGAGTCGACCCCTGACCTTCCTGGTCAACGGTGGCGCCGCCACCGCGTCCTGGACCTTCGCTTTCGCACTCTTGTTCGTCGCGCCAACGGGCACCGTGTTGGCCCTCGTCGCTGCGACCGCCCTCATGGTCGACCTGCTCGGCGGCAAGCGAATCGAACGAGCCGCCTTCAATGCGGGTCAGTTCGTCATCAGCCTTGCGATCGCCATGGCGGTGGCGGGCGCAATCACCAACCTTCGCGTCGACCAGAGCGGGATGAAGGTCGACCTCCACTGGCTTCTCGCCGCCGCGACCGCTTCCGCCGTCGCCTTCTTGTTCAACTCGGCGTTCATAGGCGCCGTCATCGCCATCCATCAACGGGTGTCGGCGGTCGAGATGCTGCGGCGCAGCCTCAGTGTGAACCTCCTGATGGACGGGCTCCTGCTGGCTCTCGCACCGATCTTCGCGGTCATCGGTGTCAACGCCTTCGTCCTTCTGCCCCTCCTGCTCACCACGGTGTGGATCATCTACCGGTCGGCCTCGATCGCGATGTCGAATCGACACGAGGCCACCCACGATTCGCTCACCGAGATCCCGAACCGACGACTGTTCGAGGAACACGGAGCCATGGTGCTCGAAGGAGCCCTGGCCAAGAACTTCAGCGCGGCGGCCCTCCAGCTCGACCTCGACGGATTCAAGGGCGTGAACGATCGGCTCGGGCACCGGATCGGCGACCTGGTCCTCCGCGAGATCGCCACCCGCATTCGCAACGAGCGCCGACCCCGCGACCACGTGTCTCGCCTCGGCGGTGACGAGTTCGCGATCCTTCTCGGCGACGTGTCGACCGCCACCGACGCCGAAGCCGCGGCCCGGCGAATCCTCAACGCAATCGAACGGCCGATGACCATCGAGGGCCTCCCGTTGGCCATCAGCGCCAGCATCGGAATCTCGATGTTCCCGGCCCACGGCAGCGATCTGCGCGAGCTCATGAACCACGCCGACGTCGCCATGTACTCCGCCAAGCGGGCCGGGACCGACATCGAGGTGTACGAGCCGGCTGCAACCACCCACGACGTGGGGCGCCTGGCCATGGTGTCCGATCTGGCACGCGGCATCGCCGCCGGCGAGCTCGTGTTGCACTACCAACCCAAGCTCGACGTGCAGAGCGGCGAGATCGTCGGCGTCGAGGGACTGGTCCGCTGGAACCATCCCGTACTCGGGACGGTGCTGCCCAACCGCTTCATGCCCCAGGCCGAACAAACCGATCTGATGACGCCGTTCACCGACAAGGTGATCGACATGGCGCTCGAGCAGTGCGCACGCTGGCACGCCGAAGGAATCCACCTCACCGTTGCGGTCAACGCCTCGGCCCGGAACCTCCACGACATGCGGTTCCCCGATCGGGTCGATGCCGCACTGAAGCGCCACGCCCTGGATCCCGGCTGGCTCGAGATCGAGATCACCGAGAACACCGTGATGGAGGATCTCACCCGCAGCGTCGCGGTGCTGCGCCAGCTCCGTGCCATCGGGGTGCGGCTGGCCATCGACGACTTCGGCACCGGCTACTCGTCGTTGGTGGCGCTTCGAGATCTCACCATCGACACGATCAAGATCGATCGCTCGTTCGTCACGAGCCTTGCCGACAACCCGGGCGACCTCACCATCGTGCGATCGGTGATCGAGCTCGGCCACAACCTCGGGCTCCGAACCGTGGCCGAAGGCGTCGAGACCGTCGACGCGCTCGAGATCATCACGGCTCTCGGCTGCGACGAGTACCAAGGCTTCCTGGCATCGGTCCCCATGACCGCCGAGGAGCTCCAACCCCTCCTGTCACCTCGGGTCGCGACGACACCATGATCACCGGCATCGCCTTCCTCGTACTCCTCTTGTCGGTTCCCCTCTTCGGGGGCGACCTCGAGCGCCTCGGTGAGCTCCGACCCCGCCACGCCTGGACCATCGTCGGCGCCATCGGCATCCAGTTCGCCATCATCACCCTCTTCGCAGCGCGGCTCCCCTTCGCCGTCGCCGCCGGCCTCCACCTGTTCAGCTACGCCCTCGCACTGGTGTTCGTGCTGGCCAATCGCTCGACGCCGGGCATCGGCGTGGTCGTGCTGGGCGGGCTCATGAACCTGGCGGCGATCGTCGCCAACGGCGGCGTGATGCCCGCCTCGTACGACGCGCTGGAGCAGGCGGGCAAGATCACCAGCTCCTCGGAGTTCGAGAACTCCACGACGATTCCCGACGCGTCACTCGCCTTCCTCGGCGACAACTACGCCATTCCCGCCGGCATCCCGTATGTGAGCAACGTGTTCAGTATCGGTGACGTCGTGCTCGTTCTGGGCGGCGGCCTGCTGTTGCACCAGGCGTGCGGAAGCCGCCTGGTGCAACGTCGCCGCCCCGTGGCCACCGCCGCCTGAACGCTACGATGGAAGATCCGCTACGGCGGGTGTTCCTTGACATGTAGATCACCACACCAGGGGCTGATCGGTTTCGACGTTGGGTTTTCGGACGTCGTCTTGTGCGACCGGAGTTGCTCAGACTCCTTAAACGGGGCAACCAAAAGACACGGCAATCGCCCTGTCGCTCTCGCCGCCTGACCTAGTCAGTAGGTAGAGAGTCATTGCGACCGGCAACGGCACGCGGGGCCTGTCCAGCGCAGCCCGGCAACAGAAGCGTTGGAGGACAGCAGGGAGAGACCGCTGACGGCGAGAAAGACCGCTGACATCGGAGAAAGATCCGACGGAGAGCTCCGGCTCACCCGACCCGTCGGGGCAGTAACCGCAAGGCTGCAGCATCGGGAATGGTCGTAGCGCGAGCGTCATCTGCTCGACGGACGGGGGTTCGATTCCCCCCAGCTCCACCACATGTTCTGGCTCATTCTCCTCCGGGCCAAATCCACGGGCCACTCCGGGCTTCCTCCGGGGGCCCAATCCAGGCCAAACCAGGCCAAACCAGGCCAAACCAGGCCAAATTTTCACCGTTGTTGGCGCAAGCCGCTACTCGGTGTGAAAATTTGCCGGGGGTGGGGCTGGTTCGCGGCCTAAGGCCGGTCGGATGCAGGCTCACCCGAGTCCGAGTCGCCGGGAGCGGGCTCATCGCCCGAACCCGGCTCATCCCCAGAACCCGGCTCATCCGCCGAACCCGGCTCATCGGCCGGCGCGGGCTCATCCGCCGAACCCGGCTCATCAGCCGGCGCGGGCTCATCGGCCCGGCTCATCGGCCCGGCTCATCGCCGAACCCGGCTCATCGGCCGGCGGGCTCATCGGCCGAACCCGGCTCATCGGCCGGCGCGTCCTCCACCCGACGCTCCTCACCTCGGATGGTCTGCTCGTCGTCGGGACCCTCCTCGCCGTCAGGGGCGGAGTCGTCGCCGGGTTCGCCGGCCTCGACGGGACCGTCGGGATGGGGACCGCGCCCCGCATAGTGGTCGACGAGGAGCAGGAAGCGGTCCCACCGGAATGCTGCTCCCGGATCGGTGCGGATGTCCGGCTGGAGGTCGCCGTGAGCGATGAACCCCATCTGCCCTGATGCCCATTGCTGCGCGTTGAGACGGATGGCCGGCACGCCGTACATCGCGGCCTTGCGGCCACACCACTTCGCCGCTTCCTCCACCAGTTGGCGCTCGAGCTCGGCGTCGATGGTTCCCCACTTGCCGGCCCACGCGGCGATCTCGATCCCGAGCCCACGGGAGTTGCCGCCCGCGGCGTGGAACGCCGTGAACTCGTCCGGAAGGAGCGGAATGGTCACCAGCTCGTCGAGCACGACATGGGCCGAGGCGGGACGGCTGTTGAAGGTGAAGTACTCGGCGACGCCGACGGCGGGTCGGCCCTCGGCCGTGTGAACCACGATGCCCGAGATCTGACTCTGTCGTGTCGTGTGGTACCAACCCGGTTGACCGTTCTCACGCACGGGAGCGTTCGAGTTCGGATGGCTGAGTAGGTAGTAGCCCGACGGGTCGGTCGGTTCGCCCTCACGAGGGTCGACCAGCGGGGTCGCCGGCTTCTCGCGCTCGGTCGGTGCCCAACGCTCCTCACACTCGAGCAGACCCGTGCGGGCCTCGGCGGCCCGATCGGCCAGGTCGTTGGCCCGCTGCGCCGCCGTTTCGGCTTCCGCCCGAGCCGCGACCAGCTCGTCCTCGAGCTCGTTCACGCGACGCCGCTCGGCCTCACACGGGGCCGCCTCGGCATCCCGCCCACCCCCGCCGGCGATGGCGAACGGAACGAGCCGGCGACCGGCGGTCCGACCGAACGACTCGACGAACTGCAGGTGACCGTTGCCTTCACTGTCGTGGGACGGCGGCTCGCCGACCACGGCGACGCCGGCTCGACCGACCGAGAGCTCGTCGACGCTGACCTCGTCGAGGGGGATGTCGTGCTCGTCACAACGTGCCGCCACCCACATCGAGGCATGCTCGAGCGCAGATTCGAGGGAACCGGCGGGCGCGACGACGCCCACCACGAGCGACCGTTGGTCGACGCCACCGGCAGGAACCAGGCGACCGTCGCTGTGCCGAGCGACGTAGTCGTCAGGCAGTAGCACCGACACGCCGTCGGGATCGGCTATGGCGTGGGCCGCGTAGGCCTGGTCACAGGTGGTCAGCCAATCCTTCAGTTCCGCGGCAGTGGTCGCGTTCGAGGCCTGGGCCAAGCGGTGGCTCACCACGACGCCGCTGATCGGGCTCGGACGGTCCGGTAGGTACCAACCCTGTTCCCCGGTCGCCAACAACGGCGCGTGGGGGTTGGAACGCTCGCGGAAGTCGGTGTCGTCGGTCGTGTTGCTTCGTGCTCTCCTCGCCAATGCCGCCGGCATCACCCACGATGACCGCCTCGTGCCCGAGTGATCGCCCGTGAGGCAGGCTTCGAGCGCCGCACGCGCCTCGACCAGCTCGGCTTCGAGCTCCTTGACCCGGTCGGCGGCTTCGTCGGCCTCGACTCTGGCTGCCGCCGCCTCGTCACCCAACCGCTCGTGCTGCTCGCGTTGGGACAGGCACGGATCGGTGGCGGTTGCCCCCCGGCGGCGACGGGCGAGAAGGACGAGCCCACCACCGGTGGCCAGGCCCCCAGCGATGATGGCGCCGACCACGATGTCGGTGTTCGATCCGTCCGCATCGAGTTGCCGTTCGACGCCGGCGACGACTGCTCCCGGACGACTGAAGCCGAACTCGGCGATCTGGACGTTGCCGTTGTCGGGCAGGGTGGCGACGGCGGTGAAGTCGGTCATCCCCTGCGCTGCTGCCCCCAGACCCAAGGTGACGCTGGCCGAACCGTCGGCCGCAATCTCGATCGGGTCGCTCGAGGTGAGGGTGGTCGCCACACCGCCGAAGGCGGCGCTCGTCCCTGCGGGCCCGAAGGCGTACTCACCGTCGGCCAGCGGCCCCAGCGCCTCACCCTCGTCGTCGCCCGAACCGTCGCCCTCGTCATCTCCGGTCGGCGCGTTCGGGTCGCCGGTGCCGGTCGGATCGGGCGTGCCGAGCACGGCAAAACCGACTCGCACCCCGCTGCACGCCGGATCGGCCTGGAGGTCGATGGTCACCCCGTCGCTTCCACCGTCGTCGCTCCAGTCGGCATCGACCCGGAACGACTCCACCATCGAGGCGTCGAACGAACACGCGGACTCGACCACGAATGGCAGCTCGGCCAGCACCTCACCGTCGAGGGTCGCCACGCCGACGGTCACCGGACCGGGATCGACCTCGGGAACGCTGACGGTGGTGGTGAACGCCCCGGCCTCCGACGCGGCGCTCGCCGCACCCACGGCCCGTCCGGCGACCACCGGCTGGAGCGCGACGGCACTGCAGTCGAACTCGATGAGTGATTCGAGAAGCCCTTCGCCATCCTCGGTGAGGTCGAGCTCGAGCACGACTTCGACCATGGTCCCGGGCGGGCCACTCGTCGGCGTGATCCGGTAGTCGATGACGCGCTCGGCGGTGACCGGGCATCCGCCGCCGATCACCGCCAGATGCACCTCACCGAGGAGGCGCTTCGACGCCTTTCTTCGCCCTTGCCCCCCGCCCCCCCCCCGGCAAATCCCCACGATCGATAGCGGCTTCCGCTATCGATCGTGGGGATTCGGTGGGGTGGGGTGGGGCGGGGCGGGGCGGGCCGGCGTTTGGAACGCATCGCCACCCGCCCTAGTCCGGTGGTCCCTTCCGGGCGATCACGAAATGGTGATCGTTCTCGAACCGATAGACACCCCGATCGTCACGGCAGTGATCGATGGCCTCGAGCACCGCCTGTCTCACGACGGCCTCCTCGGTGTGACGCAGCGCCGGCACGGCCGGACCGACACTCGAAACCGCTCGCCATGCCAGCTCCTCGTCGGGCCACTCGATGACCGAGACGCGTTGTCCTCGTTCCAGCACGTCGAAGCCGCTGCCGGTGAGCATTGCCTCGGCCACGCCCGGCGCCGCGATGTTGTTCAGCCGCTTCATGCTGCCGAAGTGCTCCTCGGGCGAGTGGCGGGCGAACGCCTTGAAACAGCCCCGCAGGTCGTTCGGGGTCCCGGTGCCCCAGAAACTGATGCCGAGCATGCCTCCGGGGCGAAGCACCCGGTGCGCCTCGACGAGCGCCGCCTCGCATCCGCCCCATACGCCGTTGATCGACATCACCACGTCGAAACTCTCGTCACTCCACGGCAGCTCGAACATCGAGCCGAGCTGCAGATCGGCCTCGGGGTTGCGGTCACGCGCGATCTCGATCAGGGTTTCGGCCGCATCGATGCCCGAGACGGTCGCACCCATGGCCCCGGCATGACGAAGCGCGAGGCCTGAGCCGCACGCCAGGTCGAGCACATCGACCCCGTCGGCCAAGCCGACCCGGGAGAAGATGGCGATCATGACGTCGAAGGCGTAGTGCTCGTACAGGGTGGCCCAGTCGGTGGCCGAATGCCCCCAGGCCTCGCCGGCCTTGCGCCAGTCGTGGGTGCGGTTGGCTTGCGTCGGTGTTTCCGTCTCGATGCTCATGCCCGACATCATCCGGCGCGCGGGGCGTCAAGTCCTGAACATCGTCTGAAGATCGGCTGACACCACGATTCAGCCGGTCATCACGGGTCCTTCAGGACTTCCGATGTCCGAACCCGCAGAGTGGTCCAGGCAAGCACACGACGACCCGCACCGCGGGCCGACAGATCGCCCGCACTGCGGGCCGACACCGAAGGACACTCATGACCGACACCGAAACACCCACCGTCGACAACGGCGTGAACATCGAGGCACTTCTCGGCGCCCGTCAGGCGCTCACCGATGCCCCTCCCGCCGCGCAGTTCCAGTGGAGGGCCAGCTGTGAGTGGGTGAACGGCACCCACAGCCGCACCACCGTCAACGGTTTCTCGGGCCTCGGCGGCGAGCACGCCCATCGCCAGGAATACAGCTTCGACGCCGATCACCCGGAAGTGTTCGCGTCCGAGGACAACGGCGCCACCCCACCCGAGATGCTCCTGGCCGCGCTGGCCAGCTGTCTCACCGCCGGTGTCGCCACCGTCGCCTCCAACCGCGGCGTTCAGCTCCGTTCGGTCACCTCGACGATCGCCGGCAACATGGACCTCCAGGGGATCCTCGGCATCGACAGCGACGTGCGCAACGGCTTCGACGGCATCACGGTCACCTACGCCATCGATGCCGACGCCACCAAGGCCGACATCGAGGCGATCGTGGTCCAGTCACAGAAGCGCTCGGCCGTCTTCGACATCGTCGCAAACCCCACGGCCATCCAGGTCGAGGTGGTCTGAGACCGATGATGCGAACACCGGTCGTGGTCATCGGCGCCGGCCAGGCCGGACTGGCGATGAGCCACCACCTCACCGGTCGGGGGATCGACCATGTCGTCCTCGATCGGGGGGAGGTGGGCCAGTCGTGGCGGACCGAACGGTGGGACTCGCTCCGGCTGCTCACGCCCAACTGGATGACCCGCCTCCCCGGGTACCGCTACGAGGGCGGCGATCCCGACGGCTACATGACCAAGGACGAGACGATCGCCTTCCTCGATGGGTACCGGCGCAGCTTCGGCGCTCCGGTTCAGACCAACGTCACCGTGGAGAAGGTGGGCCGACGGCCGCTCGGCTTCGAAGTGCTGACCGATCAGGGCACCTGGGTGTGTGACGCCGTGGTGGCGGCCACCGGCGCATCGAGCGAGCCACGCATCCCGGCGGTGGCCACCGACCTGCCGGATCGCATTCGCCAACTCGACGCGTTGCAGTACCGCAACCCTGCCCAGCTGAGTGACGGCGAGGTGCTGGTCGTCGGTGCCTCCGCTTCGGGAGCCCAGATCGCCGACGAGCTCCAGCGCAGCGGAAGGCAGGTCACCGTCGCCGTCGGCGACCACGTGCGGCTCCCGCGCCTGCACCGTGGTCGCGACATCCACTGGTGGATGGATGTGATCGGCCAGCTCGACGAGCGCTACGACGAGGTGGAGGACCTCAACCGGGCACGACGCCTCCCCTCGCTGCAACTGGTCGGCAGTCCCGAGCGTCGCACGCTCGACCTCAACGCGCTGATCGCCTCGGGCGTCGGCGTCGTCGGCAAGCTCATGGCTGTCGCCGGCCCCAAGGCCCAGTTCTCCGGTGCGCTCACCAATCTGGTCGCCAACGCCGACCTCAAGCAGAACCGCCTGCTCGACCGGATCGACGAGTATGCGACCGAGAACGATCTCGACGGTGCCCTCCCGGAACCGACCCGGCCACCGGCCACCGCACTCCCGGCGATTCCCACCGAAATGGAGCTGTCGCGGTTCGAAACGGTGGTGTGGGCCACCGGGTATCGACCGAAGTACTCGTGGCTCGATCCCGCGGCCTTCGACGCTCGAGGTCGGATCACCCACGATGGCGGCGTCTGCTCGCTGCCGGGCCTGTACCTCCTCGGTATCCCTTTCCTGCGGCGGCGCAAGTCGAGCTTCCTCGATGGTGTCGGGCCCGATTCCGGCGAGCTGGCCAGCCACCTCCATGCCTTCCTCGACCATCGCATGCATGCGTGACCGACACCGGGAACCGCACGTGCCGGTTCAGACCTCGAGGGGTCGACCCAGAAGTGCGCTCCGGGTCCGGTCGACGATGGCGGCCACCGGGAGGGACGCGCCGATGGCTCGCTGCGCCTCGGCCCGCTCGACGCCGAGATCAGTCGTGAGCGAATCTCGCGTCTCGAAGGCCAGGTCGCGCAGGGTGGTCATGACGGGTGGACCACCCAGGGTCGTGTGCGCCTCGATGGAACCGAGTACCTGCGCGGCAATCTCCTGTCGGCCGATGCGATCGAGAGCGATGACACACCGAGACAGCGTGTGCCATTGCTGGCCCCACTCGCCGGACCGATACCAGATGTCCACCATCTGGGCGAGGCCCTCGCAACCCTCCTCGAGACGCCCCTGCAGCACCAGGAGTCCGCTGGCCTCGGTCCGGGCGAAGGCGCTCAACCAACGGTTGCCGGCCGAACGGGCCAACCGATCTGCGGTGGCGAATGCATCGAGAGCGGCCTCGTCGTCGTTGCGGGTGGCGAATCCCTGGGCCACCGACGCCGACGCCAGATCGGTGGGGCTGCCCGTGCGGCGACCGGCTTCACGTGAGCGGGCAATCAGACGCTCCGCTTCGTCGTAGTTCCCGATGGAGCTCGACGCAATCGACGCCATGTAGTTGGCGTGGGCGATCCTCGAGTCGTCTCGGGAGTCCTCGGCCAGCTCGATGAGGCGAGCATTCTCCACCAGACCGGCCTCGATCTCGCCGGTGACATAGAGCACGTTGGCCAGAACCCGCTCGACCAGACCCGTCGGGGCCGAACCCTGCGAGTTCTCGGCGGTCCGGGCCGCATGGGCGAGCGAGATCGCCGAGTCGAACTCCCCACGTACCCATGCGCCGTAGGCCCGAACGCCGGTCACCACCGGATGCAGTGGGTGAGCAGTGGCATCGGCCGCCCCCTCGGTCGAGTCGGCCCACGTGAACACCTCGTAGCGCAGCGTCCGCATTGCGTACTCCCGCAGCGAGGCGATCAGCCCCAAGGAGCTGTCGTGGTCCTCGATCTGGAGTGCGAACCGCTGCGCGGCCCGCAGATCGGCGAACGACCCGTCGGCACGCGCCACCGCGTCGGCCTCCTGAGGAGTGCGGAGATCGACCTCGACCGATCGGGCGAGTGACACGAACTGGCGGGCGTGGGCCGTGAAGATCTCGACGCTCTGCTGGTCGTCCAGGCGGCTCCGTCCGTACTCCCGCAACGTCTCGAGCATCTCGTAGCGAGTCCCGCCGGACGCCGGCCTGCGCACCGCGAGCATGGAACGGGTCGTGAGCCGCGTGAGCAGATCGAGCACGTCCTCGCCGCTGCACACCGACTCGGCGGCGCCGAGATCGAATTGTCCTGCAAACACGGCCAGCGAGGCGAACACCCGCTGCTCGTCCTCGTCGAGCAGGTCATAGGACCAGCTGATGGCATCGTCGAGGGTGCGGTGCCGCGGGTCGGCGCCCCGGCGGACGCCCTTGAGGAGACGGAACCGCTCGTCGAGCCGGCGAGCGATCTCGCCGACGTCGATGGCGTGCGCTCGCGACGCGGCCAGCTCGATGGCGAGCGGGATGCCGTCGAGGCGTCGGCAGATCTCGATGATCGCCGGGGCGTTGGCGGCGGTCAGCTCGAAGCGAGGGTCCGCTGCCCTGGCCCGTTCGAGGAACAGCGCCACCGCAGGCACCGAGGCGAGCTCGTGCTCGGGCACCGAATCGAGTCCAGCGGTGGGGAGGGGTTCGACCGTCCAGACGTGTTCACTCGTCACGGCGAGCGGTTCGCGGCTCGTGGCGAGGATCGAGACCTCCGGGGCTGCGTGCAGAATCCGGTCGACGAGCGAGGCGACCGGCTCGACGAGGTGTTCACAGTTGTCGAGGACGACGAGCGCTCGTCGAGGACGCAACATGTCGACGATGGCGTCCTCGATCGACACCCGCTGGCGGGTGTTGACGTCGAGCGATGTCGCGAACGCGGCCAGAGCGGCATCGTGGTCGACCACGCTCGCCAGCTCGACAACGAGAACACCGTCGGCGTACTTGGACTCCACCCGCCGGGCGAGCTCGAAGGCCACTGAGGTCTTCCCCACTCCCCCGGTTCCGACCAGTGTGATGAGCCGGCTCAGGTCCTGCTCGTCGACCAGCTGGGACAACAGTTCCTCGCGACCGATCAGCGGCTGGATCGCAACCGGCAGACTCGAAGCCGGCGCCGCGGCGGCGTCGCCGATCTTGCGCCCACCCTCGACGACCCGAACCGGTGCGACGAACTCGTACCCCTTGCCGTGCACCGTGCGAATCACCCGTTGGCGCGTGCCGTCGTCGCCCACGGCCTGGCGGGCCGACTTGATCCTCGTGGTGAGTGCCGACTCGCTCACGAAGCGATCGCCCCAGACCTGATCGAGCAGCTCCTCCTTGCGGACGACCTCGCCCCGCCGCTCGATGAGGCAGCAGAGCAGATCGAAGACCTGCGGCTCGATGCGGACCTCTTGCCCGTCGCGGGTGAGCACCACACGCGACAGATCGAGCTCACAGCCTTCGAACTCCAGGATCACCGGCACGCCCCTTGCTTCGTCGAGCGACAGTCTGCCAAACGCCGCTCGACCGTGCCCGTCGTCGACGGAACCGATCCACCCGTTCTGGTGGAGCAGCGGCGGCATCAGCCGCACCCCTGCTCCACCAGAACGACTGGGTTGTGCTGCTCGTCCCGGTCCCGTCGAGTCGGTGCGATCAGGGACAGGCGTCGCCGTTGGGGACGATCACGCAGAACAGGTCGGCAATGGCCTGGGTGGCGTCGTCGATCGACTTGCCGGGGACGATGAAGCCACCTCCGAAGTCGACGACGTTGCCTTCGCCGATGACGGCTTGCGTGCCCTCACCCCAGAACCCGCCAGGAAAGATGCTGGCACCGATCTCGGGGGGCATGAGATCGGAGGCGTCGAACCGGAACGGATCGGCATTCTGGAGCTGCTGGGTGAAGCTCGCCTCGAGCGCAGTCCGCACCGAGAGGTCCTGACCCTGGACAGCCGAGAGGAAGCTGGTCGCGGTGGATCCGCCGAGCCGGGCCAGAGCAACCTGGCGTTCATCCGCGTAGTCGGCGCTGGCGAAGTACTCGTGCACGAGCGCAGCCTCGATGCCGTCGCTGAAGGAGACGGCGAAGGTCCCCGATCCCAGCGTGGCGGTACTGCCCGGGATGTTCCCGGGGAACGGGAACGTGGCCAGATCGTTGACGACCGGCTCGCCGATGATGGCTCCGGCGAAGCTGGCCTGCTTGTGCATGAGGCACGCGTCGCCGAAGGCGAGGTTCTCGACCGAGCCGAAGAAATTGGTGGAGGCGATGCCCACGCCCGGTGCCGGTGCACCCAGACCCTCGAAGACCGCTCCGGGCGTGTTCCAGAGTCCGAGCACGTCGGCCCACACGTCCTTCATGCTCGGATCGGTGAAGCTGACGTCGTTGGCGATCCAGTCGTCGTAGAAGTCGGTGCTCGAGCTGCCGAGCACGCGGTCTTCGACCCAGTCGGTGAACACGAAGCCGGTGGCCTCGCCCGACTCGATGCCGACGCACCACGGCGTCTGGCCGTTGGCGATCATCAGGTCGGTGAGTGCCAGCAGCTCGGTGAACGTCTCAGGCACGTCGTAGGGGGTGCCACCGGGATCGACGAAGGTCGCCGGCTTGTACCAGACGAGCGACTTCAGGTCGGCTTTGTTCGGAACGGCGTAGAGCGTGCCGTCAACGGTGCCGTATTCGATGAAGTCGGCGGGCCAACCCGCGGTTGCAGTTGCCGCGGCCTGGGTCGACGCCGGGACAGCAGCCCCTGCCTCCGCCAACGCGGTGACCGCAGTCGGCACCGGCACGATGGCGATGTCGACGACGAGCGTCTGACCGGTGGCCGGATCGATGATCGACGGTGCGCCGCCGGTCGCGACGGCATCGTCGATGACGGCGCCGATGTCTTGTGCAGCGACGTACAGCGCCGGCACACCCGTGCGCTCCCTCAGCTCGTCGAGCGCCAGCTGGATCGCGCCGGCCTCGCCTCCTTGCTCCGGTCCGACGACGGTCACCGTCGAGAACGGAGTCGGCGAGCACGCCGCATCGAACTCGAATCCGAGCTGGCCGGGGACCGCACCGAGCGGCAGCCCGTCGCCATGACCGAGATGGGCGGGAACTGCGTTGGTCGAGATCGACAGCAGCTTCCATTTCGTGCCTTGTCGATGGCACACCTCGACCTTGTTGTTCTGCGAGGGTTTGGCGCCGGCGTTCGTCGAGGCGAAGATCGACCCCATCAAAACGAAAACCAGAAGAGCACTCACGAATCGTTTCATCACGTCACCTTTGTATGGGCGGTAGGTTCCGGGACCCGGCTTCGGAAGCGAGCGGGGCGGGTCTTGAGCAGATTCGCCCAGACGGGCCGGGCGGCATGGAGCGGAAGGCTCAGCACGGCCTGGGAGATGTTCCCATCGACTCATCGATCTCCGCGGACGGTTCTGGTAGAGCAACGGCGGCGTGAGCCGATCGTTTGCTCCACCAGAACGGCTGGGGGGACTGTGTCCCCTCAGCCGGTGACGGCGTGTACGGCGCGCTCGATCGTCTTCGTGATCGGAGCCGAGGTGTCGATGCGGGTGGCCTCGGGCCACGGCACCCATGTAGCCCGCATGTGATCGGCGATCTCGGGCGTGGCATCGGATCCGACACCGGGGACGGCCAGACGGTCGGCGATCCGCTGCCGAGCGATCGCCGCATCGACCACGCACTCGATGGCGGCGATCTCGACGCCCCGTTCGCCGGCCAGAGATCCGGCCAGACGGCGCTGCTCGGCGCCCGACCACGACGCGTCGAGCACGACACTCTCGCCCCTGGCCAGCAACTGTCGGGCCTCGACCAACATCTCGTCGTACACCTCGGCTCGCCGCTCCGGCGTGTACAGGCCACGGTCAACGGGGGCGCGAGCGTGCTCCTCGTGGCCGAGCTGCGCCAAGTCCTTGCGCAACTCGTCGGTGGACAACACCACCGCCCCGAGCTCGGCGCCGAGGGCTCCCGCCACGGTCGTCTTCCCGCTGCCGGGTGCACCTCCGACGAGTACCAATCTCACCTCGCCCTTCCGAAGATGGTGCAACGCCAGGTCGTGGTGGTTCCGCACGTCGTCGACCGCGCCGGCTGCGCCCTGGTGCCACCGGTAGGCGGCGACCTTGGCCCGCACGTGCGCCCGGTACGCCATGTAGTGATGCGCCAACGACGCCGGATGATGCTCGTTCGAGAACTCGCCGTACCAACGCAGGAGCGCCGCCCCGGCATCCGGGCCGGCCAGGCGGTGCAGATCCATGGCCAGGAAGCCGATGTCGGAGAGTACGTCGCCGATTCGCAGCGAGTCGTCGAAGGCCAGACAGTCGAGGATGCGGGGGCCGTCGTCGAGGCAGAAGATGTCGTCGGCCAGCAGATCGCCGTGTCCGTCGCGGACGAAGCCCTCCTCGATCCGGCGATCGAAGAGATCGCCCTGGGAGGCAAGGTACCGTCGGGCTCGGTCGGCCACCTCGTCGAAGTCGACCCGATCCACGACATCGCCGACGACTCCCGCCAGGTCGGTGAAATTCCCCTCCCAGTTCCCCGCGACGGCATCGCGTCCGGCGATCTCCCGAGCGCGATCGGTGGGCACCGGCAGCTCGCGGGCGTGCAGCGCGGCGATGGTGCGGGCGATCTCCCGGACGTGGTGGTCGAAGGCCGGATCGCCGATCAGTCGCGACAGGCGCCGCTCCTCGGGCATGCGGCGCATGATGAGCATTCGATCGACGAGCTCGCCGTTCTCGACCAGGTCGGCGAGGCCGAGATACACGTCGGGAGCCACGCGCCGGTTCAGCTCGAGCTCACGTTCGGCGGCGGCGCACCGACGCGATGACGAACCGAAATCGAGGAAGCTGGTCGTGATCGGCTTCAGTAGCTTGTAGGCCCGATCCGCGGTGAGGAACACCCAGGAGATGTGTGTCTCCCGCACCTCGGCTGCGGCGGTTTCCGCACGCACGTCTACTCAGCGTCTTCGGACGGAGGCACCACCACAACCGGAAGATCGGCGTGGCTGGCGACGTAGGTGGACACCGAGCCCAGGAGCGACGCAAGGGGTCCGGTTCGCCGGCGACCGACGACGAGCGCAGCCAGTTCGCCCGTATTGCGCAACAGCACCTCGCGGGCCTCGCCCTCGACCACCTTGATCGTGACGCGATCGCGGATGGGGAGCGGTGCGACCACCGACTCGATGACCTCGGTCGCGCTCGCCTCGATCTCCTCACTCGAATGGCGTGGGGCCCCGAACACCTTCGGTACCCGCCAGGCGTGCACCACTTCGATCGGGCACGACGCATGATGGGCGACCCACGCCAGGGCGGCCCGCGATCCGTCGGAACCGTCGAAGCCGACCCGGACGGGGCCGGTTCGACCGATCTCGGCCTGCTCCGGGACGACCACGACCGGGCACGGGGCGTGGGCTGCGATGTTTGCGCTCACGCTTCCGAGCAAGACCCTGGCGATCATCGAGTGCCCGTGGGTGCCGACGACCACCAGGTCGGGTCCGAACGAGTCGATCTCCTCGAGGACGGCAATGCCGGGCCGACCGTGGCGCACGGAGCGCTGGGCAGACTGTCCGTGGTCAGGCGCGGCATCGGCAATGGCTTCGTCGAGCAGTTGTTGTCCGAGCGCGGCGAGCTCGGCCTCGGTGGGAACGACGATGCCCGCCCCGGCAGGGAAGCCGAGGAGCGCAGGTGTCTCCCATGCCGTCATGACGCGAAGCTCGGAACCGGCGGACGTGGCTCGGTCCGCCGCCCACCGCAGCGCGTGGGCTGCGCCCACGGAGCCGTCGACGGCCACCAAGACCTTCCCCTTGATCATGACGTACCTCCCTCGTGGGCGGCTCAGACCCGAGCGATCACCACGGGCACCTCGGCATGGCCGATGGCGTAGGACGCGAACGAGCCCAACAGGAGTCCGCGGACGCCGGAGTTGCCCCGATCGCCGACAACGAGCAGGTCGACTCCCCACGCCGCGTCGAGAATGGTCGAGCGCGGGTCACCCTCGTACACGTGCTGCTCCAGCTCCACGGGCACCTCGAGGCGAACGAGAGCTCGATCGACCGAGTCGGTGAGGCGCATCTCGGCCCGCTCTCGGAGACCGTCTCGCACCTCTTCGGGCAGGTCGTGGTAGTCGAGCATCTGCTCGTCGTGGCTGTGGGCCACGGAGATCTTGGCGTCGGGTGCGAAGACCCGGGCCGCCCAGACCATGGCGTCGACCGAGTGCGGCGAGCCGTCGACTGCGACCATCACGTTCGGGTTGGCCACCAGCGGCTCGGCCCCGTCGGGAATGACCGCCACCGAGGTCGGAGCGTGAATGGCGCAGTGCCGGCTGGTCGATCCCAGGCCCCGCAGGCCCCCGCTGCCTCGACGGCCGACCACGAGGAGATCCTGGCCGCGGCTGGCGTCGATGAGAACCTGAGATCCACTCCCCATCGCCGCAACCGGCTCGATGTGGACCGCGGTGTGCACCGAGCCGAGAATCTTGTCGAGCCCCTGCAACGCCGCCGTTTCCATGTCGGCCACCGGAGGAACCGCGCCGATCAGGCCCGGCATCGTTGCGAGGAAGGGATAGCGCCATGCCATGACGGCCTCGATCGATGCACCGGTACGTTCCGCCAACGCAATCGCCCATCGCAGCGCCGCGATCGACGCCGGCGTGCCGTCGACCCCGACGGTGATGGTTGTCGGAACGTGAACTCGGTCATTCATGGCGGGAATCCTCCTCGGTGTACTACCGAGTGTCACGGTCGCTCCCCTACCCAGACAGGGTCATTGGTCATATGTCGACCGGCGCGCGGGTCAGCGCGCGGGCACCCTCCACGTGACCGTGGTGCCTTCGCCCGGGCGGGACTCGATCGCCACTGTGCCACCGAGCTGGGCCGCCCGTGCGGTGACATTTCCGATGCCGAAACCCCTCGGCTCGTCCTCGTCGAATCCGGCGCCGTCGTCGGCGACCACGACGACGAGAGCATCCTCGTCATCCCGTCGCACACTCAGCCGGACCTCGGCTGCTTTGCTGTGGCGGGCGGCATTCGACAAGAGCTCGTTGATGGTGGGCAGCAACTGCTCACCGACCCGATCGGACACCGACGCCACGTCCGGGCCGATGTCGACCTCGATCGGAACGCCGGCGGGGCTCTCGAAGCCGTGGGCCAACATGAGGATCTCGTCGTGCAGGTCGGGTTCGGACCTGGTGAGACGGAAGATGGTGTCGCGGATGGTGCCGATCGTCTCGTCGAGCTCGCTCACCGTCTCGATCACCCGGCCACGGAGGTTGGTACCCGACGAGGCCGCCGACTGGAGACGCATCCCGGCGGCGAACAGGCGTTGGATCACCACATCGTGGAGATCACGGGCGATCCGATCTCGGTCCTCGACGATCGTCAGCCGACGCCGCTCCCGGCGAGAACGGGCGAGCTGAATGGCCAGCGCGGCTTCCGTTGCGAGCGATTCGACGGTGCGGCGAATCAGGTGGGCCTGGTCGGGCTCGACTCCGGTGACCACCATGACTCCCTCGACCGCGTCACGAGTGATGAGCGGCGTGGCAATGACGGTGCCCGCACCGGCGTCGAATGGCAGGTCGCCGCTGTCGAGGTCGGCCGCGGCAATCTGGATGGTTCCTCCCGCGCGAAGCACGCGATCGGCAAGTGGACATTCCACGGGGCTCCCGACGCGAACCGGCGACCCGTCGCCTGCGGCGCTCGACGCCGCCAACTCGTAGCTGGCACGACGGGGCACGAGCACGTGACCGCTCTTGCCTCCGGCGAGTCGGACCGCAGCGTCGGTGATGTCGGCGAGAGCATCGGGCACCGGCTGCTCGTCGAGCAGCCGCCGGCGAATGTCACCCAGCGCCACGAGCGTCTCCTCACGGTGGTCGCGCGCCGACTCGGCCATCACCCGACGCGAGATGTCGATCACGTGCGCGACTCGACGACGCTGCAGCGAGCCGGTGTTGAGGTCGGCCGAGTGCTCGCGGCACCAGCGCACGTCTCCGGACCGATGCAGGAAGCGCTTCTCGACGACGGCGGCACCGGGTCCCTCCCATGCCGCGATCTGTTCGCCGCGGGCCTGGTCGTCGGGATGGGTGATCTCGGCCACCGACCGACCCTGGAGCTCGCCCGGCGTGTAACCGAGCATCTCGCAGAATTCCTGGTTGGCCTCGAGGATGTGCGGCAATCCGTTGACGCTGGGATCGGTGATCAACATGCCGACCGGCGCGTCGGTGAAGGCCGATCGGAAACCGGCCTCGCTGGCGCGCAGATACCGTTCTGCGTCGCGCCGCTCGGTGATGTCCCTGGCAATGGCGACGAAGCGCCCCTGCCCGTCGTGAGCCGCAGCCGGTGGATGCTGGATCGACATCTCGACGGCAACCTCGTGGCCCGTGGGGCCCGTGAAGGCAGTGGTCACGGTGACGCTGTCGGTCACGCCGGAAGCGATTGGGGCCAGCAGGCTCCGGAGCTCGCCTTCACCGAGCTCGGGCGTCAGGTCGAGCAGCGTGATGCCGTCGATGAGCTGGTGGACAGTTCGGCCGGTCTGCAGCTCGGCACCGCGGTTCGCGTAACGGATCACGAGTGACTCGTCGTCGAACATGAGCACGGCGTCGTCGACCGCATCGAGCGACGACCGCACCATCTGCGCCTGCCGTTCGGCAATCCGTCGGCTGGTGATGTCGCGCACGATGGCCATCGTCAGCCGTTCCTCCGACTCCGCACCGATCGGGCTCAAGCCGATCTCGCACGGGAACACGGTGCCGTCGGCTCGCCGGGCGAGCAGCACCGATGCGGGTGCTCCCATCCGTCGTAGCGTCGGCTCTTCGAGATACCGGCTCCGCATTTCACCGTGGGCGAGCCGGGATTCGGGCGGTACGAAATCCTCGACCAATCGTCCGGTCATCTTCGCTTCGGTAGTGCCGTCGACGGAGCCGAACAGCATTCCCGCCTGGGGATTCGCGTAGATGATCGTTCCGTCGGCTGCGACGAGGATCACTGCGTCGGGCGCCACCCGGAGATAGGTGTTGTCGCCCGCCGAAGGACTCATTCGTACCGCAGCCGACGACGTTCTTCCAGACGCGCGGCGTAGGCCGCAGCCTCGGTTCGTCGGGCCATTCCCAGCTTGGAGAGCACATTGGAGACGTAGTTCTTCACCGTCTTCTCGGCCAGGAACATCTCGTCGGCGATCTGGCGGTTGGAGTACCCCTCACCGATGAGATCGAAGATGTTTCGCTCCTGTGGGGTCAGCTCGGCGACCCGGCCTTCCTCGCTCTCGCGGAGCCGTTGCAGGCTCATGCGCACCGACGCACTGTCCAGTAGTTGCCCGCCGTCGGCGACGCGACGAATCGACTCGACGAGATCGTTGCTCCGGATCTGCTTCAACACGTAGCCGGCCGCGCCGGCCAACGAGGCGTCGACGAGAGCGTGATCGTCGGCGAAGGAGGTGAGAATGAGACACGCGACCTCGGGATGACGCGAGCGAATGTCGCGACAGACCTCGATGCCGTTGGTGTCGGAGTCCCCCAGCCGCACATCGAGCACCGCCACCTGCGGCTTCGCCGACCGGACGAGCTGAAGGGCCTCGCCGGACGTACCGGCCTGGGCGACCACCTCCATGTCGGGCTCGGCGTTCACGATCTCGGCGACGCCGAGGCGGACGATCTCGTGGTCGTCGAGCAACAGCACTCGAATCATGTCCGTGGTCTCGCTCACTGCCGTTGGCACCTTTCGACGCTGCCAGTGTGGCCGATCAGCCGGTGAGTTCCGCAGGACGAACTGCCAGTACCGGCATCGGGGCCCGACGAACTGCGTCGGCCACCACACTACCGGACACCGCGCGTCGGAGACCCGTGACGCCGTGCGTGGCCATCACGAGCACCGAGGCATCGAGTCCGTCGGCGTGCTCGATGAGCGCCTCAGCGGCATCGTCACCGTGCAGGACCTCGTAGGACACGGCCCGACCGATCTCTGAGCCCACCTTCTCGGCGATGTTGTGGACATAGTTCGACTCGACGACTGCTGCGCCCCCGGCCGCGGTCATCGCGGCCATCGCCTTGGAGTCGATCACGGTGGCGACGTTCACGTCGTTGCCGAAGACGATGGCGAAGGCCTCCGCCACGGGCAGCGCCGCCTCTCCGTGCTTGCTCCCGTCGACCGCTACGAGCATCTTGCCCGTGGATCGGAACTGGTGCGCCCGGTAGTTCGGCCCGATGAGCATCACCGGTGCGCTGCTGAGTCGGAGCACATCGGAGGCAACGCTCCCGAACATCGCCGCGCTGCGGCCGCGACCGTGGGTTGCCATGCAGATCAGGTCGCTCGGCGAACCGGCGACCATGGCGTGGAGCTGCTCGGCAATCGAGCCGGTCTGTCGCTCGATGGTGAGTTCCCGCTCGACATCACCGAGGGCGCGGAGCCGGCCACCAACCCACTCCTTCATCTCGTCTTCGTCACCGGGCTGGACGAACGCGACAACGCGGACACGTCCGTCGAGGAAGTGGGCCAGAGCGCCGGCGGGTCCGAGTGCAACCGCTGAATGATCCGAGCCGTCGAGCGGCACGATGATGTCTCCGAACATGTCACTTCCCTTCATCGGTGACGCCGAGAGGCGTCGCTGTGATGGTGGTCCCAACGTTGAGCCGGCGACAGGGACCGAAGTCACATCGCACCGCCGAATCGTTCACGCGCCGAGCTGATCGGCTCCGGATCCCGCGTCGAGCATCCAGCGACCGGGCTCGATCTCGGGCGGTTCGTACCCCGGCACCTCGTTCACGATGACGGCCGTCACCATTCCGAACATGCCTTCCTCGCGCTCGACGTGGGTGAGAATGTGGCAGTGCCACACCCAGACGCCGGGATCACCGGCGTAGAACAGCGCCGAGTAGCGCTCACCAGGGGCGATGTTGACCGTGTCGGCCCAGTACGGATTGTCGAGGGGCACACCGTCCTTCGCGTAGATGAGCTGAGGGAACTGATGGAGGTGCATCGGGTGCGCGCTCAGGCCCTCGTTGTAGTAGGTGATGTTGGCCCAGTCGCCCTGGTCGAGCACGACCGGCTCGGTGGCGGGGAAGCTCTTGCCGTTGAGCGTCAGGCCGATCTCACCTGCATCGTTGAGCACCATCGGGATGTCGGCGGCCACTTCGAGGTCCTCCGGAATCGGAACACCGGAGATCGTGGCGCCACGCGGAATCGGGTCGTCACCGATCTGGAAGACACCGAACATGCCGTTGATCACCTGCATCTGGCCGTGGTGGTGCGGGTGGTACATGCCGATTCCGGCGTGCTCGGCCACGAACTCATAGGTGTAGGTCTGCCCGGCTTCGATGAGATCCTGGGTGAGGGGGGCGACCCCGTCCTGATCGTTGGGGGTGTGGATGCCGTGCCAGTGGATGTCGGTGCCCATCGGCAGTTCGTTGTTGAGCACCACCCGAACGGTGTCGCCTACGTCGACGTTGATCTGCGGTGAGGGCACCACCCCGTTGTAGGTCCACGCCTCCACGACCACGCCGGGTTCGATCTCCCACTCGGTGATGGCGGCCGTGAGCTCGAAGACCTTGGCGCCATCGGCCGCGATGACCGGCTCCAGAATCGGATTGCCACGGCCTTCGGTCTCGGCCGGGAAGGCGAGGATCGACTGCGTCATGGCCATGTCGAGGGCCGCCCAGTCGGTTTCGGCGCCACCGTGGTCCATTCCGGCCATGGCGTCCTCGCCCGCCGCGGCGCCGTCACCGGTGACGACGAGGTCGGCCACCATCCCGGCGTCGGCATGGCCGACGATTTCGCAGTAGAGCTCGTAGGTACCCGGATCGAGGGCGCCGAGATCGAGGAGGGCAACGCCTCCCGCCCCGATGTCGCTGGTCCCTGCTCCTGTCTCCCTCACGAAGAGGTTGTGGGCCATCGATCCGTTGTTGGTGACCAGGAGCTCGACTTCACCGGCGGGCACAACGAGGTCCCCGGTGATGGACCACTCCTGGAGGCTGATCTCTGCGGTCGTCGAGGGAACGGCAGCTTGCACGTCACCACTGCCCTTCCACGCCGCGATGGCACCGATCACCACGATCGGAAGCGTGAGGAGCACCAGCAGGAAGAGGAACAGGCCGAGGAACAGCCCACCCGAGCCATCCGCCGGTGGGCTCGGCGTCGTGCGTGGTCGCGGGGCATCGGTGGTGTCAGTGACGGTCACAGGAGCTGGCCTTTCGTGGTGAACCTCGCCGTTATGCCACGTACCGACGAGACCAGACAGGGACCTTGGTCCTTGTCTGGTCTCACGCAACGGCCCGGTCGACCCGGGCCGAACGGCCCACAGCGGCTCGGAAATACTCCCGCCTGCCGTTGTGCCGTGGGCCTCATGACGCAGTCGAGTGGGTCGACAACACTGTTCATGCCGCACACACCGCGCGGCAGCACAGCGGATTCGCGGCCCAGGGTTCCGGCAGGAGTGCACCCCCGACCCATGACCATCTCGACGCACACTCGCTCGGCCCCGCTTCGGGGCCTCGTCATCGGATGGGCCCTCGCGATCCTGCTCACCCAGGCCCTGGCGAGCACGCCGGAGGACATGGCGGGAGCGCGTCCGGCGCTGACTGCCCTGTTCATCGTTCTGCTCGTTGCGGCCTCGGTGAGCGAGGAGATGCCGGCGAACCCCACGCCGCGCCGCCATCCGTGGTCGTTGATCCTGGCCGTCAGCTTCCTGGCCTCGCCCCTGACGGCCATGGTGGTGGCCGGAATCGCCTCGTTCTCCGCCACACTGGCTCGGGGCCGCTCGACCCTCGACACGCTCGTTGGGGGCGCCACGCTGGTCATCGCGCTCAGCCTGGGCACGATGGCCGGCGACCAGGTCGCCCCGCTCGTCGAACCGACGCAGAACGGGGCCATCAGCTCGATCTGGCTGGTCGGGGTCGCCGTGGCCGCGATCACGGCCTACCTCACTGCGCTCACCCTGGGCAGTGCCATCGACGCATCCGTCCGGGGCCTGGCGTTCCGGGCCACGGTGATCCGCACCGTTCGAGCCAGCGGCGCCATCGATGCGCTGCTGGTCTTCATGGCCCCGCTCTTCGTCGTGGTCGGTCTGAGTGCACCCCTGCTCACCCCGCTGCTGGTCGTGGTGGTTCTGGCCGTTCGCCATTCCGCCATGACGGCCGATTCCGAACGCCATGCCGCCACCCACGATCGGATCACCGGCATGGCCAACCGGGCGCTGTTCCTCGAGCACGCCGACCTGCTTCTCGGAGCGGCCCGCCGGGAGAACGCCAAGGTCGCAGTGATCACGGTCGTGCTCGACGGCATCACCGGCATCGCCGACCGTCTCGGGCTCGACCTCCGCGACGAGGTACTCCGGGAGGTTGCACACCGCCTCGACGACGAAGCCCGTCCGGTCGACCTCGTGGCCCGCCTCGACGGCGAGACCTTCGCCTTTCTGCTCGGACGCATCGACTCCGACGAGGACGCAACCATCGTCGCCCACCGCCTGGTCGATTCGATCGAGCGCCGCATCGAAGTGCGCGGCGTGCCCATCGGGATCAGTGCCAACGCCGGGGTGGCGGTCTTTCCCGACGTCGGCACGACCGTGGGCGACCTCACGGGCAATGCGGAAATGGCGGCCCACACCGCGAAGACCACATCGAATCCGGTGTCGACCGCCTCGATCCTCGACGTGGGACTCGGAGCCGCGACCGACCGACATGCGCTCCTGGCCGACCTGCACCGCGCCCTCGACAACGACGAGCTGACCCTCTTCTACCAGCCGAAGATGCAAACCCGCACCGACGAGATGACCAGTGTCGAGGCTCTGATCCGCTGGAACCATCCGACAGAAGGCCTGGTCGAGCCCGATCGCTTCATGCCGCAGGCCGAACACACCGACCTGATCAACGAGATCACCGATCGAGTCGTCGATATGGCGCTGGAACAGCTCGCCGCCTGGCACGCGCAGGGTCTGATCATCGGCGTGGCGGTCAACGCATCGGCCCGGAACCTCCACGACCTCCACTTCCCCGAACGGGTCCGCGACGCGCTTCTCCACCACGGCATCGACCCCACCTTCCTCGAGATCGAGATCACCGAGAACGCCGTGCTGCAGGATCCCACCCGCTCGGCGTCGGTCCTCGGCCACCTACGCGGGCTCGGCGTGACCCTGGCGATCGACGATTTCGGCACGGGCTACTCGTCACTCGCCAGCCTGCGTCGCCTCACGATCGACAGCATCAAGATCGACCGGTCCTTCGTGACCGAGCTCGCCACCAACACCGGCGACCTCAACATCGTTCGATCGGTCATCGATCTCGGCCGCAGTCTCGGTCTCTCGACGATCGCCGAGGGCGTCGAGACCCGTGAGGTGCTCGACATCGTCCGCACCCTCGGATGCGACGAATACCAGGGTTACCTTGTCTCCGAACCCCTGTCGGCCGCGGCCACCACCGCATTCATCGAGCACCACAGGGCCGCACGCGTGCCCCTACGGCTCGTGCGTTAGCCACCCGGAATCCACCCGGCGCTTCGCCGTTCGAGGAAGGCGCCGATGCCCTCGGCCGCCTCGTCGGAACCGAAGAGCTCGGTCGACAACTCGGCCGTCCATTCGAAGCCGTCGAAACGGCCGAGCAGCGGCACCTGGGTGAGCAGCTGCTTGCACGCGGCCAGCGCCATGGGCCCGCCGGCCAGCACATCGGCGACAACGGCAGCCACCGTGTCGTCGAGCACCTCTGCGGCAACTGCGTGGTTGATCAGCCCGATCTCGGCGGCCCGCGTGGCATCGAAGCGATTCGACCGGAGGAAATGCTCACGGGCATCGGCGGCGCGAAGCTTCGGCAGGCAGACGACGGAGATGATCGCGGGGGCGACTCCGAGTCGGGCCTCGGTGAAGCCGAACTTGACGTCGTTGCGGGCCACCGAGACGTCGAACACCGCGGCGAGCCCGACGCCACCGCCGAGACAGTGTCCGTCGATGCGGGCGACGGTCGGCGTCGGCGAGTCGGCGATGGTCTCCAGCAGCGTCACCAACAGTGCTGCCGACGAACCGTGCCGCCCCCCGGCGGCGGCCTTGAGATCGGCCCCGGCGCAGAAGGTTCCGCCCTCGTTGGTGACCACGATCACGCGAACGTCGGGGTCGAGGATGGCATCGGACAGCTGCCCCAGCAGGCTCTCGACCAGATCGACGCTCAGGGCGTTCTTGGCCTCGGGTCGGGCCAAGGTGATGGTGGCGACACCGTCGGCCACCGAGAGTCGCGTCGGCGAGTCGGTCATGGAGGTCTCCTCGAGCTCAGATCGGAAGGTCACCGGTGGCCCGGCGGGTCGAGCCGGTGTCGGTGAACGCGGCGATGGTGCGTTGGGCGATGCGCATCTGGTGGACCTCGTCGGCACCGTCGGCGAAACGAGCCCAGCGGGCGTGTTGATACATGTGGGCCAGCGGCGTGTCGGTGCTGTAGCCGAGCGCGCCGTGGACCTGGATCGAGCGATCGATGATCCGGCCGAGACTGTTGGCGACGAAGTGCTTGGCCATCGAGACCTCCGCCTTGAAGTCGTCGCCGCGGTCGATCTTGTGAGCGGCGTGGAGCACCATGAGCTTGCACTGGTACAGCTCCATGGTCGAGTCGGCGATCATCCACTGGATGCCCTGCTTTTCGGCCAGAAGCGATCCGTGGGAGAAGCGCTCGAGTGACCGAGCCACCATCATGTCGAGGGCGGTCTCGGCCTGGGCGATCCACCGCATGCAGTGCGCCAGCCGGGCCGGGCCCAGCCGGTACTGGCCGAGCAGATGACCCTGGCCCCGCCCCCCGAGCATCTGATCGTCGTGGACGCGCAGATCCTCGATGAGGATCTCGCTGTGGCCGGTACTGCCGTGCATGGTCTCGATCTGGCGTACTTCGGTCCAGCCTTCGGCCGGCAGCTCGACGATGAACGCCGTGTTCGCGGCCTGCGGTATCTCGGGATGGTCCTCGGTACGACACACGAGGATGGCGAAGTTGGCCCGGTGTGCGTTCGAGATGAACCACTTGTGCCCGTTGATCACCCACTCGTCGCCGTCGGGGTAGGCGCGCGTTCGAATGAGCGTGGGGTCCGAGCCCGCCACCTCGGGCTCGGTCATGGCGAAGCACGACCAGGCCGTGCCCTCGCACAGCCGCTTCAGGTACGTCTGCTTCTGCTGCTCGGTCCCCCAATGAAGGAGGGTGTGCATGTTGCCCTCGTCGGGAGCCTGGCAGTTCAGCACCCACGGCCCGTAGTAGCTCTTGGCCGCCTCGGCCTGCACCATCGCCAGTTCGACATGGCCGAGGCCCATGCCGCCCCACTCGGTTGGCATGTGCGGCAGCCAGAGCCCTTCGGCGTGGGCCCGTTTGCGCAGTGCGATGAGCGCAGCACGACGATCGGACCCCGACAGCGCGTCGGCACCGTTCGACCCGCCGATGCGGGCCTCCTCGGGCTTCACCACGTCGGTGACGAAGGAGCGAACCCGATCGCGGATCTCCTCCAGCTCGGGAGTCAGGGTGAAGTCGATGGCCATGGACCCCGTCCTCAGGGTCGGACTTCGTAGTACAGGTTGACCGGGTCGCCGATGTCGTGCATCGTCACCGACGAGAAACCGGCGGCGCGACACAGTCCCTCGAGCGCTTCGGGATGCAGACCGAGCGTGCCGAGGCCGAGCCCGTCCGGGGTCGAGGTGGCCGAGGCCAGGCAGGTGGTCAGCGATGACCCGTACATCATGGCGTGGACCGGATTGCGGCCATCGGCCCGGAAGTCACCCGTCGACTTGATCTCCTTGACCACGAGCACTCCGTCGGCGCGCGAACGCCTCGCGGATCGCCGCAAGGGTGAGGTCGGGACGGGGCATGTCGTGCAGGCAGTCGAAGGTGAGCGCGATGTCGAACCGAGGTGCGGGAGGGAGTTCGTGACCGAACTCCGTGTGGATGCTGACGCGTGCATCGCCGGCGAAGCGCTCCCGGGCGATGTCGGTGGCGGGAACCGACGGGTCGTAGCCCGCGAAGGTTGCGCTCGGAAAGGCATCGGCCAGCAGCTCGAGGGTGTGGCCCGTGCCGCAACCCACGTCGACCAACGCGCCGCCCGCTTCGAGACGGTCGGAGAACCCGGGGATGGCGGGCACGAGCGCGGATCGGAGCAGGGCCCGCTCCGACGGGGCGAAACCGGCCTCGACGCTCTTGGCCATCTCGGTGCCGAGATCGCTGTAGCTGAAACCGCGGCCGGTGCGAATTGCCGTGGCCACCGCCTCGAGGTGGGACGGGGTGATCGGCGCCTGCATGGCACCACCGGCGAACGTGGGGCTGGTGTCGTCGACCAGTACGGCGGCGCCCTCGGGGCTGAGGACGAAGGTGTGGCCGTCGATGCTGTCGACGAGATCGGCGGCCGCCATGCACCGCAGCCACTCTTCGAGCCAGCGTTGGTCGCATCCGGTGCGCTCGGCCAGCCCGGCCGGTTCGATGGTCTCGCCGACCGGCATGGCCGCGAAGAGGCCGAGAGAGTGGCCGAGGTACATCATGGCGTTGACCAGCGCGCCCTCCCGGGTCTTCCACGCCTTCAGCGTGAGGCGTCCGAGCTTGTCGTCATCCATCGGCGTCGGTGCTCCCTGCCCGCCACTCGGCGAGGTTGGGCAACTCGTCGCCGATGGTGGTGCTCTCGCCGTGGCCGGTGTTGACCAACGTGCCGTTCTCGAGACCGCCCAGTTGTCGCTCGATACTGTTGATCAACACCTGTCGGTCCGAGAACGACCGACCGGTCGCGCCCGGCCCGCCGTTGAACAACGTGTCGCCGCTGAACACCGTGGCGATGCTCGGCGCGTGCAGACACACCCCGCCTGGCGAGTGACCCGGCGTGTGCAGAACGATGAGGTCCTCGCCGGCCACCGTGATCCGCTGACCGTCGTAGAGCGAGTCGTCGACCCGGCGGTCGGGGTAGACCACCTCCCACAGCATGGTGTCGTCGGGATGCAGCCAGATCGGTGCGTCGGTCGCCTCGGCCAGTTCGGCCGCCGCGTTGATGTGATCGTTGTGGGCATGGCTGCAGATGACCGCCTTCACACGTCGACCGCCGATGCCGTCGAGGATCGGCCGGTGGTCGTGGGCCGCGTCGACGACCACGACGTCGCGTTCGTCACCGATGATCCAGATGTTGTTGTCGA
Source organism: uncultured Acidimicrobiales bacterium (assembly GCA_963787285.1). Classification (GTDB taxonomy): domain Bacteria; phylum Actinomycetota; class Acidimicrobiia; order Acidimicrobiales; family JAHEJN01; genus JAHEJN01. The sequence goes on along the minus strand of CAWBCM010000005.1, from coordinate 84,991 downwards.
CGTCGAAGTCCTCGCCGTCGAGCGAGAAGATCCCGCTCGTCACCACGCGATCGACGTGCAGAACCATCAGAGGACCACGACTGATCGGAGCACGCCACCGGCCTCCATCTTGTGAAAGGCCTCCTCGACCTGATCGAGCCCGATCGTCTCACTGACGAAGCCGTCGAGGTTGAGCCGCCCCTGGAGGTACAGGTCGATGAGCATCGGGAAGTCGCGGCTCGGGAGGCAATCGCCGTACCAACTCGACTTGAGCGCCCCGCCGCGGCCGAAGACCTCGATGAAGGGCAACTCGACCGTGTGCTCGGGGTTGGGCACGCCGACCAGGACCACGGTGCCGGCCAGGTCGCGAGCCTCGAAGGCCTGCTTGTAGACGTGGGGCAACCCGATGGCCTCGATCACCACGTCGGCACCGTGACCACCGGTGATCTCCTTGATGCGGGCCACGGGGTCCTCGGTGCCGGCGTTCACGGTGTGGGTGGCACCGAACCCCTTGGCCCATTCGAGCTTCGTGTCGTCGAGGTCGACGGCGATGATCGTGTGGGCCCCGGCGAGCCGGCTGCCCTCGATTGCGGCGTCGCCGACCCCGCCGCATCCGAACACCGCCACCGAGTCGCCTCGCGTGACTCCGCCGGTGTTGATCGCCGCACCGATACCGGCCATGACCCCACACCCGAGCAAGCCAGCGGCCTCGGGCCGCGCGGCGGGGTCGACCTTGGTGGCCTGCCCGGCCGCGACGAGTGTCTTGTCGGCGAAGGCGCCGATGCCGAGGGCCGGAGAGAGTTCGGTCCCGTCGAGCAGGGTCATCTTCTGCTTGGCGTTGTGCGTGGCGAAGCAGTACTGAGGGCGTCCGCGGAGGCACGACCGGCACTCGCCGCACACGGCCCGCCAGTTGAGGATGACGAAGTCGCCGGGAACGACCTCGCTCACACCCTCGCCGACCGTCTCGACGATGCCCGCTGCCTCGTGTCCGAGCAGGAACGGGAACTCGTCGTTGATCGCACCCTCGCGGTAATGGAGGTCGGTGTGGCAGACCCCGCACGCCTGCACCGCGACAACGACCTCGCCCGGACCGGGATCGGGGATGACGATGGTCTCGACCGAGACGGGCTCGCCCTTGGCACGGGCGATGACCCCTCGTACTTCCTGTGGCATGGTTCCTCCGTGCGACGACCTCGACAGCGCAATGTGGGTCACCGTACTCGCCGCAGTCAGCGGCGTCAGACGCCGACGGGGGTCACGGCAACGGGACACCGACCGTGACGGTCGCGCCACCCCACCCCGAAATCTGATCGCGTCCCTGCACGGTCACCTCGTCGACATCGGTGGGGATCGAAACATCGGACAGCGTCCGCGTGAAGGGCTGTTCGTTCGCGTGATCGTGGAGCAGCTCGCGGAGCCCGAGGACCGCGCCATCGGGAGCCATGACCCTCCAGGCATCGGCGTACCGCTCCGGGCTGTCGTAGGGTGAGCTCAGCGTGACCGCGACAGTGAAGATCCGATCACCGGTCTCGGTGAGCTCGACCGCGAGCACATCGGGAAACAGCGCCAACTGCGCCGGAGCGTCATCGACAGGTGTCGAGCGAGAATCGCCGACAGGCTGATCGAGAGCATCGGACCCGCAGGAGATCGAGACAAGGAGCGCCACCGCGGCGACGACGATCGAGCGGACCACGCCTCGACGATACGCGTCAACCGCCGAGCGTTGGTGTCGCCTCGTCCTGAGGCTCCCGGATCGGGCCGAGATCGACGAAGGGCAGCGGATCGATCGCACGCCCATCGAGACGGAGCTCGAAATGCAGATGAGGGCCGGTCGAGTAGCCGGTCGAGCCGACGTACCCGATCAGGGCCCCGGCCACCACCTGGTCGCCCACGCCGACGGCGATCGCACTCATGTGGGCGTACAACGTGATGACCCCATCGCCGTGATCCATGGCCACGGTCTTGCCGTATCCGCCTTCGTCGCCGGCAACGACGATCTCGCCGCCGCCCGCCGCGAAGATGGGGTCACCGGCACTCGCGTTCAGATCGATGCCCGTGTGCGGCCGCACCTCGTTGAAGATCGGGTGCAGCCGTGGCCCGTACAGCGAGGCGATGCTCGTCGCGGGCAGTGGGGACACGAATCGGGTTCTGACCCCGCTGGACGCGCCCCTCACGCCGGCGGCACCGAGGACTGCGGCCAACTGCCCGGTCGACGGCGGCTGAACCCCGAGCTGAGCGGCGAATTCGTCCCGGCGCATCTGGATCGAAACCAGCGCCAGCCCCTGTTCGGTGGCCGCGGCGCTCGCCGCCTCGGCCAGGCGGCTCATCTCTTCGCCGATCTCCTCCGCGGTCGTTTCGAGCTCGAGCAACGTCGAGCGGGCTTCGTGCGCCGTCTGTCGCGCCGCGGCGAGCTCGGCGTCGAGCGCTCGGGCCGCGAGCTGGAGCTGGGCGACGAGCTCCACCTGGTCGCCCTGCGTCTCCACGAGCACTCGGCCATAGGCCCTCACACTGGCCATGTCGTTGGTGGTCCCCGGGTCGAGGGCCAGATCCTGCACCGCTTCCCGGGCACTGTTGCCCGTGATGTAGGCGGCGACGGCCTGGTCGAGGAGCAACCCCCGCTCGGCGGCGAGGCGCTCGTTGACCGCGGTCAGCTCGGCCAGCGCCAACGATTCCCTGGCGGTGGCTCGGACGACCTCGGCGTTGGCCTCGGCCAGCCGACGGGTCACCTGGGCCACCGAGAGCCGGGTGGCCTCCAGCGTCTGCTGCAGCTCTCGTGCGGTATCGAACGCCACCCGCAGACCGGCCAGTGCCGCGGTCTCCTCGGCCACGGCGCTCTCGTATCCATCGAGCAAACGATCGAGCTCGCTCGTCGTGATGCACCGTCCGGCCACGAAGATCAGCTCGGCGCTGGGTGCTTCCTCGGCCTGATCCACCACCGGTGGTGTGGGAGCACACGGGTCCAAGACCGCAATGTCCTGAGCGGTCGCCGGTGCCACCATCGTCGACGTCGAAGCGAAGAACGAGAGGAGTATGAAGAGTGAGATGAGTGTTTTCGCCCGCCAGTCGATCGCTGGCATCACGACACCCTAGGCCGTCAGCCTCCGGTTGCCGCGCCATCCCCGGGTACGCCCACCGCCCGCAGGTCGATGAAGGGCAGTGGATCGACCGGCTGACCGTCGAGACGGAGCTCGAAGTGGAGGTGAGGACCGGTCGAGAAGCCGGTGGAACCGATGTAGCCGATCAGTTCGCCGACCTCGACCTCGGTGCCGACCGCCACGGCGAAGGCACTCTGGTGCGCGTACAGCGTCGAGATGCCGCCACCATGATCGATGGCGATGGCCATGCCGTAGCCACCCTGCTCGCTGGCCACGACGACTCGCCCGGCCGCGGCCGCGAAGATCGGAGCTCCCGCCGGCGCGTTCAGGTCGAGACCGGTGTGGATGCGGACCTCCGCGAAGATCGGATGAACCCGCGGTCCGAAGCCCGACGAGATCGCTGTGTTGCGCAGCGGCGAGGCGAGGGTCCCGACGTCGGCGAGTGATGCCGTTCCGGAACCGAGCCCGGCCAGAGTGATGGCCAGTCCGCCCCCCGACGCACCCGAGAGTCCCAACTGACCGGCGAATTCGTCGCGGCGTTGTTGGATGGAGGAGACGAGCTGGGCCTGTTCCTCGGCCGCAGCCTGCCCCTCTTCGACCAGTCGTCGCTGTTCGTCTCGCAGTGCGACCGCCGCGATCCGGATGGCGGCGACATCCTCCTCGAGGTCGGCTGCAGCCTGTCGGGCGGCTGCCAGTTCGGCTTCGAGCACCACTGCGGCGGCCTCGAGATCTTGGACCAAGAGCACCTGGTCGACCTGGCCGTCGACGATCACCCGACCGTAGGCTCGGAGCGATCCGATGTCGTTGAGATCGGTTGCCTCGAGGACCGTCGTCTGGACGGCGGCCGCGGTGTTGCCGCCGCTGACGTAGGCGGCCACGGCTTGCTCTCGCAGCCGTTCCCGCTGCGAGTCGAGCTCGGCCCGAACGACGACGAGCTCTTCGCCGGCGATCGACTCCCGGATGCTCGCGTACCGTGTCTCGGCCTCCGCGGCGGCGTCTCGACGGGTCACATGGGCGAGCGACAGCTCGATTGCATCGAGCTGGTCGTTGAGCTCGTCGACCCGGTCGAGCTGGTCACGAAGCTCGATCAGCGCCATTGCCTCTTCGGCCACGGCTCCCTCGTATCCGGCGAGCAGTCGGCTCAACTCGGCGACCGGGATGCACTGTCCGTTGACGTAGGCGAGATCGGGGGGACGTTGCACCACGGGTTCCGGTGCGACCTGTACCTCGGGGGCCGGAGCGTTGGGGTCAGCCGGAGCCGCATCCGCCGGGGCCTCCGGCTCGGGCGCGCAGGGGGAGGTGGTCTCGGGATCCTCGGTCGGGTCGGCCTCCTGGGCGGCGACGACGTCGGAGGGCTGCTCCTGGGCCGCGGCCGGGCTGAACGACCAGGACAGGAGCGCGGCGAGGAGCGCGGCAGCGGGCAGACGCCGGGAGAAAGGCACAGGGAACTATCGACACATGGGCCAGCAGACTTGAGCGCTGGGCAGCCTCACCCAGAATCGGCGTTCCGACGGGGCAGGTCGGCCTGGTTCGTGCCGATCAGACGTCGAGGAAGCGGCTCACGGCGATGGCCGAGCCGACGGTGCCCACGATCACACCGATGACCACCAGGAGGAAGCTCGTCCGCCACACGTCGGAGGTGGCGACCACGAAGCTCTCGAGCAGCTGCAGGCTGTTGCGGTCCGAGAGGTAGCGGTCGAGGGCCCAGTTGGCACCGAAGACCGCGCCCACTGCGACGGCAGCTCCGAGCAGTCCCTGGATCATTCCCTCGACCATGAACGGCAGCCGGATGAACCAGTTGGTGGCGCCGACGAGCTTCATCACCTCGATCTCGCGGCGTCGGGCGAACATCGCCATGCGGATCGTGTTGAAGATGAGTGCCGCCGCCGCTGCGAGCAGGAAGACGGACCCCGAGAGGACGATGAAGCTGGCGATGTTGGTGAGGCTCTCGATGTTGCGAATGGTCTCCTGGGCCGACACCACCTCGCGCACGCCCGGACTGGTCTCGAAGCGGTTCGCGAGCTGTTCGACGGCGTCGGGGTCGGTGTCGGAGGGCACCACGCGAAACGACGTGGGAAGGTCCGACGGCTGCACTGTCTCGATGAGCTCGGGCGTGCCCTCGAACAGATCCTTGAACTCTTCGAACGCCTTGTCCTGGTCGAAGAAGGTGATCTTGGCCACCTCTGGGCTGGCGTCGAGCGCATCGGCCACCGCCTGGAGCTGGGCCGCCGAGGCGTCGGCGTTCATGAACACCACGAACTCGATGCCGCCCTCCCATCGCTGCGTGGCGTTGTCGACGCCCTGGCGCAGCAACAGCGCGATGCCGAACAGCGCGAGCGACACCGCGACGGTGACGATCGACGCCAACGTGAGCGTGATGTTCCGCCGCAGGTTCGAGCCGGTCTCGCGGACGAGATAGTTGGCCTTCATCGCCATGGTTACTCGTACACCCCACGGACCTGGTCGCGCACGATGGTGCCGCGATCGAGCTCGACGACGCGGCGCCGCATGGTGTCGACGATGCCCCGGTCGTGGCGTGGCCATGACCACGGTGGTGCCGGTGCGGTTGATGCGATCGAGCAGCCGCATGATGCCGACCGAGGTCGCAGGATCGAGGTTGCCGGTGGGCTCGTCGGCCAGCAGGATCAGCGGCCGGTTCACGAACGCCCGGGCGATCGACACCCGCTGCTGCTCGCCGCCGGAGAGCTCGTGGGGGAAGTTGTTCATCTTCTTCGACAGGCCGACGAGCTCGAGGATGGCCGGCACCTGGTTGCGCACCACGTGGTTCGGCCGGCCGATCACCTCGAGCGCGAAGGCCACGTTCTCGGCCGACGGTCTTGTTGGGCAGCAGCTTGAAGTCCTGGAAGATGCAGCCGATGTTGCGCCGCAGGTACGGCACCTTCCAGCTGCTCAGCGTCGCCGATGTCCTTGCCGGCCACGAAGATGCGCCCCTTGTCGGGCTGCTCCTCCTTGTTGAGCAGGCGGATGAAGGTGCGACTTGCCCGAGCCCGAGGGCCCGACGAGGAAGACGAACTCGCCCTTGTTGATGTCGACAGGATGCGTCGCGGAGCGCGACGACGTCGCCCTTGTAGAACTTGGTGACGTTCTCGAGTTTGATCATGGGCGGTGGGCAGCGCCCGAAGGCGCCGCGACTCTCAGGGCGGCAGCGAACATTACGAACACGTTACCAGTGGCACGTTCGCGGGTCGGTGGCACCATCAGGCGTCGGCGACGCTCGCCCCGTTGCCACTGCAGGTACGACTCCATGAAGCGGTCGACGTCGCCGTCGAGCACACCGTCGACATTGCCCGTCTCGTGCTCGGTGCGCAGATCCTTCACCATCTGGTACGGCTGCAGGACATAGGACCGGATCTGGCTGCCGAAGCCGACGCTGCTTGGACTCGCCGGCGATTCCCGCCAGCTCGTCCTCGCGCTTCTGGCGTTCGAGGTCGAGGAGCCGGGCCGCCAGCATCTGCATGGCTCGGTCCTTGTTCTGATGCTGGCTGCGCTCGTTCTGGCAACGTCACGACGATGCCGGTCGGCAGGTGGGTGATGCGCACCGCCGAATCGGTGACGTTGACGTGCTGACCGCCTGCGCCCGACGACCGGTAGGTGTCGATGCGCAGCTCGGTCTCGTCGATGTCGACCTCGTTGGCCACCGCGTCGAAGAACGGCACCACGTGCATCGAGGCGAACGCCGTCTGGCGCTTGGCTTCCTTGTTGAACGGTGAGATCCGCACCAGCCGATGCACGCCGTGCTCGACTGCGGAGCAGACCGTAGGCATTCCGGCCCTTGATCGATGAACTCACACGAGGTGAGCCCGGCTTCGGCCCCTTCGTTCACGGCCTCGATCTCGACGGTGAACCCGTTCTGTTCGGCCCAACGCGTGTACATCCGCAACAGCATCTCGGCCCAGTCCTGGGCGTCGGTGCCGCCCTCCCCCGACTGGATGTGACACACCGCGTCGCTGTCGTCGTGCTCACCGGTGAACAGCGACCGCAACTCGAGCTGATCGAACCGGGCCGCCGTCGCCGCGATCGCCTCGGTGATCTCGGCCTCGAGCGATTCGTCGGCCTCTTCGCGGGCCATCTCGTACAGCGTGGCCGCATCGTCGACCGCGGTGGTCAGGGAGTCGAAGACCTCGAGATCCTCGGTGATGGCCGCCAGCTCACCGGTGATCTTCCTGGCCCGTTCGGGATCGTCCCACAGCCCCTGCTCGGCCGAGGTGTGTTCGAGCTCGGGTTGACGAGCCCGCAGGTCGTCGATCTTCAGGTAGGCCGCGGCATCGGCGTGGCGCGAGCGGAGCGCGGCGATCTCTTCGCTGAAATCCTTCACCAGTGACCTCGGGTGGGCGAACGCTCAGCGTCCGTGACAGAGCTTGTACTTCTTACCCGATCCGCAGGGGCACGGGGCGTTTCTCGGCGTGCGTTCCTCGTCGGCCTTCACAACCGTTTGCACGCGGCCGGTGGCGTTGGCCTCGACGACCTTCGGTGCATCGCCGGCCAGAGCAGCCGCCGACGGGGCCGGCACGCCTCGACGCATCCTGGCGGCATCGGGATCGGCCTTGGTCGCCTGCGCCGCCACGGCCGGGCCTTCGTCGGCGGCCACGGGCGGCTCGTTCTGCTTCACCTGGAGATGCATGACGTAGCGAACGAAGTCCTGGGCGGCGGAGTCCATCATGGAGCCGAACATCTCGAAGCCCTCTCGCTGCCACTCGACCAGCGGATCGCGCTGGCCCATGGCCCGCAGATGGATGCCGTCCTTGAGGTGGTCCATCTCGAGCAGGTGTTCGCGCCACTTCTGGTCGAGGATCCGCAACATGACCTGGCGTTCGACCTGCCGCATGAGCTCGGGGGTGATCTCGACCTCGCGGGCCTCGTAGTACGCCGTGCCCTCGATCATGAACCGGTCGTACAGGTCGTCGGTGGTCGCCGCGTCGAGCAGGTCGTCGACATCGACCGACGTGGGCCAGAGGTTGTTGATGTCGTTGGCGAGCCCGTCGAGGTCCCACTCGTCGGGCACGTCGCTCACGCAGTACTGACGGATGGTCGAGTCGACGGCCGCCGCCAGGTTCTCGAGCGCCTCGTCGCGGAGGTCCTTGCCGTCGAGCACCTGGTCGCGGCGCTTGTAGATGACCTTGCGCTGCTCGTTGAGGACCTCGTCGTACTGCAACACGTTCTTGCGAACCTCGGCGTTGCGCTGCTCGACGGTGGTTTGGGCCCGCTCGACGGCCTTGGTCACCATTTTCGACTCGATGGGGACGTCTTCGGGCAGAGCCCGCTCCATCACCCAGTTCATCGCGCCGGTGGCGAACAGGCGCATGAGCTCGTCTTCGAGCGACAGATAGAACCGGCTCTCACCGGGATCGCCCTGGCGGCCCGAGCGGCCGCGGAGCTGGTTGTCGATGCGGCGGCTGTCGTGGCGCTCGGTTCCGAGCACGTACAGACCGCCGAGCGACCGCACCTTGTCGCCCTCGGCCCGGCATTCGGAGGTGTGTTTGGCGAGCAGCTCCTCCAATCGAGCCTTGCTCTCCTCGGACTCGGGGTCGGGGCTCTCCTCGGAGTCGGGATCGAGGCTCTCCTCGGCGGCGAGGTCGCGCATGGCCATCGCCTCGGGGTTGCCGCCCAGGATGATGTCGACGCCGCGCCCGGCCATGTTGGTGGCCACCGTGACCCGGCCGAGCCGGCCGGCCTGGGCCACCACTTCGGCCTCTCGGGTGTGCTGCTTGGCGTTGAGCACCTCGTGGGGAACACCCCGCTTGGTGAGCTCTCTCGACAGCAGTTCGGACTTCTCCACCGAGATGGTGCCGACCAGACAGGGCTGTCCCTTCTGGTGGCGTTCGAGCAGGTCGTCGACGACGGCGCCGAATTTGCCTCGTTCGCTCTTGTAGACGAGGTCGGGGTTGTCGAGGCGGGCCAGGGGCTCGTTGGTGGGGATGGGTACGACCGACAGCCCGTAGGTGCTCATCAGCTCGGCAGCCTCGGTCTCGGCGGTACCGGTCATGCCGGCGAGCTTCTCGTACAGACGGAAGTAGTTCTGGAGGGTGATGGTGGCGAGCGTCTGGTTCTCTTCCTTGATCGCCACGCCCTCCTTGGCCTCGACGGCCTGGTGGAGGCCTTCGCTCCAGCGGCGGCCCTCGAGCACGCGTCCGGTGAACTCGTCGACGATCTTCACCTCGCCGCCCTGGACCAGGTAGTCCTTGTCGCGGCTGTAGAGCTCCTTGGCCTTCAACGCCACCTGGAACTGGTGCACGAGGTTGTTCGACACCGAGTCGTAGAGGTTCTCGACACCCAGCGCCCGCTCGACGGCATGCACGCCCTCCTCGGTGGGCGCGACGAGTCGCTTCTCCTCGTCGACGTCGTAGTCGACGTCGCGCTTGAGGCCCCTCACGATGCTGGCGAACTTGTAGTAGGTCTGGTTGGCGTCGGCCACGCGACCGCTGATGATCAGCGGCGTGCGGGCCTCGTCGATGAGGATCGAGTCGATCTCGTCGACGATGCAGTAGTGGTGGCCGCGCTGCACCTGGCGGTCGCGGGTCATGGCCATGTTGTCGCGGAGGTAGTCGAAGCCGAACTCGTTGTTGGTCCCGTAGGTGATGTCGCGGGCGTACTGCTCGCGCTTGAAGTCCGAGCCGCGCTCGCCCGGGATGACGAGACCGATGCTCAGACCGAGCCACCCGTGGATCTGACCCATCCACTCGGCGTCGCGGGACGCAAGGTAGTCGTTCACCGTGACCACGTGGACACCTTCGCCGGCGAGCGCGTTGAGGTAGATCGGCAGCGTCGAGGTGAGCGTCTTGCCCTCACCGGTCTTCATCTCGGCCACCCAGCCGAAGTGGAGCGCTGCGCCACCCATCAGCTGGACGTCGTAGTGGCGCTGGCCGATGGTTCGCGTCGACGCCTCGCGTACCACTGCGAAGGCCTCGATCAACAGATCGTGGAGATCCTCGCCGTTGGAGAACCGGAGCTTGAACTCGTCGGTCTTGGCCCGAAGGTCCCCGTCGGAGAGCGCCTGCATCTCGGGCTCGAGCGCATTGATGTCGGGCACCAGACTGGCAAGCGCACGAAGCTTCTTGCCCTCGCCGGTGCGGAGAACTTTCTTGAGAACACCCATGAGGGAGACCACTGTACCGGCCGCCACAGCCGCCACCGGCCGCGGGGTCAGTTCGTGACGGGGTGCCGCACGCGACCTCGACGAGTCCAGCGCCGCGGGTCCCAGAGGTGATGGCGGCGGACCCAGCGGACGATCTGACCGAGGTACAGGTTCTTCATCCGACGGGCCAGGGCTTCGCGCACGGGCTCGCGGACCAGCCGATCGAATCGCGCGCTCAACGACCGACCGGCGTCGGGCCGGTGTCCCGCCACGATGAAGCCGAAAAAGACCGGGACCGTGCCGTCGTCGGTCTCCCGGGCGTCCTGGTCGAGGAGCGCTTCGAGGATCCCGGCCGCTTCGGTGTCGGTCGGATCCTCGAACTCGGCGATGTTGTTCCAGAGCATCTGGTAGGCCAGACCGCCGCCGATGTCGTGGCGTTCGAGAACGGTGAAGTACTGCTCGACCGCTCGCACGATCTCGCTCGCGTGCACCGCCTCGGTGGGGTCACCGGCGATGGCGGCGCTGAGGAACGGGCGTAGCCGAAAGGCGGAGTGGAAGCGCTCGGGCATGGCCCGGTTCACCTCCTCCATGTGGGCGACGTGGTGGTCGGCGTACTGGTTGCGATCGGGTCCGAGGTACTCCCAGTGCACGAAGATGCCGTCGGGAGTGAGCGCCTTCGCCAACTGTGCGGTCAGCCGGTACAGGTACTGCGCGTGATGCAGCGCGGCGTGATTCACGATCAGGTCGTACTTCTCGGTGGGCTCGAAGGTGCGGAAGTCGCTCACGAAGTAGCGGATGGGTCGGTCGCCGCGCTCGTCCTCGCACGTCGCCACATACGCAGGGTCGACGTCGAAGGCGTCGAAGTGCTCCGCAACGCCGATGTCGGCCAGATGCCGCTCGACCCACCCGTTTCCGCAGCCGATCACCAACGCCCGCTTGCGGGGCGGCGTGGCGTACACGCGTTTCAGGTAGAGGCTCCACCACTCGTCGGGGTCACCCGGTCCGCGACGGCACTGATGGTCGATGACGGCGGGGAGCTCGTTCCAGAACCGGTCGACGTTGTAGTACTCGACCTTCGGGGTCAGCTCGGCGGAACCCTGATCACTCATCGCGGGTCACCCTAGCCGTGCCGCCGCGACCGGCTGGCCGCCGACGGGCGGCGGGTAGGGTCTCGACGTGGCCTCCCTGCGCAGCCGTTTCGCGACCTCGAGCCTGTTTCGCAGGCTCGGTGCCCGCGATCGGGGCTCGGTGCGGTCTCGGCTCGCCGACGTGGCTTCGCCATGGGACCCACCGACCGCTTCCGGCGCGGTGAGCTGCAACATCTGCCGGTGGTCGGGGCCGGTGTTCGGGGGCGGTGCCCACTCCGAGTCGGCGTTGTGCCCCGACTGCGGGTCGATTGCCCGCGACCGCTTCCTCTTCTTCTGCATGCAGCGACGCATGGAGCCGGCGCTGGGCTCGGTCGTGCTGGAGACCAGCCCACGACTGGGTGCCGACTACCGCGCGGCGATGAGCCGCTGGTTCGACTACACCGCCAGCGACTTCGACGAGGGCGCCCACCGGGCCAGCGTGAAGATCGATCTGCAGGCCATCGACCTTCCCGACTCGTCGATCGATGTCATCCTCACGCCCCACGTGCTCGAACACGTTCCCGACACCGACGCCGCTCTGGCCGAGATCGTCCGGGTGCTGCGCCCCGGGGGGCGGATGTTCCTCCAGGTGCCATTGCTCCAGGGCCACACCGCACCACCCGAGGCACCGGAGTTCCACGGCGACAACACCCCGGTGTTCTGGCGCTTCGGTCACGACCTCACCGCCCGTCTTCGCGCCGCCGGATTCGACGTTGCGCTGCTGGTCACCGAGCCCTGGCACGCGGCGGTGGTGGCCGGCGAGGTGCCGCCGGACACCGCGCTGGCGGCGGAGTTCGACGTGGCCGATCTGCTCGCAACGGCGATCGTCGATGATCTCGCCGTGGTGGCCGATGCCGGCGAGGCCGACCGGCACGGATTCGAGCCGTCCTACATGTTCGCAACCTGGGAGTGCATCGCCTGACGTCGGCGCCCCCGTCGGGTCAGGACGGGACGATCCGTTCGAGGCACCACTCGGGGTTCTCGTTCTGCAGACGCTGGAGCCGGTAGATGCTCTCGAAGAGGGCGAAGAGGCTGCCGTCCTCGGCGCTCATCACTCGCACCGCGGAGATGCTCCTCAGTTTCTCGGCGGTGGCGGGATCGGTGCGGCGGGCCACCGTGTACGACGTCGGCGACAGCTCGACCACGGCACCGAACTCGTTCTCGAGCCGGTGTGCGAACACCTCGAACTGCATGACCCCGACGGCGGCGAGCACCGGCGAGACATCGCCCGACTGCTCGTCGCGCAACACCTGCACCACGCCCTCCTGCTCGAGCTGGCTCAGGCCACGACGGAACTGCTTGAAGCGCGAGACGTCCTTGGGGCGGGCGACGGAGAACACTTCGGGCTCGAAGCGCGGGATGGGCGGGAACTCGACGCTGGCGTCGACGTACAGCGTGTCGCCGATCTGGAGACCGCTGGCGTTCACCAGGCCGACGATGTCGCCCGGGTAGGCGTCGTCGATGGTCTCGCGTTCCTCGCCGAACACGCTGGCCGCGTACTTGGTGGAGAAGGGTTTGCCCGAGGGGCCGTGGGTGACGGTCATACCCCGTTCGAAGTGGCCCGAGTTCACCCGCACGAAGGCCACCCGATCGCGGTGCGACTTGTCCATGTTGGCCTGGACCTTGAACACGAACCCCGAGAACGGTGCATCGAGATCGCGAAGGTCGCCGTCGGCGGTCAGGCGCTCCTCGGGCGCCGGCGCCAAGTCGATGACCCCGTCGAGGAGATGGCGCACGCCGAAGTTGGTCAGCGCCGAGCCGACGAACAGGGGGCTCGTCTTCCCGCTCCGGAAGGTGACGTCGTCGTGGGTGGCGCCGACCTCGTCGAGCAGAGCGACCTCCTCGATCGCCGTCTGCCACGACTCCCCTTCCTCGGCGGCGGCTCGATCGGCGGGCACGACCTCCTCGGGCGCCTCCGTCGACCCCCGTGCGGTGCGGGTGAAACGGATGAAGTCACCGCTGCGTCGGTCGATGACGCCCCGGAAGTCGCCCGGTATGCCCACCGGCCAGGTGATGGGCGTCGGGCGGAGATTGATCTGATCCTCGATCTGATCGAGCAGCTCGAGCGGGTCGAGTCCGGGACGGTCGAACTTGTTGAGCAGCGTGAGTACCGGCATGTTGCGCGCTCGACAGACCTCGAACAGCTTGAGGGTCTGCGGCTCGATGCCCTTGGCGGTGTCGAGAACCATCACCGCAGCGTCGGCGGCAGCCAGAACGCGGTAGGTGTCTTCGGAGAAATCGCGGTGACCCGGGGTGTCGAGCAGGTTCACGACGTGACCGCGGTAGTCGAACTGCAGCACCGTCGAGGCAATGGAGATGCCGCGCTCCTGCTCCATGGCCATCCAGTCGGAGCGGGCGGAGCGACCACCGGCACGCGCCTTCACCGAGCCCGCCGCCGTCACCGCTCCCGAATAGAGCAGGAACTTCTCGGTCAGGGTGGTCTTGCCGGCATCGGGATGCGAGATGATCGCGAAGGTACGGCGTCGTTCGGCTTGAACGAGAAGGACGTTCGGGGGAGTTGTCGACACACGGCATCCGGAGTAGCGAACCATCAATCCTACGAGGGCGCACCCGCGATTCGACCGCTCAACTCCGTGACCACGCGGCCGACCGGATTCCCCATGACGGCCACCCTGGATCCCGCGCCGCGCCCGCCGACGCCCGCGCCACGGGTCGACGAGACGTCGCCGCCGAGGTATTTCCTCGAGCCGGTCGCGTTCACCACGGTGGCCATTTTCGCAGCGATCGCCACCGCCAGACTGGTGCGGCCACCATGGGTCGACGAGATCACCACGCTCTGGGAGGTGGAGGGCTCGCTACCCGACATGCTCGCCCGCCACTTCGAATTCGAGTCGAACGGGCCGTTGTACGGCGTGCTCATGTGGACCTGGACCACCGTGGCGGGCCACAGCGTGTTCTCCATGCGGATCCCGTCGCTCCTGGCTTGCATCCTGACCCTCGTCGTCTTGTTCCGGTTGGCCGAGGAGCTCGACGGCCGCCGTACCGCCTGGGTCGCCGTGGCCCTCCTCACCGTTCATGCGACGGTTCTCTCGGCGGCCACCGACGCCCGGCCCTACGGCCTGGCGCTCCTCGCGACGACCGTTGCCAACGCCTACCTGATTCGCTGGGTGAACGACGGCTCGCGTCGCAACGGCACCATCGCCGCGGTCTCGGCCGGGCTCGCGCTGAACCTCCATCTCCTGACGTCCTTCGGGCTACTCGCCTTCCCCTACCTGATCGGCGTGGGCCTGAGGAAGCGCACGCTCACGCCATCCAAGGTGTTCGGGGCGATGCTGGTCGGCGGCCTGGTGCTGGTGCCTTTGCTGCCGCAGCTGGTCGTCAACGCCTCCAATGCGACCCGATTCGACACCGAGCTGGCGGCGCCGTGGAACGGCCAGATCCAGTTCCTCTTCCCCGGGGCCGTGCTCCTCGCCGGCCTGGTTGCCCTGGTCGTGGGCGGTTTCCCGCGATCACGTCCGGGGCTCGGGCCGTGGCAGGTCCGCGGGCTGGCCGTCTGGACCGTCGCCGGCGTCCTGGTCCCGTTTCTCCTGGCCCGATTCGCCAACGCCGATGTTTACCTGCCGCGCTACCTGATCTGGACACTGCCCGCCGCCTCGCTACTGGTGGCGGCCGGGATCAGTCGCCTCCAACGCCCGATGGCCGCAACGCTCGCCGTGGCCGCGGCCTTCGTCGCCGTGGCGCCGACGTGGGTCGATCAGGTGGACGAGTCGGCGAGCTGGGAGATGGCGGTCGACTGGGTGAACGCGAACACCGACCCGGCGTCCACGGTGGTGGTGCTCGAACCGATGCACGTGATGGGCAAGGATCGGGACTTCTTCGTCGACGAGGGCGGCGAGTGGGTCTTCGAGGACGCTCCCTCGCTGATGTGGGTCAATCCGGTGGAGGCCGCGCATCCGATCGATGCACCGAGCTTTGGGCTCCCCCATGCATCGAGCACGTGGGGGCCCGAGTACCTCGACGCAGTGCTCGACCAGCGAGCCTCGGGCGCCACGGTCGTGGTGATGGTCGGGAATCTGACCCGACCCGAGCGCGACTACACCGAGCTGGTTCGCGATCGGATGGCTGCTCGCGGCTACACCGAGCAGCCGGCTCCCGATCTCGATCGTGAAGTCCTGTTGTTCCGGCTCGATGGACGATGAACTGCCCTAAAGAACCCTGGTCCGGAGCCGATTGACAGCGATGGAGATCGTCGAGCTGACCCGGGACGATCGCGCGGTTACGGCCGACCTGCTCGACCGCAGCGAGGCTCCCGTCGACGACCGGAGCGAGGCGATCCCCGGGTTCTTCGCCAAGCACGGTCGCCTGCTCGGCACCGTTGGTGCGATCGCGTGGCTCATCTGGTTCTCGATGGTGCCCTCGTGGCCCACCCCCGACAAGCTCTTCGTGCTCCTCTTCTTCGGATTCGTCGCCGTCGGCGCCACCCGCGACGGAATCGTGCGATTCGCCCCGTTCATTGCCCTGCTGTTCGTGTACGAGTCGTTCCGAGGGGTGGCCGACGACCTCAACAGCCGGGTGGAGTTCTCGGGGCTGATCCGGGCCGACGAGGTGCTCTTCGGCGGGCAGCTGCCGACGACCCGTCTCCAGAACTGGTTCTACGACGGCGACGCCGGCGCGTTCGAGGTGGCGATGTACGGCGTGTACATGCTGCACTTCGTGGTGCCCTTCGCGCTCGCGTTCCTGATCTGGCGGAGGCGACCCCAGCACTACTGGAACTACGTGACCAGCATCGTGGTGACCTCCTTCGCCGGCTTCCTCACCTTCGTCGCGTTCCCCGCCGCACCACCGTGGCTGGCCCGCGACGAGGGCTACACCGACGGGTTCGTCCATCTGTCGGCCGAGGCCTGGTCGCACCTCGGCCTGCGATCGGTGCCGACGCTCTACGACAAGCTCTCCCCCAATCCGGTGGCCGCGGTGCCATCGCTGCACGCGGCGTACGCCACGCTGCTCGCCATGTTCGTGTTCATGGCCTTCGGTCGCCGTTGGGGCATCGTGTCGCTCCTGTACCCGGCTGCGATCTACTTCAGCACGGTGTACCTGGGCGAGCACTACCTGATCGACGAGGTGATCGGATCGGTCTACGCAGTCGGTGGCTTCTTCGCCGCCCGGTGGATCGTCACACGCGTCACGGCCGTGGCGAGGCGGCGAGGCGAACGCAACCTCCCGCAGAACGCGTCGATGGACTGAACCGATCCGGTCAGATGCGCAGCAGGGCGTTGGCGAGCGCGACCGGCTGGGACAGGAACGGCGAGTGGCTGGTCTCGAAGGACACGACCGACTCGACCGGGTGGCGGGTGTACATCTCGCGCTGGCGTGTGATCGAAATGGCCTGATCCTCGGTGCACTCGAAGTAGATGCGGGGCACCGATCCCCATCCCTCGTCGGTGGTCGCCACGGGAGTGGCCAGCGGAGCGAGAGCCTGGGGGACGAGGTGCTCGGTCGCCCACGCCACATCCTCGTCGGAGCAGTCGGCGTAGAACGCCGGCTTCAAGAAGTCGGGCGCGACCGTGGCCGACACGCCGTCCTCGGACGTGACGAGGTTGGGCAGCACGAGGGTGCCGGCATCGTCGGGGGCGAGGTCGAGCAGGCTCTCGCCGTTGCCGGGTAGGAAGCCGGTGAGGTACACGAGCGTTGCGACGGCGTCGGACCGCAGCTCGGCCGCCTGGGTCACGACGATGCCGCCCATCGAGTGACCGACCAGGATCACGGGTTCGGCCGCGGCGTCGATGTACTCGGCCACCCGGTTGGCGTAGGCATCGAGGGTGACCTCCTCGACGGGCGTGAGGTCGTCGCCGTGTCCGGGCAGGTCGGGAACGAGCACCGCGTGTCCGCCGTCGCGCAGCAGTGGCGCGACCCTGTCCCAGCACCAGGCTCCGTGCCATGCGCCGTGCACCAGTACGTATGTGCTCATCGCGTCCCCCTCGTCAGTTGCGCAGAGAGTAGGTGGCTCAGCGCCGACCAGCCACCTCGGCAACCAGCTCGGAGGCATCCCCCACGATCGGCTCACCGTGGCCGACGACGAGGGTGTCGAAGCGCCACGCGGCGAGCACGCGGACCGACTCGGCGGCGGCAACCATGTCGGAGGAGAACTGCGGGTTCGCCCCGCTCACCCTGCCATCCGACTCGTTGAGCGCATCACCGGCGACCAGCAGGCCGGCGGTCTCGTCGATGACCGCAATGTGGCCGGGGGTGTGGCCCGGGGTGGCAATCACCTCGAGCCCGAACACCTCGTCGCCGTCGTTGACCGGCACCAGCGGCCGAGGCGAGGTGATTCCGGCGACGTCGGCCTCGCCGGCATAGGCCTGGGCCGTGGGTGCAGCGTCGAGCACGGCGGGGAGGCCGCCCACATGATCGCCGTGGAGGTGGGTGAGGATCACATGGTCGACGTCGCCCCATCCCGCGTCGAGGGCGGTGAGCGCGGCCTCGATGCGATCGGCGTTTCCGGCCGTACCGGTGTCGACGATGGCGACCTGATCGCCGCGCGCCAGGACATAGGCGGAGACGAACTCGAAGTTGACCCGCTCCCAGCGAAGGGTCGGTGCGTCGGCGGCCGCCGGCTCGTCCTCGGCCGCCGACTGGTCCTCGGTCGGTTCGGCCGGGGGTTCGGAGGTCGATGCGGTGGTGGGCACCAACACCGCGGCCTCGTCGCCGTTGCTCGAGCAGGCGACAACAGCCGGTCCGAGAATGGCGACCGCCACCGCACCCCTCCCCCAGTTGGTCAGTAGCATTCGCCGGTCGAGAAGCTGCACCTTGGCCATGGGTCAGTTTCGCGTTCTCTTGGTGGCTAGTGCGAGCGGGTCATTCGCCGACGTCGATCGGCCAGGGGGGCGGCCCGTCGGCGAGGAGGGCGGGCAACAGCTGCGGCAGCCGGCCGCGGCGCGAACCGTGTGCTCGGATGGGCGCTGCGCAGCTCTGCGACGGTCCACCAGCGCAGCTCTGCGACGTATTCGGCTCGGAGGCGATCCCAGCCGATTGCCGGTTCGGGCTCGAAGCTCGACGTGCGCATGAAGAAGAAGGCGTCCTCCTGGCCGTCGAAGCTGCCGTCGAGGAACGGCACCAGAAAGGTCCGCGTCCACACGAGGGGTCCGATGGAATCGATCTGCAGTCCCAGCTCCTCGTGCAGCTCCCGGCGGAGCGTGTCCTGCGCGGTCTCGCCTGCTTCGATCCCCCCACCGGGGGTGGCCCACACCCGCCGCTTGGGTTCGTGGGGTGCCGCGTCGAGCGAGGCCGGGAACGCGAACTGCACCAGAAGGACGCGATGATCGTGGTCGACTAGCAGGGCGCGGGCCGACTGCCGGATGCGGGGTGGTGCGGACACCATCCGATCATCGCACGAGTGTCGCGCGAGCTACCGTCCGGGTCGTGGTCCACCCTCGCTCGGTCGCCTCGGTTCTCGTTGGTCTGGCCATGGCCGTCTCGGCCTGCTCGGGCTCGGGTTCGGGTGAGGAAGCCGTCGTTGCCGCCGCCGAGCCGACCCCCACGTCGCCGACCGCCGAGGTCCCGACGGCCACCTCGACACCGACGCCGGTGTCGCTCCCGCCACTGGAGGAATCGTCGTTGACCTTCGACCGGCAGCTGGTGCCGGCCACACCCTTCGACGCTCCCTACGGCGTCGACGTCGACGCCGACGGCAACGTGTACGTCTTCGACTCGGGAAACCATCGCGTCGTCGTGTTCGACGATTCCGGCAACGAGATCGGCGGCTGGGGTGGCCAGGGCTCGGAACCGGGCCGGTTCGACTCGCTCGGCTTCGGCTCGCTCGCCATCGGAGACGACGGCTCGGTGTTCGTGGTCGACAACGGCAACCATCGGATCCAGCGATTCGATGCCACGGGGACCCTCCTGGCCGAATGGGGCACCGAGGGAGACGGTGACGGCGAGTTCCGACGACCGATCGGCATCGCCGTCGTTGGCGACGAGGTCTTCGTGACCGACGACGAGATTCCCCGAGTGCAGGTATTCGGGCCCGACGGCACCTTCCTCCGTTCGATCGGCGAAGCCGGCGATCAGCCCGGCGGATTGGTTCATGCGACGGGGATCGCGGTCGACGACGAGGGCAACGTCTGGGTGGCCGACTACGAAGCGCAGCGGGTGCAGCGGTTCGGCCCGGACGGCTCGCCCGAGGGCATCTGGAGGAACCCGGGTCCGGCGGGAACGTTCCGGGTGCCCGAGGGGCTGGCCGTCGATGCGGACGGCACCGTGCTCGCTACCGGCTACGACCGAGGCGAGATCTGGCTGCTGCCGGCCGAACCTGCGACCGAAATGGAGTGGACCGTCGTCGGCGGCGGTCAGGGAGCGGGTGACGGTGCGTTCCGCGCGCCGGTCGATGTCGCCATCGGACCCGATGGTGCGGTGTACGTCACCGACCAGTCGACCGACACCGTGCAGCGGTTCGTGCGCTGACGACGGTCAGTCGTTGTCGGACTGGCCTCGGTGGCGGCGGACCGCAGCGACGTTGCGGATGGGCATCGTCGAGATCTCGAACGCCGCTCCGACGATCTGCACAGGAGCTCTCGCCGCCTCGGCCATGCCTCGGCCCAGGGTGGCTCCGGCTTCTCGACCCGACGGCCGGCGAATCCACCCCAAGGCGACGAACACGCCGAGTGAACACACGGCGACGAAACCCATCGCTGCGGTCACGATGATCCATCCGTCGTCGTTCTGCACGCCGGGCAGATTCGCGAAGTTCATGCCGAAGAACCCGGCCACCAGCGACAGTGGCAACATGATCGCCGCGTAGACGGTGAGCACCTTGGTGACCTCGGTGGCCTTTCTGGCCTCGGCACCGCGGTAGGCATCGAGGGTCTCGGCCAGCGCGGTTCTGGCGGCATCGACTCCCTCCGCAGCGCGGGAGGCAACGTCGAACACGTCGGCGAACCGGCGTCTACCTCCGTCGGTCAAGAGCGTCGATGGCGAGCGGCGCAAGATGTCGAGGACTTCACGCTGAGGGTGAACGACCCGACGGATCGCGGCGACGTGGCCTCGCGCCGCCGTGACCTCGGCGACCGTGTTGCTGTCGGCTTCGAGCGCCCGGCGGATGAGCATCTCGACGTGTTCGTCGAACTCGTCGAGGACCGAGAGCAGCCGCCGGGTCACCACGTCGGCCAACCGGCCGAGCACCTGGTCGGCGTCGCCGGTCGTCAGTTCCGGGCGCAGTTGCATCGCATCCCAGAGCGCGTCGACCGCGGCCGAGCGCTGGCGTCGAATGGTGACCAACCGACGTTGGGTCAAGAAGCAGTCGACCTCGGCGGTGCGCAGGTGGTCGTCACCGAGGCCGTGCAGTACCACGAGTATCGACGTGCCGAAGTCGTCGTGCTTGGGCAGATCGTCGTCCTCGACAGCGTCGCGCAACGCCAGGGAGTCGAGGCCGAGACCGCCGGCGAAGCTCACCAGCTCGTCGGCGTCGCCGGCACCGACCTCGATGTCGATCCATGTCCACCGGCCGGAGGGCTCGGGCGAGTCGACCAGGTTGGCCTGGACGGGCGTCGCCGGACCCTCCCCGTCGCACGCGAGTGCTCGCATCTCCACTTGGTCATGATGTCGCACGGACCACTCGCCTGAGGGGATGGCGAGCGCGGGCGAGCCGAGGTCAGCTGTCGGCGGGGTCGGTTTCGTCGTCGGATCGTTGGTCGCCGAAGGCCTCGACGAGACGCCCGAGCAGCCCCTCGTCGACGTTCGCATAGACGAGATGTGACCCGGGAAAGCGCTTGGCCTCGTCGATCAACGCCTCGATGCGGAGGTCGCTGACCAGCAACACCACGGTGGCAGTTTCGGGGCCGACCGCAGCGCGGAACCATTCGACCCAGTCGTCGGACACACCGAGGTCGATCACCTTGGCCGCGGCGATACCGGCTCCGGCCCCCACTGCAGCGCCGGCAACCCAACCGACCGGGCCGCCGAGCAGCAGACCGAACAGGCCGGCCCACACCGCACCCGACAGTGCGCTGGACTTGGCCTGCGGGTCGACGGTCTCGGTCACGACGGTCTTGCCTTCGGCATCCTTGACGATCAGCACCACATCGTGGAGCACGAGCTCGTTCTTCGACTTCAACCGAGACGCCACCGTCATGAACTCGCGCGCCCGGAACACGTCGTCGAAGGACACGCCGACGAGCGTCTGGGGAGTAGCGCTCTCGGTGGTGCTCGCGGCATCGCTCATGTCGTGCAGGATACGAGAACGGCCGGGACCTAAGGTGGGCGCCGACGATAGTTCGCCTCCGACCCGAATCGTGCCTCGCCATGACCCTGGATTCCGTCGCTCCCCTCTCGTTCGTCGTCGCAACGGTGACGTGGGAGGACTGGCTGATCGCCGGCTCGCTGGTCGCCGGCGCCTTCGCCGTGACCATCGCCATCCGTCAGGTGCTGCGGACCCTCACTCGATCGCTGCGGTTCCAGGACTACGTCACCACGATCATCACTCGCCTCATCGGCACCCTCCTGGTGCTGGTCGCCATCGTCTACGCCCTTCGCCAGCTCGAGGTCAATGTCGGTCCGATTCTCGGAGCACTCGGCCTCGGTGGTGTGGTCCTGGCCCTGTCGCTGCAGCACACGCTCTCGAACCTCGTCGGCTCGATCCTGCTGCACGCCCGGCGCCCGATCCGGCGGGGCGACCAGATCCAGAGCAACGGCAGGACCGGCACCGTCGTCGACATCAACGGTCGGGCAGTGGTGATGATGACTTTCGACGGTGAGATGGTCCACATACCCAACCTGAAGGTGCTCGAAGAGCCGCTGCTGAACCAGACGGCGAACGAGTACCGGCGGACGCTGCTCCCCTTCGAGGTCTCCTATGACGCCGACCTTCGCCATGCCCAACGCACCGTCCTCCAGGCGATCCGCGTCGTCGAAGCCCTCGAGGACGCCCCGCCCCCCGACGTGTTGGTCACCGGCTTCCACGATTCGGGTGTCGGACTGGTTGCTCGGTTCTGGCATCCGTCCGAGGAGCTGACGGCGCGCTGGGCCACCAGCGAGGTGGCCATCGCCATTCGCGAAAGTCTTGCCGGGGCCAACATCACGATCCCCTACCCGCAGCGGGTTCTGCACCTCGCCGAGACGCAGGCCGCCGAGCAGGAGGCGGTGCCCGAGACGCCGGTGTGACGGGGGCCGTCAGTGGTGCGACGCGCTCTCGAGCACCGCATCGGTGCCAGGGAACAGCAGGTGCTCTCCAGGTTCGTTGTCCCACCGCACCAGGTACGGGGGAGCGCCGTCGGCGCCTCTGACCTCGACGATCAGACCCCGCCGCAGTGGGCTGCCGACCTTGTGGCCGCCGATGACGATCTTGTCGTTGACCTTTGCTTTCATGACCGATGAACCTCCCGTGTTCGACGGTAGGCAGAGCCGACGGGCTCCCACAAGGGCACTTGTCCCCTAGCGGGTGGGTGTCGGTTCCATGGTCAACACCGCCGCGCCCGACACCTGCCCGCGTGCGAGGCGATCGAGAGCGACGTTCGCATCGACCAGGGGGTGTGTCTCCACCTGTGTGCGGATGGGAATGGCCGCGGCCAGCTCGATGAGGTCGGCCACATCGGCGCGGGTCACGTTGGCGACGCTGCGGATCTGGCGTTCCCACCACAGGTCGGCGTAGTCGAGTGAGGGGACCTGGTCGAGATGGATCGCGTTGATCGCCACCACCCCGCCCCGATCGAGGGCCTTCAGCGCGCTCGACGACGACCGCACCGACCGGAGCGAAGGTGACGGCCGCGTCGAGCGGCACCGGAGGTTGCTCGTCGTAGGAACCCGCCCAGGCCGCGCCGAGGGTGAGTGAGCGCTGCTGTTCGGCGGTCGATCGGGTGCTCACGTACACCTCGCACTCCCAGTGCCGGGCGATCTGGATGGCACACGTCGCCGATGCGCCGAACCCGAACAGGCCGAGCCGGCCGCCGGGCTCGATGCCCGACACCCGCAGCGAACGCAGGCCGATCGCCCCACCACACAACAACGGCGCCGCGGCGAGGGCATCGAATCCGTCGGGCAGGCGGTACAAGAAGTCGGCCCGCGCGGCCATCCTCTCGGCGAAGCCGCCGTCACGGTGCCATCCGGTGAACCGCGCCTGCTCACACAGGTTCTCCCGACCCGAGGTACAGAACCGGCAGGAACCGCAGGTCGCGGCGATCCACGCCACCCCGACCCGCTCGCCGATGTCGGCGTCGATCACGCGGCTTCCGCAGTCCAGGACGGTTCCTATGATCTGGTGCCCGGGGATGATCGGCAGCGTCTCGGCGGCCAGATCGCCCTCGCAGAGCTGCAGATCGGTTCGGCACACGCCACAGGCCTCGACCCGCACCAGCACGTCCTCGGGCCCGACCTCGGGTTCGGGGACCTCGACGATGGCCAGTGGACCGTCGCCGGCCGGCTTGGGCTCGCGGAGCAGTGCGGCTCGCATGAGCCGATGTTCACCGAAACGCAGCCGTCGGGACAACTCCGTCGCAGGGCCATAAGTCCTATTCACCCGGAGTACGGACTTAAGTCCCTGTGAGGAGGAGACCAACGGATGCACGCTGACAACTGTCCGTTTGTGAAACTCTTCACAAACCACAGATAGAGATTTGGGGTTGTCATGAGAAAACGACTGAAGGTTCTCGGTGCGTTCCTGGTTCTGGTAGGCCTCGGGTTCTTCATCGGAGCCGGGGTTGCCTACGGCAAGGTTCAGGGTGGCTACGACTCACTCCAAGCCTTCAGTGAGGAGCAGAACGTCACCCTGAGCTACAACGAGGACGGCGTTCTCATCGACCGTGGCAGCGTCGAGGAAGCCCAGGCGATCAGGTCCCTGCTCGAAGACGACTGGAACTTCCCCATCGTCGAGAGCGACCTCGATCCCAACAATCCCCTCGTCAACAGCGCCACCGAGTACATGTACCAGATGGCGACGATCGCCTACCACGTGTTGCACGGCACCCAGACCGTCGTTCTCGACGAAACCGTCGAGTACAACGGCGAGACCTTCGAGGCCGGCACCTATGAGTTCGCCGTCGAAGGCCGCTACTGGACCGACTTCGACCGCCAGCACCCGATCGAGGGCCCGGCCCGCGATCAGGCGTGGAGCGGAACGGCACACGCACTCGTTGCCGAGCTCGGAGTCGGTGCGGCGACGCACAGCACCCTGCAGCTCGCCCTCGGTGTCGCAGCCCTGCTCGCCGGACTCGGCTTCCTCTGCACCGTCACCGGCGCAGCAGTGATCTGGGCCGCCTGGGGCAAGGACCAGCCCGACGTGCCCGAAACGGTTCCCGAGCCCCTCACGGCCGACGAGCCCGAGAAGGAGCTGCTGAAGGTCTGACCATCCTCGATCGGTCGGCATCGACAAGGTGTCTCATGCCGACCGGCCACCTGTGACCGGTCGGCTCCGACAACCCCAGGTGGGCTCCTCTTCGGAGGAGCCCACTTGGCGTACCGGCAGGCTCATAGACTGCCGAGGTGCCGTTCGACGATCACGACGCCGGCCGCGAGCCCACCGGGCGACCACCAGCTCGAAGCCCGATGCTCGACGACCTCGCCGCCCGCTGTGCCGAGCTCGACGACGACGGCCTGTTCAAGCGTGAGCGCCTGATCGCCTCGCCGCAGTCGGCCCACATCGAGCTCGACGACGGTGCCACGGTGCTCAACCTCTGCTCCAACAACTACCTCGGGCTGGCCGATCACCCGATGGTGGTCGAGGCGGCCCGCGAGGCGCTCGACGCCCACGGCTACGGAATGGCGTCGGTGCGGTTCATCTGCGGAACCCAGACCGTGCACAAGGAGCTCGAGGCGGAGCTGAGTCGGTTCCTCGGCACCGACGACACGATCCTGTACTCCTCGTGCTTCGATGCCAACGGCGGTCTGTTCGAGACGATCCTCGACGAGCAGGACTGTGTCATCAGCGACGCACTGAACCACGCCTCGATCATCGACGGCATCCGCTTGAGCAAGGCTCGGCGGCTCCGCTACGACAACAACGACATGGGCCAGCTCGAGCTCCGACTGCGCGAGGCGACCGACGCTCGATACCGGCTGATCGCCACCGACGGCGTGTTCTCGATGGACGGTGTGATCGCCGACCTGGCGACGATCTGCGACCTGGCCGATCGCCACGACGCCATGGTGATGGTGGACGACTCGCACGCGGTGGGCTTCGTCGGCTCGGGCGGTCGGGGCACCCCGGCGCACTGCGGTGTCGCCGAACGGGTCGACATCGTCACCGGCACGCTCGGCAAGGCGATGGGCGGCGCGTCGGGTGGGTACACGAGCGGTCGGCGGGAGATCGTCGACTGGCTGCGCCAGCGGTCGCGCCCGTACCTGTTCAGCAACTCGCTGGCGCCGGTGATCGCCGCCACCACGTTGCAGGTCATCGATTTCCTGCGTTCGGCCGACGATCTCCGCACCCAGCTCGAACGCAATTCGCAACGATTCCGCGACGGCATGGCCGCGGCCGGGTTCACGTTGACGGGAGCGGGGCATCCGATCATCCCGGTCATGCTGGGCGATGCACGCGTGGCCGTCGACATGGCCGATCGGCTGTTGGCCGAAGGAGTGTTCGTCATCGCCTTCTCGTTCCCGGTGGTCCCGAAGGGAAGCGCACGCATCCGAACCCAGATGTCGGCGGGCCACTCCGACGACGACATCACCACGGCGATCGATGCGTTCACACGCGTCGGGCGAGAGATGGGCGTGGTGTCGTGAGAGCGTTGGTGAAGGCCAAACCCGAGCCGGGACTCTGGCTCGAAGAGGTCGACGGGCCGACGCCGGGCGATCGCGAGGTGTTGATCAGGGTCCACAAGACGTCGATCTGCGGAACCGACCTGCACATCCACCGCTGGGACCCCTGGGCGCAGGCCACGATTCCGGTGCCCCTCGTGGTGGGCCATGAGTTCATGGGCGAGATCGCCGAAGTCGGCGCCGATGTCGTCGACCTCGAGGTCGGCCAGCGGGTCGCCGGCGAGGGGCACATCACCTGCGGTCACTGCCGCAATTGCCGAGCGGGCCGACGAGAGTTCTGCCACAACCACATCAGCGTCGGAGTGACCCGCCCCGGCGCCTTCGCCGACTTCGTGGTGCTTCCCGCCGAGAACGTGTTCGTCGTCCCCGCCCACATCGACGACGACACCGCCGCAGTGCTCGACCCCCTCGGCAACGCGACCCACACCTCGTTGCGCTACGACGTGGTCGGCGAGGACGTACTGATCACCGGGGCCGGACCCATCGGCGCCATGGCGACGGCCATCGCGCGTCACATCGGCGCCCGCCACATCGTGGTCACCGACGTCAACCGCTTCCGTCTCGACATGGCTGCGTCGGCCGGCGCCACCCGTGTGGTCGACGTGTCTACCGAAGATCTCGATGCGGTGATGACCGAGCTGGGCATGACCGAGGGGTTCGACATCGGCCTGGAGATGTCGGGCGCCGAGTCGGCGGTGAACCAGATGCTCGATGCGATGAACCACGGTGCCCGTATTGCGTTGATGGGTATCCCGTCGGGACCGATCACCCTCGACGTGAACGACGTGATCTTCAAGGGCCTCGAGGTGCAGGGGATCTACGGTCGGCGGATCTTCGAGACCTGGTACAAGATGGCGGCGATGCTGCAGAGTGGGCTCGACATCAGTTCGATCATCACCCATCGCCTCCCGGCCGACCGGTTCGACGACGCCTTCGAGATCGTCGCCTCCGGGAGATGCGGCAAGGTGATCCTCGACTGGATCTGAGACGAACGCCCACGACCGGCACGCGGGCGGGCTCATCCGATCGAGAGACCCACCACGAGACCCCCGCTCGAGATCACGAACATCGCCACCGCCGACGCGGTGAGCACGCCATGACGGTCACCGGTCATGGACCCGATCATGAGGGCGGCCGGGAGGGCGGCCGCAGCACCGAGCGCCGTGGCCGGCGGTAGGCCGCCGGTGCCGATCCCGACCGCACCGATGGCACCGCCGATGGAGGCCAGGCCGATGATGACCGTTTCCGCACGGCGACGTCCGAGGCGCACGGCCAACACCCGCTTGCCCGAGACGGCGTCGCTGTCGAGATCGGGCAACTCGAATGCCAACATCATCGAACCGTGAATGGGGACGAGCATCGCGATCGACCACCAGAGCTCCGCTGTCACCGTGTGCTGGGACAGCGGGGCGATCAACGGCACGGCACCGGCGACGGTGACCGAGGTGACCAGTTCGCCCCAACCCCGATCGAGCAGTCGAATCGGTGGCATCGAGTACGCCCACGACACGCCCACCGCCGCGAACCCGACCGCCGTCACCCATGGGCTCGGACCGACGAAGGACAGACCGGCGACGATGGCGGCCGACGTCGAGGCCCAGGCTGCGTACAAGGCGGTTCGTGGTGGAAGCAGGTCGTTGGCCAACACCCCGCTCCCGCCGGAGAAGAACGTGCGGTGCCGGACGTGCCGATCGGCCTCCACATCCGCGAACTCGTTCACGTAGTGCGCCGTCAGTTGCGTCGAGGTGACGAGGATCTGGCCCAGCACATAGTCCGCCGCACCGATGGAGCCCGCGGTGACCGCCCCCAAACCGAACATCACGAATCCGCCCACCAGGAAGTGGGGTCGGCTCAGTCGTACGAATGCCCACAGCCGCAACCACATGGCGCTCGGGACCTCCTCGGCGACGGACAACGCATACCCTGTCGGGAATGAGATCACAATTGCGTGAGCAGCTCATCGACCTGGCCGAGCGCCTGCATCTCGTCAGTGAGGAGCGCGCGCTCGAGCTCTCCGACCAGATCACCGAGGCCGTCGACGGCGACGATCACGATGGCCTCGGCGACCGGCTGAACGAGTACGCCGTCGAGTTCGAGGGCGAGCATCCCGAGCTCGCCGCCATCATCCGCCGGACCGCCGACGCACTGGGTGCGGCTGGGCTCTGACGACGGTCAGGCCGGTGGATGGAGTGCCTTGATGAACAGGTCGTAGGCCCCGGCGCCGCCGAGCGCGGTGGTGACCTCCAGGGTGTAGACCTCACCCTGGTCGGTGACCAGCGCGAACTGGGAGACGGCACCGGCCTTGCCGACCTCCACGTCGATCGAGCTGCGGGGCCACCGCGCCACTTCCGAGCCGGACTTGAGCTTGACCTTGAAGCCCTTCGGCTTGTACTTGAACGCGTAGATCGTGGACGGCCCGACGGCGATCAGAACCGGATTGGGGAGCTCCGACGTGCGGGGCAGCCCGCCACCGGCCGGCAGGAATCTGCTGGTGAGCACGCTCGCCATCGACCCGGCGTGGCTGCAGATCATCGCCGACTGGAGCGGCTCGTCGCAGTGCGGCTGGGCGCCATCGACCATCATCGCGATCATCTGTTCGGGGCTCTTCGCCATGGAGATCACCGCTCCTTCCGGGGCCTTCGGCCCCTCGAAAAGCTACTCTCGCCAGCGGGTGCCGACAAGGGTTGCGGGCCGGTCAGCGGACCGAGGCTTCCCAGCCGTCGTAGTCGCCGCCGCACCTCGAGGCGAGCGATTCGAAGAAGTCTCTGCCGTCGCAAATGGTGGGCGCGTCGAGAATCACCCCGCGTCGCTCACACACCAGCGCCCATTGCGGCCGCGACGGGGGCTGCGGCTCCCGCACGTCGACCTCGAAGGCTGACTGTCGTGCTTCGGCTGCGGCCGTCTCGGCGTCGTCGCGATCGTCGAAGTACAGGTAGTGGAGCACGTGGCGGGGCTGCGACATGTCGGCGCCGGCGTCGACCAGCTTCGCGACCACCGCGAGGTCTTTGTACTTGACCCCCGTGGCCGGGGAGCGATCGTCAGGATCAACCGAGTCGCTCCTGCGCTTCCTCTTGAACAACGCCACCAGAGCAGACTCGCCGCTGTCGGATCGATCCGCAAGCGTCAGTCGCCGAGCTCCTCCAGCAGTTCGTCGAGACGACGGGTCTGTTCGGCGAGTGCCACTTCCAGCGCCGCCACCCGACCAGCGAGTGTGGTGACCTCACCGGGCTCGTCGGGCGGGATGGGCGGGAGTGTCGGGATGGGGGTGAGGGTGGCTGTCGACGACCCCACCGCTGCATCGGCCGATACCGGCGCACGAGCGACACCCTCGCCGCTCGCAGCCCAGCACTGGTCGATGCGAGGCTCGCGTTCGCCGGGCCGGCGTTCGAGGCGCACGACGAGCGGATCGGAACGGGCGGCGAGCCGGTCGATCGCGGCGTCGACCGCGGCGGCATCACCGTCGGGGCCTCGCGCGTAGCGTGCTGTTCGGTTGGTGATCTCGTTGCGCGTCTGGCTCCCCCGCAGCAGCAGAACCGCAAGCACCGCCAGCTCGTGGCCGTCGAGGCCGAGGGCCCCGTCGACGACGTGCTTGTGCTTGCCGACGCGATGACCACTGCCGGTCACGGTGCGAGCCAGACCGAGCTGGCGGAGCTCGATCATGAGGGCATCGACCTCACGCTCGCTGTAGTCGACGACCGGATCACGATTGGTCGCCTGGTTGCAGGCGGCCCGGAGCGCGTTCGAGCTCAGCGGATAGCTGTCGGGGGTGGTCTCCGCCTTCTCGATCAGGCAACCGAGAACCCTGGCTTGTTGCGGGCTGATGTCCATACCCATGACCCTAGATGTCGCCGGCAGGTCGCCCAGGACCCTGTGGCCAGACGGTTCGGCGTCAGCTCGAGCCGAGTTGAGCTGGTGCCCGTCCGGCTATCGCCGCGATCCGGGGCCTCAGGAGCCGTTGGAAGAGGCCGGATGGCCGACAGGTAGTAGGTAGAGCACCTCCTCGCCGGGGGCCAGCGCCAAGAGGCGGGCCACCGACGCGGGGTCGAAACCGCCGATGGGAACCGCCGCGAGACCGAGCGACGTGGCCTCGAGGAGTAGGTTCTGCGCGGCGTGGCCTGCCTCTCGGTTCACGAGATCGCCGGCCACCGCGCCGTACTCGGCTTCGGTCCGTGCCTGAACACCGGTGATCACCATCACAACGGGGGCGGAACCGACGAACCCCTGACCGAAAGCGGCCGCCGCCAACTGGGCGAGCGTCGTGTCGTCGGGGCGCTGCTCGAGCCGATGCCCGGTGGGCAGATAGTGCATGAAGGTGGTCCCGGAGACGGCATAGAGCTCGAGAGGATACGTTGCTCCAGCCGACGGTGCGGTTCGATGACCGACCGCGTCGGTGACACCCTGGGCGGCCCAGAACAGCTGGCCGATCGTCGCCAGTGGGAGCTCGTCGGGCGCATACTCTCGCTGCGACCTCCGCAGCGACAACACCTGTTCCAGCGTTGCCGAACCCGAGCGGTCGGGGGTGGGAAGCTCGATGCTCTCACCGAAGCGCTGCGTCGACTCCAACACTGCGCTCGGGGCGCTGGAGACGCAGCCCGCCGTCAGGGTTGTCACCATCACTAGTACCGCCAGGCTCCTAGCCATGGGTTCGTTCCCGGTCGAATCGATCCAGGTGCGCACCAGCGAGCGCCAGCACCCGTCCGATGACGAACAGCGCCATCGTCGGCATCAGCACGATGAGCCCCACCACGCCGACGACCAGGCGATCGGTGTACAAGAACAGCGTCGAGTCGGCATCGGCGACGAGAAGGGTGACCGCAATCACGCCCGCAACGGTGAGAACCCCGCCCGCCAGCGAGGTTGCCCTCCCGAGCGCTGCGATCCGGCCGCCCGTTGTCTCTTTCGCCGAACCACGCTGTAGCCCCGACCGAGTCTTCCATCCAGCCAACAATGCAGCTATGACGCCCGCACCACCCAGCGCCGCCGCCGCGCCGATCTGCCGGTTGATTGCGGCTGGACACAGGTGGCTGCGGATGAGCGCCGAGCGAACGCCGCTGTCGGGCTCATCGAGATCGCGGGCCCACCACAGTTCCCAACCCGACCGATCGGTGGCACTGTCGAAGGCCGATCCGCAACTCCTGGTCTCCCCCACCGCCTGGACGGTCACCTCGACCTGGGCGAGGAACACGGCGAGCGAGGCCGACAACGCCAGCACCGCTACGACGAGACCGACGAGCCGTCGCGGCTCGAGAGGGGACACCGACCCCGACGCGATCGCCTTGACCCACCTCGACATGGGTCAACCGTGCCCCTCGCGCCATCGCCGGCGCCAGGGGCTTTCGTCTGTTGATGGTCGGTCTCGGTTGCCCCCTCATCCGAGCGGGAAGGGCGACTGCCACCACCACGGCCGATCGTCTATCTCGATCTCGACCACCCATTTCACCCACCAGAACCCCCGGCGATTCGGCGCAACGAGGCGCAGAGGGTGTCCGTGCCCGCTGCTCAGCGGCTCACCGCCGACGCGGGTGGCAAGCATCAGGTGATCGACGTCGTCGATGGGAAATCTTCGCTGGTAGCCGGTCGCCGACCGGACCACGAGACTGCGGCCGCCCTCGCCGTCGGGGACAAGGCGATCAACCCGGACCCCTCCCCAATTCTGGGTGGCGAACCAGCCGCTCGTGCAGTCGAGCGTGGCCCGAAGGCTGTCATCGAAGGCGGCAAGCTCTTCGTGGGTCCACGCGCGGCTGGTGGTGGAACCCCGGACGGTGAGGGTCCAATCGGCCACGTCGATGTCCGGTCGCTTGTCGCGAAGCCACATCGTGGTCGGCATGGAACCGGGATCGAACGAACCCCGTGGGTACGAGCCGGTCCGTCGCCGTCGGGATCCTGGGAGCGAGAACGCGCGCACCAGGCCCTCTGTCCCTCCTCGGGTGAGCAGCGCAAGACCGACGAGTCGAGCGGGATCGAGCAGCGCACGACGAGAAGAATCGACGCCGTTGTCACGGCTCCGATGCCGCAGCGCCCACCAGACCATGGGCACAAGCGACAGGATGCCGAGCTCCACGTGCATGACGAGAACCGCCCGACCCCCGATGGACTCCACGCCGACGATGGCATGAGCCAGACCCAGGATTGACGTGGCGATCAGCGCCACGCCGAGCACCACCTGCGAGCCGGCGCGTCGTTCGTGCCGGCTCGCGCCCAGCAGGAACGTTGCGCCGACCAGGAGCGTCGTTCCCACCGTCGCGTGAATGAGGAGCACCAAGGCAGCCCACGCCGACCCGACTGCGAACATCAAGAACCCCGTACCGATCGCGGCAGCCAGCAACACCGGCAACACGGTCTTCAGCCGGGCCATGAGCTCAGCCAGAGCTCGCCCTCTCTGTGTCTCGGCCGCCATTGCTCTCGAAGATGCCATCCCCCGGGCCGACCGTCACTTGGCAACCAGATGAACCGGCGAGACGAACCCGGGCGGCTTGAGGGCGATGACCGAACACCGCACGCTGTTCAGGACCGCTTCGGCCGTGTTCCCCATGATCAGGCCTGCGACACCGGTGCGAGCAATCGTGCCCATGACGAGAAGGTTGATCCGGTGCCTCGCCACGACCTCGCGCACCACCCCCGCCGGCGGACCCTTCTCGAGATGGATCTGCCACGACTCGGTTTCGAGACCCGTAGCGGACAGCACGTCGTGGAGCGCCTGCAGGTGAGAAGCTCGCTCGCTCTCCAAGAGTGCTTCGATCTCCGCCGCGGAGGTGTGGATGAACGCCGAGGACGCAATGGTCGCCTCGCCGTAGAGCTTCCATGCGTGCACGACGTGGAGCTCGCCGCCGTAGTCGTTCACCATCGATGCGGCGAGCTCGAGAATGGTTCGATTCAGCTCGGCCTCGGACGGCTCTGGATTCACGGCAGCGAGGACTCGCTGGATTCTGGCCCGGGTCGGGCGAATCACCCACACCGGGCAGGGGCACTTGCGCAGCAGGCGCTTGATGTCGGCGCGATCCTCGTCGTCTTCGTCGGTGGTGACGACCACGAGGTCGTGTTCGGCGATCAGGACTCGCTCGATGATGCGCAGCGCCGAGCTGCCGGATGCGATCCTCGTCTCGATCAGGCCGTTTGCGGTGTCGGGCGCGCAGCGGGCCAGCTTCGCGGTCAGCGCCCTCGCCTCGGCCTCCCTTATCGCGTCGATGTAGTCGGCGCCGTGCAACGCTCGCTGCAGTCTGGACGGTTCGGCTATCACACCGAACAGCGTGAGCTCTGCGCCGTTGCGGGCCGCCAGGTCGACGACTCTCCTTGCTGCAGCCGGGTTGCCTCTGTCACCCAGAGGGCAGAACAGGATGTTGGTGAATCGGCGCACGGCGACGCTTTCGGATGTCTTGAGGTGCCCAAGACGCTAACTGCCGGCGTGATCGGCACCCAGGGGCCAAGGTCCCGCGGCGTCGGAAACCGCGAGGACCTTCGGCCCTGCCGCCGTTGCTCCTCATCGTGGATGATGTCGGCAGCGCGATGAGGCGCACCAGAGATCGGAGCCCCCGGTGAGAGCCCCGAACAAGGTTGCCGTGGCATGAAGAAGATCGTGGTTGGTGCAGACGGGTCAGGTGGTTCCGCGAATGCCATGCGCTGGGCCGCCCATCTCGCTGCGCTCCACCAGGCCGAGATCGTGGTGATGACCGGCTTCGTTCCGACCGAATCCGAGCTGCCACCGCAACGGGTCGAGGCCTTGTCGACGGAACAACAGCAGCAGCTCGAAACGTGGATCGGCGCGGCCGAGCTCGGTGACGTGCGGGTGCGGACCGTCGTCGAACGCGGTGATCCGAGACAGGGGATTCGTCGTGTCGCTGACCGGGAGCAGGCCGATCTCGTCGTCGTTGGGCGGATCGGGCGGTCCGCCGGCCCGGGGCTTCTGCATTTCGGGAGCGTCGCCGAATGGCTGGCCCACAACTCCCCCGTGCCGGTCGCCGTCGTCGGGGGCGCAGTGAGCCTTCCCGTCCGAAGCGTGCTGGTGGGCGCTGACGGGTCTTCGGGATCGAGAGCCGCGCTCCGGTGGGTTCGCGAGCTCGCTGCGGTGGCCGACGTGCGGATCGTGGTGGCCTCGGTTGATCAGCTGTACTTCGAAGGGACACAACCCACCATCCCTGAGAACTGGCGGCAGGCATTCGAAGAACAGATCCGCGAAGACCTCGCAAGCGATCTCACCACTTCCGGCGTGGCCTTCGAAGCCATTGCGCTCCAAGGCGCCAATGCTGCTGACGCGCTCCTGCAGACCGCGAAGGACGAGCGCACCGACGTTGTCGTGGTCGGAGCGCGAGGCCTCGGCGGCTTCACCGGGCTCCGAATCGGAGGGGTCGCGTTGAAGACGGTGCACCGCAGTGACCGGCCGGTGGTTCTCATCCCCGCCGACACCGAGGTGTGACGACCGGGCATGCCCTTTCGGCGTCC
Organism: uncultured Acidimicrobiales bacterium; assembly: GCA_963787285.1. GTDB lineage: Bacteria > Actinomycetota > Acidimicrobiia > Acidimicrobiales > JAHEJN01 > JAHEJN01. Next base: position 50,555 of record CAWBCM010000005.1, on the reverse strand, counting down.
GCCCCGTTCCCGTCGACGCATGCCATTTCCGGCGTCCGCCCCGTTCCCGTTGACGCCAGGTCACCGCCCCCCGTCGTTCGCTGCCCGCAGTAGGCGTCTAGGCTCAGCGGCACGTTCCGATTCCGTCCTGACGAGGGCCGACGCCAGGGGGAAGCAATGGGTTGGATCGAGGCCGGTGAAGGCTGGGGTGCCCGGGCGAAGGAGTGGGCCTATCTCTTCGAGCCGTACAGCGCTGAACGCGAACGAACTGATCTTCGATCGAATCGAAGTCGGGTCGGGAGCCTCGCTGCTCGATGTTGCGTGTGGGTCCGGCTTCGCTGCATCACGCGCCGCAGCTCGTGGCTGCATCGTCACCGGATTGGACGCAGCTGATCCGCTCCTGGACATTGCCCGGATCCGCACGCCGGCGGCGACCTTCGAGTGCGGTGACATGTTCGCCATGCCCTTCCCCGACGACTCCTTCGACGCGGCAACCAGCTTCAACGGGATCTGGAAGGGTTGTGAGCAGGCCCTGCGGGAAACGCATCGTGTGCTCAAGCCGGGTGGCCGGATCGGACTCACCTTCTGGGGGCCGCTGGAACGGCTCGGCTTGTTGCCCTATTTCCTCGAGGTCATGGAGTTCTCTGCGGAAAGCCACAGCGGCGCCATGATGACCCAGGGCGACACGGGAAGTGCCGGGGTCCTCGAAGACATGCTCGCTTCGACTGGCTTCGAGCTCGCCGATCGCGGCACGGTCGAGGTCGTCAACGAGTGGCCCGACGTCGCCACGGCGGTGAGGGCGATGGCTGCAGCCGGTCCGTCGGTGCCTGCCATCGAAAACGTGGGCTACGACGCGTTCGTCGACGCACTGACCGACACCTTCACCCCGACCTACAGCGACCGCTTCGGTGTCCGGATTTCGTCGGAGTTCGGCTGGGTGACCGCCCGATCCATCTGATCGGACCGTGCTCCTTGCCTCCCGACGGTGGCTCGGAATGCGGTAGGCGTGAGATCGGTCTCGCGTCGGAAGAACTTCGAGAAGTTGGTCGGTTCGTCGAAGCCGAGATCGGCGCTGATCCTCGCCGCTGTGTCGCCGCTGTGGGCCAGGAGTCGTTTGGCTTCGAGGATGATGCGCTCGACGATCACCCGCTTGGCCGTCACATTGCCGGCGGCCCGGCACGCCCGGTTCAGGCTCTTCGTCGAACACGCGAGGTGCCGGGCATAGGGGTCGACGTGGTGCCATCGTCGGTACTGTTGGTCGACCGCCGAGCGGAAGTCGCGGAACCGCTCGAGCAGGTTGGGATCGATGAGGTGCTCGGTCGCCTCGCCGGTGTCGCCCAGGGCCAGCCGACGTACCAACACCTGGGCCTGGAGAGCGAGGAGGTCGTCGAGCTGTGTGTGGTCGGCCGGCAGGGCTGCGTCTGCGGTCATTCGTTCGAACAGCTCGGTGATGGTTGCCGCGAGCCGGTGGTCGGTTCGGATGTGGGTCGGGAGCGATCCGACCAGGTCGGCGACCTGGTGCGGTCCGACGACGAGCATCCAGCCGTCCCAGTCGCTCGGCGGTCCGAAGCGATGGACCTGCCCGGGCCCGATCAGCACGCACGACCCCGCCGTGCACTGGTGGGTGTCGAAGTCCACCGTGTGCGTGTAGGAACCCGATCGCACGAACAAGAAGCACTGGAAGTCGATCCGCTCGAACCCTCGCCGTGGCCGCGACGCCACTCGGGCACGTAGCGCTTCGGCACCGATCACCTCGACTTCGAGCGGGTAGGCATCGTCGTGCGGTTGGTACCGCACCGGCGCAACCTCGACCGACATGTCCTGTTTTTACCATCGACGGGCCATGTTTCCACCTTGCCGGACGAGGGCGGCGGGAACATGCTCGTTCCAGGAACCGAACACGGAGGGCAGTCATGGACATTCGGAGTCTGGGCTACATCGGGGTCGAGGTGGCCGACATCGATCGCTGGCGAGAGTACGCAGAACTACTGGGATCGATGGTGGTCACCGAAGGCAACGGCTTTCGGATGAAGATCGACGAGCGGCCCTACCGAGTGGCGGTTCGTGCCGGCGATGCCGGCGAGGGATTGGCCTTCGTGGGCTGGGAGCTTCCCGACGGTGCGGCGCTCGAATGCGCCGCCGCAGAGCTCGCAGCGGCCGGATTCACCACAGAAGTCGCGTCGACGAACGAGTGCGCCCAACGCCGGGTACGAGGGCTGATCCGCACGACCGATCCCGGAGGGTTCGAGCTCGAGCTCTTTCACGGCCCGATCCACGACCACGAGCTTTTCGTGTCACCCACCGGTGTCAGCGGTTACTGCACCGGGCCCCAGGGGATGGGACACATCGTGCTCGGCACTCCGTACCTGGCGGAGTCCATCGACTTCTACACCAAAGTGCTCGGGTTCCGCGTGAGCGACTACTGGAAACCCGGCGGCGACGACGTGGTCTTCCTGCGGTGCAACCCGCGCCACCACAGCCTGGCCCTCGTCGCTGCATCCGAGCCGGCGCTCTATCACTTCATGCTGGAGGCGAACACGCTGGACGACGTCGGCTACGCCCTCGACCGTCATTTCGACACCGGCACGCCGATCTCGATGGGGATCGGGAAGCACACCAACGATCGGATGGTGTCGTTCTACAGCCGTTCGCCGTCGGGGTTCGACGTGGAGTTCGGCTGCGGTGGGCTCCTGGTGGACGAGGCGACCTGGACCGTTGCCCAGATCACCAAGCCCAGCTTCTGGGGCCACCGCCCGCCGTCGCACAGCTGATACCCGCGATACTCGACGGCGTGCGTCTGGGCATTGCTCACCATTTCGGCTGGGCCGTGGCGGTCACCGCGTCGGCCGGCCACCAGGTCGTCGACCGGCGGCGGATCGAGCTGGTCGAGCCGGGCATGCCGGCGGCACCGATCCACCACGAGGGCAAGCCTCTCGATGACGACGCCGTAGCGGCGCTCGTTGCCGACGTACGAGATTCGGCGCGTCGGGCGACATCCGCCTCCCTTGACCGGCTGGCGACCGATGTGCCCGAACCGATCGTGTCGATGTCGCTGCGAGGTTGGCCGGTCGACTTCCCCGACGACATCGCGGTCCAACGCCGCGCCCCCTATGAATCGCGTGCCTACCCAGCTGGCCGAGTGTGCACGCGCACGGGGCTGGGCCGTGCATCTCTTCGACGCCAAAGACGTGCAAGCCAAGGCAGCGAGCATCCTCGGGGTGCAGGCCGATGCGATTCCTCCACGGCCCGCGAGCCGCGCTGGGACCACCGTGGACCAAGGACCACCGGATGGCCCTCGCCGCCACGATCGTCGCCGGCTGAAGAGGTACCGACGGTCGTGTGTCAGGCTGAGCGACGTGGCTCGTGTTCGCCGAGATGGCCTGGCATACGTCGCTGCTCCAAGGAGCGGGCAGGGCCAGCCGGTGCTCGTCGTCCACTCCTGGTGGGGCCTCACCCGCTCCTTCACCTCGTTCGCCGACCAGCTCGCTTCTCGGGGGTTTCTCGTCGGCTGCGCTGATCTGTACGACGGCGCCATCGCGGAGACCGAAGAGGAGGCCCGCAACCTACGGGCACAACGCAGGGAACCGGCCTACAAGCGGCTTCGGCGCAACATCGACGAGCTGGTTGCCCTCGATCGAACCGCAGGCCGAAGCCCTGCAGTGGTCGGGTTCTCCATGGGAGGCCACTGGGCGGTGTGGCTGGCGCAACATCCCGACCCGCCGGTCTCCGCGGTGGCGCTCTACTACGCGGCCCGGGCCGGCGACTTCTCCGACGCGACGGCACCGGTGCTGGCCCACTTCGCCGCCACGGACGACTTCGTGTCCGCTTCAGCGCGCAGGAACATGGAACGGGCGATCACCGAGCGGGGGCTGGCCTATTGCGCCCATGACTATCCCGCCACCGGGCATTGGTTCGCCGAATCGGCCCATGCCGCCTTCGACGCGAGAGCGGCTGGGCTGGCCTGTGAGCGAACGGTCGATTTCCTGGCCGATCCTGCCTCGTGAGCCTGCCGGCGCGCCGGCGTTCGGGGCGGTTGCCCCGCGGTAGACGCGAGCGGCGGCCCGAATCACCAGGTACGAGAAGCTCAGGACGAGCGCCACGGCAAGGCCGAGTTGCCAGTCGGGGACCGACCCCAGGGCGGCGCGGGTCGGCATCACCATCGGCCAAGCGGTGACCATGGCTGAGGTAGCGTCGCCGTCGTGACAGCAGCCTTCCGAGCTCAGCGGTCGGGAAGCCGATGAACGACTACCTCGACGCGTTCGCCGCTCGTGGTCTGGCACCGACGGCGCCCATCGAAGCCACCACCGGCATCAGCGCTGCGGGCTCTGACGTGTGGGCGGTGATCAGCGAGGCAGGGAACCTCACGAACGTGCACCCGTTCTGCGCGTCGAACGACGTCGAGCGCTGGCCCGGTCCCGACAGCCGGGACCACGTCCGCTACTACAGCGGCGTCCACTACCAACGCGATGCGCTCGATTGGCGTGAGGGGGCCGGCTACGACCTGGCGGTTGGTCCACCCTCCGGAGCGATCGCTGTTGCCCGTTGGCGGATCGACCCGACGGGACCGGACCGCTGCCGCTTCGGGATCGAGGTGACGTCGTTCGTGCGTGCCGACGTCAGTGCGGTGGCGCGTGCTGGGTACGAGGACACCGTCATCAAGGGGGCGATCCCGCCGTACCTCGACGCCGTGGTGCGCGGAGTCGGGTACTACACCGAGACCGGGTGCGCCGTCGTACGCAACCAGTTCGGCGCCCACGACATCTACTCACCGGCCACCGCCTGACCCCAGAGCTCGGTATGAACGGCCGGTCAGAAATGCGATGATTCCTTCGATGCACAACGGATTGGAGCCCGACGATGGAAGGTCGACTCGAGGGAAAGGTCGCGATTGTCACCGGCGGCAGCTCCGGGATAGGCAAGCGGACCGTGGAGCGCTTCGTCGAGGAAGGGGCGACTGTGGTTCTCGCCGCCCGCCGTGTAGACGCGGGTGAGGCAGTCGCCGCGGCATGTGGCGATCGGGCGGTGTTCCGGAAAGTCGATGTCGCCGTCGAAAGCGAGGTCGCCGACCTCCTCGACTTCACGGTCGACACCTTTGGCCGGCTGGACTGTCTGTTCAACAACGCTGGAGGGCCGGCGCCGATCTGTCGGGTTCAGGATGTCTCACTCGAAGAGCTCGACTCCGCGATGCGTGTGCTGTTCGGCGGTGTCGTCGCTGCCATGAAACATGCGGCGCCGGTGATGCGGTCTCAGGGGTCGGGCTCGATCATCAACAATGGCTCGGTTGCCGCTTCCCGGGCTGGGCTGTCCTCGTCGATGTTCTACTCGGCGGCGAAGGCAGCGGTCGTCCACCTGACTCGATGTGTTGCGATGGAGCTCGGCGAGGACGGGGTGCGTGTCAACGCGATCTCGCCCGGAGGAATCGCCACCGGCATCTTCGGCAAAGCCGTGGGCTTGTCCGACGACGACGCTGAGCAGACGGCCGAGAGGGTCAAGGCCGCCCTGAAAGGGCTGCAGCCGATACCACGGGCCGGCCTACCCGACGACATCGCCGCTGCGGCCGTGTTCCTCGCAAGCGACGAGAGCACGTTCATCAACGGCCACGAGCTGATCGTGGACGGTGGCCTCGTCGGCGGGAGGATGTGGACCGCGCAACAGGAGGGCCTTGCCGGCCTGCGAGCTCTCCTCGGAGCCGACTCGGCCGGGGGCGAGACGTGAGGCTCAGGTGATCGAGGCTGCGTGGATGCTGGCGATCGACGCGTCGAGCGTCCTGTCGAACTCCTCGTCGGACAGTTGCGCCGTCAGGCCCTCGGTGAGCGCCCGCGAGAAGCTGGCGATCACACCGGGGTTGCGGGCCAGCAGGGCGTTGGCCTCGTCGCGGCTGTAGCCGCCCGACAGGGCCACGACCTTGAGAACCCGCGGGTCATCGACGAGCTGCCTGGTAGAAGCCGTCGTCGTTCGGGCAGCGTCAGCTTGAACATGACCTGCTGGCCGTCGGCGAGCGAGTCGAGGCCCCTGATCAGCGCATCACGCAGGAGCGCCTCGGCCTCGGCCTTTCTGCGGGCTGGTGATGTCGACCTCGGGCTCGAGGATCGGCATCAGGCCGGCGGCGAGGATCTGGCGGCCGACCTCGAACTGCTGGTCGACGATGGCCTGGACGCCGGCCGGATTCGGCCATCTTGATCACCGAGCGCATCTTGGTGCCGAACACGCCCTTGTCGACCGCCCTGGCCAGCAGGGCGTCGAGGTCGGGCATCGGCTTCATGAGCTGCACGCCGTCGGCCTCGTCGGCCAGGCCCTTGTCGACCTTCAGGAAGGGCACGACGCCCGCCTTGGACCACAGGTACTCGGCGGTGCCGCGTTCCGTCGATCTCGCGGTCCATGGTCTGCTCGAACAGGATGGCGCCCACGATCCGCTCGCCGGAGAACGCCGGGCTGGTGATGATGCGGGTCCGCATCTCGTGGATGAGGTCGAACATCTCGTCCTCGTTGGCGTAGGCGTCTTCGTCGATGCCGTAGATGCGGAGCGCCTTGGGCGTGCTGCCGCCGCTCTGGTCGAGCGCGGCGATGAAGCCGTTGCCCTCTCGGATCTTGTCGAGCTGGTCCTGGTGCATGATGGATCTCCGGTGGTCGCTGTGGGGTGCGTCCCCATCTTTGCCGACCACGCGCCCTTCGGTCACATCTCAGTCGGGGGGTCGTCGCATTCACGGCCGACAGCGCCGTAGCGACCGCCAGGTTGGCGACTGACCAACGCCTCTACCGCCCGAACGGACACGGGCGCATGGTCTGAGGAGTAGAGAAAGCCAGAGGGAGGAGTTGCCATGCCATACGACACGTTGGAGATCCGGCGGCTGCCGTTGAGGCCCGCAGAGCCGAGGTCGGTCGCGGTGACCGTCCTCGACCGCACAACCGGTTCGCCTCTGTCCCCGAACTCATGGTTGGGTTCGGTTGCGTACCTCCGATTCGAGTGGTTCGGCCGGTCGGCCGACTTCGCAGCCCTGAAGGCCGTGAGCGTCGACAACCCGGGTTGGGAAACACGGGTATGGGTCATGAACACGGTGGACTCCACATGGGAGACCCAACTGCCGTTGACGCGGACGCCCGATGGCAAGAACCATGCCGAGGGCGACCTGATGACCTGCATCGGCGTCCACAAGCCCGGCCTGTACCGACTCGACGGTGTCGCGTGCCGGACGATTCGCCTGCCGTTCGGAGGCAGGCTGATCGAGCAGCGCAACCTTCTGACCTCGGATCCCTTCGAGATCCCTCAGGAGCCTTCGGACCGCTGCTCGGCTTGACCTTCGCCTCGGCTGTGCTGGCCGCCGGGAGGTTGTGTGAGATCGAGGAGGAGCTATGAGGCGGCTTCTGGCGATAGATGTCGTCGACCAGGCCGTGGCCTTCCAGCACATGCCAGAACCAGGAATATTCGGATCAATTGGGCTGAGGTCCTACGACCTCGAGACCGGAGAATTGACCGTCGTGATCCCGACACCAACCAATGCCCAGGGAGTCAAAGGCGAGGTCCTCGGACTCGCAACGCCGACCTGATCGCTGGACGCCGTGCACGCAGACAGGCGCGTAGGCCGGGCCCGTCGGCGCGTGTCCGAACCCGTTGACACCTCCTTTGCCCTACTCGTAGGGTCGAGACAGAACGGTCTGTCTCATTCCACCTGACCCCCGGCGGATCGATTGACATAGATCTCCACCAGTGGTCGCACCGCGGCCCGCGACCAGGAGGGCAAACAATGAGCAACTACGACCCGAGGGCCGAGACCGGGGTGCCAGTGGAGTCGGTCGGCTCGTTGCCCCGCCCGTCGAGCCTTCAGGCGGCCTATGCCGCCTACGACGCGGGCGACATCGACAAGGCGGCGCTCGAGGCCGAACAAGACGCCGCCGTGCGCGACTCGATCACCAAGCTCGAGGCCACCGGTTCGCCGATCATCTCCGACGGTGAGCAACGATGGTCGAGCTTCGCGACCTACCCGATCACCGACACGCTCGGCGGCACCGGGCTCGCCGATCACCTCGCCCCGACCGGTGGACAGTTCTTCGCCATCTTCTCCGACGGCCACGGGCGCCAGCTCCCCCGCCTCACCGGTGGCCCGTTCCGGTACCAGACCTACGCCGGCGACACCCTCGAGAAGTCCATCAAACTCGCGTCCAAGCCCATGAAGCAGGCGGTCATCTCCCCGTCGATGCTGGCGCTGCTCTATCCCCTCGGCGAGTCGATCGACGGGTACTCCCAGGACGACTTCGAGGCCGACCTCATGAACGAGGCCGAAAAGGACATCCGCCGCGCCTTCGACGTCGGCGCCGTTCGGGTATCGATGGACTTCACCGAGGGACGCCTGGCCACCCGGGCTGATCCCCGCAACCCGTGGACCGGTGCGAACATGCTCGGTCACTTCATCGACCTCATCAACGGTGTGCTCGATCGCTTCACCGCCGAGGAGCGGGCCGACATCGGCATCCACACCTGCCCCGGCGGCGACCGCGACGCGGTGCACTCCGCCGACGTGCCCTACAACAATCTGCTTCCCGAGATGTTCAAGCTCAACGCCGGGTACTTCCTCATCCAACTGGCCAGCGAACGCGACAAGGACCCGGTGTACCAGTCGATCGGCGAGCATCTCCGCGATGACCAGACGGCGTTCATCGGTGTGATCAACCCGCTCAACCCCCGCATCGAGTCGGCCCAGGAAGTGAGCGATGCGCTGGTGCGAGCGGCGAACTTCATCCCGAAGGAACGCTTGGGCGCCACCGACGACTGCGGCTTCTCACCATTCAGCATCGACGAGAAGCCGAACCACGGCTCGCCCGACTACGCCCGTGAGGTGGCCTTCCAGAAGATCACCAATCGGGTCACGGGGGCCAAGATGGCGGCGGAGGCACTCGGCGTCGGCTGACCTCGCACACCGGTGGTGACCTTCGTCATCGACCAGCGAAACCGCAGGTCGAACCGTGCCCGGGACGCGAACGTGCGGCGTCTCGAGTCTGCGCTCGGGGCGCCGCACGGATGGATGTCTTACTCGCTGGAGCGGACGAGGACGGGGTTGTCGGTCCCGTGCAGCTCCATGTATCCGCCGGTCGCGGGGAACTCAACCGTGTTCGCAGAGGTCGCGGCCTGGACGAAGACCGGGTTGTCGGTCCCGTACCGCCCCATGTAGTCGGTGGCTGCGACGGGGACGGCGTTGTCGGCCCGGTACGTCGCCATGTAGTCGGTGGCGACGACGAAGACGGGGTTGTCGGTCCCGTACAGCTCCAGGTACCGGCCAGTGTCGACGGTGCCGAATGTCCCGAGGAGTCCGGTGTTCGCAGAGGTCGCGGCCTGGACGAAGACGGGGTTGTCGGTCCCGTACAGCTCCAAGTAGCCGGTGGCGGTGACGAGGACGGGGTTGTCGGTCCCGTACAGCTCCATGTAGTCGGTGGCGGTGACGAAGACGGGGTTGTCGGTCCCGTACAGTCGCCATGTAGTCGGTGGCGACCCGATCAGCATCGACCTGAGCGGTCTCGATCGCGTTGTCGCCGCCGGTGAAGAGCACTGCTGCCAGTACTCCTGCGGCACCGAACACGACGATCGCGGCGAGCCACCGCATCCACCGGTACCCACCTGCGGTCGGTTTCCGGGCCGTCGGGAGCTGAAGTCCGCTGATGTCTTCAGGAACGACTACCCCTTCCGGCATCTCGGGAAGCCGATCGAGTGTCTCTTCGGTCTTTGGGTGTTCGAACAGCTTCATTTCAACTCCTTTCTGTCCTTTTCGATCTTCTCCTTCGATTGGATTGTCCTCCCATGCGCTCGGCGTCCGTAGCACGCCGAGTCGACGCCGAATAAACGCCGACATTGGGACTTCTGGACATGTACGCAGAGATTCCATGGTGGACACTGGAGGCAGAGAGGAAGCGCCGTGATGGCCAAAGAGTGGACCGTTCGAGTCCTCGGACCGATCGATGTGATGACGCCCACCGGCGTACGATCGGTAGGCGGCCCGCAGGCCCGGGCGGTACTCGGCGCGCTCGCCATCGGAGCGGGCCAGGCGGTACCGATCGACCATCTGGTCCAGGCCGTGTGGGGTGACCATCCGCCCGAGTCGGCGGAACGCACATTGCTGTCCTACATCTCGAATATTCGTCACGTTCTCGGCGCCGACGCGGTCCTGCGGATCGACCACGCCTATGCACTGGAAGTCGGAGCCCAGGACATCGACGGGGTGCGCTTCGAGTCGCTCCTCGGTCGGGCGATTGCCGCGAAGGCCGATCCGGGCGAGTGCCTGCGAATCTGTCGAGAGGCGCTGCACCTGTGGCGGGGGCGTCCGTTCGGCGACCTGGCCGACGACGAAGCGTTCCGGCTGGAGGCGTACCGGCTCGGCGAGCTGCGCTTGGCGGCGATGGAGCTCAGCATGGAAGCCGAGCTGGCGCTCGGCAACCACGAGCTCGTCGTCACTGAGCTGGAGGTGGCGGTGGAGGAACACCCGTACCGGGAGCATCTCTGGTATCTGCTGATCGAGGCGTTGGCTGCCTGCGATCGCCGGGTGGAGGCGCTGCGGGCGTGCGGCCGGCTCCGCGCCGTGCTGGCCGAGGTGGGGGTGGAGGCCGGCGACGACCTGTTGTCGCTCGAGCAACAACTACTCACGGGCCACGGGATTCCCACTGCCCCGAGAAACTGAGCGGGCGCTCAGGCAACGGGTATCGAGGTCAGAGGGTGCCCGGGCGGGCTTTCGGCTCGGTCGCGGGGAATACATGTCGTTCTACAGTGCGTATACTGACTTGTATGACAACACCTGTGCCGACACGGTTCACCGACGAAGAACTCGCACTGATCGATGAACTCGTGCAAGAGGGTCTCGGCGACAGCAGATCTGCGGTGATACGGCGGGGCGTCCATCACCTCGCCGACGCTGTTCGGCGCGCACGTATCGGCGAATCCATCGCCCAGTCCTATCGAGACCGGCCGCAAGATTCCCAAGACGATGAGTTCGCGATGGCGAGTGCAATCGCGATGACCGAGGCGGAGCCGTGGTAGCCCAGGCCGAGCTCTGGCTGATGGAGACACCGAACAAGAAGCGCCGTCCCGTGCTGATCGTCTCTCGGGACGAGGTCATACCGCTCCTGAACAACATCGTCGTGGCGCCCGTGACGAGCACGATCCGCGACATTCCGACCTGCATTCCCATCGGGCCCGATGAAGGGATCGACCACGACAGCGTGGCCACGTTCGACAATCTCGCTGCTGTACCGAAGTCGGTACTTACCGCTCGACTCGGCGAGCTCGGCGCCGCCGGACGACGCCGGATCTGCGAGGCCCTCGACGCCATGGCCAACTGCTGACCACGGGTCATACGGTTACGTGCGATCGGGCTCAAGCGGCGTCGGATCCGTGAGCGGCGGCGCCTACTCGGTTGCGCCACGGTGGCGCCAAGTGGCCCTGATCTTGTGGACCGACCGTCCCGCCGCGGGGCCTCACGAAGGGTGGCCGCGGTCGTCCCGCCGGACATGGGTCATGGCGCGGCACTCAGCACGGTGTCGACCACGAGCTGGGTCCCCTCGGTGCCCCAGGACGTATGGGTCGCGTTGGGTATCACGGTGAGCGTTGCGTCGTAGCCGGCATCGAGAAGCACCTGGTGGGCCCACTCGCCGGACTCGCCGAGTGAGAGCACGCCGTCGTCGAGATATCCCATGGCGTCGAGCTCGGCGACGAGATCGATGTCGGGGTGGCGATACGACAGCCACGACGTGGTCGGGTCGGGTCCGACGGCCCGCTCGTAGGCCGGGTCGTTCGTGATCATCACGTGGATGGACACGTCCTGGGACCCGTCGAGATGCCGGTACGGGGTGATCGAGTAGAACGCTTCGGGATCCTCGGAGAACTCGGCGTCCCCCGAGCCGCCCATCAGCCAGTCTGCGTCGATCGGCACCAGTGCCTGCGGTTGCACCGCCGGCCCCGAGGCCGTGCAGGTGTCGAGCGGCTCAACTCCCCCAAAGCCGGCGATCAGCACGGCGTTGCCGCCCGCCGACAGCCCGTAGAGGGTGATGTCGTCGGGGTCACCGCCGTACTCCTCGGTGTGCTGGTGGGCGAAGGACACTGCACACGCGAGCTCTCGCCCGACCAGGTCTCGGGTCGCTCCGGCATGGTCGCCCCAGGCGGGCAGGAAGACCACCCGGCCCTGCTCGGCGATCATCGCGGCATCCGAGCGATGCCATCCCTTCGACGCAGCGAGCGGATCACCATGGAACGCGACCACGGTCGGGTACGGGCCGCCCTCGGTCGGCGCGATCACGTCGACCCGACCCGAATCCTTGGTGAAGGGCTCTTCGGTCGGGTGGTACACGAGATCCGCCAGCAGCTCGGTCTCGAGTGGCAGCGCCGGTTCACCCACGACGTCGGCAGAGCTGACTTCCTCAACCACCTCGACCGTTGCGTCGGGCTCGAGCGCGACGGTTCCCTCGTCGCCGCCGGACCCGCACGCTGCGAATGCGAACACAGAGAACAGGGCTGCGATCGGTGCGGTGATGCGTCGCATACGACTTCACCTCCTCGCGCCGCCATGATCACCAGCCGCCCACGACAACCACGACGGAACACGAACTCGCGTCATCGCTTACAGCCTCACGGTCGCGCCTACGACCCACCCGCACCCAGGGCCCAACGTCACGTCATCAGCACCAACGCCACCAGAACGTCTTTTGCGCCGAGATGGCCGAAGAGATCGGTCGAATGGCGGCACGTGCCGGGATGTCCAACCCAGCACTGGGCACACGAACCTGAGTCGCAATGTTCAGTTCTGGGGCGATCGAACCAATGTGACCGGGCAGGAATCAAGGCCCGGCCGCCGCCCTCCGATCCATCGGGCCACCGCCAACAGCGGCGCAGGACCGGCGCTCGAGCACCACTCCCGGGGGATACAGGGTCAGACATGAGCCGGGGATCGCGGCGCCCTCGGACGCCTTTCTCGTTTCAGTGAGCACCACGCCTGTTGCCGTGCGTTTCACAACAAGGAGAGATCTATGAGATCCATGACAAAGCACAGCACAGCACGTCGACTCGTGGCCCTTCTGGTGGCCACCTTCCTGATTGCAGCCATGTCCGGCGTCTCACCGGCCGGCGCATCAGTGGAGGATTCGCCACAACCAACAACAAAGGCAGAGTGCAAGAACGGAGGATGGAAGACCTTCACCTACGCCGGGTTCCGAAACCAGGGCGATTGTGTGAAGTTCGTGCAGACGGGCAAGTTCACGTGTCGCGATGCGCTGGGATGCGTCACCTACGACGAGACCGATCCGATCCGGGTCGCAACGTCGTTTGCGACCAGCGGAGACGTTCAGTTCCTCGGGCTCGATTCACTGCACGGCGTGGAGATAGCGCTCGATCGACTCGGCGCGGTGCGGGGGCACGACGTCGAATTGAGCAACTTCGACTCCATGTGCAGTTTCGAGGGAGGAGAGATGGTGGCGAACGCGATCGTTGCTGATCCGAGCGTCGCCGGAGTACTCGGGACGAGCTGTTCGGGGGCAGCTGCCGCGGCGGCACCAATCCTCTCGGCTTCTGGGTTCACGATGATCTCGCCGTCCAACACGTCTCCCGTTCTGACCGATCCGGCGACCCACAGTCCCGGCTATTTCAGAACGGTGGAGAACGATGCATTGCAGGGAGTGACGCTTGCTGACCAGCTTTGGGCCGACGGTGCAACGACTTCAGCCGTGATCGTTGACGCTGACCCCTACTCCAACATGCTCGGAGACGCCTTCACGGACCAATTCGCCTTGCTCGGAGGCACGATCCTCGCAACCGCCACCGTGGAATTCGACGGAAGCAATGTTGCTGCGTCAGTCGCGGCTGCCATCGGTGATGGCATCCCCGACGTGATCGTGATCATCACATTCGAACCGAACGGGTCTGCTCTCGTGAATGAGATACGGTCGAATCCAGCCCTCGATGCGACCCGGCTGGCGTCAACCGATGCGCTCTTGAACGACAGCTTCTTCTTCGCCACGGGCTCGAACGCGCAGGGAATGCTGTTCACGACGCTCGACCCCTCCTATCAGAGCTCGCCCGAATACATTGATTTCATCACCGACTACATCAATGCGTTCGGCTTCCCGACGGCACCGTTCCACGCGATGGCCGCAGACGCGACCAACCTGCTGTTGGGTGGCATCGAGACAGTCGGCGTAATCGATGGGAACGGGACACTCCACATAGGACGCCAGGCGCTCAGAGACGCAGTGGAATCAACGACTGGTCTCAACGGGCTCACTGGCACCATCAGCTGTACACCGTTTGGTGATTGCGGAGCGACCGGCCACATCGCGTTCGTTCCTTTTCCATGAGTTGACCTCGTTGCCGCTGGCGCCTCGACGTGACACACCGACGAATAAGATGGGTTCGGCCGGCACAGCGGGGGGCGGTACTCTTCCAGGATTGAGATCTGCGCGCCGCCCCAGACGTCCGGATCACCTCAGGGACTCATTCCACATGACCGATTCAGGTTCCTGGCGCATGGCCATGAAGTGATGCCGAGCAATATGAACTGTCCGGTTTGCGAAAGCGAAATGCGGAGCGGGAGCTCGCTGCCCCTGCCGAGTCTCAAATTCTATCGCGTCTGTCCCGATTGCCAGGCGAAGTACACATCGGATGCAGCCACGAGAAGGCGAAGTATGGTCTTGGCGAGTCTTGCCCTGTTTACCGTGGCTCTGTCAGTGGTGGGATTCCTCCTTGGCTTCCCGTGGGGTGTGCTGGCGTTCCTTGCCGGCATTGGTCTGCTCGTCTATGCCGGCTATGTGCTGTCGAAGACGACGTATGTCGAATATCGTGAATGACTCTGCCATCCGGAGCCTGACGGAAATATCGGGTGGCCGAGGCTTCCCGTTTGCACCATTGCCGAGCGCCTCAGGTCGACCATCGAGCCAGCGACGGCGAGCCAGAGCGCTTCGATCGGCGTGCCGGGGTGGGATTCGAACCCACATGATTCCGAGGAATCCGAGGGGTTTGAAGACTCGCCCCTAACGTCCCGGCAAGACGCCCGCGTCCATCCACCCGCCAAGAATCCGGGTCGCGCATCCGGCCCATATTCGCCCGTCCGCCTAGTGCGGGGCCGTGCTCGCAAATCCCATGTGCGTTTCGTGCGCGCCGCCGCTCACCAACGCGCCGAGACACAGCGATCTGTGCAGGATTCAGGCCGGCCTTCGACGCTGCTCCGGCCCTGTCACCTCCGCATGCGCGCCTGGCAAGCGTCCAAGCACATCCCCCTCCTGCGCCACCTCGTCCTGCTCGTCCTGCTCGTCCTGCTCGTCCTGCTCGTCCTCGTCTGCTTCGTCGAGGCCAGGGGTCTGGCGGAGCCAGACGACAAGTTGATCGATCTCGGCTTGTGACAAGTTCGCCTCGGCGTGGAGGCCGAATCTGGTGTAGTAGGCGGGGGGCATCGAACCCTCGAGGATCACCTCGATCGTTTCGCTAGCTTCTTCCTGGGGTCGGTCGAACTCGGAGTAGTTCACGGCTTCCCGACCCTCGGCGACGTGATCACTGACCGCCCACGACAGAGGCGCCACGTTCGAGTACCACGGCCACTCGACTTCATTGCTATGACAGCCATAGCACGCACGCACCATGAGCTCCCTCGCCCCGGGGTCAGCCCATTGCGGCTCGCCCGTCACCGGGGGGTTGGCATGGCTCCGGCCGACCGGGACCGGCTGGATCGCGACGAGCACCACGAACGCCGCCCCCAACGCGTTGAACAGAAACGTGAGCGGCGAGAGCGCCGACCCCGTCTTGCGACCCCGCAGGAGCGCCGCCACGACGGCAAGCAGCAGCGTCACGCCGACCAGCACCGCGGCGACCAGCAGATTCAGACCAACCAGCCACGCTCCAACCAACCCGATTCCTGCGGCCATCGCCGCAATCAGAACGACCCCGACCCCGACCCCGACCCCGAGTCGATTCACAACAACGCGCAGTCAGAATTCTCTGCGCCGGCTTCGTCTGCGATGAACAAAATCCCTCCCATCGTGGCCTGACCCCAGGTTGGTCTCACAGCCGGGGTCGAGCTAGGGCAATTGGTCCTTCACCGGGAACTGGCCCCGCTCCATGCGGGACTTCCTCGTCCGCTTCACCACCTGTCTGGTGACCTTGGCCTCTGTCGCCCGTACGAGGCTCGGCCGACACTCGGTTCCGGGGCCGCGTCTCGGGGAGGTTCGTGATGATCCGTCCTCATCGAATGAAATTCGTGGTGGGGATGGTCGTCGTATCGCTCCTGGGTCTGGGGCCGGTCGCCGCCCAGGACGATACCGACACGTCGGTGCCGGTCGAGGATGCCGACTCGAGCCTTCCCGTCGACCTGAGCGCGGCCTCTTCGGGAGTCGACGCACAGCATGCCGCCCGGATCGATGCCGGCGCGTTCTTCTCGTGTGCGGTTCTGGACACGGGCGCGGTGCGGTGCTGGGGCAACAACGACTGGGGACAGCTGGGGTACGGGAACTTCGAGGACATCGGCGACGACGAGACGCCGGCGTCGGTTGGTCCGGTCGATCTGGGCGCAGGTCGGACTGCTACTGCCGTCAGCACGGGCTACAACCACACGTGCGCGTTGTTGGACGACGGCACGGTGCGCTGCTGGGGCACAAGCGAGAGCGGCCAGCTCGGCTACGGGAACACCTACACGATCGGTGACGGCGAGACGCCGGGCTCGGCCGGTCCGGTCGATCTGGGTGCGGGCCGCACCGCGGTCGCGATCACGACCGGTCAGGGCACTTCGTGCGCGTTGTTGGATGACGGAACGGTGCGGTGCTGGGGATTCGCCGGTGACGCTGCCAGCCCGTGGGGGACGCTCGGGTACGGCAACTTCGAGGACATCGGTGACGACGAGACGCCGGGGTCGGTCGGTCCGGTCGATCTGGGTGCGGGCCGCACCGCGGTCGCCATCGACGGGGGTTACATTCACACGTGCGCGTTGTTGGATGACGGCACGGTGCGCTGCTGGGGAGAGGGTGCGGCCGGCAAGCTGGGGTACGGCAACACCGACACGATCGGTGACGACGAGACGCCGGGGTCGGTCGGTCCGGTCGATCTGGGTGCGGGCCGCACCGCCGTCGCGATCGCCGTCGGTGGTGGCCACTCCTGCGCCGTGTTGGACGACGGATCGGTGCGCTGCTGGGGCAACGCAAGAGGGGGCAAGCTGGGTTACGGCAACGTCGAGAACATCGGTGACGACGAGACACCGGGCTCGGTCGGTCCCGTCGACCTGGGTGCCGGCCGCACCGCAGTCGCCATCACCGCCGGCGACGATCACACGTGCGCGTTGTTGGACGACGCCTCGGTCCGGTGCTGGGGCGAGAGCTGGCGCGGCCGCCTTGGCTACGGCATCCCGGTCGACATCGGCGACAACGAGGTCCCCTCGTCGATCGGTCCCGTCTATCTGGGGTCGGGTCGCTCCGCCACCGCGATCAGCGCCGGCGGCTTTCACACGTGTGCGGCGTTGGACGACGCCTCGGTGCGCTGTTGGGGCAGCAACTCGTACGGCGAGCTCGGCCTGCCGAACACGGGCGACATCGGTGACAACGAGACGCCGGGGTCAGTCGGCCCCGTCGCAGTCGGGGGACAGGTGTCATTGGTGTCGTTGGCTTCGTTGTCGCGGATCCATGTCTCCAACCGGATCGTGTCAGGTCCGGCCGACTACGTCTTCCTGCTCGGCCTGCCCAACCAACAGGTCATCGTCGGCGACTGGGACGGAGACGCAGCCGACGGGTTCGGGACCCGCACCGGCAACATCTACACGCTGGCCGACCAGTACGGGACTGCTCGAACCGTCGTCGGCTACGGCAAGGCCGGCGATCTCACGCTGGTCGGTGACTGGAACGGCAACGGCACCGACACCCTCGCCGTGCGGCGCGGCAACATCTACTTCGTGAAGAACACCATCGCCTCGGGCCCCGCCGATGTCGTGTTGGGATATGGGCGAGCCGGCGACGACGTCTATGTCGGCGACTGGAACGGCAACGGCCAGGACACCTTCGCTGTGCGCCGGGGCAACGTCTTCTTCGTCCGCAACTCGACCACCACCGGCATCGCCGACGTCGTGTTCGGCTACGGCAAGGCCGGTGACGAGGTGTTGGTCGGCGATTGGGACCAGGACGGCATCGACACCTTCGCCGTGCGGCGGGGGAACCTGATCTTCATCCGCAACGACTTCCAGCCCGGCCCGGCCACGACGGTGATCGCCTACGGGAGGGCCACCGATCAGTTGCTCGTGGGCGACTTCGACGGTGACGACGTCGACACCTTCGCTGTACGTCGCCCCCCAGCCTGACCCTGAGCCGCACGCCAGGGTTCCGAACACCGGCCGAGAATTCGGGTTCGCTCTTCCATCCCATGTTCGCCCCTCCGCCGAGTACGAGGCCGTGCTCGCAAATCCCGTGCGCGTTTCGCGCGCCGCCTCGCGGCCGGACGACCAAGTTTGGGTCATCGCCACGACCTCGGACCCCGAACTCCAAATCCAGAACCCTGCGACGAAGCTCTGCCGGATGGCTTCTCGGGACGATGACCCCTCATGGTCGACGTGCCCGAGATTCAACTATCCAATACAGACGGGCTGCCTGACCAGGCACGAGGCCTTTTCCGACCCCCCCCACGGTCGTTGCGGCCCGTCGCGTGGCCCTTGCAGGAGCGACTACTGGTTGCTCTTGGAGCTGGTTTCGACGAAATGATCGCATCCACAAGGGGCCTGCTGGAGACTCTTGTGCGCGTTTTGTGGGCGCCGCCATCGACCAGTGGATCAGTCGAACCGCGAAACCGCAGTTCAGGGTGCCCGGGACGGGATTCGAACCCGCATATCACCGAAGCGATGAAAGGGTTCAAGACCCGCCGTTGACGTCCCGGGAGGGCGCCTTCGGGACCTTCAGCCCTGTTGAGCAAACGCGAGAGACCGCATGGTGAGCGAGACGCGATCGTGGACGCGGTCGGTGACAAGGACTCACGAAGCACGGAAGAGGCATGAACGACGATCCATCTGAGCGCCCGGCAGTTGGTGCCGACTCGCTCGCGGGAGCCGGGGCCGGCGACGACCACGAGATCCAGCGGCTGCGCGCTCAACTCGAGGCTGAGCGCAAGAACGCTCAGCGACTCCGCGCCAAGCATCAGCGTGAGAAGGAACTGGAGCCGTACCAGGTCGAATTGCTGAGGCTTCAGGCCCACCTCGAGGCGCAGCGACAGAAGATGATCGTGCTCTTCGAGGGACGAGACGCCGCAGGAAAGGGCGGCACGATTCGTCGGGTCACGCGCTACATGAACGAGAAACACTACCGAGTGGTGGCGCTCGGCCGGCCGACCGATGAGCAACGGGGCCAGTGGTTCCTGCAGAAGTACGTGACCCAGTTCCCGCGGGCGGGAGAGATGGTCCTGTTCGACCGAAGCTGGTACAACCGGGCCATGGTCGAGCCGGTCTTCGGCTTCTGCACCGAGAAGGAGCACGAGGATTTCCTGCGCGGTGTCGTCGGATTCGAAAAGGACCTCGTGCGACAAGGGACCATCCTGGTGAAGATGTACTTCTCGGTCACCAAGGAAGAGCAGCAACGACGCTTCGATCGGCGACGGCACGACCCTTTGCGGCAGTGGAAACTGAGTGAAGTCGATGTCGAAGCGCAAGATCTCTGGGACGAGTTCACGAACCGCAAATACGAGATGCTGCGCCGAACACACACCAACGTGACACCCTGGACGGTGATCCGCTCGAAGGACAAACACCAGGCGCGGCTCAACGCGTTCCGCACCATCCTGAGCGTCGTCGACTACGAGGGTCGCGATCCGTCGCTCGACTTCGTCCCGGACCCCGCCATCGTGGTCTCAGGCGCCTACGAAGTCGAGCTCATGGAGGCCGAGCGGATTCAGGCCGGCAAGTTCCGACTGTGACTCGGCGGAACTGATCGGCCACCGGGTGGCAACTAGGGTCTAGCGATGAGCCCATCCGTGTTGGGTCCGCGGCTGTGGGATCGTGAGGGTCCCGGGAACGTGTCGCTGCAGGTCACAGCGGAGAGGGCGCAATCGTGATTCGGGTCGGGCGAGGAGATCCTGCGGGACCGGGTCCGGCGATGTTGCATCGAGGCTCGAGAAGGTCGGCGGCCTCACTTTCGGTCGGCGAGTCCGATGAGCAGTTCGTCCACTTCACGGCACTCGACGCGAGGGGCCAGGCTGCGGATGGCAAGGGCACCGGTCGTTCCTGGCGCGATCTTGAGATCGATGAGCGCCCAGCGGGATGCTTCGGCCCGATCGCCGCTGATGTGAACGAAGCAAGCCTGGTCATCCGTTCCAAACGTGACTTCGAAACGGTCGAGCGGGTAGGTCAAGCCGTCGCCGATGGCCTTGACGAACGCCTCCTTTCGCGTCCAGCACTCGAAGAACGCGACGTCGCGCCGATGCGACGGCAACGCGACAAGCCGGTCGTACTCGATTCGCGAAAAGTAGCTGCGGGCCACAGCATCGCGATCGGGCAGCGCCCGGGTCGTCTCGATGTCGATGCCGAGCGGGAACCCTCGGCCGATGGCGATCACCAGCAGGTCTCGCGAGTGCGAGACGTTGAAGTGGAAGTCACGGTCGACGCCGACACCAAGAACGGGCTTGCCGTTCTCCTCGTAGTCGAAATCGATGCCGCCGGGCGCCACGTCGAGGTAACAGGCCAGCAGGCGGCGAAGCACGACTCGGGCCGCGAGATACCGAAGGCGGTCCGCCCCGAAGGCGAACCGACCGGCCCGGGTTCGCTCATCACGCGACAGGTACTCCAGGTCCTCCACCGACGGAAGGCGATCGAGGCGGGCACTCCAGACGTGGACCGTCCCGTGAGGAACATCCGGAGCGACAGCAGGAGTCATCAGGCACACCATTGTGGTCGACCTCGTGTCCGGTCGCGTCGTCGACGGCATCGTCCGAAGTTGCCTGGGATAACGTTTCGGAGCAGCCGATTCGCTTCAATCTCTTTTACACGGTCGCGCCGCAGACCAGAGATGTCGATCAAACAACGACCGGAGGGACCGAGTGTCCGAAGCCAGCCAGACGGTGCGAACCACGATCCGCGCGCTGCTGGCTCGCCGGAACGTGGAAGATCTCGACTTCGCCAACGACGCCGATCTCTTCAACGACCTCGAGATGGACTCGCTCGAACTGGCCGAGCTCTCGGCCGCGCTGGAGGATGAACTGGGCAATGACCCTTACAGCGAGGGACTGATGCCGCGGACCGTTGCCGACGTCCTCGCCTTCTACGACGGCTGAGACATCGTGGCCAACCTCTCCAACCATTCCGCCATCGACCTGGTTGCCGAGCGCGCCGAAAAGGACGGAGACCGGCCTGCCATCGTCCACGGCGATCAGGTCATCACCTACGCGGCGCTGGCGGCGTCGGCTCGGTGCGCCGGCGCCGCCCTCAGGAGCAGTCGGATCGAGCGCTTCGCAGCTGTTTTCGACAGCCCCGTCGCACTCATCAAGCAACTGCTCGGTGCCAGCGGCGTCGGCGTCGAGGCGTGCGCATACCCGAACACTCTGCCGATCGACGAGATCAACGAGTTGACCGCCGCCTTCGATCATCAGGTGCTCGTCACCGACCGGATCGGCATGCCTGGCGCGTCGGCAACCGTGATTTGCCACGCCGACCTCGGTGACACCGCCGCCGGGGGGCGGGCAAGCGCGGGCTCGGCCGCTCCGTTGCTGGTGCTCACCACCGGCACCACGGGACGCCCCAAGGCCGCGCGTCACGACTGGCGACGGTTGATCGACGCCGGGGCGCGCTGGTCGAGCCCACCGACCTCCCGCTGGCTGTTGACCTACGGCCTGCACCAGTTCGCCGGCCAGCAGGTTCTCCTGCACGTCCTCGGCAGCGGCGCCACGCTGGTGATTCCCGAGAACAATCAGCCCCGCCACGCGCTCCGTGCGATGGAAACAGCGGGCGTCACCCATGTCAGCGCCACGCCGACGTTCTGGCGGATTCTGATCGGGCTGCTGAGTGACCGAGCATCATCCCTACCGCTGGAACAGATCACGATCGGGGGCGAGGCCGTCCCCGACGACCTACCCAAGAAGCTGCGCGCCGTCTTTCCAGGGGCGAAGCTCTCCCAGGTGTACGCCTCGACGGAGTTCGGCAGCGGCGTCGCCACCGGCGCGGATGAAGGTGGGCTCCCACTCTCGGTACTCGAACGCGGGCCCGACGCGCTGGTTCAGTTCAGCATCGTCGACGGTGAGCTCCACACGCGCAGTCGCGCCGGCATGATCAGCTACTACGACGGCGACGACGTCGACGACGCCTGGCGGCCCACCGGCGACCTGGTGGAGGTCCGCGGGGACCGACTCCGTTTCCTCGGGCGCACAGTCGACGTGGTCAACGTCGGCGGCGTGAAGGTGCATCCGCTCGCCATCGAGGAACGCGCGCTGTCGGTACCCGGCGTGCGATTCGCCCACGCTCACGGGCGAGCCAACCCGGTCACCGGCCAGATCGTCGTGTTGGAGGTCGTGGCGTCGGGCGACGGGAACGAGGACGAACTCGCAGCCGTCGAGGCGGCGATTCGCGACGAATGCAGCGACCTTCCCGGCGCCGCCCGGCCCCACCGCATCCGGTTCGTCGAGTCGATCGACGTGCACGGGCAGAAGATTCGTCGGGCCGGAGGAACCTCGTGACCCGCTCCCCTCGCACCGTCCTCGTCACCGGAGGCAGTCGAGGACTCGGCGCGGCGCTGGTTCAGGCCTTCCTCGACAGCGGGGACCGGGTGGCCACGTGCAGCCGCTTAGCGAGCCCGGCAATCGATGCGTGGCGATCAGGCGAGGACGCCGACCGAGTCCACCACGAGCTACTCGACCTGACCGACCGTGCCGCCACCCGCTCCTTCGTCCAGGGCGTCGTCGACCGATTCGGCCCCATCGACGTGCTCGTCAACAACGCCGGACTCGCGCGCGACGGCGTCCTCGGCCTATTCAGCGAAGACGACATCGACGACGTTGTCAGCCTCAATCTGACAGCAACGATTCACGTCACCAAGCTCGTGAGCCGCGGGATGCTGCGCCACGGGTTCGGACGAATCATCAACATCTCGTCGATCGTCGGATCGTCGGGCTACCGGGGGCTGAGCGTGTACGGAGCCACCAAAGCCGCTCTCGACGGTTTCACGCGTGCGTTGGCACGAGAACTCGGCGGTCGTGGCATCACGGTCAATTCGGTCGCACCCGGCTACCTACGGACCGAGATGACCCACGGGCTCGACGAATCGCAGCTGATTCAGATCGCCGGCCGAACTCCGGTGGGGCGGCTCGGCGCACCGGGCGACGTGACCGGACCGGTCCTGTTCCTCGCCTCCGATGCGGCCGAGTTCGTGACCGGGACCGTGTTCGTCGTCGACGGCGGCCTGACCGCATGAGCGCGCGGTCGGTTCAACGGGTCGCGGCAATCAGCCCGTAGCCGAGGGTGCCGTCGTCCCAGAAGCCCTCCAGGACATCGCATGCGTCGACGAACTCCGACCAATCGTCTTCGCCGATCCGCTCGACGATGCCTGCCCGATGCGTCGCCGCGTTCTCGCGCCAAGCCGAAAACGTGCCCCTGGTGACCGCCGTCAGGTCGATTGACGCGTCGACCCGGAGTCCGGCGTCGGCCATCAAGGCGGCATAGGTGTCGAGTAGCTCCATCCGAGCATCGCCGAAGACGTCTCGCAAAAGCGCCAACGGCCGGCGGAGGCGGCGGACCGCCTCGAATGGCATGGGACGCATGAGGACGATGTCGCAAAGCACCATTCTCCCGCCGGGACGCAGGGCGCGGGCGCACTCGCCGACCAGGGCGGCACGATCGCGCATGAGGTGCGACGACTCGAGCACCCAGCAGACGTCGAAGGACCCGTCGGCGAATCCGTTGTCCATCCCATCGCGGACCACGAACGAGACGCGGTCGTCGAGGCCGGCGGCCACGGCTCGCTCCCGGGCGGCTGCGGCGCCGACTGCGCTCGTGGTGATCCCGGTGATCGTCACGTCCTCGACACCGGCAAGATGGCACGCCGGCCCCCCCGTACCGCAGCCGACGTCGAGCACCTCGTCCCCGGGTTGGACACGGGCGGCTGAGCGCATCCGTTCCGTGAGCGCTCGGGTCGCAGCGGCCAGGGTCACGGCGCCACCGGCGAAGTCCCCGTAGTGCAGGTCCTCACCGAGCAGGAGCCCCCACGCGTCGGTGACGCGGTCATAGTGGCTTGCCGGGTCGTAGCTGAGTCCGCTCATGGTGCCCTCATTGGCTTCGGCTGATCCACCACGGGAAACTAACCCGGAGGACCAATCCCCTGCAGCGGCGACCGGTGGTAACGGGCAACTCGACCATGGCGCAGATGCAGATGCCGGCGCGTACATCCCACTTTCGACGTCTCGGCGAGAGCCTATGATTCGCCGATCGACGACTATCTGCCGCCGGCACCGCTCACCCCCACCCAGCGAGACCTTTACCTGCACCATGTGCGGGAGCCGTCCAGCACGCTGCACCTGATCGGTGTCACGTGCCGGCTGGACGACGATCTCCGTCCCGATCGGTGGATCAGCGCGGTCGAATCCGTTCTTGCGGAGGAACCCCTTTCACACACCAGGCTCACCGTCATCGACGGCGAGGTGCACCAGCAGCTCGACGAGTCGGCGTCGACGCACGGTTGCCGACTGGTCGACCTCAGGACCGAGCCATCGGAGGTCGCAACCGCCGACCTCTACATCGATCGCGAGCGACACAAGCCCTTTGACCTGTTCGATCTGCCGCTCTGGCGCAGCTTCGTGGTCCGGGAGCGCGACGGGAGCTACGTCGCCGCTCTCCTCGCTCCGCACATCTTCGCCGACGGCCCGAGCTTCCGACTCCTCTTCAAGCGTTTCGACCGCCAATACCGCCGTCTGGGCGAGAACCGAAACGGCCTCGTCGAACCGGAGCGACCCCCGACGTTCCTCAGCCACGCAGCGGCAGAGCTCGCCGAGTTCGACACCCCTGAGATCCAGCGCTTCTGGTCCGACATGCTGTCGGGGGTCGGATCGGTCGGAAGCTCCGCCGGGCCGACATCGGGACGCAGTGTCGAGGAGTTGTCGATCGGGTCGGTCGAGTTGGAGGAGATCCGCCGCTTCTGCGTTGCTCGCAGCTGGCCCTTCGTCATGTTTCTCCGAGCCGTCTACGCGGTGCTCATCCGGCGGCTGACCGCAGCGACCGACGACCTGGTGGTGCTCGACGTACGCGACACCCGGTCGCCGCATCAGCGCAAGACGGTCGGCTGCTGCTTTCAGACCCTGCCGATCCTTGTCGACGCCGAACACAGCCGGGGTTCGGCGCCCATCGACGAGCTCGTTGCCTCGCTGGCGGCGAACGCCGAACGCGCCGAGCCCTGGCGTAACATCTCCAGCCTCACCCTCGGCCGCCTGCTGCCGGCTGGGTCACTCAAGTGCTTCTTCGACTTCTACCTCTTCGAGACGGTCGACGTGCTCGGGAGAAGACGTCGACTCCGCAGCCACCTCGGATACAGCGACGACGAGATGCACCTCGTGCCGTCGATGACCCCCGACGGGATCTCCCTGAAGCTCGACTATCCATCTGGCCGCTTTCCGGGTGAGCGCTTCCTCGAGCGCTTTGTCGACGTCATCGGCCAAGTCGTTGCGGGGAGGACGCGACTCGACGAGCTCGACGTGCTGTTACCGGACGAGCCGCGGGTCATCCATTCCGCACTGCCGGCGCTCCCGCCTCGACCGGTCTCGGCGGTGTCCGCAGTAGCCGAGCACGTGGCGAACCGGCCCGATGCAATCGCCGTGTCCTGCGACGGAGCACAACTCTCCTATGGAGGGCTCGGTGCCCGCGCCAACCGGCTCGCCCACCATCTGCGGGATCGCGGGGTCGAGCCGGGAGCCATCGTGGCCATCGCCCTCGACCGCACGCCCGAGCTCATCGTCGCGATCCTCGCCGTCCTCGAGACCGGGGCCACGTACCTGCCGCTGGACCCGGCTGGTCCGAGCGGCCGGATGCGATCGGTACTGAGCGACAGCGGCGCGTCGATGCTCGTCACAACGAGCGAGATCGGGGACGATCGGCTCGGCGATCTCGAGTGTCCGGTCACCTGCCTCGATCGAGAAGCCACAGCCATCGGCCTTTGCTCCGACCGTCCTCCCGACGTCCACATCGACACGAGCGACGCGGCGTACGTGATCTACACGTCGGGATCGACGGGAGAACCGAAGGGTGTCGTCGTCACCCACGCCAACCTCTCGGCGCTGCTGGTCGCGTCTCGGCAGACGTTCGATCTCAGCGAGCGTGACGTCTGGACGATGTTCCACTCGGTCGCGTTCGACTTCTCGGTGTGGGAGATCTTCGGCGCTCTCTGCTCTGGTGGCCGTCTCGTCGTCGTGCCACATTCCACCACACGTTCGCCCCAGGATTTCCATGAGCTGCTGCTGGACGAGAAGGTCACGGTGCTGAGCCAGACCCCGTCGGCGTTCTCGGCGCTCAGCGGCTGGGAGGCACGCCTTGCGACCCGGCCGGAACTGTCGCTCCGGTACATCGTGCTCGGGGGCGAGGCGCTACGGCTCGATTCGCTCAGCGGCTGGATGTCACGTCACGGCGATACCGACCCCGAGCTGGTGAACATGTTCGGCATCACCGAGACGACGGTGCACGTGACCCACCGGCGGATCACCCGCGACGACGTCGAGCAGGCCGGCAGCCGCAGCCTCATCGGCGGTCCTCTGCCGGGTTGGATACTCACGCTTCGCAACGCCGACGGTCATCCCGTGCCACCCGGAGTCGTGGGCGAGATTCTCGTGGGAGGCTCCGGCGTGGCCCTCGGCTACCTCAACCGCCCCGACCTCGACGCCGAACGGTTCGTGGTGCTCGACGACCAGCCCGACCAGCGCTGGTACCGATCCGGCGACCTGGCACGGGTGGATTCACACGGCGACTTGGAGTATCTCGGGCGCGTCGATGCGCAGGTGAAGATCCGGGGATTCCGCATCGAGCCCGGCGAGGTGGAGGCCGCGCTGCTTGCTGATTCGAGTGTGGATCAGGCCGTCGTCGTTGCCCTCGACCACAACGGCGATCAACGACTGGTCGCCTACCTCGTCGCGGTGCCGGGAACCGCACCGGTGGAGGTCGACCTCCACCGCCGGCTCTCGGATCGCCTGCCCGACTACATGCTCCCGTGGCGGATCCTCACACTCGCCGAGCTGCCGATGACGGCGAACGGCAAGCTCGACCAACGGGCCCTTCCGGCCCCCGGCGGCGAGCGTCCCGACGGCGAGCAGCCGTTCGTCCCGCCTGCGACGCCCATCGAGATAGCCGTCGCCCGCATCTGGGAGGACGTCCTGGACGTCGGGCCGATCGGGGTCGACGATCACTTCTTCGTGCTCGGCGGCAACTCCCTGACCGCGACGCAGATGATGCTGCGCGTGCAGGACCGGTTCGGTACCCACCTCCCGCTGTGCACCGCGTTCGAGCACACGACCGTCGCTGCCCTCGCCGAGGTGCTGCACGTCGCGGGCGCCTCACCCGAGCCCGCGCCGCCCAGTGCGGCACGCGACGACGAACCGCCGGCGCGTCCGTCGGGCCCGTCGCCGTTGACCTTCGCCCAGGAACGAGCCTGGTTCGTCCAACAACTCGACCCTGACAACGTCGCCTACCACTTCGTCTCGACGCTCACCTGGCATGGCCACCTCGATGTCGGGGCCCTGGAGAAGGCGCTCTCGGAGCTGGTACGCCGCCACGAGGTACTGCGGACCACGTTCCCCGCGAACGACGGTCGCCCGCACCAGGTGGTGCACGCACCGTGGCCCGTGCACCTCGTCGCCGAGGACGCGTCGGCGGCCGAGGTCGACAGCTGGGCCCGAGGGGAGTCGGCCCGCCCGTTCGACCTCGACCAGCTGCCGTTGGTCCGGTGGAAGCTGCTGCGCCTCGACTCCCGGCGCCATGTGCTGGTCCACATCGAGCACCATCTCCTCCACGACGGATGGTCGTTTGCCCTGCTGCTTCGCGAGATGCTGGCGCTCTACGAGTCGTTTTCTTCCGGACAGCCCTCGCTGCTGCCGCCGGCGCGTTGGCAGAGCGCTGATGTCGCGCTGCGAGAACGCGAGTGGATCGAGACTGATGCTGCGGAGGACCAGCTGGCCTTCTGGACCGACTCGCTCGCCGACGTGCCCCACGTCCTCGAGTTGCCGACCGACCGGCCGCGACCAGCCGTCCAGCGTTTCCGAGGGGATGCCGTGCGGATCCGGCTCGACGATCAGCTCAGTGCCCGCCTCGAGGCCTACAGCCGCCGCCGCAGCGTCACCCCGAACACGACATTGCGAGCGACCTTCGAAGCGCTGGTGGGCAGGTTGAGCGGACTCGAGCGATTCGTGATCGGCTCGGGGGTCGCCAGCCGTCGCACACCTGCACTCGAGTCGGTCGTCGGCATGCTCCTCAACAACCTGGCGCTTCCCGCCGACCTCTCGCAGGCGCCCGATCTCAACAAGTCCGTCTCGCGCGTCCAGGAAACGGTTGTCGCCGCTCTCGATCACCAAGACATCCCGTTCGACCGCGTGGTCACGGCGATTGACCCCGAGCGGTCGCCCGGACGCTCGCCCCTGTGCCAGGTGTTCTTCAGCTCCTACGACGGACCCCTTCCGAGCCTGGAGTTGTCCGACGTCCGCGTCGAGCCGATGTTCGGGCTCAACAACGGGTCAGCCAAATTCGACCTCAACGTGATCGTGACCGCCGTGCCGACCAAGGCAACGCACGACGCTGCGCAGGCCGGGTTGTCGCGCCCGTCGCGGACCCTCGAGATGATCTGGGAGTACAACACCGACCTCTTCACTCGCGAGACGGTGCAGCGCTGGACCGACTGGTACGTGGGTCTCCTCGACTCGGCGTTGCTGGCGCCCGATCGCTCCATGACGACACTGCCGTTGATGTCGACGGCCGAACGCGAGCAGGTGGTCGTCTCGTGGAACCAGACCGATCGCGAGTACCCACGAGACTCGACGCTTCCGGAACTCTTCGCCGGTGTCGCGCTCGCGGTCGCCGGACCAGCCGGCGCTGATCGTCGGTGACCACGCAATCGCCTACCGCGAACTCGCTCAGCGGGCGAAGGACTTCGCCGATGGGCTTCGCGAACGCGGGATCGGCCACGGGGCGCGAGTCGGGCTCTGTCTCGAGCGCTCGCCGGAGATGATCGCCGCCATGCTCGGCACGCTCGAAGTCGGAGCCGCATACGTGCCCCTCGATCCCGGCGATCCGCCGTCGCGGGCGCGAACTGCTCGCCCGCGAGGCATCACTCGATGTCGTCTTCGGTGATCCGGACTGCAAACCGCCGGGTTCGGCGTCGGGTTCGGTCCGTCCATCAGCGGATGCCGCCTACGTCATGTTCACCTCCGGGTCCACCGGATCACCCAAGGGCGTCGAGGTCACGCATCGCAACGTCGCCCGGCTCGTGTGCAACACCGACTACGCGTCACTCGGACCCGACGAAGTCCTGCTCCAGATGGCGCCGCTGACCTTCGATGCCTCGACGTTCGAGATCTGGGGTGCCCTGCTGAACGGTGCAACGCTCGTGCTCTGGCCGGACCGTGACTTCGACCTGGCCACGCTGGCCGACAACATCCAGCGCCATCGGATCACGACGCTGTGGCTGACATCGAGCCTGCTGCACGTCGTCGTGCAGTCAAGGCTGGAGGCACTCGCCGGACTCCGGCAACTGCTGGCCGGCGGAGACGTGCTGCGGCCCGACGACATCGACCGGGTTCGGGAGGCGTATCCCGAACTGCGAATCGTCAACGGGTACGGCCCGACCGAGACGACGACGTTCTCCTGTTGCTACGAAGTCCCCTCGGACCCGGTCACCGACTCGGCCATCCCGATCGGTCGGCCGATCGCCAACACGACCGCCTACGTCCTCGACGACAAACTCGAGCCGACCCCGTTGGGCGTGCCCGCCGAGGCGCTGCTTCATTTCGAGCGTCGCCGAAAAGTGATCGGCATGGGTGTGGGTGTCGATGAGGTAGCGGATGCGCACGCCATGCTGTGCCGCCAGCCCGAGATAATGATCGACAAGGCCGGAAGCCGGATCGATGAGCGCCGCGCTGCGCGTTTCGGGGCAGGCCACGAGCCAGGATTGGCAGCCCCCGCTGGCGATGCGTTCGAGCAGCATGGCGTTTTCCCCAGATTGGCGCCGCATCACTAGGCCCGCAGCGGTGAACGGGCCAGCGAAAGCTGTGATTGCCGCGCCGGAACAAAGGCGGTAGCGCGGCACCCATGCAGACATTCGACATCATCATCGTCGGCGCCGGCCATGGCGGGGCGCAGGCGGCCGTGCAGTTGCGGCAAATGGGCTTCAGCGGCAGCATCGCGGTGATCGGCGACGAGCCGGAACTGCCCTATGAACGCCCGCCGCTGTCGAAGGATTTCCTGTCGGGCGACAAGGAACTTTTCCGGATGCTGATCCGGCCGGAAAATTTCTGGGCCGATCGCAACGTCATCATGCTGCTCGGGCAAAAGGTCATCACGGTCGATGCAGCAGCGCGGACGCTGGCGACGGCGGACGCCGTATTCGGTTATGGTGAATTGATCTGGGCCACGGGCGGCAGCCGCGCCGGCTGAGTTGCGACGGCCATGATCTTGCCGGCATCCATGCCATCCGCACCCGCGCCGATGTGGAGGCGTTGAAGGGCGAATTGGGCGCTGCCACGCGCATCGCCATCGTCGGCGGCGGTTACATCGGGCTGGAAGCCGCCGCCGTGCTGTCGAAACTCGGCAAGCAGGTCACCGTTCTCGAAGCCATGGATCGCGTGCTGGCGCGGGTTGCCGGCCCCGAACTGTCGCATTTCTACGAAGCCGAACACCGCGCCCATGGCGTGACGGTGCGCACCGGGGTGACGGTGACCGACGTTACCGGCGCGGGCGGACGCGCGACGGGGGTAACGCCTCGGCACCGGCGAGCATATCGCCGCCGATCTGGTCATCGTCGGCATCGGCATCATCGCCGCAGTAGAGCCTTTGCTCGCCGCCGGCGCCGAGGGCGCAATCTGGCGTTGCGGTGGACGACCATTGCCGCACCACCCTTCCCCATGTCTTTGCCATCGGCGATTGCGCGATCCACGCCAGTGCCTTTGCCGGCGGAGCGATGATCCGGCTCGAATCGGTGCAGAATGCCAATGACATGGCCACGACGGTGGCGCGGGTGATCACCGGCAACCCCAGGCCCTATCATGCCGTGCCGTGGTTCTGGTCGAACCAATATGATCTGCGGCTGCAAACGATGGGGCTTTCGGTGGGTTATGACGCCACCGTGCTGCGCGGTGATGTTGCCGCGCGCAGTTTCAGCGTCATCTATCTGAAGGATGGCCAAGTCATCGCGCTCGATTGTGTGAATGCGGTCAAGGATTATGTGCAGGGCAAGGCGTTGGTCGAAGGCGGCGTGATCGTTGCGCCGGATGCGCTGGCCGATACGGCCGTGCCGCTGAAAAACTGGCATCCGCTTTAGGTCACCGCGCCGCCGGGCCTGACCTTTTGCCCCGTTTGCGTCTCGCTCCTGCTCGGCTAAGTTGCGCTCAAATATTTTGGGGAACGACCGTGGCACATGCTGGCGGGACACCTGGGATTTCATCATCGTCGGCGCGGGGTCCGCCGGGTGCGTGCTCGCCAACCGGCTGTCGGCCGATCCCGGCAACCGCGTGCTGCTCATCGAAGCCGGCGGCAACGACAACAACATGCTGATCCAGATGCCGGCCGGCATCGCCCAGATCATCCCGCCGGAAAAGCCCAGCCCCTTCGACTGGGGTTTCTGGACCGAACCGCAGCCCGAACTCGACAATCGCAAGCTGTACTGGCCGCGCGGCCGGGCGCTGGGCGGATCCTCGTCGATCAACGGCATGGTCTATATCCGCGGCCATGCGAGCGATTATGATCGCTGGGCGCAATTGGGCCTGACCGGCTGGGGCTGGGCCGATGTGCTGCCCTATTTCCGCAAATCCGAGGACAGCGAACGCGGATCCGACGAATTTCACGGCACCGGCGGCCCGCTCCACACCTGCCCAAGGGCGCCCTGCCCCATGTGCTGAACGAGGTGTTTATCGAAGCCGCCGTCAGGCCGGCTACAAGCCGACCGATGATTTCAACGGGCCGCAGTTCGAAGGCGTCGGCATCTACGACGCGACGATCAAGGATGGCAGCCGCTTTTCCGCCGCCAAGGGCTATCTGACGCCCGAAGTGCGGGCCCGCACCAATCTCGAAATCCGCACCCAGGTGCAGGTCGAGCGCGTCACCTTCGAAGGCAAGCGCGCCATTGGCATTGCCTACAAGCGCGCCGGCCGCGCCGAAACCGCACACGGCGCCGCGAAGTCATCCTGTGCGGCGGCGCGGTCAATTCGCCGCAACTGCTGATGCTGTCGGGCATCGGCCCGGCGGCGCATCTGAATGCCATGGGCATTCCGGTGGTGCATGACAGCCCCGATGTCGGCGGCAATCTGCAGGATCACCTCGACATGATCGTGCAATGGGAATGCTCGCAGCCGATCACGCTCAACGCCAATTCGAAACTTCTATCAACAAGATTGAAGGCGCTGGGCCTATGGGTGTTCGCCAAGACCGGCAATGGCGCGCATATGCCGACCCCGACGGGCGCCTTCCTGTCCAGCCGCGAAGGCCTGGCGGCGCCCGATCTGCAAATCCATTTCATGCCCTATCGCGGCCAGCCGCACGGCCGTGGCACGATGAACCCGACACCAGGCTACCAGATGCACATCTGCCAGTTGCGCCCCGAAAGCCGCGGCACCATCCGGCTCGCCTCGCCCGATCCGCTGGCGCATCCCGCCATCGATCCGCGCTATCTGTCGGCGCCCGAAGATGTCGAAACCCTGTATCGCGGCGTCGAAATGGCGCGCGAAATCGGCCGCCAGCCGGCGTTCGACGCCTATCGCATCGCGCGAATCCTGGCCCGGCCCAGGCCGGCCACCGATCGTGACACGATCATCGCGGTGATGCGCGACTGGGGCGAAACCATCTATCACCCGGTCGGCACCTGCCGGATGGGCGTCGATGCCAAGGCCGTTGTCGATGGCCATCTGCGCGTCAACGGCGTCGAAGGGCTGCGCGTCATCGATGCCTCGGTGATGCCATATCTGGTGTCGGGCAACACCAATGCGCCGACGATCATGATCGCCGAAAAGGCCAGCGACCTCATCGCCGAACGCCGCAACCTCGTGCGCAAGCTGGGTGTCGCCGCATGACCATCACGCCGTTCGAAATCCCGATCGAACCGCTCGAAATGGCGCTGATCCGGCAGCGCGTCGGCGCCTTCCGCTTCTTCGAAGAGCCCGAGGCCGCCGGCTGGAAGCACGGCGCCAACCGCGATTACATGGAACGGCTGCGGACCTATTGGCTGGAAGAATTCGATTGGCCGGCAGCGGTGGCGAAGCTCAACCGCCATCCGCACATGCGCGTCGATGTCGGTGACGGCTTTCACCTCCACGCCATCCACCGGCGCTCGTCGCGCGCCGATGCGCAGCCGCTGCTGATCGCGCATGGCTGGCCGGGCTCGATCGTCGAGTTCGATGCCATCATCGAGCGGCTCGCCGAGCCTGAAGACCCGTCGGCAGCCGGCCTTCCATGTCGTCGCGCCATCGCTGCCGGGCTATGCCTGGTCCGACCGGCCGAAAAACCCCATTGGCCCGCGCGGCGTTGCCAAACTCTATGACGCGCTGATGGGCGTGCTCGGTTATGACGCAATTCGTCTATCAGGGCGGCGATTGGGGCTGTGTCATCGGCGGCTGGATGGGGCTCGATTCGCAGCCGCATCACGGCACTGCACATCAGCGGCTTTGGCCTGCGCCCCGCCGACATGCACCCCGAAACGCCCGAGGACATGGCGTGGCTGCAAAAGGCCATGGTGGTGCGCGAAACCGAGACCGCCTATCTGCAATTGCAGGGCACCAAGCCGCAATCCCTGGGCTTTGCCATGATGGATTCGCCGATGGGCGTCGCGGCGTGGTTTTCGGAAAAATTCGTCGGCTGGTCCGATGTGGCGGGCGATTATGCCGATCCGCCGTTCGGCTTCGATGTGATGCTCACCAACATCATGATCTACCTCACCACCCGCAGCTTCCTCACCGCGACCTGGATCTATCGCGGCATGTTCCTTGAAGGCGGCTTCGAAATCCCTGAGGGTCGCCGCATCGAAGTGCCGACCGGCGTCGCGGCTTTCCCGCGCGATCTGCTGCTGTTCCCACCGCGCACCGATCGTCGAACGCGGCTATAATGTCACGCACTGGACGGACGATGCCGCGCGGCGGGCATTTCGCCAGCCTGGAGGAGCCCGAACTGTTCCTCGCCGATCTGCGGAGCGTTCGTTCCAGCCTGTGAGCCTGCCGCCTCCTGAATGGCGCGTCGAGCCGGGCTTGATCGGCTATGACGCAGCGCGTGGCCACGATGGAGGCGCAGGTTGCCGGCATCCACGCCGGCACCGCGGGCGAACTGTTGTGGCTGGTCGAGCACCCGCCGCTCTATACCGCCGGCACCAGCGCCACCCCGGCCGATCTGCTGCGCCCCGATGATTTTCCGGTGCACGCCACCGGCCGCGGCGGCAAGCACACCTATCACGGCCCCGGCCAGCGCGTTGTCTATGTCATGCTCGATCTCGGGCTGCGCGGCCGCGACATCCGGCGCTTTGTCGCAGCGCTGGAGGGCTGGGTGATCGCGGCGCTGGCGCTGCACGGCATTTCGGGGCGCATCATCCCCGGCAAGGTTGGCGTCTGGGTCGATACGCCGGCGGGCGCTGCCAAGATCGGCGCCATCGGCGTGCGGGTGCGCCGCTGGGTGAGCTATCACGGCCTTGCCATCAATGTGGCGCCGAATCTGGCGCATTTCGGCGGCATCGTGCCGTGCGGGCTGGCGGAGCCGGTGACCAGCATGGCGGCGCTGGGCCATGCCGCCAGTCTTGGCGACGTCGATGCGGCGCTGGCACAAACCCTGCCCGCCATGCTGGCCGGCCTTGCACCAGCCGATCTGCATCAAGAGGCTTGAGGCCGGCGCAGTTTTTCGCTAATGCCTACTTCAGTTGGGGGATAAGGACTGAACCGACCCAACGTCCTGGGTCCAGGGCTCAACCTTAAAGGAGTTTACCATGGCTGATGTCGTTTCGAAGCTGAAGACCGCCGCCCTCGTTGCTGGCGTCGCCCTGTTCGTCGTTGCTTGCGGCGAAAAGAAGACGGAAACCACCACCGAAGCCACCACCACCACCACCGAAGCGCCGGCCGCTGACGCAATGGCCGCCCCGGCTGCTGACGCCGCTCCGGTCGATGCCATGGCCGCTCCGGCCGCTGGCGCCGCCGATGCGATGGCCCCGGCTGCTGACGCTGCTGCTCCGGTCACCACCACGACGACCGAAGCCACCACGACGACGACCGAAGAGAAGAAGTAATCTCGACAACGTCGGAATGATGTTTAGGAAGGGGGCGCCGCAAGGTGGCCCCCTTTTTTCTTGGGAAGGATTTTGCAGTGAGCCTCGACGCCATTACCGACCAGATGAAGACCCGCCTTGGCGAAGGCGGCAAGTTCAAGAAGTCCGTCAAGTTCGACTTCGGGGCCGATGGCCTTGTCCGCATCGACGACAAGGTGTCGCCGGTGATCGTCGACAACGCCAACGAAGCCACCGATTGCACCGTCAAGGTGTCGATGGCCGATTTCATGGACATCGCCCAGGGCAAGCAGAACGCCCAGATGGCGTTCATGATGGGCAAGCTGAAGGTGGAAGGCGACATGTCGGTTGCCATGCAGCTCGGCAGCATCCTCGGCTGATCCGAATGGCTGCGGCAGGCCGAGTGTCTGCCGCAGCGATTGGCGGGTTTCGGCTTTTCCGGCGCATCGGAACATGGCATTGCCTGTCGCATGCCGGCACCACGACCGGCTGCCTGAGACGCTATCATGGGGACCTGTGTGACCATTATCCGATCGCTGGTTCTGGCGACCTTCGCCATCGGCATTGCCGCAGCGCCGGCCGTTGCCGCGCCGGCCAAGAAGCCGCCGCCCAAATCCAAAGCGGTCGCCAAGCCGGCGGCAAAGCCCGTCGCCAAGCCCGCCGCCAAGCCAGAAGCACTTGCCGAACCCGAAGCGCGGGTGCCGCCCGGTGGTTTCATGGTGCCCAAGGTGGTGGCGCTGAAGAATCCGACTTCGGCCGAACGCGAAGCCAATGCGGTGTGGAACATCCGCGCCGCGTTGAACGTGGCGGCCCTGCAGTGCCAGTTCTCGCCGTTCCTGCGCACGGTGAAGACCTATAACAGCTTCCTGCAGGCGCACAGCGAGGAGCTGTCACGCGCCCAGGCGACGATGATCGGGCATTTCAAGCGCAGCGATGGCGCCCGCGCCCAGACCAGTTTCGACATGTACACGACGCGCACCTACAACAGCTATTCGACGCTGGATGCGCAATATGCCTTTTGCAACGCCGCCGGCGATCGTCGGCCGCCGCGTGCTGGCGGTGCCGAAGGGCAAGCTGGGCGAGACGGCGCTGACCCATGCACCCGAGATTCGCGCCGCGCTGTCGTATCAGCCGCTGTCCCCGGCGCTGGCGGTGGTGACCCCGGAACCGATCGTCATTCCGCCACTGGCACCCGACGTCGCATGACCTTCGCCATCGATCGGCTGGTCATCCGCCGCCCCGATGATTGGCACGTCCATCTGCGCGATGGCGCGATGCTCGGCCAGGTCGTCAACGCCACGGCGCGCCAATTTGCCCGCGCCATCGTCATGCCCAATCTCAAGCCGCCGGTCACCACCGCGGCGGCGGGCGCGGCCTATCGGGACCGCATTCTTGCCGCCGTCGATCCGGCGCTGAACTTCACCCCGCTGATCACCTGCTACCTGACCGATGGCATCCCCGGCGATGAACTGGCGCGCGGCCATGGCGAGGGCGTGTTCACCGCGGCCAAGCTGTATCCCGCCCATGCCACGACGAATTCGGCGCATGGCGTCACCGATGTCGCGCACATCCGCGACGCGCTGGAGACGATGCAGCGCATCGGCATGCCGCTGCTCGTCCATGGCGAAGTGACCGACAGCCATGTCGATATCTTCGATCGCGAGGCGGTGTTCATCGACCGCACGCTGGCCGGACTGGTGCGCGATTATCCGGCGCTGAAGATCGTCTTCGAACATATCACCACCGCCGAAGCCGTGGCCTTTGTCGAGGCCAGCGGTGCCAATGTCGGCGGCGACGATCACGCCGCATCACCTCGCCATCAACCGCAATGCGATGTTCGAAGGCGGCATCCGGCCGCATCTGTATTGCCTGCCGGTGCTGAAGCGCGAGAAACACCAGCTGGCGCTGCGCCGGGCGGCGACGAGCGGCAACCCCAAGTTCTTCCTCGGCACCGACAGCGCGCCACATGTCGCATCCGACCAAGGAAACGGCCTGCGGCTGCGCCGGCTGCTACAACGCGCCGTTCGCGCTCGAAAGCTATGCGAGGACCTTCGACGAGGAAGGCGCGCTCGACAAGCTCGAAGGCTTTGCCAGCGAATATCGGCCCGGCCTTTTATGGCCTGCCGCTCAACACCGGAACGGTCACGCTTGAGCGTGCGCCGGTGACAGTGCCCGACATCATCGGCGATGTGGTGCCCTTCCACGCCGGTGAGACGCTGGGCTGGCGCTT
The DNA here is from genome assembly GCA_963787285.1 of uncultured Acidimicrobiales bacterium. Classification (GTDB taxonomy): domain Bacteria; phylum Actinomycetota; class Acidimicrobiia; order Acidimicrobiales; family JAHEJN01; genus JAHEJN01. The sequence goes on along the minus strand of CAWBCM010000005.1, from coordinate 12,958 downwards.
TATCCGTTAGAGCCGGCGCCCAACTCGATCGCAGTCAGCTGGGCAAACTTTTCGTCATGCTGAACCTGTTTCAGCATGACGATTTTACGTGAATGCGATCGATTCTAATCGAGATAGCGCCGCCCGATGGCGGTCAGATCATCGGCGAGATCATAGACCATCGGCTTGCCGGTGGGGATTTCCTCATGGACGATGTCATCGTCCGAAATGCCCGACAGATGCTTGACCAGCGCCCGCAGCGAATTGCCGTGCGCGGCGATGATGACGCGCTTGCCGGCCTTCAATTCGGGCACGATGGCGCTTTCCCAATAGGGCAGCACGCGGGCGATGGTGTCCTTCAGGCTCTCGGCATCCGGAATGGCGATGCCGGCATAGCGGCGATCGCTCGACAGATCCCAGGCCGAGCCTTTTTCCAACGGCGGCGGCGGCACATCGAAGCTGCGGCGCCAGATCTTGACCTGGTCGTCGCCATGCTTCGCCGCCGTCTCGGCCTTGTCGAGCCCGGTCAGCCCGCCATAATGCCGCTCATTGAGCTGCCAGTTCTTGGTGACCGGAAGCCACAACCGCCCCATGCTTTCGAGCGCCAGGTTGAGCGTCTTGATCGCCCGCGTCTGCACGCTGGTGAACGCCACATCGAAATCGAGGCCAGCCGCCGCCATGGCATGGCCGCGCCGCCGGCTGGCTTCGGCGATGCCCTTGTCGGTGAGATTGACATCCCACCAGCCGGTAAAGCGGTTTTCAAGGTTCCACGCCGATTGGCCGTGGCGAAGCAGGACGAGCGAAGGCATGACGGCTCCCTTTGGTTTGGAGATGCCATGCCAGCCGCCGACAGGCGGCGCAACCGTCAGGGCTTTTTGAAGCGATAGACGATCTGATCGGTCTTGCCGCGGATCGCCGGATCAAAGACATTGGCGGTCCTTGGATCATCGGCATTGCGCAGCGCCGAGCTTTCGCCATCGAAGCTGAAGCCGGCGGCGGTCACTTCGGCCTTGATGACGGCCGGATCGATGCGGTGCAGCGTCTTGGTGGCGGACAGGCCGCTGCCATCGACGGCGGCGTGATCCGCGACGACATAGACGCCGCCCGGCTTCAACGCCGCGAACACCGCCTTGTTGAAGGCGATCACCTGCTCGGGCGTCTGGCTATTGTGAAGATCATGATAGTTCTGCGCCGTCCAGAACATGTCGAGCTTGCCGGCAATCGCCGGATCGAGCGGCGACGCGACCACCGACACATTCGGCCAGCCCTTTGTCGCCATGTCGCGAATCGCCTTTGACGGCTCCGGGTAAGCCGCTTCCGCCGCCGCCGGCATGATCGCCACCACCTTGCCCTTGGGCCCGACCGCCAGCGGCGAATACCCGGGTGAAATAACCGCCGCCCGGGATCATGTCGGCCACCTGCTGCCCCGGCTTGACGCCGGCAAAGGCCACCATTTCGGCCGGCCTGCGCGCCGCGTCGCGCGCCACGTCTTCAACAGGCCGGGTTTGCGCCAGCGCCGGCGCCGCGACGGCGAAAAGGAGCGTTGCAACGAGATGCTTCATGGCCAATTCTCCCAAGGCTTGTTCCGTGAGCAATGCCACAGCGGCCCGCCACGAACCAGCCCAGTATCGATACCGTGCAGTGCCGTATTGTTGCACGAACAATGATAAATATTTCGTCAGAAATGCCGCTGCACCGCAACAAGAACAAAGTGTTGCAAGAGCCGAAGTGTTAAGCCTAGCATGGTGCATCAATAAGTCGCAGGGGGGCGTATGTCTGTCCAGGCTGGTTATCCGGGTGTTTATATCCAGGAAGTGCCTTCCGGCGTCCGAACGATTACCTCGGCATCCACTTCAACTCTGGCGCTGCTTGGGCATTTTGCGCGCGGGCCGCTGGGTGGCCCGGCCATGCGAACTCAACAACTGGGGGGATGCCGAGCGCGTCTTCGGCGGTCTCGATAGCCGTTGCGAGGCGAGCTATGCCCTGCAGGAATTCTACCAGCAGGGCGGATCGACCGCCTATGTCGTGCGCATCGGCTTTACCCAGGCCGAAATCGTTTTGACCGCCGCCGTGCCGGCGATGACCGTCAGCGCCCGCGCCGGCGGCCCCGGCGGCAACACCATTGCGGTGGGGTTCAGCCATAATCCCGATGGCAGTTTCGACATGGTGGTATCGCCCTCGGCCGCCAGCCATGCCGACCGCCGGGTCTATACCAACCTTACTGCCACGCCGGGCACCCAGGGCTTTGCCGAGGCGCGGGTGAATGCCCCCGAAGCCCAGGGCGGATCGCCGCTGGTGACGGTGGCGAGCGTCGCGCAGGTGCCGGCGGAAACCGTCCCAGGCACCGCCGCCAACGACATCGCCCGCGCCGATCTGGTGCCGCTGGCCAATGGCGTCGCGGTGGCGTCGGCCTCGCTGGGGCTGCCCAATGGCAACCCGCGCATCACTGCCACGGCCATCGCGCCGGGGGTGGCGGGCAACGCCGTGCGCATCGCGCTGCGCCACAATGGCGCGACCAATTTCGACCTGCTCGTCCGCGCCGATGCCATGTCGGCGCCGGAGCTTTTTGAAGACCTTTCGATGGTCGCGGCCGATCCGCGCTTTGTCGAAGCCGTTGTAAACACAGGCTCGGGCGGCGGCGCGGCTTCGGCATTGCTGATCATCGGCGGCACCAACGGCCTGCGCCCGGCGCAGCAATTGCCGCCGGGCTTTCCGGGGGCGTCGCCGCTGACCGATGTCCAATATGCCGACATGATACCGCTTGCCGGCGGGCTGAATGTGGCCAGTGCCAGTGCGGCGCTGATGTCGGGCCCGCAACCGGCGTTGACCTTGCAGGCCTTTGCGCCGGGGGCCGGGGGCAATGCGCTGACCGTGGCAGTGGCCGATCAGGGTGCCGGGCTGTTCCGGTTGACCTTTGCCGGCATCGCACCGGGGGCGGTTTTCGATAACCTCACCATCGATCCGACCAGTGCCGATTATGTCGTGGCGCGGCTGGCGGGTTCGGGAATTGCCGCTGTCGTGACCGGGCGGCACCAGTTGCTGGTGCCCGCGGTGGCGGCGGCGAGCGCCTTTTCGGGCGGCGGAGCGCCAGTGCCGACGGCGAGCGCCGATTTCCTGACGGCGGCGGCGGCGCCGGCACTGACGGTCACGGCCGCCAACCCCGGTGCCTGGGGCAATGCCCTGCGGATCGGCATCGGTGCAGCGGCGGGTGGGGCGTTCGACCTGGTTGTCACCGAATTTCTGGGCGAAGACCCGGTACGGTCGGAGGCTTATCGCAATCTCAACGCCATTCCGGGGGACCGGAATAACGCTGTCGATGTGATCGCCCAGCAATCGGGGCTGATCCGCATCGACAATCTGGTGGCGATTCCGGCGGCTTCGGTGGTCGATGTCGATGCCGATGATCTGGCAAGGCTGCAAATGACGCCGCTGACTGGCGGTGCCGATGGCGTCATGCCCGGCGATCCGGCCTGGCAGGCAGCGGCGCCGGCGGCATTTGCAGGGTCGGAGGCCGCCAGCACCGGCATGCGGGCGCTCGATCGCATCGTGCCCGAGATTTTCAACCTGATGGCGGTGCCGGAAGCGGCGCAAATGGCCGATCCGGGGGCGTTTTACGGCGTCGCCGGCGGCCTATTGCGACGCCAATCTGGCGTTTTTGCTCGTCGATCACCCCACCGCCAACGACGATGCGGCGCGGATTACCGATTGGGATATCGCCGGGGCGCTGGGCACCAATCTGGCGCGCAGCGCGGCCTTGTGCTTCCCCAAGATCGTCCGGCCCGACCCGCTGGCGAGCAATCGCCCGCGCGCGCTGCCTTCGAGCGGCAGTATTGCGGGCGTGATGGCGCGGACCGATGCCCAACGCGGCGTCTGGAAGGCACCGGCGGGGCTGGATGCCTCGATTTCGGGCGTCACGCCCAGCGTTGTCCTCACCGATCTGGAGCAGGGGCGGCTCAACAAGCGCGGGTTGAACGCCATGCGGGTGTTCCCCAATGCCGGCACGGTAAACTGGGGGGCGCGGACGCTGGCGGGGGCCGACGCGCTGGCGAGCGAATGGAAGTATGTCCCGGTGCGGCGGACGGCGCTTTTCATCGAGAGATCGCTGAAAACCGCCCTGCCCTGGGTGGTTTTCGAGCCCAATGACGAGCCTTTATGGGCGCAAATCCGGCTGAATGTCGGGGCTTTCATGCAAAGCCTGTTCGTTCAGGGGGCGTTTGAAGGCCGGACGCCGCGCGATGCCTATCTGGTGCGCTGCGATGGCGAAACCAACAGCCAGCAGGACGTCAACGCCGGCATCGTCAACATATTGGTGGGCTTTGCGCCGTTGAAACCGGCCGAATTCGTCATCATCCGGCTGCGGCAGCTTGCCGGCCGACTTGCGGCCTAAGGGGAGGGAATCATGGCTCAATTCACTGTCAACGCCACCCGGTTCGACCCCTATAAATCCTTCCGTTTCCGGCTGAAATGGGATGGCCGCTATATCGCCGGCATCTCCAAGGTTTCGGCGCTGAAACGCACCACCGAAGTCGTCGAGCATCGCAACGGCGGCGACCCGACTTCGATGCGCAAATCCCCCGGCCAGACCAAATATGAGCCGCTGACGCTGGAGCGCGGGGTGACGCACGACCAGGATTTCGATCTCTGGGCGTCCTTGGTGTGGAAACTGGGCAATGGGGCGGGCAGCCAGATCGCGCTGAAGGGCTTTCGCAAGGATCTGATCCTCGAATTGCACAACGAGGCCGGGCAATTGGCCATCGCCTACAAGATCTATCGGGCCTGGGTGAGCGAATATTCGGCACTGCCGGAGCTGGATGCCAGCGCCAACGCCATCGCGATTCAGTCGCTGGTGCTCCAGCACGAGGGGTTCGAGCGCGATGTCGATGTCGTCGAACCGTCCGAACCCGCGGTTGTATGACCTATGAAGCGGATCGACGCCGCGCTGGCGCTTGCGCTTTTCGACGGCGGCGCCGGCCTGTCGCCGCTTGACCGGGCGTTGCGTATCGCTGCGGCGGTGTCGGGCGAGGCTGGCGAGGCGGTTACCGACTGGCCGATCGACCGCCGCGACCGGGTTTTGATCGCGGCGCGGGCGCAAAGTTTCGGCCGGCACGCCGCCGTGACCAAGGATTGCCCCGAATGCGGGGCGCGGGCGGAGGCCGAGGTCGATCTGGCGGCGCTGCTGGCGGCCGAGGAAGTCGATCCCTGGCTCGAATGGCAGGGCCGGCGGCTGGCATTGCAGGCGCCGAGCAGCCGCGCGGTGGCGGCTGCCGCGCTTTCGGGCGAAGAAATCGCCTGTTGCGACGCCCCCGCGCCAGCCGATGCCGTCGCGGAACGGCTGCTGGCGGCACGGCCGCTGCTCGATATAAGGCTGGCGCTGGCCTGTCCGGACTGTGGCGCGGGCTTTGCGCCGCGATTTGATATCGTGGCGACGCTATGGGCCGATATTTCGGCGGCGGCGGCGCGGCTGCTCGACGATATTCACCGGCTGGCGCTGGCCTATCACTGGTCGGAAGCGGCTATTTTGGCGATGACCCCGGCGCGGCGCGGCGCCTATCTGGCAAGGCTAACGGCATGAGCGAACTGTTCAGCACCCTGATCGGCGCAGCGATGGGCACGCCCGAAAGCCGGGCCGAGACGGCGACGCCGCTGTTGCGGCCGCGTTTTGCCGCCGACGCGGCGGTGATCGAGCCGGTGGAGGTGGCGACGCTGCCGGTTGTGGCGGCCGATAGCGCCGCCGCTGCCCCCGCAATGCCGCACAAGGCGGGGTTTGAACCCGCGATGCCGGCGGCTTTGACCCCGAATCCCGCCGCGCCGCCGCTGCTCGGTGAGGCGGTGCAGGCCGGACCGGCCCCGATCACGCCGGTGCTGGCGAGCGAAATGCCGGCACCGATGCTGCTCGCCCCGGCGCTGGCGGTGCCCAATGCGCCGGCAGTGCCCGGTGCGGCGCCGGTTTTCCCCCAAATTGCGCCGATTTTTGGTGGAATTGCGCCGGTTTTGCTGCCGGTTTCGACACCTGAAGCCGCAGTTTCGACGGATTTCGCGACGCCGGTGATGGCTGGATTCGAGGCTTCCGGCAGTTTCCTGCCATCACAGCCGCAACCGGCCCCGGCGGTCCATGCCGAGCCGGCCACCGCCACGCCGGCCATCGCGATTCACATCGGCCGTATCGAAGTGGCGTCGCCCGCCCCTGCCGCCGCGCCGGCAACGCGATCGACCAGCGCCGCCCCGGCCGCTGCCGCACGCACCAGCGCCATTCCGCGCGCCGCCCCGCGCCAGTCGCTCGACAGCTATCTTTCCGGGCGGCGACGCTGACCGGCTGTGCCCGATGGCTTTGCCCTTTCCGCCCTTGGCCATGCGCTGCGGTTTCGCATCGAACGGCAGGTGCGCGAGGTCGATGCCGCGATCACCGGCAATTTCACCCTGGTTTCGCGCCCGCCCGAAGTGCTTTCGGCGGCGGTTCCGGCCAATAGCATCCTCACCTTCTACCCCTATCATTTCAGCCCCAACCCGAGCTGGATTCAGGCGCGCGGGCCGGCGTTCGAGTTCGGGCGAGCGCCGCGAAGTGCCGTGGCTGGCGCTCGATATCCGCTTCCTGCTCGCCGCCTATGGTGCCGATGCCGCCGACGCTGAAATGCTGCTCGGCCTTGCCATGCTGGCACTGCACGAGACGCCGGTGTTGACCCCCGATATGTGCGAGGCTGCGGCCAATGCCGGCGGCTTTCCGCCGGCATCGCCGCTGCCGCAGGCGCTGCGCGACCTCGCCGACCAGCCGGCGCCGATCAAGATCATGCCCATCGCGAGTGGCGAGGAAGGGCTGTCGCAGCTTTGGTCGCCGATGAATGCCGGGCTGCGCAGCGGCATGGCCTATCAGGTGACGACGCTGTTGATGGAGCGGCAACAGAGCCGCAAGGTGGCGCCGCCGGTGCGCGAGGCGCGGCTGGGGGTCGATCTGATCCGCCGGCCACAGATTGCGCGGGTGCGGGTAGGCGCCCGCCGCTGCCGGGCCGGCGTTTCCGGAAAGTGCGTTTATCGACCGCACCGTGGCATCGCCCGGCGAGCGGTTGCGGTTGACGGGCTCCGGGCTGCGCGGCGCCATAACCCAGGTCGGTATCGGCACGCGGGTGGTGGTGCCCGCCGCCGCCGACATGACGCCGGCGCGGCTTGACCTGACGCTGCCGGCCAACCAGCGGCCGGGGCTGGCCAATATCGAGGTGCGGCATCGGGTGCCCAAGCCCGAGGGCGAACTGCCGCCGCCGGCGGTGGGCGATGTGGCGGGGAACAGATCGAACCTGGTGCCGTTTGCCATTCGGCCGATGATGGCGGCGGTGCCGGTGGTGCTCGATGACCGGCAGGTCGAGGATGGCGTCGTGAGTTTCCGCGCCACGCTGGATTTTGCGGTGGCGATCGGCGCGCGGCAGCGGGTGGAGCTGTTGCTCGGCGCGCGCGATGCCGATGTCGATGGGCGGTTTCCGGGTTATAGTTCGATGCGCCGCAGCCGCCGCCGGGGCCGGGCGACCCCGATGTGGTGGCGCGGGTGCTGCGCATCGCGGCGGTGCCGGCGGGGAGCTATTTCGTCCGCGTGCTCGTCGATGGGGCGGAAATCGGCGCTGATCGAGGGGCCGGCGGGCTATGTCGGGCCGTTGCTGGTGGTGCCCGCATGACGGCGGCGGCGCGGGCCTTTTCGGAGGCGCCTGACGCAGTGCCGGCGAGCGAGAGCGCGGCGCGGCTGGCGCGTTTGAACGCGCGGTTGGCGGCGCTCACCGCCCGTCATCCCAGCTTGACCGGGAATCCCACTTTCGTCGGGTGTGGAAGAAGCGAGCGGGATCCCGGTCAAGCCCGGGATAACGGGTTGATTCGGGCCATCACCGCCCTTGGCGACCGGCTCGGCCTCAACGATTTCGAGCGCGATATCGTCATGCTGGCGGCGGCGGCCAGCTTTATGCGCCGACCCAGACGCTGCTGGCGCGGCTGGGGGCGGGGTGCCGACGCTGGGCCTTGCCCTGCGGCTGGCCGGAGACGAAGGGGACTGGCGGGCGCTGCGCAGCGATGGCGCATTGCGGCGGGCGCGCGTGCTGGCGCTGGGCGATGCGGAGGGTCGGCTGACCGAGCGGCCGTTGCGGCTGGAAGAGCCCGCGTTGCTGTATTTGCAGGGCATCGTCCAGATCGATGAACGGCTGTCGGCGCTGGCATTGCCGCCCGGTGGCGGTGCGGCGCGCGAAGCGGAGGCGTTTCCGGAAGCACTGGCGGCACTTGAGGGGGTGCTGACGGGTCGGCGGGTGCTGGCGGGCGTCGCGCCGACAGCGGAAATTGCCAGCGACGAACTGCCGGCCGGGATCGCGGTGGCGTGCGCCGCGCTGGCGCGGGCGGGCTTTGGCGCGGTGACCGTGCCGCTTTCGATGCTGCCGCAGGATGCCGAAGCCTTGCGAGCCTGCGCGCGGCGTCGCTGCGCGATGCCTTGCTGCACGATCTGGGGCTGGTTTTCGTCGATGATGGCGCGCTGCCGCCCGCCCCCGGCGTGCTGGCCGGCTGGGCGGCGCCGTTGTTGCTGGTGACGACGCGGCGCCGGTGGCGCCGGGCTGGCGCCGATGTTGCGGGTGACGCTCGACATTCTCGATCCCGCCCATCAGGCACGGCTGTGGGCCGAAGCGGTTGGCGCGAAGGCGTCGCGACCGAGCCGCGCGATGGCGGCACGGATTGCCGGGCAGTTCCGGCTGCCGGCGGAGCAGATATTGGCGCTGGGCAATGCCGGGTTGAAGCCGCCGGCGCTGTGGGCTGCGGCGCGGGCGGCGGCGCGCCCGGCGGGCAATGCCTGGCTGGAGCATATCGAACCCCGCGCCAAACTCGACGATGTCATCGTGCCGGCGCCGACGCGGGCGCTGCTCGATGCGATGGTGATGGCGGTAAAGATGCGGACCCGTATCGAGGCCGACTGGGGCTTCGCGGCGCAATCGACTCGCGGGCTGGGCATCGCTGCGCTGTTCGCCGGCGAAAGCGGCACCGGCAAGACGATGGCCGCCGAGGGCGTCGCCAACGCGCTGGGGCTCGATCTCTACCGCATCGACTCTTCGGCGGTGGTCAGCAAGTACATCGGCGAGACCGAGAAGAACCTGCGCCAGGTGTTCGACGCCGCCGAGGACGGCGGCGGCGTCCTGTTGTTCGACGAAGCCGACGCGCTGTTCGGCAAGCGCAGCGAGGTGCAAGGACAGCCACGACCGCTACGCCAACATCGAGGTCAGCTACCTGCTGCAGCGGATGGAGGCCTATCGCGGCCTGGCGATCCTGACCACCAACATGAAGAGCGCGCTCGACACCGCCTTCATGCGGCGGCTGCGCTTCGTGGTGCACTTCCCGTTCCCGGTGCCGGCCGAGCGCCAGCGCGATCTGGGAGACGGTGTTTCCAAAGGCTGCCGATTGCGACGGGATCGACCATGTGCGGCTGGCGCGGCTGGCGATCACCGGCGGGGTCATCCGCAACATCGCGCTGGGAGCGGCGTATCGTGCCGCCGGGGCGGGGAGCCCGATCGGCATGGCGCAGATCCTCGATGCGGCGCGCGCCGAGTTCGTCAAGCTGGAACGGCCGTCCTCCGAAATCGATGCGCGGGACTGGTCATGAGCATCGCCATAACCATCGATGATCTGGCGCTGCCCGGCGTAGCGGCCGGCGATGTGCCGCGGGTGATGGCGGCGATGCAGGCCGAATTTTCGGCGCGGTTCGACCCGGCGCCGGTTGCCGCAACGCGCATCGACAGGCTGGCGATTGCACCGGCAGCGGGGACGGCACCCGATGCGCTGGGGCGTATGCTGGGGGCGGAACTGGCGCGGCGATTGCAGGGAGGCAGGCGTGAAGGCGCGGGTGCCCGCCCCCGTGACGCAAAACGCGCGCCGCAGCGCGCCAATCGCGTCGCGCTGCCCCATGCCGCGGCCATGCAGCGGCGCTTTGGCCCGCGCGTCGCGCATGTTCCGGTGTTCGCCGGACCACCAGTCGCGGCGATCCTGGCCAGCCGCAAGGCCGATGCCGCGGCGCTTGATGGGGCGATTTTCCTCAAGGATGCGCGGGCGCCGGCCGAAATCGTCAGCATGAACTGGCGCATGCCTTGCAGCAGTACCGGCTGGGTAATGACGTGTCGTCGTCGGCGATGCTGCACGCGCTGGCGGTGGCGCGCGTGCTGCCGCCGACAGCGTGGCGGAGGCCGAAGCGCGCGAGGGGGTGACGGCACCGGTGCAGGCGATTGCACCGGGGGTCGCGGCGCTGCGGCGCACGCCGGTGTCGCACCAGGGGGCACCCGAGGCGCTAGCGCCTGAGCCGGTTGCGGCGCCAGTAGCGGAACCTGCGCCCGAACAGGCGCCCGTCGCACTTGCGCCACCGGCGCCCGCCCAGCCGCCCAAGCCCACCTTCGCGCCCCCGAAGCCCCCGACACGACGCTGGACCCGGCGGTGGCCGAAGCCCGCGCGGCGGCGGCGGCGGCGGCCGAAGCCGCGCTGGCGGCCGCCGCCACCCCGAGCGCGGCGATGACGGCCTTTGCCACGATGGCGCCGTCGCAACAGGGGCTGGCCGTTGCCGGGCTGGGCGCCAGGCTGACGCAAACCGCCGCCAATGCGTCGGCAAGCCTGGTCGAAGCCACGCCCGAAATCGCCGTGGGCATCGAGGCCAATGCCGTTCCGGTGCGCGAACCGGTGCCGCTCGATCTGGCGGCGCGCTCGCCGCCGCCGCCGCCGCCGCCGGTCGCCGGCACGCCGCCGCCGGTGGTCGTCCCCGCCGCCCCGGTGCAACCGGCGCTCGTGCGCCCCGCCAATGTCGCGCGCAGCCTTGAACAGCGTTTTGCCGAAGGCGCGACGCGGGGGGACATCTTTGCCACCATTCGCGCCATCCAGACCGAAAACCCCGGTATCGTCACCCGCTTCAATTTCCGGGTGGACTTTACCACATCAGCCGAAACCGATCCGGCGCAACTCGATGCCACCGCTGCCAATTCCGCCGCCGACCTGGCCCGCGCCGGGGCGGATGCCACGACGGCGCTGGTCAATGGCCGCGGCCCCGAAGCGGTAGTGCCGCGCGCTTTGGCGCATGCAGCGGCGCTGCCCGCGATCGAAACGCGGCCCATCGAAGCGTTGACGCCGCCCGCCGAATCCGCCGATCTCGAACGTCTGGCGCTGCCGCCCGAAGTCGTCGCGGGCTTCGACGCGGCCAGCGCCGCGCAAATGGCGGCGAGCAAGGCCAGGGCCGGTGCCGCGATGACAACCGCCGAAGCCGACCAGACCGCAGCGCATACCGCCGCGATCGGCGAAGCCGAAGCCGGCCGCGCCGCAGCGGAGCGCACCGCGCAAACCGGCCAGAATGATGTCATCATCGGCCAGCGCGATGCCATCCAGGCCGAGCGCCAGCGCAGCGTGACCCTTCAGCTCGATGCCGTCGCCGGGGTCGAGCGCGACGCCGAAGCGGCGCGGATTGCCCACCACGACAAGGTGGCAAAGAAGGTGACCAGCGGTCGTGGTGAAATCACTGACACCTATGATGCCGCCGAAAACAAGGCCGACGCGGCGGTGGCGAAAGGCGAAACCGAGGCGCGTGAAGCCCGCGCCGAGGCCGATAGAAAGGCCGCCAACGAAGGCTGGTGGGACCGTGCGGCCGGCTTCATCGGCGACGTGTTCGACGCGCTCATCAACTTCGTTGCCGACATTTTCAACCGGATCAAGAATGCGGTTGGCGCGATCCTCGACGCGGTTCGCGACGTGGTAAAGGGGCTGATCGACCGCATCGCCAACGCCATCAAGGGCTTCATCACCGCGCTGGGCGAGGTGCTGAAGGGTTTCGTCACTGTCCTCGTCGGCACTCTCTTCCCCGAAACCGCCGCCCGGCTGAATGCCTATATCGACGACGCCGTCACGACCGCCAACACCGCCATCGACAATGTCGCGACGCGGCTGAAGGCCCAGGTCGATGCCGTTGTCGATCGCTTGAAATCGGCGATCAACCGCCTGCTCGATGCCTTTCAGGCCGCGATCACCGCGGCGCTGGCGCTGGCGCAGGCGGCGATCACCGGCGACTGGGCCGGCCTGTTGCGCCGCGTGCTGGAGGCGGTGCTGCGGTTGCTCGGGATTGAACCCGAAGCCTTTTACGCCATGCTGGCGCAGGCGAGCGGCGCCATCGAAACCATCGTCAACGATCCCGGCGCCTTTGTCATGAACCTGCTGGCGGCGGTCACCGGCGGCATCCAGCGGTTTGTCGACAATTTCGCCGACCATCTGCAACACGGCATCCTTTCGTGGCTTACCGGTGCGCTGGGCAACATCACCCTGCCCGATCGCTCGGATCTTGCCGGGGTGCTCGATCTGACGCGGCAGGCGACGGGGCTGACCTGGGATTTCGTGCGTGAACGCGCGACGCGGCTGATCGGCGCCGGCAATGTCGAGCGGCTTGAAATGGCCTTCGACTGGATCGCCGACCTCGCAACCCAGGGCTTTCCGGCCTTGTTCACCCAGCTCTACGACCGGCTGAACGACCTGACGGGTGGCGTGCTCGAGGCGGTGCGCAGCTTTCTGGTCGATCGCGTGCTGACGGGGGCGATCACCTCGATTGCGGCGATGTTCAACCCCGCCGGTGCCATCGTCAAGCTGGTGATGACGATCTGGAACATCTACCAGTTCCTGAAGAACCAGTTGGCGCGGATCGTGGCGATCGTCAGCAGCATCGTCCAGAGCCTTGCCCAGATCGCCGCTGGAGTGCTCGATCCGGCGATCAACTTGGTCGAAGGCGTGCTCCGCAACGCGCTGCCGGTCGCCATCGACCTGCTGATGAGCCTGCTCGGCGTGACCGGCGTTGCGGCACGGGTGCGCGAGATTTTGCAGATGGTGCGCGACCGGATTGCCGCCGCCATCGATGCGCTGATCCTGCGGGTGGTCGCGGCGTTCCGGGGGGGTGCGGCGACCGATGCCGCCGGCGCGACCCCGACCGCCGCCAACGACAACAGCCTTGGCGAGCCGA
>CAWBCM010000004.1:0-114346 GCA_963787285.1 uncultured Acidimicrobiales bacterium | reverse complement strand
CCGGTGCCAAGGACTTCGACACCCAGCTGCAGGCGCTCCCCGGTGGCGACCCCAAGGCGATGCTCGAGCGCCTGCAGAAGAACGGCGAAGCAGTCCTCAAGTGACCGGTCCGCCGTGAGCGCGGCCGGGTCGGCCCCGTCTGCCCGGGCACCGCTCGACCAGCCCGTGGACGAGCCCGCGACGCCCGTCAGCGGAGGGCGAGCCGTCGCCCGCCCGCACCCCGGCGACGCCGCGACGACCGAAACTGACCACCCGGTAACGCCAGGAGAGACCGAAAGAGGTCCCATGCGACGCGGTTCACACCGGCCAAGGCCGCCGAGACCCGATCGGCGGCCGTTCATCAGCTCCGATGATCGTCATCCTCGGCCTCTTCCTCGTCGTCCCCGATCGTCATCGCGCTCTGGGTGAGCATCAGCGACTGGCACGGCAACGGGCTCCCGCTCGCGGTCGCGGTCGAGCTTCGTGGGCCCGAGAACTACCAGCAGCTGCTCGGCGAGGACGCGCTGACCCGCAGCGACTTCGCGCACGTCGATCCGCAACACCTTCTACTACGTGCTGCTCGTCGTGCCGATCCAGACGGTGCTCGCGCTGGCTCTGGCCCTGCTGGTCAACCAGCGCGATGCTCAAGGGCCGCAGCTTCTTCCGCACCGCCTACTACTTCCCGTCGGTGACGAGCTCGATCGCGATCGCGACGGTGTTCCTCTTCCTCTTCTCCGACAGCCGGAGCGTCAACGCCTTCCTCGCTTTCGTCGGCATCGACGGGCCCGCAGTGGTTCGGCGACCCCCGTGGCCTGCTGCACCTGGTCTTCAACGCGGATCGGGGTGGCGACGACGGTCCGGGCTGGCGCGCCATGGACATCGCGAGATCCTCGGCCGCACCTTCTGGGACTGGCTGTCCGGGCCGTCGGTCGCCATGTTCACGATCATCTTCCTCGTCATCTGGGTCGACGTCCGGCGCCTACATGCTGCTGTTCTCGCCGCCCTGCAGAGCATCCTGCCGGTCGAGCTCGACGAGGCCGCCTGCCCTCGACGGCGCGTCGCCCATCCGCACAAGCTGCGGCGGCGTCATCGCCGCCGATGATCAAGCCGGCGCTCTTCCTCGTCATCACCCTCGGCCTCATCGGCACGTGGCAGGTGTTCGACCAGATCTACATCATGGGCAAGGGCAACCCCGGCAAGACGACCCTGACGCCCGCCGTTCCTCTCCTACGACAGCTCGATCAACAACGGTGAGTGGGGCCAGGGCACCGCGATGTCGTTCATCCTTCTGGAGGATCTGGTGATGACCGGCATCCAGTGGCTGTTGCTGCGCGACCGCGACACCCCGAGGCGCCAACGTCGGCGAGGTCGAGGTACACCCCCGTCGACCCGGGACCGCAGCGCGCCCTGAGCCAGGCGGCGCTCGGCAGCAGCAGCGCCACCTCCACGACTGCGGCGATGGCGACGACGCTCGCCAGACCGAGAGCCCAGAGGCGCGGCGCGACCCACCACCTGGCCCTCGACGTGTCCTCGCTCACTCGCTCGGCCAGGCGGGCGTAGGACGCCGGGCTGGGCTCGACCGCGTCGGCCCGACGGTGCAGGGCTCGGCGGAGACGGGAGTCGATCGGTTCGGTGTCGGAGTTCATCGTTGGTTCTCCAGCAGTGCGGAAAGACGGGCGAGGCCTCGGTGGGCATGGCTCTTCACGGTGCCCGGCGCCATGTCGAGGGTGGCGGCGATCTCGGCCTCGGAGAGATCGAGGTAGTAGCGGAGGATCAACACATCGGCCTGGCGTTGGGGCAGGCCCCGAAGCAGCCGAAGCATGTTGTGATCCTCGATGTGGGTGAGCGCGTCGCTCTCCGGGCCAGGCGCAGGGAGGGGTGCGGGCGGCTGCTTGTCGCGACGGACTCGTCGCTTGCGCAACGCCGAACGGGAGTTGTTCAGGACGGCCACGCGGAGGTACGCCACCTCCTTCCCGGGCTCGATGTGCCGATGGCCCGTCAGCAGCGAGACGAAGGCGTCCTGCACCACTTCCTCGCAGGAACCGAGGTCGTCCACCGAGAACGACGCCAGCTTCAGCAGTGGGCGGTAGTGCTGGTCATAGAGGGCACGCAGACGGGCGCCGATGTCGTCGACGTCAGCCGATGACCGGTTGACCCGAGGGCGGCGCGGGGTGTTCATGGTTTGCACGACTCTAGAGACGCACGAGCCACCCCATCGGTTTACCGAACTCCGCCACTGCTACGTTCGAGACGGTGACGAGCGAGCGCCAACACATGAGCGTGGCGGCGTGGGGACAGCGAGTACACGAGGCTCGCCGTCGCGGCCTCGATCCCGACGAGCGACGTCGGGTGATGGACGCCGTGGCCCTGCGCACCGGCGACGTCGCCCCGACACCAGAACCCACGGAGGTGCCCGAGTGAGCTTGCCTACGAAAGAGCTCGTCGACGAGACCCTCGATCTCGTGAGCCGTTGGCTCGAACGGTCGCGATCCGACGAGAGCGCCGCCGAACGGGCCGTGGCCGAACAGCTCGTCGGAGTGATCGCGGAGCCGGCCGGATTGGCCTTCGCCATGCGCTTCGTCGACCGCGTGATCCGCCCGGATGACCATGCAGTCGCGGCCCATCAACTCGCCGCTCTCGTGCGCGACGAACCACTGCCGCCGTTCCTGTCGAGAATCGACAAGGGGCTGCTGTGGGCCGGAGCCCGCCTCGCGCCGACGATTCCCGCCGTCGTCATGCCCCTTGCCATCCGACGGATGCGCAATCTCGTGGGCCATCTGGTGGCCGACGCCGACCCGGCGGCGATGCGGAGCCATCTGGCGGCTCTTCGCAGCGACCGGTTCCGGGTGAACGTGAACCTGTTGGGCGAGGCCGTACTCGGCCACAACGAAGCCGACCGTCGGCTGGCACGGGCCACCGAACTGCTCGACGATCCCGATGTCGACTACGTGTCCGTGAAGATCTCCGCCGTGGTCGCCCAGCTCGACCGGTGGGCCTTCGACCGGTCGGTACAGCGAGTGGTGAATCGTCTTCGACCGATGTTCACCCGAGCGACGCACACCTCACCCCCGACCTTCGTGAACCTCGACATGGAGGAGTACCACGATCTCGAGCTCACCATGGCGGCCTTCATGCAACTGCTCGACGAGCCCGAGCTCCACGACGCCGATGCGGGCATCGTTCTCCAGGCCTACCTCCCCGACTCGTTCGAGGCGCTCCACGAGCTCGTGCACTGGGCCACCGCCCGTCGGCGCCGACTCGTCGAAGGGCGGCAGGGCGGAACCATCAAGATCCGGCTGGTCAAGGGGGCCAATCTCGCCATGGAGCACGTCGAATCGGCGATGCACGGCTGGGAGTTGGCCCCGTATCGGACGAAGGCCGAGACCGACGCCAACTACAAGCGTTGCCTCGACTGGGTGCTCCACCCCGACCGCACCGAAGCGGTGCGAATCGGGGTGGCCAGTCACAACCTCTTCGACGTGGCGTGGGCCCACCTGATGGCGGCCGAGCGCGGTGTCGGTGACCGCCTCGAATTCGAGATGCTCCAGGGCATGGCTCCGTCGGCGGCTCGGGTGGTGCGCGACGACTCGAACGGTCTGCTGCTGTACACACCGGTGGTCCGCGCCGACGACTTCGACGTTGCCATCAGCTACCTGTTCCGCCGGCTCGAGGAGAACGCGTCGAAGGAGAACTTCATCCAACACCTCTTCGATCTCGAACCCGGGTCGACTGCCTTCGCCACCGAGGCCGAGAAGTTCCGATCGGCGGTGAACGACAAGAACTCGGTGGGCTCGGAGCCGCAACGAACCCAGGACCGCCGCCGCGCGCCCGAACCCTTCGACATCGACCGCGAGTTCGCCAACGAACCCGACACTGATCCGGCCCTGCCCGCCAATCGGGCATGGGCCGCCCGGATCCTCGCCGCCGAGTACGCCGGGCCTCGGGCGGCGATCGTCGAGGACATCGGGGCAATCGACCTTGCGGCCGCCGCCGCCCACGCCGCACAACCCGAATGGGCCGCACGGTCGACCAGTCAGCGTCGGGCGGTTCTGCACCGGGTAGGCGACGAGTTGGCTCGCCGACGCGCCGATCTCATCGCCGCGATGGTGCACGAGGGCCACAAGACCATCGCCCAGGCCGACCCGGAGGTGTCCGAGGCGATCGACTTCGCCCGCTGGTA
This sequence comes from uncultured Acidimicrobiales bacterium, assembly GCA_963787285.1. Lineage (GTDB taxonomy): Bacteria > Actinomycetota > Acidimicrobiia > Acidimicrobiales > JAHEJN01 > JAHEJN01. Next base: position 110,187 of record CAWBCM010000004.1, on the reverse strand, counting down.
CGCGGATCGGGGGCTCGATCTCGATGATCGCCCGGCCGCTCGCTTCGAGCCCCTCGGGGTGATCGCAGTCGTCCCGCCCTGGAATTTCCCGGTGGCCATTCCTGCCGGTGGCGTGCTGGCGGCCCTCGCTGCAGGCAATGCGGTTCTCTTCAAGCCGGCTCCGGAGACACCACGCTGCGCCGAGATCGTGGCCGAGTGCTGCTGGGCGGCCGGGGTGCCGGCACCACTGCTCCAGTTCGTCCGGACCCGAGACGACCACGTCGGCCGGCATCTGCTCACCCACGCGTCGATTGCCGCGGTGATCCTCACCGGTGCCTACGACACGGCCGCGCTGTTCCGCTCGTGGAAGCCCGATCTGTCGATCTTCGCCGAGACCTCGGGCAAGAACGCACTGATCATCAGTCCCAACGCCGATCTCGATCTGGCCGTCGCCGATCTGGTCGCGGCCGCCTTCGGCCATTCCGGCCAGAAATGCTCGGCGGCGAGCCTGGCCATCTGCATCGGCGGGGTGGCGGAGTCACCCCGATTCCGTCGCCAGCTCATCGACGCCGTATCCAGCCTCGATGTCGGTCCGGCCACCGAGCTCACCACCACCATGGGCCCCCTGATCCACGAGCCAGAGGAGAAGCTGCTGCGCGGTCTCGACCGACTCGATGCCGGCGAGGAGTGGCTGGTCGAGCCCCGGCGTCTCGGCGACGCCCTCTGGACGCCGGGTGTGCGCCTGGGCGTTCGTCCCGACTCGTGGTTCCACCAGACCGAGTGCTTCGGGCCGGTGCTGGGCATCATGCGCGCCGCCGACCTCGACGAGGCCATTGCGTTCCAGAACGCCACCGCCTATGGCCTCACCGGCGGTATCCACACGCTCGACCCCGCCGAGGTCGAGCAGTGGCTCGCGCAGGTCGAGGTGGGCAACGCCTACGTGAACCGATCGATCACCGGAGCCATCGTGCGACGCCAGCCCTTCGGCGGCTGGAAACGCTCCAGTATCGGCCCGGGCGCCAAGGCCGGCGGCCCCAACTACGTGGCTCAGCTCGGCACGTGGCGGCCCACCGACGTCGAGCTCGACGACGAGCACTGGCTGGCTGCGGCTCGCGACAGCGACGAGGTGGCTTGGCAGGAGGAGTTCTCGATAGCGCACGACCCAACCGGCTTGTTCTGCGAGGCCAACGAGTTCCGCTATCGACCCCTGCCCAGGATGGCGGTACGCATCGAGGCGGGGCACCCCGAGCGAGAGCTCGAACGGGTACGAGCGGCGGCGCGTCGGGCCGGCGTTCCTCTCGAAGTGTCCCATCACGCCCACGAGACGACCGAGGCGTTCTCGGCCCGCCTGGCTGGGCTCGACGTGAGCCGGGTACGAGTGCTCGGCGGGATCAACGACGAACTTCGCCGGGCCGCCAACGCCGCCGAGGTGCACCTCGCGGACGATCCGGTGACCACCGACGGTCGCGTCGAGCTGCTCCACTATCTGCGCGAACAGTCGGTGAGTCGCACCCTTCACCGCTACGGCAACGTCGTGTGACCACGTACTGACTAGGGTCGGCGCCGGTGAAGGGCATTCTCCAGCTGACCGACCTCGACGATGCGGTTCTGCGCGGCGACCTCGGCCCGGGTCACCAGCTGGCCATGCGCATCGTCGTGCGAGTGGCCGAGGTCATGCAGGCGCCCCGCCTGCGACCGATCACCGGCGCCCACATCGACTCGTGCCTGTACCACGGCACCGCCGGGCTCGACTTCGCCCGGCGCCTCGCCGACGACGGGGCGACCGTCTCGGTCCCCACCACCCTCAACGTGTCGTCGCTCGATCTGCTGCATCCCGAGCTCTACCGGGGAGACGCCGAGACCGCGGCCGCGGCCCGCCTCTTGATGACGCAGTACGAGCGGATGGGATGTCGCCCGACGTGGACCTGCGCCCCCTACCAGCTCGCCGATCGACCCGGCTTCGGTGACCACGTGGCCTGGGCCGAGTCGAACGCGATCGTCTTCGCCAACTCGGTGCTGGGCGCCCGCACGCACCGCTACGGCGACTTCATCGACATCGCGGCCGCCATCGTCGGTCGGGTGCCCGACGCCGGGCTGCACACCGACGAGGCCCGCCTCGGCCAGGTACTCGTCGACGTCACCCGGATCCCCGAGCGACTTCTCGGCCTCGACGTCTTCTATCCGCTGCTCGGACTGGTGATCGGCGCCGACGTCGGCACCCGGATACCGGTGATCGTCGGTCTGCCGCCGACCACCACCGAAGATCAGCTCAAAGCCATCGGATCCGCTGGCGCCTCCTCGGGCAGCCTGGCCATGTTCCATGCCGCCGGCTGCACGCCCGAGGCGGCCACCGTCGACCAGGCCTTCGGTGGGCGGGGTCCGGTTCGCGAACTGACCGTCACGATGGCCGACATCCGCGGTGCCCGCGATCAGGTCACCACCACGACCGATGCCCCACTCGGCGTCGTGAGTCTCGGCACGCCCCACTACTCGGTCGCGCAGCTGGGCCGCCTCGTCGAGCGGCTGGCCGGCCGGCGGGTGCACCCTGGCGTGCTCGCCTACGTGTCCACGGGCCGCGACGTGCTGGCCGAGGTCGATCGGCGCGGTTGGGGCGGCGTACTGGCCGAGGCCGGCGTACAGATCGTGACCGACACGTGCACCTACATCACACCCGTGATGGCCGAGGTGCACGGCGCCGCCATCACCGACTCCGCCAAGTGGGCCTACTACGCACCGGGAAACCTCGGCCTCGACGTGGTGTTCGGGAGTGTCGACGACTGCGTCGAGTCGGCGGTCGCCGGCCGGATCGTCCGCGATGACGCGACCTGGGCCGATGACTGAGCTCGCCGTCGAACGCACGCTCGTTGCCGGGCCCGCCGCGGGGCCGGCCCTCGTGCTCGACGAACCGCTCAGCTTCTGGGGCGGGCTCGATGCGGAGACCGGTCGCATCACCGATGCCCATCATCCTCAGGTGGGCGAGTCGATCACCGGCACGGTTCTGGTCATGTCCGTCGGCCGCGGGTCGAGCTCGGCGTCGTCGGTGCTGGCCGAGGCCATCCGACTCGGCACTGCCCCCTGCGCAATGGTCATGGGTGAGTCCGACGAGATCATCGTGCTCGGCGCCATCGTGGCCGAGGAGCTGTACGGCATCACCATGCCGATCGTGTTGGTGTCGGCCGAGACCTTGGCCGGGATCGCGACCGGCAGGCCGGTCACCATCGTCGATCGGTGACAGGATGTCCGCCATGCGCGCAGTCGGAGTGAACCAGTTCGGTGGGCCCGAAGCCCTGGAAGTCGTCGAGCTACCCGAGGTCCATGCCGGCCCGGGCGAGGTGAGGGTGCGGGTGAGAGCGGCCGCGGTGAACCCCACCGACACGAACCTTCGCGCCGGCAAGTACTTCGATCCCGAGGCCGGCACCTCGCCGCCCTACGTGCCGGGGATGGACATCGCCGGCGTGATCGACGAGGTCGGATCCGACACGACGAGCGCCCTCGAGGTCGGCGACACCGTCATGGCGATGGTGATCCCCCATGAGAGCCACGGTGCCTATAGCGAGAGCATCGTGCTGTCGGCCGATTCGGTGGCCAGGACGCCCGAAGGTGCCTCGTCGGTCGAGGCAGCGACGCTGCCGATGAACGGGCTCACCGCCTGGTACACGATCGAGCTGTTGAACCTCCGTCCCGGCCAGACCCTTGCGGTCACCGGTGCCGCGGGCTGTTTCGGCGGGTATCTCGTGCAGCAGGCCAAGATCGCAGGTCTTCACGTGATCGCCGATGCCTCCGAGGCCGACGAGGAGTTGGTTCGCTCTCTCGGCGCCGACGTGGTCGTGCGTCGCGGCGACGACGTCGCCCAGCGCATCCTGGCCGAGGTGCCCGACGGCGTCGACGGCCTGGCCGACGGCGCCGTGCAGAACGAGCTCGCCCTGCCGGCGGTTCGCGACGGCGGTGGCTTCGTGTCGGTGCGCCGCTGGACCGGCGGCGCCGAACGGGGGATCACCTTCCACAAGGTCTGGGTCTTCGACCTCGACCACCGGGCCGACCTGCTCGATGAGCTGCGTCGGCAGGTCGAGGCGGGGGCGGTCACGCTGCGGGTGGCCGACACCGTGGCGATGGAGCAAGCCGCCGATGCCCACCGACGCTTCGAGGCCGGCGGAGTTCGCGGTCGCCTCGTGCTCACGTTCTAGGTCGGCGCCCCAACGGCGCCGTGGTCACTTGACCGCGCCGACCGTGAGGCCCGACACGATGAACCGCTGCAGGAACTGGAACACCACGACCACCGGAACGGCAGCCAGGAGCGCGCCCGCAGTGAAGGCACCCCAGTTGGCGCCGTACTGACCGTCGATGAAACGGAACAGCCCCACGGCCAGGGTGTACTCGTCGACATCGTTCAGCATGACGCTGGCGATGATGAAGTCGTTCAGGATGAGGATGAACGTGAGCAGCGCTACCACCGCCAGGATGGGCGCAGCCAGCGGCAGGATCAGGCGCCGGAAGATCTGCCAGTGCGAGGCTCCGTCGATGCGGGCCGCCTCGTCGAGGGACCGGGGGATCGAGTCGAAGAACCCCTTCATGAGCCACGTGTTCACCCCCAGTGCGCCGCCCAGGTACACGAGGATCAGGCCCGACTGCGTGCCGAGACCCACCGAGGGGAAGGCCCGACCGATGTTCTGCATGATGGCGAAGAGGGCGACCACGGCCAGGATCTGGGGGAACATCTGCACCAACAGGATCGACAACAGCCCGGTCCTGCGGCCCCGGAACCGCAGGCGGGAGAAGGCATAGGCGGCCAGGGCGCACAACATCGTGTTGGCGACGGTGGCGATGCCGGCAATGACCATCGAGTTCACGAACCAGCGTACGAACGGCACCTCGGGATTGTCGAACAGCGTCCGGTAGTTCTCGATGCTCGGGTCCGACGGGATGAGCGATTGCCCACTCAGGTTGCCGCTGGGGTTGAACGATGCGGACACGATCCAGACCACCGGGAACAAGGCGAAGACGAGGGCGGCGAGGCCGACCAGGTGTCGCCACCCGAGGGTGCGCCACCATTTGGCGAAGCTCATCTTGGGCTCGTGGTGCGCAGTGTCCATCAGACCAGTTCCTCGAAGGCTTTCGTGCGTTTGAAGCTGATGGCCGAGATGAGCGCCACCATCAAGAAGATGACCACCGAGATCGCGGCGGCGAATCCGAAGTCCTGACCCCGGCCGCCCTCGAAGGCCAGCCGGTACGTGTAGCTGATGAGGATGTCGGTGTAGCCGGCGGGCGTCTCGGAACCGACCACGGGCGGGCCGCCCCGCGTGAGGAGATAGATCACGTTGAAGTTGTTGAAGTTGAAGGCGAAGGACGCGATGAGCAGCGGGGCGAGGGTGATCATCAGCAGCGGGAACTTGATGAGCCGGAACCGCTGGAACGGGCCGGCACCGTCGACCTTCGACGCCTCGATCACATCGTCGGGGATCGACTGGAGCGCACCCATCGACACCAGCATCATGTAGGGGAAGCCCAACCACAGGTTCACCAACAACACCGAGATGCGGGCCAGCCACGGGTCGGTGAGCCAGCGCACGTCGAGGTTGAGCACCTCGTTCACCGCTCCGAAGTCGGTGTTGAGCAGACCCGCCCACACGAGGGCGGTGACGAAGCTCGGGATCGCGTAGGGGATGATGAGCAGGCTTCGGTAGGTGCGGCGTCCGTGCAGGCGCGGGTCGTCGAGGGCCATGGCCAAACCGAGACCCATGGCCAGCGTGAGCACGACCGACAGCACGGCAAACGAGACCGTCCACAGGAAGGTGCGGATGAAGGGCTCGCGGATGGCGGAGTTGTCGACGATGCGCGAGTAGTTGTCGATGCCGTTGAACGCCCGCCACCCCGGGGTCAGCTCCTGGCCCGACGGGGAGGTGAAGTTCCCCTCGACCGGCGAGAACTCGACGCCGTCGCTGGTGCGCACGATCACGTCGCGCTCGGCGTCATACACCAGGTCCTTGGTGCGTTCCGAGGCGGTCGTGAACGTTCCGACCTTCACGACACCGGTGTCGGACGGGACCTCGAGGTCCACGATCTCGTCCTGGCGCGACGACGCATCGATCAACGAGAGGGCGGTGAACTCCCCGACGGCGACGGGCTTGTCGCCGTCGAAGGTGAGGTCGCCGTCACCGAGCTCGGTCAGTCCGTCGGCCTCGGTGCCGAGGTAGTAGGTCCCGGCATCGTCGGCGAGCAGCATGGCGAGGTTGCCGTCGGGGTCGGTGACGAGCGTGAGCGCGAACTGGCGACTCTCCGAGTCGGACACCGTGGCGCGGTCGAGGATCTGCTCGACCGCCTGGTTCTTCGACACGATGTTGCCCGTGCCGTAGTTGGTGAACGACAGGTACAGGGTGTACAGCACCGGGTACACGAGGAACAGCAACAAGAAGACGGTGCCCGGCGCCAGGTACTTGAGCGGCACCGCCCGGGGAGTGAGATACAGCGCGTTGATCGCAACGGCGGCGGCGATCACGAGACCGATCGAGACGGTCTCGCCCGCATCGGCCATGCGAGGAACGGCGATGATCACCAGGACGTCCAGGACGATCAACGCCGCAACCTTGAACACCAGCGCGCCGACCGCCCGCCGAGGCCGTGGGGTCGGTGCCCCACGGCCCTCGGCGTCGGTACGGACGTCGGCGTCCACAGACGTCATGTCAGACCCCCGGACGACCGATGGTCTCGATCAGCTCTCGGCGATGAGGTTGCGAATCTGTTCTCCGGCGCTGTCGAAGGCCTCGGCGGGGTCGGTTCCATCGAAGACCAGGCTGTACGCATCGGTCCAGGCTGTCCACACCGAACCCATCGCCGGGATGGCCGGCATGGGCAGACCGTTGATCCCGGCCTCGCCGAAACCGACGAGGTCGGGATTGTCGGCCACGGCCTCGAAGGCCGAGATCAGCGCCGGCGGACGGGGATCGGCCTCGTACAGGGCCAGCGCCGCCTCCTCGTTGGCCAGGAAGTCGACCAGGAACGTCTGGGCCAGCAGCGGATTCTCGGCGAAGGCCGAGACCATCAACGCCTGCACGGCCACGAAGGGCTTGGGCTCACCGCCACAGGCCGACGGAACCGGCTCGACGACGTAGTTGACGTCGCTGAAGCTCGGCAGCGCCCACGGCCCGGTGATGGCGAAGGGCGCTCGGCCCTCGCCGAAGGCCGCGAGCATCCCGTCGTAGTCGAGCGTCGGTGTTATCAGGCCGCTCTCGACCCAGCCCTGGAAGGCAGTGGCGGCGGCGATTGCGCCGTCACTGTCGATGCCAAGGTCGGTGGGATCGTACGCACCATCGGCGCCGACGCCGAACACGTAGCCGCCACAGGAGGTGAACAGCGGGAAGTTGTGGAACGGGTCGGCCGGGTTCTGCTGGATGGCGAGGGGGACGTCGACGGTGCCGGCGGCCTGGAGGTCGAGCGCAACCGTCTCCAGCTCCTCGAAGGTGGCCGGCGCGTCGGGGACGAGATCGGCGTTGCGGATCAGCGCGACGTTCTCGATCGAGTACGGCAGGCCGTAGTTCTGGCCCTCGTAGTTGAGGGCCTGGATGGCCGACGGCGCGTAGAGATCGGCCTTGTCACCGAGCTCGATGGGCGCCACGATGCCGCTGGAGACGAGACCGCCGAGCTGGTCGTGGGCGCCGACGAAGATGTCGGGGCCCTCGCCGGCGGGGCCGGCGGTGACCACGCGGTCGTCGATGTCCTCGAAGGGCACGACCTCCTGCACGACCACCGAGATGCCGTTGTCGGCCGCGAACTGCTCGGCGAAGACCCGCAAGACGGGAGTGCGAGTGTCGTCGGCCCAGATCACGAGGTCACCCTCGGCCCGAACGACCGGCTCCGCCTCGTCCTCGGCCGGCTCCTCGGCCGGTTCCTCGGCCGGTTCCTCGGCCGGTTCCTCGGCCGGCTCCTCGGCCGGCTCCTCGGCCGGCTCCTCGGCCGGCTCTTCGGCCGCGGGTTCGTCGGTGGCGACGGGCGTCTCGTCGTCGCTGCCGCAGGCTGCGGCCACCAACGCGAACACGATGAACAGTGCAAGCAAGAGCTTGGTCGGCTTCATGCCGGGTTCCCTCCTGGGTTTGGATCGTGGGCGTGTCTTCACCCGATCGGGAAGCTAGCGGAAGGCCTTTCTGAAAGTCAATCCACGTTTGCAGGATGGATTTCTGTGTGATCTAGTCTTGGGTCGATGACACGACCGCCACTACGACAGGTCGCCGTCCGGGCAGGAGTCAGTGAGCCGACGGTCAGCCGTGTGCTCAACGGCCGCACCGGGGTCGCGGCCGACACCCGCGAGCGCGTGCTGCGGGCCATCGCCGATCTGGGCTATGACCGATCGGTGGCCCGAGACCGTCCCCACACCGGCGTGGTGGGCATGGTCACTCCCGAGCTCGACAACCCGATCTTCGCCGCGTTGGTGCATGCGATCGACGGCCGGTTGGCCCGCCACGGCTACACCGTCCAGGTGGGGATGGCCACCACCGACACCGTGTCGGAGCAGCGCCAGGTCGAGGTGCTCCTCGACCGCCACGTCGATGGACTCGTTCTCATCGCGGGTATGCACGCCGATACCCACGCCGGCCTCGAGTTGTACGAGAGCCTCGTCGACAAGCGAGTGCCCTTCGTCCTGGTGAACGGACGCGAGACGACCATGGACGTGCCCCACGTTCTGGCCGATGAAGCGCACGCGACGACCCGATCGGTGGCCCACCTCGTCAAGCTCGGCCATCGGCGGATCGGCTGCGTGCTCGGGCCTGGTCGCTACGTTCCCAGCGCTCGGATGCGCAGCGCCTTCGTTCTGGCGATGCAGTCGTATGGCTTGGTCCCCGAACCGATCCACATCGTGGAGACGATGTTCACCGTCGAGGGCGGCCACGCCGGTGCGGTGCAACTGCTCGAGAACGGCGCCACCGCCATCATCACCGGCAACGACCTGATGGCCCTCGGAGCGATTCGGGCGGCACGCGCCCTGGGATTGGGAGTTCCCGACCACGTCTCGGTGATCGGCTACGACGGCACGCCTTTCACGGCCTTCGTCGACCCGCCGCTCACCACATCGAGGCAACCGGTCGACGTGATGGGCGAGGTGGCCGCCGATGCGCTCGCCAGCGAGATCGACGGCACGCACCGGTTCCGTCGGGTGTTCCCTTTCGCTCCCGAGCTCGTGGCCCGCTCCTCGACCGGCCCGGTCGCCGCGCTCGCCACGTCCACCCGGACGGTGTGATCGACGCACCCGAACCGGTCCTCGACTACCTCGGGCGGCTCGTCGACGAGATCACCTTCGTCTTCGGTGACCGGGTCGTCGGCGTGTGGACCATCGGTTCGCTGGCTTACGGCGGTTTCGGCAAGGGCAGCGACATCGACGTCCAGACTGCGGTGGAGGAACCTCGCGAGGTCGAAGCCCTCGGGCTGGCCGAGCGCATCGTGCATCCGACGCTCCTGTGCCCGGCGGCCGGCCTCGAGTTCGTGCTCTACGATCGCTCCGAGCTCATCGGCCCGACCGTCCCGTTGCGGTGGGCGCTCAATGTGAACGGCGGCCCGACCCGCGCCGTGTCGGTGAGCACCAACCATCGGAGCGAGCCATGGCACTGGTTCGTGCTCGACCTCGCCATCGGACGCGAAACCGCGGCGACGTTGACCGGAGTGGATCTGGCCGACGTGGTCGGACCGTTCACGCGTCGCGTCCAACTCGAGGCCATTGCCGCCTCGGTTGCCTGGCACCGCCACTTCGACGACGGGGCACCGAATCAGGCCGCCAACGCCGCTCGTGGGCTGCAGTACGCGTCGACCGGTCGGTGGACGTCGAAGCCCGATGCGCTGCGGTGGCTCGCAGCAAAGGGCGTGCCTCCCGACGACGCAGCCGACGAGCTCGGGCGCCTGCTCCGCGTCGAGCTGGGGCGACCCGCCGCTTCGTCAGCGGCGGATGGCGACGATGGAACCGTCACCATGGATGCTGGCGAGTAGCCGATCGCCATCGGCGAGCAGGTGTTGGGGGTTGGCGAGCCCGCTGACGATCGGGGTGGGGGTGACCGGCGCGTCGGCGGATTCGGCACCGCCGAGCCCGATCGGGAACTCGACGATGTCACCGGTGACCCACAGTGCGACGACTGCACGGGTGGAATCCCATGGCGCGATGGCGATACCCGTCGGCGTGGCCGCGATGTCGAAGAGCGCCACCGACGGAACGGTCTGCTCACACCGCTCCTCGGTTCCGCCGAAGTTCACCACGGGTACCCGACCACTCACACACTGGGGCCATCCACCGTCGGCCGGGGCGCCCGACGGCAGGCCTTCGTCGATCACGACGACCTCGTCGAATGGTCGCTTCCCGTCGTAGTAGCCGTCGCTGATCTCGGTGACGAGGAGCCCGCCGCTGCCGTCGATGACCGTCGCGTAGGCGTGTTTCATGCCGACCAGCACGGCCACGTCGGCCATCGAGTAGTCGAGCGGGTCGAGCGACCAGAGCACGCCGGATCCCTCGGCCGCCGCCTCGCCCTGCCGTTTGCCGCTGGTGTCGTAGAGCAGGCGACCATCGGGCGCGGTGGTGAGCGAGCCGTTCGAGCGTCCGTTGCTCGGAAGCTCGTCGCGCACGACGGTGACCGGTCCTCCCTCGAGCGGAGCAGTCACCAGTCGGGTGCGTTCCATGATCCAGAGCGCGTTGCCGGCGACGGTGACACCGGTCGGCGTGTCGAGGCCGTCGACCAGTACGTCGACGGTCACGGCCTCGAGCAGGCCGCCCTCCTCCGTCGGCCCGGGAAAGTCGATGGCGAGGATCTGGCCCGTCTCGGCCCGCTCACCACCCGGACCCAGCACCGCCACCAACAGTCGGCCGTCGGGATGCCAGGCGATCTGGGTGGGTCCGGCCAGCCCCTCCACGATCGGGGTCACGGTGAACGACGGCGATTCCTCGGTCGCCGACTCGGAGCTCGACCCGCATGCCGCAGCAAGAACCCACACGACCAGAACCACCACCGAACGACGCCACACGGATGGTTCGCCGTTCAGTCCGCGCCGAGGCTCACGAAGAAGCCGGCGGGCGCCAACACGTCACCCGGCTCGAGCTCGTCGAGCGAACCTCGGCCCAGGCCGAGCATCGTCGACTCGATACCCATGCGCATGACGTCGAGCACGTTCTCCACGCCGGCCTGTCCGTTGACGGCCAGACCCCAGAGATAGGCCCGTCCGATCATCACCGCCTTCGCGCCCAGCGCGACGGCCTTGACCGCATCACCACCGCGACGAATGCCGCCGTCCATGACCACCTCGATCTGATCGCCGACGGCCGCGACGACCGCCGGCAGCGCACGTATGGGGGCCGGTGTGCCGTCGAGATTGTTGCCGCCGTGGTTCGAGACCGAGATGGCGGTGGCTCCGGCATCGACGGCCCGCTTGGCATCGTCGACGCGCATCACGCCTTTCACCATGAACGGGCCATCCCACTGCTCGGCCATCCATGCGACGTCGGCCCAGCTCGGAGGCGGAGTTCCCATCCACTCGCCGTACGCGTCGAAGAACCCGACCACGGGCTCGCCGGGCAGGTTCCAGTTGGGAGCGCCGAGTCCGGGAAGCTTCCCGACGCGGAGCCACTCGAACAGCCACGCCGGCTTCACGATGGTCTCGGGAACGTGCGACACCATCTCCCGGAACGACAGCGACTGCGGTATGGCCGGTGAGCCCCAGTCGCGGCTGTGGGTGAACGTCCAGTCGATGGTGAGGATCAGCCCGGCCGCGCCTGCGGCCTTGGCCCGTTCGATGCGACCGGCGATTCGGTCGCGGCCACCGGCCCAGTAGATCTGGAAGAAGGTGTTCGCGCCGGTCGCGACCACGTCCTCGATCGAGCGGCTGGCGAAGGAGCTGAGCCCCATCGTGACGCCTCGCGCGGCCGCCGCCCGCGCCACGGCCACCTCGCCGTCGGGGTGTACCGCCTGCACACCGGTGGGCGAGATGAGCACCGGCATCGACTGGTATTGGCCCATCACCGTGACCCCGAGGTCACGATTGGCGGGGGCGTCGCCGACGCGGGGCGCGAAGCCGAGCTCACCGAAGGCGTCGACGTTGTCGCTGAGCGTCGTACCCCGCTCGGTGCCGGCGACCAGGGCGCCGTACACCGACTTCGGCAGACGTCGTTTCGCTCGCCGTTGCGCCACGGCGATCGACTCGAACCAGTCGTTGGCCACATGTCCTCCAGCTCTTTCGAACTCACACCCTAGAGGCGCGGGCGCGATCGACCCCAGTCGCCCGGGACGGATCGAGATCGCTCCGTTTCGAGCTGCATTTGACGAGCTTTCCGGATCACAGTTGACTTGCTGCGAACCAGAGGGGGAATCCTGGTGGCCCGAAAGTCTCTGCATGACTGCTGACCTCGTCGACGAGACGATCCGGGACCCGGCGGCGCGGTTGACGCCGCGTCGGGTGGGGCAACTCACGCAGATCCACCCGCTCGGATGGGTGGCAGCTACCACGTTGGTGGTTGCGGCGATCTTCCACACCGTGGTCGACACCGACTACATGATCGGGAACTTCTCGTGGTGGCAATGGGTGGGGTTGGCGGCTCTTCTGGTCCTCAGCGCCGTGCCGGAGGTGCTGCACCGCCTGCGGCTGTTCATCGAGACTTTCGCCACCGTGGGCAAGACGATTGCGTGGATCCTGGCGTGGGTCGTGTTCGCCACCCAGCTGTTCAACGTCATCACGCGCTACACGAATCCACTGGTCGACCGTGACATCCTGATCGGCCAGGTCACCAGCGTGGTGTGGCAGTCGTTTGCTCTCCTGTTCCTGCTCGGCTTCAACTACGGCGTTCGCGACGGCGTGAACCCCCGCATCGACTTCTGGTGGGCGAACTTCTCCGAGAAGGCCAAGGCGCGACTCGACTTCGTGCTCCACGTGGTGTTGCTGCTCCCCTTCATATGGATGGCCACCCGGATCCTTCGCAGTTACGCCGCGATATCGCTCGGTCAGCGGCGAGACGGAACCTGGCCCGACGGGTGGCGGGTGTGGCGCTCCTGGGAGGAGTCCGGTGACGCCGACCAGCTTCCCGTGGGGGGCATCAAGGCCATGATCTTCGTGGGATTCGTGCTCTTCGGGCTCCAGATCATCGCCGAGATCATCAAGACCGGCTTCGTGATCGTCGGTCGCTCCGAGTACGGATCGGTCAAGCGGGCCGACGCTCCGGCGAGGATCGAGTAATGGCGATCATCGAGCGGGGCGACTCGAAGCGTTCCCGACGATCTCGTACGGCCGCCGATCCTCACCCCGCGAGGCAAGCGCTGGCTGGGAATCACCATGGCGGCCATCGCCGTGCTCGGCGTCATCGGCTATGTCGGCCTCGAGCTCGGCGTGTTCCTCGCCATGGCCATGTTCGTGATCTTCATGGCCATGATCCTCACCGGCTACAACGTCGCCTTCTCCTTCGCCGGCACCGCGCTCGCCTTCGCCTTCATCGGCGATCTCACCGACACCTTCAACCCCGACACCCTCAACACACTGCCCGCACGGTGGTTCAGCGCGATCAGCGACTCGACGCTGCTGGCGGTCCCCCTGTTCGTGTTGATGGGAGCCATTCTCGAACGTTCGGGCATCGCCGAGCGGCTCCTCAACGCAATCGGGATGCTGATGGGGAAGCTCCGTGGCGGCGTGGCCGCGGCGGTGGTGATCGTCGGCACGCTCCTGGCGGCCGCCACGGGTGTGGTCGCCGCAACGGTCATCGTCATGGGTCTGTTGTCGTTGCCGGCCATGCTGCGCCTGGGCTACGACCACAAGCTGGCCACCGGAGCCATCACCGCCTCGGGCACGCTCGCCCAGCTTCTTCCTCCGAGCATCGTGTTGATTCTGTTGGCTCAACAGCTCGGCGTCGGGATCATCGGGCTCTTTGCCGGGGCGGTGCTGCCCGGGCTGTTGTTGAGCGGCCTGTACATCGCCTACGTGCTCGGCATCTCGTGGTTGCGGCCCGAGGTCGGGCCGGCCATGCCCGAGGAAGAGCGCCAGCTGCCGGGGAATCCGGCGATCACGACCAAGGCATTCCTCTCCCTGTTGCTGGCCTTCATGATCGGCTTCGTCCTGCTGCTGGCCGACTGGCAGATTGCCGCGATCGCCGTCGTGATCGCATTCGTCGTGATCTTCACCATCATGGCCTTCACCAAGATGCTCGCCACCGAGGTGCTCGTCTCGATCGTGCCCGTCGTCGCGCTGATCATCGGCGTGCTGTTCTCGATCTTCACCGGCCTCGCCACGCCGTCGGAGTCGGGGGCGGTGGGGGTGGCCGGTGCGCTCATGATCGCCGCGCTGAACTGGGTGTTCGACCGCATCCTCCTGCGGGAAGGGGCAACGCACATCCAACCACGATGGCGGCTCGGGCTGACCGAGCTGAAGCAGGCGGGCGAGTCGACCGCCAACGTCACCGTCTTGGTGATGACCCTGCTGTTCTGCTCCACCTTCTTCAGTGCCATGTTCCTGCAGCTCGGTGGGTCCGACCAGGTGTCGGACTGGCTCACCTCGATCGGCGGCGGCAAGTTCGGCTTCGTCGTGGTGGCGATGGTCGCGGTGTTCTTGTTGGGCATCAACCTCGAGTTCCTCGAGATCACCTTCATCGTCGTGCCCATCTTCGTGCCCGCCATGGTCGAGCTCGGGTTCTCCGACTTCGAGAAGGTGTGGTTCGCGGTGCTCATGGCGGTCAACCTCAACATGGCCTTCATCTCACCACCGGTGGGATTCTCACTCTTCTACCTCCAGTCGGTGGCACCGCCCGAGGTGAAGACCGCCGACATCCACAAGGGCGCCATTCCTTTCATGGTGCTCCAGGGAGTCGCCCTGGTGATCCTGGCCCTGGTGCCCGGGATCACCGAGTACTCCTACAACACGCTTCGCTTCTGACATTCCGCCAACCCGACAACCAACGACTACCGACAGACCCACTCCGGAGGGACCAACCATGGAAGAAGATGTGGAAACAGAGATGACCGAGGCGGCCCGCCTCGACCGGCGATCGTTCCTCGGCAAGGCAGGGGTGGGGGTCGCCGGCTTCGCGGCGGCCGGATCCATCTTGGCTGCGTGCTCGAGTGACGGCGACAGCGGGGGTGCGGATGCGGCACCCACCGCCGCCTCCGGCGACGAGCCGGCCGACGAGCCCGAAGAGGTCGCCCTCAGCCAGGACGCGCCCGAGCTCGAATGGGAGATGGCCACGAGTTGGCCTGCGTCGCTGGTCACGTTGTTCGGTTCGGCACAGCTGTTCGCCGCCGAGGTGAGTCGACTCACCGGCGGACGGTTCAAGATCAACCCCCGTCCGGGTGGCGAGATCGTCGGGCCCCTCGAGGTGCTGCCGACCGTGCGCGACAAGGGCGTCGAGTCGGGCCACACCGCGTCGTACTACTACACCGGGCTCAGCCCGATCCAGCAGTTCGGCACCGCGGTTCCCTTCGGCCTCACCCAGCGTCAGCAGAATGCGTGGTTGTACCAGGGCGGTGGCACCGCCCTGCTCAACGAGTTCTACGCCGAGGAGTACGGGATAATCGCCTTCCCGGCCGGCGGCACCGGCTGCCAGATGGGCGGTTGGTTCTCCAAGGAGATCAACACGGTGGCCGACCTCCAGGGTCTCACCATGCGCATTCCCGGTATCGCCGGCACGGTCCTGTCGAACCTGGGCGGCGAGCAGGTGAACGTCGCCGGCGGTGAGATCCTGCAGGCCATCCAGACCGGCGCCATCGACGCCGCCGAGTTCGTCGGACCCACCGACGACCTCATTCTCGGCCTCGATCAGTTCGAGGGACAGCTGTACTACTACCACCCTGGTTGGTGGGAGCCCGGCACCGCCCTCGAGGTCCAGTTCCCGCTCGATCTCTGGAACGACCTACCAGCCGAGTACCAGGCGGCCATCCAGAACGCTGCGGCCCACGCCAACATTCAGACGATGGCCACCTACGACGTGCTGAATCCGCGTGATCTCCAGACGATCAAGGAGTTCGCCGAGATCCGCGAGTTCTCGCCCGAGATCATGGCCGCGTTCAAGGAGGAGACCGAGAACGTGCTCGACGGCATCGCCGCCGACGATGCCCGGTTCGCGGCCATCCTCGGGCCATGGCGGGAGTTCCGCGACAGCATCGCCGAGTGGCACGGTCTGGCCGAGAAGTCGTATCTCGACCAGCAGACCGAGATCTGACCACAACCGGAACGCGCTGTCCGTCCGACGTGACCCCGCCGCCCAACCCCTGAAATCCCCACGGTCAGTAGCGGATTCCGCTACTACCGGTGGGGATTTCAGGGTGGGGCGGTGGCGGAGCTCGGCTCGGGGGCACCGCTACCTCGCATGCGTCGCCACTTCCTCCTCCAGTCGGTGCAGCGACTGCTCCGCCCCGACGAGGCGATCCTCGAGGTCGTCGTCATGTGGCAGCGCCATCGGTTGATGTTGCCGTTCTCCGTGTTGGCCGCCGTGGCCATGTTCGCGGGGGCCACCCTCGTCGGTTTCGAGGAAGGCCCCGCGGTCGGACTCGCGGTGGCGACCGTCGGAATCGCCGCCGCCTCGACCACCGAGCACCGCGTGCTCGCCCAGACCTCGCGGGGCCTGCGCCTGCTCCGGGGCAGTCGCATCCGCCAGGTGGCCGTCGAGCTGATCGGCCCGCTGCCCGACGACACGCCTATCGAGATGACCGGCCACCGGTTCGTGCTGAGCGAGTGGCGGGTCGGTGACCACGACTACACCGTGCCCAAGAGCTCCGAAGGCGCCATGACCCGCATTGCGACTTCCCGATGAGTCGCGCCCTCGGGTCACTCGTGCTCGTGGCTTCGGCCATCGTGGTCGGGGGATGTGGAGCCGACTCGGCGACGGCGCCCGATGCACGGGTGGTCGCGGTCACCACCACTGCGTGTGGTGACACCTCGAAGACCTCTGCCAGCGGGGTGGTGATCGAGGAGGGTCGGGTCCTCACCGTCGCCCATGCGGTGATCGGGGCCGGCACCGTGTCGATCACCGGCACGACCGGCGACACGGCACCGGCTGCGATCGTGCGCCTCGACCCGACCCGCGATCTGGCCGTGCTCGCGATCGACGGGCTGAGCGGATCACCCGTGCGGTTCGCAACGCTGACAGCCGGCGACCAGACCGTCGTCGCCAGCGCCCGATCAGGCGAATTGACGGCCGACGTGACCCGGCGGGCCACGCTGGAGATCGACGAAGTCAGGGGGACGGTGCGTCATCGCCGTTCGGGCTACGAGCTAGCGGGTCCGGTGGCCGTCGGCGACAGCGGCGCCGGGGTGTTCGCCGACGACCGGCTGGCCGGGATGGTCTTCGCCGTCTCGAACGAGCGCGACGACATCGGTTTCGCGGTCGACGCCGACGAGATCGGCCGCTTTCTCGACGAGAGCGCCGATGGGGAGTACCGATGCGAGCCCGCTCGGTCGATCGTCACCGCCGTGGCGCCGCGCTCGTGAACGGATCCGCGCTGGCCGAGATCTTCTTCGACATCCTCGGGCCGGTCGTGGTGGTGGTGGCCATCGGGGTCGGCGTCGGGCGGTGGTTGCACCTCGCCCCCGAGCCACTGGCCAAGCTCGCCTACTGGGTGATCGGGCCTGCGTTCATCTTCGACTCGCTCGCCAATGCCGGGCTGGCCACCGATGCCCTCGCCAGGGTGGCCGCCGCGTCGTTGCTGGCGCTGGTGGCGTCGGGTGTTTTCGCCATGCTCGTCACCGTCGGCACCCCGAGACCGCGTCGCGCGGCGGTTCTCACCACCGGCGTGTGGGGCAATGTCGGCAACTTCGGGCTCGCCATCGTCGTGTTCACCTTCGACGAGTCGGCCCTTCCGTACGCCGCAGTTGCGCTGGTGACGGTGAATACGGCTGGGCTGCTGATCGGCGTGATGTCGGCCAAGAGCGGTCTCGCCGGCATCACGCGCGCCGTGACCAGCCCCCTCACGGTCTTCGTGATCCCGGCGTTGATCGTGAACGCCCGAGGGACGAGCATCCCGCCGGTGATCGACCGGCCGGTGAGCCTGCTGGCCGGCGCGATCATCCCGGTGATGCTGATCACGCTCGGCATCCAGCTCGAGCAGATGGGGTTGCCCACGATCGATCTCGATGTCGTGAAGTCGCTCGTGGCGAAGCTGCTCGTTCAGCCGCTGGTGGCCATTCCCATCGTTGCGCTGCTCGACTTGAGCGACCTCGCGGCCGGTGCGGTGGTGCTCCAGGCCGCGATGCCTGCCGCGGTGTTCACCGCCGTTCTGGCCATCGAGCACGACACCCGTCCCAACGAGACGGCGACCATCGTCCTTGCGGGAACGCTCGCCTCGCTGGCCACCCTTCCCTGGTTCATCCACGCCGTGAGTTGAGGTTGTCGATCTGTTGTAATGATGTAATACTCATTACATGACTACAGACAACGACATCAACGCCTGGTTCGCCGGCCGACTACCACCGGAGTGGACCGAGGCCGGCCCCCCGGACATCACCATCGACCGAGAAGAGATCACCGTCGTGATCGCCATGGCTGCACCCGACCTCCCCGACGCCGACGACGCCGCCCGGGCGCACGCCGCAGAGGGCCGGGCGGCCGGGTTCCGGGACGAGACTAGAGACCGTCGAGTGGGCATCGCCCGCGAGGCCGAACACCGCTTCGACCGCAAGGTCGCCTGGGGGGTTCGCATCGGAGATCGGCGCATGTTGTTCACCCACCTCGCCGTGCCGGTCATGACCCGACTACGGCAGCCGGAGCGCCAGGTGCTCGATACCCTCATCGCCGCCGGCGTTGCGCGCTCGCGCTCCGACGCCCTCGGCTGGTGCGTCCGACTCGTCGAGAAGAACATCGACGAGTGGTTGACCGAGTTGCGCAAGGCGATCGAAGACGTCGACCGCGTGCGCTCCGAGGGCCCCGCGGCCTGACCGGTCACGTCTCGGCGAAGCACCGTTCTGCGCCGCCGTTAACGTGACCGGGTGACCGACGCCGATCACCGGACCGAGCCCCGCTTCTTCTACGGCTGGGTCGTGGTGGGCACGGTCTTCGTGACCCTGGGGGTCACGGCCGGATTGGGCTTCTACAACGCGTCGGTCATCCTGCGCATCGCCGTCGACGACCTGGACGCGTCGGTCAGCGCCGTGTCGGGCGCCACCGCCGTCTTCTTCGGCGTCAGCGGGCTCACCGGGTTCGCTCTCTCCCGGCAGATGGAACGGGTCGATCTCCGATGGTTCTACCTGAGCGGTGGCGTCATCGGCGCAGTGGCCCTCGCGTCGCTGCGATGGGTCGATTCCATCGTGAAGCTCTACGCGTTCTTCGCCCTGTTCGGCGTGGCCTTCGCCATGGCCGGACTGGTTCCCGCCACGACCCTGGTCGCCCGTTGGTTCAACCGCCGACGGTCGGTGGCACTGTCGATCGCCTCGACAGGACTCTCCTTCGGCGGGATCGCCATCACCCCGCTGGCGGCCGGCTTCACCGAGGATCGGGGTCTGGCCGGAGCAGGCCCATGGCTCGGGCTGGCGTGGTTGATCGGCGTCGTCCCCATCGCCGTGCTGTTGATCCGGTCGCAACCCGCCGACATGGGCGTCGAGCCCGACGGTGCTCCGGCGCCGCCCGAACCCGTGCCCCTGGAGGGTGCGACGTTCGAGGAGGCAGCGACCACCCGGTTCTTCGGGTTCATCGCGGCGACCTATGCCGTTGTTTTCCTCGCTCAAGTGGGCGGCATGGCGCAGCTGTTCAACCTCGTGTCGGAGCGGGTCGACTCGGGCACCGCCGCCGCCGCACTGTCGACGCTCGCGTTCGCGAGCGTGGTGGGCCGACTCGTCGGTGGCGTGGTCGTCACCCGCGTATCGACCAGGGGACTCACCGCGGCGCTACTGCTCGTTCAGGTCGTTGCGCTCGCGATGATCGCCTTCGCCGACACTCGCGTGAGTCTGCTCGTGGCCGCCGCGGTCTTCGGTCTGAGCGTGGGCAACGTGCTGATGCTGCAACCGTTGCTGCTGGCCGAGACCTTCGGGGTGAAGGAGTACTCCCGCATCTACTCGTTCAACCAGCTCGTCGCCACGATAGGCGTTGCCAGCGGGCCCTTCGTACTCGGCGTCTTGCGCGATCTGTTCGACTACGAGGTTGCCTTTCTCGCCGCCGCTGCAGTCAACTTCGTCGGTCTGGGGTTGCTGGTCATGGCCGGTCCGGTGGCCGAGGCGATCGCCGTGTGGCATCCTGCGCCGGTCGAGTCCCGTCCGGAGATGAGCCAGGGGGCTGCGGGGTGACCACCGAATCCGTCCGACCGAGTGTGCTGTTCCTGTGCGTGCACAATGCAGGCCGATCACAGATGGCGGCAGGCTGGCTCCGGCACCTGGCCGGCGACGCCGTCGAGGTCTTCTCGGGCGGCTCCGATCCCGGCTCGGCGATCAACGCCGTCGCCGTCCAGGCGATGCGCGAAGTCGGCGTCGACATCACCGGCCACGTTCCCCAACGGTGGACCGACCGGCACGCCCGCACTGCCGACGTGATCATCACCATGGGTTGCGGCGATGTGTGTCCGGTCTACCCGGGCAAGCGCTACGACGACTGGGAGCTCACCGACCCGGCCGGCCGACCCATCGAGATCGTGCGCCAGGTGCGCGACGACATCAAGACGCGGGTCGAGGCTCTGATCGTCAGCCTCGGGATCGATTCGCCGGCCGCGCCGTCGGCCTGAGCGTCAGACGTCGAGCGCTCGAACCGCGTCCTCGATCCCGCGATGGAAGGTCGGGTAGGCCCAGATCATCGTTCGGAGCTGAGCCACCGGGACCTGGGCATGCACGGCCAACGCCAGCAGGCCCAGCACCTCACCGCCGTTGGGGCCGGCGGCAGTCGCTCCCACCAGCGTGCCGGTGGCGGCATCGGCGACGAGCTTGATGAACCCCTCGTTGCCGGTCTTGTGGAGCCAACCACGAGCGGTGTTGGGCACCCGCACCGTCGCCGTACGGACGTCGACCCCGGCGTCGCGTGCCTGGGCTTCGGTCATACCGGCGGCACCCACCTCGGGGTCGGTGAAGGTGACACGCGGGAGGGCCGCATAGCTGGCGGGCAAGTGATCGTGCCCGAGGATGTCGGCGACGGCGATGTCGGCCTGGTACATGCCCACGTGGGTGAAGGCACCCTTCCCGGTGATGTCGCCGACGGCCCACACACCGTCGGTGACCCGGAGATTCTCGTCGACGTCGAGTGACCGGGCCGTCTCGTCGAGCCCGAGCGCGGCAACACCGACCCCGGCCAGGTCGGTGCGGCGACCGGTGGCGACGAGGATCCGGTCGGCCTCCAACACGGTGCCGTCGTCGAGGGTGACCACGAACCGTCCGTCTCGGTGGTCGACGCCGGTCGCAGCGGTGCCGGTGTGGACGGCGATGCCCTCGGCCTCGAAGACCTCGGCGACGACCTCGCCCGCCTCGGGTTCCTCGAGCGGCACGAGTCGATCCAACGCCTCGACGATGGCGACCCGCACCCCGAATCGGGCGAAGACCTGGGCGAGCTCGGCACCGATGGCGCCGCCGCCCAGCACGATGATCGACTCGGGGAGCTGCTCGGTCTCGATGGCCTCACGGTTCGTCCAATACGGGGTTTCGGCCAGCCCGGGAATCGGCGGGACCGCCGCACGGGTTCCGGTGGCGATCACGATCCCCCGGGTCGCCCCGAACGTCCGATCGCCGACTGCGACCACGCCGGGCGCAACGACACGGCCCTCGCCGCGAACGAACCTTCCGCCCTTGCCCTCGAAGCGCTCGACGGCGACGGTGTCGTCCCAATCGTCGGTGGCTTCGGCGCGGATCCGCTCGGCCACCGGACTCCAGTCGGGGACGACCTCGACCTTGCCGGCGACACCGGGAATGCGCCGGGCTTCGGCCAACAGGTGAGCGGCACGAATCATCATCTTCGAGGGCACGCACCCCCAGTAGGGGCACTCGCCGCCGACGAGCTCGCGGTCGATACCCACCACGTCGAGCCCGGCCTCGGCCAGCTGCCCGGCCACCGACTCACCGGCAGGACCCATGCCGATCACGATCACGTCGGCCGATTCGGGAGTGCTGCTCATGACTGGACCTCCTGCGTCCTGACGCCTCGGCGACGAAGGTCACTGAGGCTGGTGCAACGTGAACCCACCGACAGAGCAGGGTATTTCGGCCAGCCTCGGTCAGGACTCCGGCGGAACCGCTAGCCGCAGCTGACCGCGAAGGTGCCCTGCACCGGCTGGGGTTCGTCGGCCTGACCGGCCAGGAACAACTGGATCCCGAAGTCGTCGATGAACGTCGCCGTACCCGAGGCGCTCGCACCGTCGACGGTGAACGAATCGACCTGGCTCTTGCCGGCGAATTCGGGCCAGAACTCGGCGACCTCGGGGCTCGCACGCCAGCTGACCGGCACACCGTTCTCGTCCTCACCGAGGTCGACGCGAACCGACGGTGGTTCCCAACCCTGGTCCGCCGACGTCTCGTAGTCCTCCGGTGGAATGTCCACGTTGATGCTGCCTCCGTCGATCCCCGGAATCGGGCCGGCAGCGCCGACCGCACCGCCCATCGAGATGCAGACGGTGAAGTCGGCCGACAGGTCGGCCTCGTAGGTCGTGTCACCGATGGTCACCACGAGCATCTGCCCGCCGCTGCTCGACTCGGGTGCGGGTTCCGCCGCGTCCTCGGTGGTGTCGTCGCCGCTCGATTCCTCGGCTGCCGGTTCGGCGACGGCGTCGTCGGTCGGTGCGTCGCTCGGGGAGGTGTCGGTCGAGGCGACCGAGGCTCCGTCGTCGCTTCCACCACAGCCGGCGAGGACCAGAGCCATGCCCAACGCAGCGAGTGGTGCCACCCACCACGGTCGTGTCCGGTTCGCGGATCCGTCGGTCATCGTTCGCCCCCGTTCCGGCCACGGGTTGTAGCCGCCTGTCGACGCTAGCAGAGGTCCCATGTGGCTCGGCGGGGTCAGGGCTGGGCCGCCTGGAACGCGGCCAAGCCGTCGAGGGCCGTGCGGCGGACCTTCTTCTTCAGCGGCGGTGACCAGCCCAGGAGCCGTCCGGGGAGGCCGAGGGCCTGGCCCGACCACTTCCAGAGGTCGAACTGGTCACGGTGATCGACGATCAGGCCGTCGCGAAGCGTCATGTGGGCCGTGATCTCGTTGCGAACCGGCCGACTGGTCGCACCGAACGTGTACTGCGCCACCCAGCCGACCGTCGCGCTCGACTCGGTCGACTCGCGAACGGCGTACTCGACGCGGAGGTCGGTGGCCCGCGAACAGAGCATGCGCCACATGTCGGCCGCGTCGCTGTCCACGCAGAACCCCGAACGCCGGATCCTCGAACACCACGTCGTCGGCGTAGCAGGCCGCCATCGTCTCGCCGTCACGATCGGCGAGCGCCGTGTAGAACCTGTCGACAACGTGTTCGGCCATGGCGGCCACCCTAGGTCGGCGGGCCGCGCCGGGCAGTGACGACGCAATCGTGGGAGGTTGCCGGAGATGAAGACGATCGGGCTATTGGGTGGGATGAGCTGGGAGAGCTCCATCGAGTACGAGCGGCTGATCAACGAGGGCGTGCGGGCCCGGCTCGGTGGCACCGCCTCGGCCGACCTGGTGATCCGCAGCTACAACTTCGCCGAGATCGAGGTGCTGCAGGCCGCAGGAAGCTGGGATCAGCTGGGCGCGCGGCTCGCCGCCGACGCCCGCCGCCTGCAGGAGGCAGGCGCCGACCTGATGGTGCTGTGCACCAACACGATGCATGTGGTCGCCCCGGCCATCGAGGCCGCTCTCACCATCCCGTTTCTCCACCTGGCCGATGCGACCGCGACCGCCGTGGTGACCGCCGAGATCGACGCCGTCGCGCTGCTCGGTACCCGGTACACGATGGAGCTCGACTTCTACCGGGAGCGACTACGCCGCCATGGGTTGACCGTTCTCGTACCCGACGAGCCCGACCGCACGATGGTGCACGACGTGATCTACAACGAGCTGGTCAGAGGAGTCATCAACCCCGCTTCCAGGGGTCGGTATCTCGACGCCATCCGGCGGCTGGTCGAGCGCGGTGCCACCGGCATCATCGCCGGTTGTACCGAGATCGAGCTGCTCATCGGTCCCGACGACGTAGCGGTTCCCTACTTCCCCACCACCCGCCTGCACGCCGAGGCCGCCGTCACCGCCGCGCTCGATTGAGCAGTGCGAGTACCACCGCACTAGACCAACGCGATACCCACCTCCGCGAGCGCGTCGGCCGGCGCGTCGCGGGCGAGCAGTTGCTCGGTGGCGGCGAGCTCGGGGGCCAGGTACCGGTCGGGTCCCGGCCCGTCCACCTCGCGGCGCAGCAGGTCCACCAGCGCTCCGGTGGCGGCGGCCGGTTCGAGTGGCTGGCGCAGGTCGATGGCCCGAGCCGCCACGACGAGCTCGACCGCAAGGATGCGCCGGACGTTGTCGATGATCTGGCGCAGCTTGCGGGCGCCACCCCAGGCCATGGACACGTGGTCCTCCTGCATGCCCGATGTGGGCAGCGAGTCGACCGACGCCGGCACGGCGAGGCGCTTGTTCTCCGCCGCCATCGCCGCCGCGGTGTAGTGGCCGATCATCAGCCCGCTGTCGACACCGACCTCGTGCGCCAGGAAGGGGGCCAGGCCATGGTTGCGGGTCTTGTCGAGGAGTCGGTCCATCCGGCGCTCGGCAATCGCACCGATCTCGGCCATGGCGATGGCCAGGAAGTCGGCGACGAAACCCAGCGGTGCGCCGTGGAAGTTCCCGCACGACTCGACCCGCCCGTCGGGGAGGACCATCGGGTTGTCGATGGCCGAGGCGAGCTCGACCTGCACGACCCGCCGTACGTGGTCGAGCGTGTCACGAGCCGCGCCGTGCACCGAGGGCGTGCACCGGATCGAGTAGGCGTCCTGCACGCGAGGATCGTCGGTGGTGTGGCTGGCCACGATCGGCGACCCGGCCAGCATGGCTCGCAGATTCGCGGCACTCGACGCCTGGCCGGGGTGGGGCCGCAGTGCCTGGAGATCGGCGGCGAAGGGGGCGTCGGTGGCCAGCAGGCCCTCGACGGTCATCGCCGCAGTCATGTCGGCCTGGGTGAGCAGTCGCTGTACATCGTCGACGGCGAGGCACAACATGCCGAGGATCCCGTCGGTTCCGTTGGTGACCGACAGGCCCTCCTTCTCGACCAGCGTGATGGGCACGAGGCCTGCGTCTCGTAGCGCGTCGACGGCGGGCCGCCGTCGTCCCTCGTGGTGCACCTCGCCCTCGCCCAGCAGTGCCAGTGCCGCATGGGCGAGCGGGGCGAGATCGCCACTGGCCCCGAGCGACCCGTGTTCGGGCACCACCGGCGAGATCCCGGCGTTGAGGAGATCGACCATCGCCTGAGCGACGAGCGGGCGGGCACCGCTCGCGCCGAGGGCCAGCGTGCGGGCGCGCAGCAGAACCATGGCCCGTACCACCTCGTCTTCGACCGGTTCTCCCATGCCGGCGGCGTGCGAGCGGACGAGCGCCGCCTGGAGGGCATGGCGCCGATCGACGGGTATCGAGACGGTGGCGAGTGCTCCGAAGCCAGTGGAGATGCCGTACCTCGGCTCGCCCTCGGCCAATCGCTCCACCACCGCCCGCGCGGCGGCCATCCGTTCGATGGCGGCCGTTGTCAGCTCCACGTGGGTGCCCTGCCGGGCGACGGCGACCACATCGGCGATCGTCACGCCCGGGCCGTCGAGTTGCACGGTCATGACGCCGCCGCCTCGAGGTCGAGGCCGAGATCTCGACCGAGCCGACCGACCGCTTCCACGAGCGCCGCCCCGGCGTGCTCGCACGCTCGCGTTTGCAGGCGATGCGCCGGACCGATCACCGACACCGCAATGCCGAGGTTGCCGGTGTCGGGCAGGGCCAGGGAGATCGCAGTGGTGTCGGGCTCGACGGCGCCGGTGCGGACGGCCACGGTCCCCGGGTTGGCGAGCGCCTCGCCGACGGCGGTTCCGGCGAGCGCGACATTCTGTCCGACCCAGCCGACATGGCGGATGGCCCGGCTGCTCTCGACCGTGGCGAGGTAGGTGGCAACCGTGCCGTCGCTCATGGCCAGGTAGGTGGACTCGCCGGTCTGCTCCGCCAGTGACTCCAGATGGGGCCGGGCGGCCGTGACGAGGCGGTCGAGAGGGTCGAGCTCACGAATGGCGGCCGCGAGGCGCACCATGGTCGGTCCCACCGAGAACCGACCGGCACCGTCTCGGTCGACGTAACCGCGCGCTTCGAGGGCCCGGAGGTGGCGCAGGGCCGTGGTGGGCGTGAGCCCCGAGGCCGCCGCGGCAGCGGTGAGGTTGCAGGGGCCGGCATCGAGGACGATCTCGAGCAGATCGAGCACGCGGCCGATCGACCGCGGGACGGCGTCGGACTCCTCACCGGCTCGGCTCGTCTGGGTGACCATGCTGTCCTCCACGTCGTCGACGGTAAGTTGTCATCTGTCGACAATGCTTGCCATAGGTTGACAACGTACGGGAGAGCAGCACAGACTGCAAGCACCAGATCCCGAACGCGCCAACGTGGAGTCCGCACATGTCGACCATCGGCACACCCGTCACCGGAATCTCGGCGCCCCGCGGCACCGATCTCACCTGTCGCGGCTGGCCCCAGGAAGCCGCGTACCGGATGCTCCAGAACAACCTCGATCCCGAGGTCGCGGAGAACCCCGACGAGCTGGTGGTGTACGGCGGAACCGGTCGCGCCGCTCGCTCGTGGCCTGCGTATCGGGCCATGCTGGCCACCCTCGAGACCCTCGGGGCCGACGAGACCATGCTGGTGCAGTCGGGCAAGCCCGTCGGCGTGCTGCGCACCCACGAGTGGGCACCGCGGGTGCTCATCGCCAACTCGAACCTGGTGCCCGACTGGGCCAACTGGGACGAGTTCCGCCGCCTCGAACACCAGGGTCTGACCATGTACGGGCAGATGACGGCCGGGTCGTGGATCTACATCGGCACGCAGGGCATCCTCCAGGGCACCTACGAGTGCTTCGCAGAAATCGGCCGCAAGCGCTTCGGCGGATCCCTCGCCGGCACCCTCACCATCACCGCCGGCGCCGGCGGCATGGGCGGAGCGCAACCACTGGCGGTCACCATGAACGACGGTGTCGTCCTCCTCATCGATGTCGACCAGCACATGCTCCAGCGGCGGGTCGATCATCGCTACCTCGACGAGATCGCCCTCGACTACGCCTCTGCCGTCGAGCGAGTCACTGCCGCCAAGGCGTCCCGCACACCTCTGTCGGTCGGCCTCCTCGGCAACGCCGCCGACCTGCTCCCCCGACTCCTCGCCGACGGCATCGAGGCCGACATCGTCACCGATCAGACCAGCGCCCACGACCCGCTCAGCTACGTGCCCAACGACCTCTCGCTCGAGGCCGCCGCCGAGCTCAAGCTCAACCAACCCGACGAGTACACCCGCCGCGCCCAGGCCGCCATGGCCACCCACTGCCGGGCCATGGTGGGGTTCATGGACGCGGGCGCCGAAGTGTTCGACTACGGCAACAGCCTGCGGGCCGAGGCCAGACTCGGCGGCTTCGACCGCGCCTTCGACTATCCCGGTTTCCTCCCCGCCTACATCCGACCGCTGTTCTGCGAGGGCCTCGGCCCCTTCCGCTGGGTGGCGCTTTCGGGCGATCCCGCCGACATCGCCGCAACCGACCGGGCCGTACTCGAGGAGTTTCCCGAGAACGAGTCGCTCGCCCGGTGGATCCGCCTCGCCGGCGAACGGGTCGCCTTCCAGGGCCTGCCCGCCCGGATCTGCTGGCTCGGCTACGGCGAACGACACCGCCTCGGCCTCCGTTTCAACGCGATGGTCGCCTCGGGGGAGTTGAAGGCGCCGATCGTCATCGGTCGCGACCACCTCGACTCGGGATCGGTCGCCTCGCCCTACCGCGAGACCGAGGCGATGCTCGACGGATCCGACGCCATCGCCGACTGGCCACTGTTGAACGGGCTGGTGAACACGTGTTCGGGCGCCACGTGGGTGAGCATCCACCACGGCGGCGGTGTGGGCATCGGTCGATCGATCCACGCCGGCCAGGTGAGCGTGGCCGACGGCACCGACCTGGCCGCACAGAAGTTGGAGCGCGTGCTCACCAACGACCCCGCCATGGGCGTGATCCGCCACGTCGACGCGGGCTACGACCGCGCCGTCGAGGTCGCCGCCGAACGAGGAGTCCGCGTTCCCATGCACGAGACCCCGTGATCATCGAGGGCGATTTCGACCGCGACGGCGCCGTCTGCGTACGACAGGCGTTCAGTGCCGACCACGTCGAGTGGGCCCGCGAGGCAATCGATGCGAATCTGGCCGACCTGTCGCCGTTGGCCAAGCGGGCGAGTCCCGGCGACGACGCGCCCTTCGTCGAGGACTTCTGCAACTGGAACCGGCTGCCGTCGATGGAGCGCTTCATCCGCGAGTCACCGGCCGCCGCGATCGCCGCCGATCTCACGAAGTCGAGCACCATCCGCCTCTACCACGACCATGTGCTGGTCAAGGAGCCGGGCACCCGGCAGCACACACCCTGGCACCAGGACCAGCCGTACTACAACGTCGACGGCACCCAGAACGCCAGCATGTGGTTTCCCGTCGACCCGGTCGAACGGTCGGCCGCCATCGAGTTCATCGCCGGCTCCCATCGGGGACCGTGGTTCATGCCCCGCACGTTCCTCGACGAACAGGCCAAGTGGTTCCCCGAGGGAAGCCTGGCCGAGCTGCCCGACTTCGCCGCAGATCCCGATCGCTGGCCGGTGGTCGGCTGGGCCCTCGAACCGGGCGATGCCGTGTTCTTCGACATGGTCACCGTGCACGGATCCGCCGGCGTCTCGGGTCCGAATCGCCGCCGCGTGCTCTCGGTGCGCTTCCTCGGTGACGACATGGTGCACGCCCCCCGACCGTGGACCACCTCCCCACCCTTCCCCGGGCTCGAAACCGAGCTTCCCGCAGGCGCACCGATGGACCACCCGCTGTTCCCGATCCTGTGGACCCGCACCCACGAGCCGGTCGACGCATGACCGTGCGACCGATTCTTTCGATCGGCCACCCGGTGCTGCGCCGGAGGGCCCGGGAGCTCACCGCCGACGAGCTCGCGGGAGAGGCGGTGCAGACGCTCATCGACGACCTGCTCGACACCATGTACCACGCCAACGGCGCCGGGCTCGCCGCCAACCAGGTCGGCGAGCTGGTACGGATCGCGGTCATGGAGGTCACCCACAACCCTCGCTATCCCGTACAAGCCGCCCCTCCCGCTCACCATCGCCGTCAACCCCGAGATCGAGCCGCTCGACGACGAGATGGTCGAGATCAACGAGGGCTGCCTCTCGGTGCCGCTGCGCGGGAATGTGCACCGTCACGTGAACATCCGCGTGCGCTACCTCGATCGCCACGGCGTGGCCCACGACGAGATCAAGCGCGGGCTCACCGCCGGCACCTGGCAACACGAGTGCGATCACCTCGACGGTGTGCTGTTCGTCGATCGCGTCACCGACCCCACGACGCTCACCACCTGGGACGAGTTCGAGGCCCACCACCGCGACGCGTTCATCGAGCGGATCACGGCCTTCGTCGCGCGGGTCGGCTCGTGACCGAGGGGTCGTACTGGTGTGAGCTGGCCCTCGTCGACGACCGGATCCTCGCCGACGTTGCCATAACCGTCGCCGACGGTCGGTTCACCTCGGTCGAACCGGCTGCCACCGCTCCGTCGGGTGCCACCCGACGGTACGGGTTGACCGTTCCCGGTCTCGCCAACGTCCACAGCCACGCCTTCCACCGGGCCCTCCGATCTCGCACCCAGGTCGACGGGGG
Source organism: uncultured Acidimicrobiales bacterium (assembly GCA_963787285.1). Lineage (GTDB taxonomy): Bacteria > Actinomycetota > Acidimicrobiia > Acidimicrobiales > JAHEJN01 > JAHEJN01. The sequence continues at coordinate 80,465 of CAWBCM010000004.1, read as the reverse complement.
CACGTTCTGGACATGGCGAGAACTGATGTACCGGGCCGCCGAGCGGCTCGACCCCGACCGCTACCATCGCCTGGCCAGAGCGACCTTCGCCGAGATGGCCGTGGCGGGCATCACCGCCGTCGGCGAGTTCCACTATCTGCACCATCAGGCCGACGGCACGCCCTACGCCGAACCCAACGCGATGGGCGAGGCCCTCCTGGCCGCTGCCGACGACGCCGGCATCCGCATCACCCTGCTCGACACGCTCTACCTGCACGGCGGCCTCGGGGCCGCCGGCTACGAGCCCGCCGAGGGTGTGCAGCTCCGTTACCGCGACGCCGACGCCGATGCTTGGGCCGCGCGGGCCTCGTCCCTGCGGCCGAGCTCGTCACAGCGCATCGGTGGGGCCATCCACTCCGTGCGAGCGGTCGATCCGCAGTCGATGGGAGCCGCGGTGGCATGGGCCGCGACCACGCAGGCTCCGCTGCACGCCCATGTCTCGGAGCAGATCGCCGAGAACGACCAGTGCCTGGCCCACCACACGCGGACGCCCACCGCGGTGCTCGGCGAAGCCGGCGTCCTCGACCAAACGTTCACCGCCGTGCACGCCACGCACCTGACCGATCACGACATCGCGACACTCGCGGCGAGCGGGTCGGGCGTCTGTGTGTGCCCGACCACCGAGCGCGACCTCGGTGACGGCATCGGTCCCACCTCGCGGCTGGCCGACGCCGGCGTCTCGCTGAGCCTCGGCACCGACTCGCACGCGATGATCGACCTGTTCGAGGAGACTCGTGCCGTCGAGCTCGACGAGCGGCTTCGATCCCGGCGACGCGGCGTGCACACCGTCGCGGAGCTGCTCGCAATGGCCACGGTCAACGGTCACCGCAGCCTCGGCTGGACCGACGCGGGCGCCATTGCGATCGGCCACCGGGCCGATCTCGTGACCGTCGCCCTCGACACCGTTCGCACGGCAGGTACCACAGCCGCCAACGCCGCCGAGGCCATCGTGTTCGCCGCGACGGCTCCCGACGTGACCCACGTGGTCGTCGACGGGAACTCGATCGTCGCCGACGGGCATGCACGTCCGACTCGACGTCGCCGGCGAGCTCCACACCTCGATCACCGACCTCATGGAAACGCTGACAGCAATGGCATCGACGCTGGTCATCGACAACATCGGCTCGCTGATCACCAACGATCCCCGCCTCGGGTGGCGGACCACTGGGAATCGTCGAGAACGCCTCGGTGGTGATCACCGACGGTGTGGTCGAGGCGATCGGCCCCGCCGGGTGCGGTGGCCGACGAGCGCATCGACGCCGACGGCGCTTGCGTGCTTCCCGGCTTCGTCGACTCGCACACCCACCTGGTGTTCGCCGGCGACCGGGCCGAGGAGTTCACTGCCCGCATGGCCGGCCGACCCTACGACGGCGGCGGAATCCGCGTGACGACCGAGGCCACACGGAACGCATCCACCGACCTCCTGCACCAGCTGGTTCGTCGCCGACTGGTCGAGGCCCACCGGGCCGGGACCACCACCATCGAGATCAAGTCGGGCTACGGCCTGAACGTGGTCGACGAGGTCCGCTCGCTCGAAGTGGCCCACACCTACACCCCCGAGGCGACCTTCCTCGGTGCCCATCTGTTGCCGGCCGAGTTCGAGGGTCGTGCCGACGACTACATCCACCACGTCTGCGGCGAGATGCTCGACGGCGCGGTCGGCCACGCCCGCTGGATCGACGCGTTCTGCGAGACCGGCGCCTTCGACGCCGACCAGTGCCGAGCCGTACTCGATGCCGGTCGGGCGGCAGGGCTCGGCCTGCGTCTGCACGGCAACCAGCTCGGTCACGGTCCCGGAGTGCAGCTCGCCGTCGAGTGCGGCTGCGCCTCGGTCGATCACTGCACCTACCTGAGCGACGACGACATCGAGGCCCTGGCCGGCGGCGACACCGTCGCCACGTTCCTGCCCGCCGCCGACTTCTCCACCCGTCAGCCCTACCCCGACGCCCGCCGGGCGATCGATGCAGGGGTCACCGTGGCGATCGCCTCGAACTGCAACCCGGGTTCGAGCTACACCACATCGCTCTCGTTCTGCATCGCCATCGCAGTGCGAGACATGCACATGACCATCGACGAGGCGGTACAGGCGGTCACCGTCGGCGGTGCAGCGGCGCTGCGCCGAAACGACGTCGGCCGGCTCACGCCGGGCTCGGTCGGCCACGCCACGGTGCTCGAGGCTCCGACCCATCACCATCTCGCCTACCGCCCCGGCGTCCCCCTCATCCGCCAGACCGTCGGACCACTCGGCGCCCACCCCACCGACTGAACGCGAGCTCAATCCATCGGCACTGTCGGGGCCGGCGCATCGAGCTCGGACAGCAGCCGATCACGGGTCGCCTCGAGCGCAGTCTGGCGTCGTTCGAGTGCGGCGATGTGGGCCTCGGTCTCGGCGTCACCCGGGCGGCCGGCTCGTCGCCAGCGCTCGCCCATGGCGTCGAGCTGGAGGCGCCGGTCGGTCAGGTCGGCGAACAGCGCTCGCGAGTGGGCGCCGCGGAACCGGCGACTCGTGACGAAGTCGACTCGGGCCTGGATCTCGAAGACCTCGTCGAGCAGCCCTCGTGCCGCCTCACGATCCGAGGGCAGGTACCCACGCAGCTCGGTCTCGAGCCGGATCTCTCGCGCCACGTCGACCAGCTCGGTGAGGGTTGCGTCGAGATCGGCCAGGACGAGGGCGGCCCAGGCATCACCCTGTCCGACTTCGTCCATGGCCCATTTGGCCCGCAACCGCTGGCGGGCGGCCAGCTCGACGACGGCTGAACCGCGGCCCGGTCCGGTCGCCAACGGTGGACCGGCGGTCAGGCCCTTCATTCCCGGGAGGAGCTCGAGTTGGTCGAGGTACCAGCGCAGGTTCTCCCTCGTCCCCCGGTTGTCACCGCGGAGGTCGGCGAGGGTCTCGAGGAGCTTCTTGGGGTCGTCCTTGTGCACCAGGAGCTTGCTGGTCGCCTCGAACAACGCCGAGTAGGGGCCGTCGTGATCGGGATGGAACTCGCCGAGCAGGTTCAGCGCCAACAGCGCCCGTTCGGCGTACTTGGCCAGCGACCGCGTGGCCTTGCCCGGGCTCTCGTATCCCGAATGCAGTCCGTGGACGTGATGCATGAACATGAGGATCTGGTCGTTCAGCATCGACCGGATCTGCTGGCTGGTGATGCCGGCGAGAGCCGGCGGGGTCGTCCCGTCGGGCGACTGGGCCCCGAGCTTGAACCACTCGGCCCGCATGAGGTCCTCGGCGGTGTACTTCTCGGTCGCCGACTTCTTCTGGCTCTGCATGCGCATGACGATGATGTCGAGATTGGCCATGTCGCTGTAGGTCTCGATGCCGTCGCGCAGGGCGCGGTTCATCGCCAGCTCCCACCGCGACATGAGTTCGTGCTGCTCGGGGCCGTCAGCGGCGCGGTCGATCGAGTGTCCGAGCTCGTCGAGGGCCCGCATGCGGTCGCCGTACAGCTCGTCGCGCGCCCGCAGCGCCACGTCGTCGTCGACGACGGTCTTGCCCTGCTCCCGCAGCTCGCTCTCGATGTACCGGGCCAGCTCGGACTCGGACTGCGCCAGCTCGCTCTCGGCCCAGCTCAACATGGCATCGACGCGCGTCAGCGCCTCGCCGCGCTTGCCGTCACGCTGGTTTGTGGCGAACTGGCCGCGTTCCTCGGACGACATGTGCAGCATGGCCGAGGCGAAGGAGTTGGCCTCGACCGCGTCGGCGTGGGTCAGGGCGAAGGTCGTGCCCGGCAGCTCGACCCGGGCCACTGTCCGCTCGGCGTAGGACGATCGTGACGCCATCATCATGGGGATGCGGCGCATGACGTTGACGTACTCATTCACGTCGAAGGCCCGTGCGGTGGTGGGGCCGGTGCCACCGTCCATCCGTCCCTTGGTCATCTCGGCCAGCACGATCTCCCTGGCGGCACGGCGCAGGAACTCCGAGCTCCACGACCGATCGACGTCGGAGGTCAGGCCGGCGGAACCGGGAGCGATCTCGTCCTTGGCCGCGTCGCGGACGGCCTTCGTGTAGCGCGACTCGAGCTCCTGGATGGCGAGATCGTGCAACGCGATGTCGTTGATCGACCCGAGATCGAGTTTTTCGGCGATCTCGGTTCCGGTGAGCCAGTCGATCAGTTCCTGGCGGCTCAGCACGGCGATGTCGAGCGCTTCGGAGGTGAACTGCAGGGCGACACCGGTCTCGGTGAGCGGATCGGCCACCAGCGACAGCTCGGCCGCTTTCTCGGCCTGGAGCTCTGAGCGCTCGGTCGGGTCGGTCGTACCGGCGATCCGGGGGTCGTAGTAGAGGTCGATGGCCTCGCGGGCCAGGACTCGGGCACGGGTTCCGATCGACCCGACCAGTTCGTTGCGGAGGTCGTTGACCCGGGTCATGACCGTGCGCATCGTGTCGCCTCGCAGCGAGTAGACCCGCTGCAGCTGCTCCCAGCTCAGGTCGCCCCGACGGAGGGCCTCGAAGACGGACGTGCCCGTTTCCGCAGTCATCGGCCGGCCGGCGACGGTCGTGTCGAAGACCGCGGTCGCGGTGTCGTTCAGCTGCTTGTCGACGACCATGGCGACGGTGTGGATCTCGGGATTGGTGAGCGCCGCGAACCGGGGGTGCTCCAACGTGCCCTTCGACACCCGACCCAGGTAGCGGTTCATCGCCGAACCGAGCAGACCGCCCAACACGTCGTCGCTGCTGATGCTCTTGCCCCGCGTCGCGTCGACGATCAGCTGCGAAACGGTGTCGCCGGGCACACCCAGCACCTCACCGACGAAGGTGGTGGCGAAGGCCTTGTTCTGCGGATCGGAGAGGTAGCCGGAGAGGCGCGGGTTCACCGCAAGGCGGTCGACCCCGAGCTCGGCCAGCCGGTCGGTGCCCTTTCCGCTCAGGACTCCGACGACGTTGTTGACGAGCGACTGGGCCACGATCTCGGACAGGTCGCGCTGCGACTCCTCGGTTTTCACGTAGCTGAGACCGACGTCGATGCCGACGCCGATGCCCTGGTCGGCGAGCACGCGCACCGCCGTCGCCCAACGGGCGCCGGTGACACCCGTCCGACTGACGAAGGCGGCGATCCGCGCCGAGGCCAGCTCGGGAAGGGCCACCGAGAGCATCACCTCACCCGCGTTGCGGGCCGAGACCACGTCGAGCCAGTGCGAACCGGGCCGCTTGATACCGGTGGTGCCGGCGACCGCCCGGTCGGCGGTGGGCATCTGGTAGCGCAGGCCGTCGGGCGTCGAGGTGATGTAGCCGAACGAGATCAGGAGTTTCCGCAGCGCCTCGGTCTCGACCTCGGAGCCGTCGGAGAGCCGTCGGGTGCCGGTGGGCCACCGGTTCGGGTCGTCGGTCTCGGCTGCGGTCTGGAGGGCGAGCACGGCGAGATCGGCGTCGTCGTTCATCGAGGCGATACGGGCCTTGACCGAATCGACGCTGTCCGTGCCGCCGTACCCCATCGCCCGACCCTTGGTGCCCAGGCCTATGTTGGCCGAGGCCCACGCCATCCGCCACGTCGATCCTGTGTCCTGGCCTTCCTTCGAGCCGAGGAAGTCCTTCAGGCCGAGGTAGTCCGAGAGGAACCACGTGTTGACGTCGTCTTGTCGGCTGCGGATTGCGCGGGTGGTGGCGATGAAGAACTCCTTCATCGAAACGTGGCCGTAGCCCAGATAGTCGAACGACCCGTACAGCTCCTTCAGCCGTTGCCGCAGCTCGCTCGACCGGGTGAGCCGCGCGTCGTTCCGGCGCCACGCCGTGTCGTCGAGGTACTCGGCGAGCCAGGTGATGCGGTCCTTCGCCATCTCGCCCCGAAGCTTGTTCGCCACCGGTGCGTTGGTGTGCGGGTCGTACACGGTGGCCTGCTCGGCGACGGCGACGAAGGTGTCGACCCGCAGGTCGCGTCGGGTGTCGAGGCTCCATCTGCGCATCTGGAGATGCGCATCGGTCTCGGTTCCGGTGAGCTTGGCCGTCTCGGCCACGATGCCGGCCAGCTGGTCGAGGACCACCCGGGTGGGTGCCATACCGGGCTGGTCGGGCGGTCCCAGGCGGCTGCGGGCGATGAGGGTGGACTCCGCGAACACCTCGTTGATCGTGAGTGCAGTCCGATAGGCCGACAGCGTCGCCACCCGCTCGGGGTCCGACTGCGAATGCGTGATCACCCCTTCGACGTCGGCGGGCAGCTCGGCGGTCGCCGAAGCATGGTCTGCCCGGAACCGGCTCTCGAGCTCCTGGAGTCGGCCGAGGCGCTCCTCGGTCGGGGCGGTGAGCAGGTTGACGGCGATGTGCTGCACCACCGATTTGCGGAAAGCGGCCAGTGCGTCGGCGGTCTCGGTTGCGGCCCGTTCGAGGAGCGTGACCTCCGTCTTGCCACGGCCCGACCACCAGTCGGTGAGCGCTTCTCCCATTCCCTCGGCCGCCTCGGCCGCCTGCCGCGTGGCGTACCGGGAAGCGGCCGACCGGTAGGCGCGCTCGGCGTCGATCATGGCGGCACTGGCCTGGGCCAGGACATCGGCGGTGGCCGCCTCCGAAGCCGCCCCCTCGTTTGCGAGCGCGTCGGCGAACGCCTGCCGGTTCGGCGCGGAAGCGGTCGGCTCCCCGCTCGCATCGGCACCGGAATCGGGCCGCGTGGTCGTCGGCCCGCCCGGTGGTGGCGCGCCGGGCACACTCTCGGCGCCGGTCGGTTCTCCCGTCTCCTTCTCCTTTCGTCGCCACGCCGGGTGTCGGGTCGACGCCACGCCCGCTCCGATCCCGGCCAGCACCACCCCGCTCGCCACGAGTCCCGCGTTGGTCTCGTCGGGATCGGTTCGGCCCGGTTCTCCGATGGGCGTGGTTCCGCCGCCACCATCCGGATTCCCCGGATCGGGATCGGTGCCGCCTCCCGTCGACCCGTCGGGAGAGGGCAGCGGTGCTCCCCCTCCGGGGTCGTCGGCCGGAGCCGGCGGTGCCGGCAGGGTGACGGGCTGGAGGGTGAAGTCGCAGTCGTCGGTGGTGGTGCCCTCGGTCACCCCGGCCGGTGGGCCGAAGTTGTCGGGCCACGGCTGGTAGCGGGTGTTGTCGGGCGAGAAGGGCTGGCCCGAGGGGTGCTCGAAGCCCACGAGCCAGAACTCGCTGTCGGGCGGGACCTGGGTGTCGGGGAAGACCATGACGAACCGGGTCGAGTCCGGCTCGGAACGGATCAGCGCCGCGCCGGGATTCGAGAAGTCGAACGTGAGGACCCCGGCGTCCATGAAGTCGACGTAGCTGGAGAGCTCGCAGTCGATGATCTTCAGGTTCGGGAAGAAGTTGCCACCGTTGTAGAAGTCGCCGGGGAACGGGGGTGGCGCCACGTAGGGCAGGCCCCGTGACGGGACGTTCATGTCGAGGGTGAGCCAGAACTCGTTGCCCGCACAGACGGCCGGATCGAAGAGGTCGACATCGAACCGCGCGCCGAGCACCCACATACCCTCGGCGGGAGTCGACGGCGGCGCGAGTACGGGAAAGCCCACGCCGGCGAGGTCGATGTAGCGATCGAAGATGACGGCCTCGGGGTCGACGATGGGCTCGTCGAAGCTGACGTAGGCCGACCCGGCGTGGGTCATGGTGGGCACCGGCCCGAGGTTGTCGGCCAGCCCGACCTGGTCGAGGGTCTCGGCGAAGAACGACGTGCGCAACGGGGGCGGGTCGATGGCAGGCAGCTCGAACTTGTCGGGAACCGTCGGGTCGACCAGGAACGGGGTGAAGTCGTCGAAGGCGGTGATGCCGAGGAATCCCTGCATGAGCAGGTCGATCTTCACGTCGTCGGTGGTGAGTGGCGGCGGGTCGACCTCGGTGGTGACCGGATCGGGATTCGGCTCGGGGGTGGGCGTGGGGGTCGGAGTGGGCGGCGCCACCTCGACGGCCGGTTGCGCGACGGCGCCGGCGTTTCCGGAGTCGAACGGCTTGCCGGCGATCACCGCACCGGTTCCGGCAATCCACAGGGCGACGGCGACGAGCAGCGCCGAAGCCCCGTACTTCTCCTTCACCTTGTTGCACTCCGCAATGCACCTCTGCCAGGCAGTCCATGCCTTTGCACGCGACGCCTTCGCCTCGGCGCGGGCAGCTTCGTAACGGGCCTGGGCATCGGTGACCCACGCTCGAGCCTCGGCGATCTCCGGTTCGTAGAAGCCGGACACCGCCTGGTAGCTGGCCTCGGCGTCGTTGGCGTCGACCACCGCCTGGTTGAGCTCGGCATTCAAACGAGCCAGCTGATCGATCAGTCCGAACGACTGGAGCGCCGCGGCAACCTCGTCGACGTACTCCTCGCCCGAGACCCACACCTTGACGCCGGGCCCTGGGTCGAGCTCGATCCAGCCCTCACGCGGCGTGAAGGAGACGTTGTGGGTGTCGACGCCGGGAGAGAGGAGTGCGCCGAAGTTGGCGAGGAAGTCGTTGTAGTGGGTTCGAGCCGCGTTTCGGCGGCCCGCAGCGACGATTGCCCTCCGCTGCGCGAGCTGGATCACCCCGGGCGCCCATCGCAGGTAGTCCCAGGCTCTGCTGATGGCGTCGCGGAACGACGGCCAACCCTTCGCGAGCGCTCCCTCGTCTTCCCCATGCTTCATCCACGCGATGTGGTACTCGGCGCAATGGGGACACGCTGTGCACTCGTGAGAGACCTGGTCGTGACTGGCCGCCCCGGGGTACGGCGCACCACTGGGGATCGGGGTGGGATGAAACGGTGTCCACTCGAAGTCGAGAGCTGCCATCAGGGCACCCCAGGTGGTTGCAGCAGCTCGGGGTCGGCGTCGGTGGCGATCGACAGCAGTCGCACCGTGTCGATGCCAGTGCGCTCGGCCAGCGCCGATGCCCCCGACGGCAGCCAGCACGACAGGCCGACCGGCGGGCCGTCGGCCGGGCTCTGCACCACACGAACGCAGGTGGTGGCCTCTCCGTCGAACGATCCCGCGGGCTGGGGCTCGAGGACGAGCTGCCCCGGATTGCGAACCACCGCCAGGGCATCGGCGAGGGGGAGCCCGAACTCGGCCGACTCGCAGGTGGGGGCGCCACCGGCGGGTTCGCACAACACGGTGCCGTCCGGAGTGGCGTAGGCGCCCAGCACGAACGCGCCGTTGCGGGTGATCTGCTGACCGAAGCGCGGCCACTCGACGCTGGCGACGACATCGAACGGCTCAGGATCGCCCTCGAGCATGCGTTCGAGGCTGAGGGTGCCGGTGCGGGTCTGTCGGGCGACGAGGGAGACGACCATCGCCCGGACGGCGGGCTCGAGCGAGGGCACAGCTCGTTGCACCTCGGCCAGATCGAGCTCGAGCTGCTCGGCGAAGACGCCGAGATCACCGACCGTGACGACCGACCCGTCGGCCTCGAGGAAACCTCGCTCGGGCACGCGGTCACCGCCGTCGCTCACGACCGCGAGACGCGTGTCGAGGGGTGTGGTGAGCGTGATCGTCCATCCCGCGTCGGAGCGCATGGCCGACGTGACGATCTCGGGTCCGTCGGTCACCGTGAACGTCTGGTCGTCGAGCTGCACCCTGCTGGGCCGGCCCGGGTCGCTGGCGGTCCACAACCACAGGCCGGTCTGGTCGTCGCCCTCGGTGCCGACCTCGATGACCACCGCTCCTCCCTCGGTGCGGGCGTCGAGACCGGTCAGCTCGTTGCCGCCGGCGCAGCCGCAGTCGAGGGCATCCACGACGGCGAGCTCGGGAGGAGCGGACGTCGGGCTCGGTTCGGTGGTCGGCTCCGGGATGGGCGCGGAGGTCGCCGTGGGGTCGGGCGATGCGGTCGGTTCGGTCGCCGCGGTCGGATCCGGGGTCGGCTCGGCTACCTCGGCGTTCGAATCCCCGCCCAGGGGCGCCGCCGCCAGGGTCGTCGTGGCATCATCGTCGTCGAGGACCAGGGTGAGCACGAGCACGCCGAGGGCTCCCGCGCCGAGGGAGAGCGCCACCATTGCGGCCGATCGAAGCTTCCGGGGTGACGACACCACCCCCCACAGGGCGTAGGCGACGCCCGCAACGGCGAGCACCAGTACGACGATGCCGAGCGCGGGCACCTTGTCGACCAGCCAACCGAGCACCAACGCCAGGACGATGGCCACGCCGGCCCCGATGACGAATCGTTGCGCAAGCCCGCGCACCGCACCCCCTTCACCCGTATTCCTGCGATGGGAAGCCTAGGCCACGCACCATTTGGACGCGCGGCCGCCGAGCTCGGTGGGCTCAGCCGCCGCCGATGTCGATGTGGTAGGCCTCGTAGACGAGGTCGGCACCGTGCTGGCGGTGCCGGGCGATGGCCAGCAGCGTGGTCAACGCCTCCTCGCGGAGGCCGTCGATCGGGACCTCACCGTCGGCCATGGCCAGCACGTTCTCGATCTGGCGGGTGATCACGGGGTGCTCGGCCGAAACCTGGTCGACCCGGACACTGAGACGCGGGGCATCTCGGGTGAGATCGAGCAGCAGGCCATCATGGCCCTCGACCTCGGAGACGTGATGGGCGAAGGCCTCTCTGAGCCGACTCAGCGCGTCGCGCGCCGTGGCGCGCCAGTGCGGCTCCTCCGCGGCCATGGCCATTGCCACCTCGACACCGGACACGGCCTGTTTGAGATCGAGTCGTCGTTCTCGTGCTGCGGCGAACGCGTCGGCATCGGGTTCGGGGTAATCGGATTCCATGGGCACCTCCGACGGCATTGTCCCGGGTGATCGACCATCGCGCAAGGGCCGAACGTCCCCTTGTGGCGGCGCTGATCGGCCTATTCGTCGCGGAGCAACTCGGTGGGCTCGAGGGTGTTCACCAAGCGCGACGCACCGATCGACGAGGCGATGGTGGCGACGAACACGAGGACGACCGGGACGGCAAGGCGTCCGAGCGGCACCGTGTAGCCCGGCGTGAGTACGAAAAGCGGGCGCAAGACGGTGACGAAATAGAAGCCCATGGCCGTGCCGACCAGGAGCCCCGCGATCGTGCCGGCGACCGCAACGGTGGCGGCCTCGGCGGTGATGAGGAGTCGGATGGTCCGCGGCTCGAGGCCTTGGGCCCGAAGGGTGATGTACTCGCGGCGCCGTTGCAGCAACAGCCCGAAGACGAAGATGGCGATCGTGACCACCGCCATCGACAGCGAGAAGACCGAGTCGAGGTCGACGAGCCCGGCGATGTTCAGCGCCGCCAGGCTCGACTGATCGCTGGCCAGGGTGCTGGCGCGGGTTTCGATCTGGAGATCGCCGGCGGCGCCGGGTCCGGAACGCAGCGAGTCGACGGCCTGGCGAAGACCGGAGTCGCCGCCGACGGTGGCGGCCGCAAGGAAGAAGTCGGGTGCTTTGGTCGGGACCGAAGCCGTGTGCTGATCGATCGACATCAGGGCATCGGCGCCGTCGGGGAAGCCGGGAAGCCGCTCGAAGAGCCCGGTGATGTGCAGCTGGACCTCCACCTGGTCGTCGGTGGCTCGGGCAAGCAGGACGTCGAGTCGGTCGCCGATGCCGGCTTGCAGGAAGTCGGCCATGTCCTGGCTGACGAGAACGGCGGTCGGGTCCGATTGCAGCGTCGCCAGGAGCGAAGCCGCGTCGCCGTCGGGGAAGTGGCTGTCGACGAGGGGCGACACGGATGCGTAGGTCTCGGGATCGACGGCGGCGAGATTGGCCGGGTCCGACGTGCGGGCGCTGCGGAGGATCACGTTGCTCAGTCCGTAGACGACAGGGGTCGCTTCGGACACCCCAGCGGTCTGGAACAGAGCGACGTCGTCGACCGTGTAGGGCTCGGATGCCGTCGGGCTCGGGGTGATGCGGATGTCGGCGCCGTTGGCGTAACGAGCATCGTCGACCTTGGCCGCATCGTAGGACGCCGTGAAGGCGGCGAGACTGGTGGCGAGCGCGACGATGAGCGACACGACGATCGCGCCGTTGCCGATCGCCCATGGTCGGCGGCCGATGCTGAGTCGGTACAGGCTTCGGAGAGGCGGTCCGATCGAGGCCGACGAGTGCGGCTGGGTCCAGCCGAGCGCGTTGCCGAAGAGGCGAGCTGCGAGCAGGCTGCCGGTGATCCACACGGCGATGGGCAGCACGAGCAGAGCGAGGTTGAGCTCGACCGCCCGGCCGAAGTACACCGAACCGGCCGCCCCGTCGAAGGCATGCGCGCGCAGGGCGACGACCGTGCCGAACACGACGACCACGACGCCGACGATGTCGAGGCGCAGTCGACGCCACAGGGGCGGGCGCAGCAAGAGTCGGGCTCGGTCCTCGTTGATCTCGCGATCGATCGACCGCCGACCGGTGACGTACAGGGCCAGACCGGTGGCCACGAAGCCCCCAACCGCTCCGAGCAGCCCGGACCGGGCCAGGCTCGCGGTGCTGGCCCGGTCGAGTGACTCTCGACCGAGGATCGCCGCCGCGGCCAGGTAGCCGATTGCGAGCCCGACGATGGACCCTGCTGCCGTCAAGAGGCCCGTCCGCATGGCGAGCATCCGCAACAAGTGGCGCCGGCTTGCGCCCCGAATTCGCAACGTCGCGTGCTCTCGGCGCTGGGCATCGGCGAGGACGGTCCCCGAGTACGCGGCGAGCATGGCCGCGAGGAAGCCCCCGGGTACACCGAGGAAGACGAAGAGCCGCTTCGCGACCCGTGCGTCGGCCGTGGCGACGGAGAGGGTGTTCGAGATGTTGTCGAGCACGTAGTCCTGCCCACCGGCCACCGCGGTGACCTCCGAAGCGATCCGTTCGGTCTGGACGACCGCAGTACCCGGGTCGGCGTCGAGCAGGTCGCGAACCAGGGTGATGTCGACTTCACGAATGGGCGGGCTCTTGAGCCTGGTGCCACGCTCGGTTGCGGCCCGCTCGTACGCGGGGAACACCGTGTCCGCGAACACGGCGGGCGACACGACGACCGAGTTCGGCACGTAGATGAACGTCTCGAGATCGCCGCCGCGCCGGCTGGAGAACAGTGGACGAGCCCGGCTCAGGTCGGCGACACCACTCACCACGATCTCGACCGTCGATCCGTCGGGGAGCGCCACGGTCACCGTGGCGCCGACGCCGAGGCGCAGCGCCTCTGCTGCTTCTGCGCTCACGACGGCTCCCTCGTCGCTCAGCTCGCCCTCGACGACGTCGATCGTCGCATCACGCGCGGCGTAGTCCGCGTCGAAGCCGAGGATCTTGGCCGGTCCTGCGGCGGTGGTGCCACCGGCAGAGAGCGTCCCCGATCCGAGATCGGCGAGCGACAGTTGGCTGGCGTGGGCGACGCCCTCGACCGCACTGATCGTGGCGATGAGATCGGCGAGTGGCACCGATGCGGCCTGGTTCGCCGGAGTAGGACTGACCGACTCTCGACTCGAGTACGTGGTGGTCACCGTTGCATCGCTCACCTCCGCGTCGGAAACCGCCTCGACCGTGTAGCTGATGTGGTGGACGACGCCGGCCTCGACCGTGCCGAGGTTGTACCCCGTGCGACCCGGACCACTTGCCAGCGGGTTGCCGTCGTTATCGGTCAATGGCATGCCGTCGAGCTCGGCCGACGAGGTGACGAAGCGAAGCTCGTCGGCGGGCAACGATCGCACGGTGACCTCGTTGGCGGCGACGTCCCCGGCGTTGCGAATCTCGAGGTCGACTCGCGCTTGGCTGCCCGGCCCCACGGGGCCGGTGACATCGAAGGTCTGGGTGAGCGTCAGCGAGCCGCCGACCCGCTCGGTGACGATGCGCTGCATGTCGATGGAAAGCGGCGCAACGGCCCGTTGGGTCATCGACGCCGAGAGACCGTCGACGAAGAACAGCACGCCGCAGAACAAGCCAACGCCGAGCGTCACACCGACCATGGTCGACAACGTGCGTCGAGGATTGCGGACCAGGTCGGCGAGGACGTATCTAGCGAGCACCGACGGTCTCCGACGTGTGCTCCGGCGCAGGGGGCCGGGGCAGCTGAATCGTCCGGTCGAGATGCCCGGCGATCACTGGATCGTGGGTGACGATCACCAAGGTGGCTCCGATCTCGCGCTGGACCTCGACGAGCAGCTCGATCACCGCCCCTGCGCTTTCGGCGTCGAGCGCACCCGTCGGCTCGTCGGCCAGAATCACCTCGGGGCGATGCACGATGGCACGGGCGACGGCCACCCGCTGGCGCTGCCCTCCCGAGAGCTGATCGGGCAGACGTTTGGCCAGTCCGCCGAGGCCCAGACGCGCCAAGAGCGCAGTCGGATCGCTGCTGATTGTCCCGCGGGCGCCGTTGGCATCGCCTCGACAGATCGCGAGCTGGAGGGCGACATTCTCCTCGACCGTCAGATGCGAGAGCAGGTTGTCGGCCTGATACACCATGCCGAGCGATCGGCGGCGAAACCGCACGCGCTCGCGCTCACCGAGGTCGGAGACGATGACGCTCCCCATCGTCACGGCTCCATGGGTTGGGAGGGCCAAACCCGCCAACAGGCCGAGTAGCGTCGACTTGCCGCATCCGCTCTGACCCATGATGGCCAAGCTCGTGCCTCCGTCGACGTAAAGATGCTCGCAGTCGAGGGCGCGCACCATGCCCATCTCGGTTCGGAAGTCGACCACGAGCCCACGGGCCACGATGGAGTTGGCTGCGCTCATCGGGCCGTCACCGTGTGACCGTCGAGCGCATACCGGACATCGACCAGGTCGGCCAGGGCGACGTCGTGGGTGACATACAGCACGGCGAAGTCGGCGTTGAGGACCTCGTCGACCACTCGGGCTGCGGTCTCGCCGTCGAGCTGGGCCACGACCTCGTCGGCCAACAACAGGGCGGGTTCGTTCGCCATCGAGACGGCCAGAGCCACCCGCTGGGCCTCCCCACCGGAGAGGTGCCGCGGATGGTGGCCTGCCCGGTGGTCGACGCCAAAGCGCTCGAGGAGCTCGAGCGCTCGCCGACGAGCGACTCGGCGTGGCCTGCGAGTGCCGAAGGCCAGCGCGAGCTCGACATTCTCCCTGGCCGTGAGGAAGGGAATGAGGTTGTCCGATTGCAGGGCGATCCCGATCCGGTTGGCTCGCAGCTCTGCCCGCTCGTGGTCGTCGAGCTCGCTCATGGCGACGCCGTCGATTCGAACGGTTCCCGTGTCGGGCCGGAGCAGCCCGCCGATCAGCGACAACAAGGTCGACTTCCCGCTGCCCGAGGGGCCGATGAGGCTGGCCTTCTCCCCGGGCTGGATGGTGAGGTCCACTCCCGAGAGCACGGCGGTGGTCTCGGTAGGCGTCGTGAACGACTTCGACACGCCGTCGAGTCGGACCACTGCCGCGATGCTCAACTGGCCCGCCGCGACTCGGGGGCCGATCCGAACACGTCGGGCGCGGTCTCGCGAGCATGTGCCTCGAGTTCGAGTACGGCGTTCGAGGCCTCGGCCAAGCCCTCGGGGCTCAGTGCGATGAAATTGAGCAGCTCGAAGCGATCCTGGTGCAGGCTGGCATCGAGGGGGACGTTGTTGATCACGCCGACACCCGGGGCATACGACTTGTTCTCGTTGTCCGGTGCGCCGACCTCGCCTTCCTGGACGACGCGAACATCGTCGTAGCAGCCGAACGCAACGCACTCGCGTATTCCGACCGCCACCGGCTCACCCACCGAGCCGTCCTCGTCGGGAGCCGCGGCGATGAACCACCTGGGCGTGTTCATGTCGACGATGGCCGGGCTCAGGATGCCGATCTCCTGGCCCTCGCCCGAGCCGAGCCAGGCGCTCTCGGCGTTGGTGAACTCACCGCCTTCGTACTCCTCGGTGTAGCCCCCGAGGATCCAGACGTTGCCGTCCTTGTCGAGCGCCAGGTAGTCCATTCCCACCTGGGCGACCTCGCCGGAATCGGTCGACTCGTCGAGCATGGCGATGGTGGGCACTCCGTCGATGACCCGGATCACATCGGTCATCGTGGTGATGATCTCGTGAGGCACTTCGCGGGACCCGACCAAAGTGGTTCCTCCCCGCACCCACTGCAGGCCCGGTTTCAGTGGGTGATAGGGGTTGGTGTCGAGCGTCGGATCGACGAAGTTCGCCGGGTCGAACTCGACCCTGGTGCCCTCGAAGTCGGGGTCGGCCGCGGACCCGGTGCTGTCCCCGCTGCTCGCTCCACTTCCACAGGCGGCCGCGAGCAAGACGACCGCCAGAGTCGCAGCCAGGAGCCGAGTGATCGCCGGGAACGGCGTGCGAACGGTTGGGTGAGTCATGGCATGTCTCGCAGTCGGCTCGAACGGCAAGGGTTGATGAGCTCGGTATACCGATGCGAGCTGACTGTGGCCTGACCCGGCCCTGACCGTGGTCCGATCGACCCGTCGTCAGTAGATGCCGAGACGCAGCGGCTCGTAGCCGACGGCCCGGCGGAAGGCGCCGAGATCTTCGATCGTGGCGGTGGCGTCGATGACCTCGAGCGTCTCGACCCGCTCGACGATCCGCTCGAGCACCGTCGCGAGAACCATGCGGGCATGCGGGGCGCCGAGGCACGTGTGCGGGCCGTGACCGAAGGCCACATGGCGATTGGGCCGACGATCGAGGACCAGTTCGTCGGGTCGATCGAAGACGGTCTCGTCCCGGTTGGCCGATGCGAAACAGATCGACACCGTGTCGTCGGGTTCGAGTCGGTGGCCGAGGATCTCGGTCGGTTCGGTCACCACCCGGCCGATGTGCGCGATGGGTGAGAAGTAGCGGAGGTACTCCTCGGCGGCGCTCTCCAGAAGCGCAGGGTCGCGTTTTGCCCGGGTCAGCATCTCTGGATTCGTGGCCAGGTGGTGGAGGCTGTTGACGATGAGGTGGATCAGCGTGTCGCGACCGCCGGCGAAGGCCAGGTTCGCGAATCCCATCACTTCGTCGCGGTTCAGCGGTCGACGATCGAACTCCGACCGCACGAGGAGTCCGAAGAAGTCGTCGCCCGGCGCGACGAAGGCAGCCTCGATCACCTCGTCGAGATAGCGGTCGAGCTCGTGTGCATTGCCCTCGGGACGGTCGGAGAAGTCGCGGAAGACGTGGGTTCCCCACGAGATCCACCGTGTCGCCTCCGCTTGGGGCCGACCGAGCAGCAACGCCAGTGCTCGCGACTGGACCGGCACCGCGAAGTCCCGCACCACTTCGATCTCGCCGGCGGCGAGCGCCTGATCGAGCAGTCGATCGACGATCGCCGCTACGTCGGGGCGGATTCTCCTCGACGTCTCGCGCCCGAAGACCTCTTGCACGAGCGCCCGGTACTCGGTGTGGCGCGGTGGGTCGGTCTCGATCGGCAGCTGCCGGACCGACCGGACATCGGCCTCCGAGGGGATTGGCACGCGAAACGCGACGTCGGAGGTGAAGGTCGCCCAGTTGCGGGTGATCGCCTTCACGTCGCCGTGGCGCAGGACCATGAGGAAGTCGTCGTCGCCGAGCGACCCGCTCACCGCGCCGTGTGATCGCCGCTTCTCTGCGAAGGGATCGCCGGTCATCCGGGCAGTCTCGCACGGGCACGGGTCGAGAAATCATCAGTCTTGACTTATGATAAGTTTTCACTTATGTTTATCCCATGGATGTCGGTCCTCAGCTCGTGGCCCTCGCCGATCCGACGAGACGATCGATCTACGACCTCATCCGCGAGGCCCCGTCGTCGGTGCGCGAGCTCACCGACCGGCTCCCGATCTCCCAGCCCGCCGTGTCACAGCACCTCCGCGTGCTCGATGCGGCCGGCCTGGTGAGCGCCACGCCGCAGGGCACGCGCCGCATCTACACCGCCGACCCCGACGGCGTCGCCGCGCTTCGTGCGTGGATCGACACGTTGTGGGACGACGTACTCGACGCCTACACCCGGGCGGCCAGAAAGGAAAACCAGCCATGAGACTGTCGCTCACTCCCATCGAACCGGTGCGCAAGTCCCGGATCGTGCCCCTCGAACCCGCCGAGGCCTTCGACCTGTTCACCGCGCGAATGGAGACGTGGTGGCCGATGCTGACGCACTCGATCACCGAAGACGAAGCGTCCGGGGTGCGCTTCGACCAGCACGTCGGTGGCCACATCGTCGAGCTGGGGCCCGACGGAATCGAGCACCGGTGGGCCGACGTCATCGCATGGGATCCTCCAGAGCGTTTCGTCGTCGCTTGGCATCCCTCGCTCGAGCCCGAAGCCGCCACCATTCTCGAAGTGCGTTTCCAGGCCGTCGCCGAGGGTGGCACGCGAGTCGACCTGGAGCACCGTGCGTGGGAGGAGCTCGGGTCCGAGCGTGGACCCACGGTGCGCAACGGCTACGACCGCGGATGGGACGTCGTGCTGGCGCCCTTCGAGCAGGCGACCATGCAAGGCTCCTGAGCGCTCGGGCCGGTACGGTCCCAAGATGTCCGAGTGGAGTCCTGCGACCTGGTTGATCGCCGGTGGCCGCGTCCGGTCGAGCGGTGAGCCCCTGAACGTCGCCCCCGTCTTCGCATCGAACTTCTACCTGCCCGACGACCGGCTCTACAGCCGCAGCAACGGCACCGCCACCACCGACGCGCTCGAGAGCCTGATCGGCGGGCTCGAGAACGGTCGGGCGCTGGTGTTCGGATCAGGGATGGCCGCCGCCGCAGTGATCCTCCACCGCCTACCTGTCGGGTCGCATCTCGCCGTGCCCGCGGACCCCTACCACGGTGTCGCCGGCCTGCTCGCGGAGGGCGAGGCGCAGGGTCGATGGACGGTGAGCCGCCTCGACCAGTCCGACACGCCCGCCTGGCGCGAGGCGTGCATGACCGCCGATCTCGTGTGGCTCGAGTCACCGGAGAACCCGCTGATCACGGTGGCCGACCTGCCGGCGATCTGTGGCGCACCCCGCAAGCCCGGCTGCATCGTGGCTGTCGACAGCACCTTTGCCACACCACTCAACCAGCAACCCCTCGACTACGGCGCCGATGTGGTGATGCACTCGGCCACCAAGTTCATCGGCGGCCACTCCGACCTGTTCGCCGGCGCGGTCATCACCCGCAACGACGAGCTCTACGACGAGTTCCATCAACGGCGGCTGCTCAACGGCGCCACGATCGGCGCCATGGAGGCGTTCCTCACCATTCGCGGCGCCCGCACCCTCGGTCTCCGTATGGAACGGGCCCAGCAGAACGCCATGGAGCTGGCCCAGCGCCTGGAAGCGCACCCCGAGATCGATCGCGTGCTCTACCCCGGCCTGCCCAGCCATCCGAACCACGCCGTGGCCGCCGGCTTCATGACCGGCTTCGGCGCGATGCTGTCGTTCGAGCCGACCGGGCCGGGCGAGCGGGCTTCGGCGCTGTGCGAACGGATGGAGCTGGTCCACCATGCCACCAGCCTCGGCGGCATCGAGTCGACCATGGAGCGACGAGCAACCATCGTCGGCCAGGAACGGATTCCGCCCTCACTCATACGTATGAGCGTCGGGTGCGAGGACATCGACGATCTGTGGCGCGACTTCGCCCAGGCGCTCGAGGTCACCCGCTAGCCGATCAGCCGGGACCTTCGCCCCTGGATCGCTCGCTGTCGGCGTGGAAATATTCCCGCATCGACGCGCCCGGAACCCCTCGGATGCGTCACCGCCACCAGCACCATCCAACCGCCGAATCGGAGTTGCAGCATGACCGACGGGATCGACCTCGACACCTTCGAGATGGTCATCGACGCCATCACCTCGTTTGCCGAGGGCGAGCTCGGCGAGACCAAGCTGTTGGAGCTCGACGCCGCCGACGAGTTCCCCGAGGAAATCGTGCGGGGCATGTGCGGCGACCAGCTCGGCATCTCGCTGCTGTTCATCCCCGAGGTCTACGGCGGCATGGGCGGCGGCTCCTTCGACGTGTACCGGGTCTGCGAGCTCCTCGCAGCGGTCGACCTCGGCGTGGCAACCGGTGTGCTCGCCACGTTCCTCGGCAGTGACCCCATCATGTTCGGCGGCACCGAGGCGCAACAGAAGCGGTGGCTCAGCGCCATCGCCGAGGAAGGTCTGCTCATGGCCTACGGCGCCACCGAGCCCGAGGCGGGCAGCGACCTCGCCTCGATGAAGACCGTGGCCGAGCGCATCGAGGAAGACGGCGAGGTCGTCGGCTACCGGATCAGTGGCAACAAGCAGTGGATCTCCAACGGTGGCTACGCCGATCTGTACACGATCCTGGCCATGGCCCCCGACGGGCCCAGCTGGTTCGTGGTCGACCGCGACACGCCCGGATTCACGCACGGAAAGCCCGAGGACAAACACGGCATCCGCGCCAGCAACACGGCGGCCTTGTCGCTCCAGGATGTCGAGGTGCCTGTCGATCGACTGGTGGGCGACGCCGAGGGACTCGGACTGCAACAGGCCCAGGCCGTGTTCGGGTACACCCGATTGATGGTTGCCGCCTTCGGTCTCGGCGCCGGGTGGGCCGCCCTCGACCGTGCCATCCAGTACTCGAGCGAACGCATCCAGGCCGGCGGCCCCCTTTCGGAGAAGCAGGGGTTCACCCACAAGCTCATCGTCCCCCACGTGGCGAGGCTCGAGGCCAGCCGGGCCTACATCGAGGAGACCGCCGCCCGTCTCGACGAGGGCGAGGAAGAGCTCAACACCGAGGGGGCCATCGCCAAGTACCTCGCCAGCGAGGCCGGCAACGATGCCGCCGATGCGGCCATCCAGGCCCACGGCGGGTACGGCTACACCAAGGAGTACATGGTCGAGAAGATCAAGCGCGACGTCCGGATCACCACGATCTACGAAGGCACCTCCGAGATCATGGAGATGACGATCGGCCGCGACCGCTGGCAGCACCACCTCAAGACCCGGGGCCAGTACTACCACGATGCCGCTGCGGTGCTCGAGGCGTTGCACACCGACCATCCCACCGTCGGTGCCGACGTGGCGGCCCTCGCCCATCATGCGCTGGCTGTCGTCATGGAAACCGCACGTGAACACCGGCTCACCCGAAATCAACACTTGCTGTTCCGCATCGGCGAGCTCGTCGCCTACGTGGAGTGCGCCGGCGCGCTCGCCCGCCGATGCGCCATGGTGGCCGACGGCACGATCTCACCCAAAGCGCGTCTGCGTCTCGATCCCGACGGATTGGCCGCCGTCAGTCGCGTCTTCGCCCGCGAGGCCGCCACCAAGGTGGCCGAGGAGGGCGTCCGCTGGGTCCTCGGGGCCGGCGAAGCGGGCATGGTCGAACCGGCGGCACTGATGCACGCCGCTGGGACCGACGCCATCCAACGAGCCCAGTCGGGCCTCATCGCGCGACATGGACGAGGTCGCGCGTGCGATCTACGCCGACGTCGTGCCGACATGACCACCACCAGTACGACAACCAGCTCAGAGGAGCTCCACCATGGCTGAGACCGTCGACCGCGCCATCGCCATCGTCGGCGTGGGCGCCGTCCTCCCCGACGCGCCCGACGTTCCCACGTTCTGGGACAACATCACCAACAAGCGCTACAGCATCAGCGAGGTCGACGACCGCTGGAACCCCGACTACTACTTCGACGACGACCGACTGGCGACCAACAAGACGTACTCGAAGATCGGTGGCTGGGTTCGCGAGTGGGACTGGCAACCGCTCCAGTGGCGGCTGCCGATCCCACCGAAGGTGAGCGACGCGATGGACCGCACCCAGCAGTGGGCGATCGTCGCGGCCCGTCAGGCCCTGGCCGACTACGGGTACCCCGACCGCCCGCTCGACACGGAGCGCACCGCCGTGATCCTGGGCAACGCGATGGGCGGAGACCTCCACTACCTGACGGCCATGAGCGTGTACTTCCCCGAGTACGCCGACGAGCTGGCCCAGGCACCGGCGTTCGCCGCGCTCGCTCCCGATCTGAGGGCCACGATCATCGAGGAGATGCAGACCGGAGTGCGGGGGCGGTTCCCCGGCATCACCGAGGACACCATGCCCGGCGAGCTGGCCAACATCATCGCCGGCCGCATCGCCAACCTGTTCGACTTCCACGGTCCGAACTTCACCGTCGACGCCGCATGCGCATCGGCGATGGCCGCCATCGACGCGGCCGTCGAGGGGCTCGAGACCGGCGACTTCGACACCGTGCTCACCGGTGGTGTCGACGCGCAACATGAGCGCGAGCACCTTCGTGAAGTTCTGCAAGATCGGCGCCCTGTCGGCCACCGGCACCCGTCCCTTCGGCGACGGCGCCGACGGCTTCGTCATGGGCGAGGGCGCCGCCGTGTTCCTGCTCAAGCGCCTCGCCGACGCCGAACGCGCCGGCGATCACGTGTACGCGGTCATCCGCGGTATCGGTGGAGCCAGCGACGGCAAGGGCAAGGGCATCACGGCCCCGAACCCCGTCGGCCAGCGGCTCGCCATCCAGCGCGCCTGGCACAACGCCGACCTCGTTCCCGGAACGGCGACCCTCATCGAGGCCCACGGCACGTCGACCAAGGTGGGTGACGTCGTCGAGTCGCAGAGCATCGCCGATGCCTTCGCCGGCTTCGGTCTGGCCCCGGGCTCCATGGCGCTGGGGTCGGTGAAGTCGAACATCGGCCACCTCAAGGGCGCGGCCGGCGCGGCCGGCATGCTCAAGGCCGCCCTGGCGCTCGACGCCAAGATGATGCCCCCGTCGCTCGGTGCCGAACACCCGAACCCGAACATCGACTTCGAGCATTCGCCGTTGGCGGTCAACACGGAGCTGCGCCCCTGGGAGGCCAACGGCGACATCCGGTCGGCGGGGGTCAGCGCCTTCGGCTTCGGCGGTACCAACTTCCACATGGTGCTCGAGGAGCACGTGCCGGGCCGGCTCACCGTCGGTCGCCCCGCCGCGGCTGCGGCCGCGAGGGAATCGGCGGTGAGCCCGCCGGCTGCGCCCACCGCCGAATGGGCCGACGCCGAAACGTTGAAGCCGCCTCTCCGGGGAGCCGTCGTGGTCGGCGGGGCCGACAACAGCGCCGTCTCGGCTCGGCTGGCCGATATCCAGGCGGAGGCCGAAGCCGGGTCGGCGCCCGCGCCCGCGCCGCCGGCCGAGTCCGACCTCCGGGCCCACGTCCGCGTCGCCATCGACTTCGCCGACGCCGACGAACTGGCGTCCCGGGCCGCGAAGGCACGCAAGGCTCTCGAGTCCGACAACGTGGCCGCGTGGCGACTGCTCGCCAACCAGGGTGTCTTCCACGGCGTCGGACACGCGCACCAGGTGGCGATGCTCTACACCGGTCAGGGCTCACAGTACGTGAACATGCTGGCCGAGCTGCGCGAGAGTGAACCGATCGTGCGGGCCACCTTCGACGAGGCCGACCGCATCATGGAGCCTCTCATCGGGCGGCCGTTGAGCGAGATCATCTTCGTCGACCCCGCCGACGAGGCGGCAGTGGCCGAGGCCACCGAACAGCTGCGTCAGACCGAGATCACCCAGCCCGCCGTGCTCACCGCCGATCTGGCCCTCACCCGGCTGCTCGGCGCCTACGGCATCCAGCCCGACATGGTGATGGGTCACAGCCTGGGCGAGTACGGGGCCCTCGTGGCCTCGGGAGCCCTCCCCTTCGGCGACGCACTCGAGGCGGTGAGCGCTCGCGGTCGCGAGATGGCCAACGTCTCGGTCGACGACAACGGGCTCATGATCGCCGTGTTCGCCCCGATCGAGGAGGTCGAGGCCATCATCGCCACCATCGAGCCCTACGTGGTGGTCGCCAACATCAACAGCCGCCACCAGGCCGTGGTCGGCGGCTCGACCCCCGGAGTCGAGGCGGCCACCGCGGCCCTGACCGAAGCCGGCCACCAGGTCGTGCCCCTCCCGGTGAGTCACGCCTTCCACACCGAGATCGTGGCGCCCGCCGCCGAGTCGCTGAGGCAGGTGCTCGCCCGCCTCGACATCCATCCGCCGGCGATCCCCACGGTGGCCAACGTGAACGGCGAGTTCTACCCGATGGGTCCCGCTGTGGCGCCCGACATCGTCGAGATCCTCGGCCGCCAGGTCGCCTCGCCGGTCCAGTTCGTCGCCGGGCTGACCACCCTCCACGACGCGGGCGCCCGCGTGTTCGTCGAAGTGGGGCCCAAACGGGCACTGCACGGCTTCGTCGAGGACGTGCTCGGTGATGACCCCGAGGTCATGGCGCTGTACACCAACCACCCGAAGAGCGGGGACATCATGTCGTTCAATCAGGCACTGTGTGGCCTGTACGCCGCGGGTTTGGGTGTGGGAACCCGCGATCGAGTGGTCGAGTCCATCCCGGCTGCACCGGTTGCGGTGGCTCCGACCGTCGGCACGACGACTCCGGCCCCCGCGCTCGCATCGGGTTCGGACCGCTATGTCGAGCTCGGGCATCTCTTCGCCGACGTTCTGGAACGGGGCTACCAGGTCCTCACCGGGGCCAGCCCGACGGCGGCACCCACCGATGTCGATCGACTCGGTGGCGGCGAGCCGGTGGTCATCACCGGAGCCGCGCTCGGCCTTCCCGGCACCGAGCGGGTGTTCGACGACGGCAACATCGTTCGCCTGCTCGACGGCGAGTCGTTCATCGACGCGATCCCGGTTGCGATGCGTGAGCGGATCGTCGACAAGCACATCACCCGTCTCGTGAAGAGCGAGGCAGGAGGCGGGCGATTCGAGTCGATCGACTCGCCCCACGACGTCATCAAGCTCGCGGGCCGCAAGGGCCACCTCGACATCGTGTCGGAGTTCGGGCTGAGCGCGGACCGCAAGGCCGCGCTCGACCCGGCGACCGAGCTCGCCATCGGGGCCGGCATCGACGCCCTGCGTGACGCCGGCCTGCCGATGGCGATGCGGTACAAGACCACCAGTACCGGCAGCAAGCTGCCCGAGGCCTGGGCGCTGCCGGTTGCCGAGCGTGACGACACCGGCCGTGATCTTCGCGTCGGCGTTCCCCGGCACCGATCGGCTCATCGACGAGGTGACCCGATACGAGCACGACCGCGCCCGCCACGACCGGCTCGAGGCGCTCGAGCACCTCCGCTCCCGGATGGCGGCCGACAATCCGCTGGTCGACGAGCTCGACCACATGATCCACGAGCTGCACACCGACGATCGCCGCCAACTCGTACGAGTTCGACCGCCGATTCCTGTTCAAGGCGCTGTCGATGGGTCACGCCCAGTTCGCCGAGCACATCGGCGCCCGCGGCCCGAACACCCAGATCAACTCGGCCTGCGCCAGCACCACTCAGGCCGTCGCCATCGCCGAGGACTGGATCCGCCTCGGACGCTGCCAGCGCGTCATCATCATCGCCGGTGACGACGTCACCAGCGACGTCCTGATGGACTGGGTGGGCGCCGGCTTCCTGTCGACCGGCGCCGCCGCCACCGACGAAGTGGTCGAGGAGGCGGCGCTGCCCTTCGATCGCCGACGACACGGCATGATCCTCGGCATGGGCGCCGCCGCGATCGTCGTCGAGCGGGCCGACACGGCGCGCGCCCGTGGAATCCGGCCGATCTGCGAGGTGCTTGAGCACCGTGACCGCCAACAGCGCGTTCCACGGCAGCCGTCTCGACGTGACCCACATCCGCGACGTGATGGAAGACGTGATCGCGCGCGCCGAGAACCGGTGGGGCATCAACCGCCACCAGATCGCTCCCAACACGGTGTTCGTCTCCCACGAGACCTACACGCCCGCACGAGGCGGCAGCGCCCAGGCCGAGGTCGATGCACTCCGGCACGTCTTCGGATCGAGCGCCGACTCGATCGTGATCGCCAACACCAAGGGCTTCACCGGGCACGCGATGGGGGTCGGGATCGAGGACGTGCTCGCCATCAAGTCGCTCGAGACCGGCATCGTCCCGCCCATCGCCAACGTGAAGGAGACCGACCCCGACCTGGGGCCGCTGAACCTGTCGAAGGGTGGCGCCTACCCGGTCACCTACGCGCTGCGCCTCGGCGCCGGGTTCGGTTCGCAGATCAGCATGTCGCTCCTGCGCTGGGTGCCGAGCCCCGATGGCCGCCACCGGGAGCCCGACGAACTGGGCTTCGAGTACCGCGTGAACGATCCCGAGGCCTGGCGACGCTGGCTCGCCGAGGTGAGCGGCTACGAGAGCGCCGAGCTGGAGACCGTGCAGCGCACGCTCAGGGTCCGTGACGACGGTCCGCCCTCGGGCATAGCCGTGCATCCGGAACGCTCGGTCGAGCACGCCCCCGAGGTGATCTCATCGCCGCCGGCAGTGGCCCCCACACCTGCAGCCGTCTCGGCTGCGGCATCGACCGACGCGGCGCCAGCCACCGCACCCGCGCCGGCGGCGGCACCGGTCGCCCGCGGCACCCGGCCGCGGAGCCGGCCGGTGATCCGGTGGTGGCGATGGTGTTGTCGGTGGTGGCCGAACAGACCGGCTACCCCTCCGACATGCTCGAGCTCGAACTCGACCTCGAAGCCGACCTGGGCATCGACACCGTCAAACAAGCCGAAACCTTCGCCGCCATCCGCGACCACTACGGCATCGAACGCGACGACAACCTGTCCCTACGCGACTACCCCACCCTCGCCCACGTCGTCGACTTCGTCCGCGACCGCGCCAACCTCCCCGATGCCTGCGGAGGCCGCCGCCCCAGCGGCGGCATCTGCACCCGCGGCACCCGCGCCGCGCGGCACCCGCGGCACCCGCCGCGGAGCCGGCCGGTGATCCGGTGGTGGCGATGGTGTTGTCGGTGGTGGCCGAACAGACCGGCTACCCCTCCGACATGCTCGAGCTCGAACTCGACCTCGAAGCCGACCTCGGCATCGACACCGTCAAACAAGCCGAAACCTTCGCCGCCATCCGCGACCACTACGGCATCGAACGCGACGACAACCTGTCCCTGCGCGACTACCCCACCCTCGCCCACGTCGTCGACTTCGTCCGCGACCGCGCCAACCTCCCCGATCCCGCAGCCGCCGCCGCCCCAGCGGCGGCATCTGCACCCGCGGCACCCGCGCACCGCACCCGCGGCACCCGCCGACCGGCAGCCGGCCGGTGATCCGGTGGTGGCGATGGTGCTGTCGGTGGTGGCCGAACAGACCGGCTACCCCTCCGACATGCTCGAGCTCGAACTCGACCTCGAAGCCGACCTGGGCATCGACACCGTCAAACAAGCCGAAACCTTCGCCGCCATCCGCGACCACTACGGCATCGAACGCGACGACAACCTGTCCCTACGCGACTACCCCACCCTCGCCCACGTCGTCGACTTCGTCCGCGACCGCGCCAACCTCCCCGCTGCCAGCAGCCGCCGCCGCCCCAGCGGCGGCATCTGCACCCGCGGCACCCGCGCCCGCGGCACCCGCCGCGGCACCCGCCGCGGAGCCGGCCGGTGATCCGGTGGTGGCGATGGTGTTGTCGGTGGTGGCCGAACAGACCGGCTACCCCTCCGACATGCTCGAGCTCGAACTCGACCTCGAAGCCGACCTGGGCATCGACACCGTCAAACAAGCCGAAACCTTCGCCGCCATCCGCGACCACTACGGCATCGAACGCGACGACAACCTGTCCCTACGCGACTACCCCACCCTCGCCCACGTCGTCGACTTCGTCCGCGACCGCGCCAACCTCCCCGCTCCCACACCCGCCGCCGCCCCAGCGGCGGCACCGGCCGCGCCACCGGCTGCGGCGCCGGCTGTTGCGGCCGCACCGTCGACGCCGGTCCTCGGAACCGCCCTCCCGCAAGGGGACGACGAGGCATCGGCGGCACTCCGGCGACGGATCCCGGTACCGGTCCTACGACCCGATCTCGATCTGTGCGTCGAAACCGGCGTCGAGCTCGACGAAGGGGCGCCAGTGCTGGTCATGGCCGACGCCGGAGGGGTGGGCACCGCCCTCGCCGGTCGCCTCGAGCAACGGGGGGTCGACGTGCTGCGCATCGCCGACTCGCCCTCGGCCGACGAATTGCTCGAACGGGTACGCAGCTGGCTCGGTGACCGCTCCCTTCGCGGGGTGTACTGGCTCCCGGCCCTCGATGTCGAACCGGCCATCGTCGACCAGGAGCTCGACCACTGGCGCGACGGACTGCGTCGACGGGTCAAGCTGCTCTTCCGTCTGCTGCGCGACCACTACGACGACTTTGCCGCCGGCACCTTCCTGGTCACGGCCACCCGCCTCGGCGGCGAACACGGCTATGGGCCCGACGTCACCACCGCACCCATGGGAGGCGGTGTCGTCGGGCTGGCCAAGGCATTCAAGCGGGAACGCCCCGACGTGTTGGTCAAGGCGGTCGACTTCCCCATGAGCCGCCGGAAGGCATCCCTGGCCGACCTCCTCATCGGCGAGACGCTGCGCGATCCCGGTGCCGTCGAGATCGGCGTTCTCGACGGTCGTCGCTGGACGATCAGCCTCGCCGAGCAACCGATTCCCGATCATCCGGAGGGCGTCACCCTCGACCGCGACACCGTCTTCGTCATCACCGGAGCGGCCGGCAGCATCGTGTCGGCGATCATCGGCGACCTCGCCCGTGCGTCGGGCGGCACCTTCCACCTCCTCGACCTCGCCCCGCCCCCCGACCCCGACGATCCCGATGTGGTCGCCTTCGCCGACCATCGCGACGAGCTCAAGCGCCAGATCTTCGAGCGCATGAAGGACGCCGGAGAACGCGCCACCCCGGCTGCGGTCGAGAAGCAGCTGGGGCAGATCGAACGACGCCACGCGGCGCTCGGCGCACTGCGTGCCATCGAGGCGAGCGGCGGCACCGCCCACTACCACCAAGTCGACCTCCGTGACGGTGAGGCCATGGCGACCGAGATGGAACGCATCCGCGAGCTGAGCGGCTCGATCGGTGTGCTGATCCATGCCGGTGGCCTCGAGATCAGCCGAGCCATGCCCGACAAGGATCCCGACGAGTACGACCTCGTCTTCGACGTCAAGGCCGACGGATGGTTCAACCTCATCAAGGGCCTCGACAGCGTCTCACTCGAATCGGTGGTGGTGTTCTCGTCGATCGCCGGACGCTTCGGCAACGCCGGTCAGACCGACTACAGCGCGGCGAACGACCTGTTGTGCAAGCACGCCTCGGCGCTCGATCCCGACACGCTCGCACTGGCGATCGACTGGACGGCGTGGGGCGACATCGGCATGGCGACTCGCGGATCGATCCCCCAGGTGATGGAGGCGGCGGGCATCGACATGTTGCCGGCCGTCGCGGGCATTCCCGTCGTTCGACGCGAGCTCGCAGCCGGCGGGCTCAGCCGGGAGATCGTGATTGCCGGACGGCTCGGTGTCATGGCCAACGAGATGCACCCGACCGGCGGCCTCGCCGTCGGTGCCGATGCGCCGATCATCCGCCGAGTATCCGAGACGGGGGCGATCACCGCCACCGAGGTCCGGGCAATGACGATGGCCGACGGGCTCGTCGTTACGGCGACGCTCGACCCCACCGCACAGCCGTTCCTCGACCACCATCGGATCGACGGCACCGCCGTTCTGCCCGGGGTGATGGGTGTCGAGTCGATGGCCCGAGCTGCGTCGATGCTCTTCCCGGACCTCCGGGTGCTTGCGGTGGAAGACGTCGACTTCCTGGCCGCGTTCAAGTTCTTCCGCGACGAACCACGCGAGATCATCGTGACGGCGCAGTTCGACACCCATGCCCACGAGGTCGTCGCCCACTGCCGTCTGATGGGTGAGCGGGTCCTCGCCAACCAGACGGAGCCCCAACGCACCGTTCACTTCACGGGCACGGTTCGGCTCGGTAGTGCGCCGATCGACCTCGGGAAGACCAAGGTCGTCCCACCCGAGGGCCCGACCGTCGCCGCCGACGACATCTATCGCATCTACTTCCACGGCCCCGCCTATCAGGTGCTGGCCGAGGGGTGGAGTGACGGTGGGCGCACCTTCGGCCGCGCCGCCGCGGAACTGCCGGCCGGAACCAGTCCGCCCGACGCGCCGCTGTGCACGGCGCCGCGATCGCTCGAGCTCTGCTTCCAGACGGCAGGTGTGTGGGAGATCGGCGCAACCTCTGCAATGGCCCTGCCGATGCACATCGACCGGGTCGTCGTGTCGGGGAACGCAACCGAGAAGCTCGACGGCCTGGTGGCCGTCGTCACCCCTCACGACGACGGCAGTACGCATGCCATCGTGGTCGACGGCAAGGGCCGTATCCGGCTCGAGCTCTCGGGCTACCGGACCGTGCAGCTTCCCGGAACGATCGACGACGATCTGGTCGCTCCTCTACGGTCCGCCACGGTCGGGAACGGCGGTGCGGACTCGTGAGCTTCCGCCGCATCGCCATCGTCAATCGCGGCGAACCGGCAATGCGACTCATCAACGCGGTGCTCGAGTACAACGCCGAGAACGGCACCGATCTCCGCACCATCGCGCTCTACACCGATCCCGATCACCATTCGATGTTCGTGCGAGAGGCCGACGAGGCCTACCACATCGGACCGGCCACCTTCGTCGACGACGACGGTCACCGCCAGGTGAGCTACGTCGACCAGCGTCGCCTCGAGCAGGCCCTGGTCGACGCCGGAGCCGAGGCCGTGTGGGTCGGCTGGGGTTTCGTGTCCGAGCATGCCGGATTCGTCGACATGTGCCAGCGACTCGGGATCACCTTCATCGGCCCCGACGCCGAGGTGATGCGACGCCTCGGCGACAAGATCACCTCGAAGCAGATCGCCCAGGCTTCGGCGGTCCCGGTCTCGGCATGGAGTGGCGGTCCGGTCGAGACCGTCGAGGAGGCGCACGAGCATGCCGAGCGCATCGGCTATCCCGTACTCATCAAGGCCACCGCCGGCGGTGGTGGTCGGGGCATCCGTCGGGTCGAGACGCCCGAGCAGCTCGCCGGGGCCTTCGAGTCGGCCCGCGCGGAGGCACGGGGCGCGTTCGGGAACGACACGGTTTTCGTCGAACAGCTGGTGGTCGGGGCCAAACACATCGAGGTGCAGATCATCGGCGACGCCGACGGCACCGTGTGGGCGGTCGGCGTGCGTGACTGCAGCGTCCAGCGTCGTAATCAGAAGATCATCGAGGAGGCTCCCTCGCCGTCGCTCGATCACGATCAGGTACGGCTCGTGTCGCGAGG
The DNA here is from genome assembly GCA_963787285.1 of uncultured Acidimicrobiales bacterium. Taxonomy (GTDB): domain Bacteria; phylum Actinomycetota; class Acidimicrobiia; order Acidimicrobiales; family JAHEJN01; genus JAHEJN01. Next base: position 49,673 of record CAWBCM010000004.1, on the reverse strand, counting down.
CTGCCGTTCGGCTCGGCCAGGCCGCCGGCTACCGGAATGCGGGCACCGTCGAGTTCCTCTTCGAGCCGATCTCGGGTCGGTTCTCGTTCATGGAGGTCAACGCTCGTCTCCAGGTCGAGCACCCCATCACCGAGGTGACCACGGGGATCGATCTCGTCAAGCTCCAGATCCATGTCGCCCGTGGCGGTCGGTTGGACGGCGACGCCCCACCGACGGTCGGCCATGCCATCGAGGCCCGCATCAACGCCGAGGATCCCGAACGCGACTTCGCCGCCTCGCCCGGACGCATCGAGCTCCTCCGGCTTCCCACCGGGCCGGGTCTCCGGGTCGACACCGGCGTCGAGGAGGGCGACGAGATCGCCGCCGAGTTCGACTCGATGATCGCCAAGATCATCGCCTTCGGCCACACCCGCGACGAGGCCATCGCCCGGCTGCGCCGCGCGTTGGAACAGACGCGCATCGTCGTCCGCAACGGCACCACCAACAAGGCCTTCGTGCACGACCTGCTCGGTCACCCCACCTTCGTGGCCGGCGATGTCGACATCGGCTGGGTCGACCAAATGACGGTGACCGAGGCCGCCCACCCCGAGGTGGCGATCGTGGCCGCCGCCATAAACGCCGCCCGGGCCGAGCGGGCGGTCGAGATCGCGGCTTTCCGAGCCTCGGCCCTGCGGGGCAGACCCGCCATCGAGGCTCGCCTGGGCCGGGCGATCGACCTCCGTCATCGTGGCCAGACGCTCCACATCGAGATGCGCCGCCTCGCGCCCGGCGACTACCGCATGGAGATCGACGGTCACGTGATCGAGGCCCATCGGGAGGACCTCGGTCGCTCCCGCATCATCCTCACCATCGACGACAAGCGGTACCGCGTCGTGTCCACCGTCCACGGCATCACGCACTACGTGGAAGTCGAGGGCCAACCGCACCGCATCCAGCACGACGAGGGAGGAGCCATCCGGTCGCCGGCACCGGGTGTCGTGGTGTCGCTCGAGGTGGCCGAGGGTGACGTCCGTCGAGGTCGGTGACCGACTGGCGGTGGTCGAGGCCATGAAGATGGAGACGGCCATCCGCGCCGAGTTCGCCGGCACCGTTCGCCAGATCGACGTGAACCGCCACGATCAGGTGCAGGCCGGGGCCCGTCTGCTCGTCATCGAACCCGCCGAGGCAGCCGACGAGGCACGATCGTCGGCACGGAAGCTGTCGTTCGCTCACCTGGCGGTCGACGGCGAGGTGCACCACCAGCACTGCTCGCACTGGCTGCGCTCGATCCGCCAGCTCCTGCTGGGCTACGACCTCGATGCGGCCTACGTCGAGTCCCTCGCCCGTCCGGGGGCCGATCCGTGCGGGCAGCACCTCGACGACGCACGACCAATGCCAACGCGAAGAGGAGGTTCTGTCGATCTTCGCCGACGTGGTGTCGCTGTTCGGCCGAGAGGCCGAAGACGAGGGCGAATCACTCATGCGTCACGGCACCGAGGGCTATCTGTTCGAGTACCTCCGCCGGGTCGAGGCGCGGGCCGACGGTCTGCCCGCGGCCTTCACCCAGCGTCTCGAGCGGACCCTGGCGCAATTCGGCGTGAGCAGCCTCGACCCCAGCCCCGACCTCGACAGTGCGCTGGCGAGGATCGTGCGGTCGCACCAGCGCATGAGCACCCAGATCGGTCCGGTTCTGCAGCTGCTCGAACGTCGTCTCGAACACCCTGCGTCGGGAGGCCGTGACCGGCGCCGGGCGTTGCTCGAGGACGTGGCCCATGCCAGCCGGCAGGAGTATCCGGCGGTGCACGATCTCGTCAGCGAGATCATCTACCGGGAGTACGACGCAGGGTTCCTCGCGTCGATGCGGCTGCGGGTGATCGAGGAGGCCGAGGCTCACCTGGCCGGCCTCGCATCGGCGACCGATCCGACCGATCGGTCCGACCACATCCAGGCCCTGGTCGACTGCACGCAGCCGATGAAGACTCTGCTCTCGCGACGGTTCGCCACGGCGGACCCCGCACTGCGAGCCGCACTGCTCGAGGTGATGACCCGCCGGTACTACCGCATCCGCCGGCTGGAGAACCTCTCGAGCCGGGAGGTCAGGGGTTTCAGTACCGTTTCCGCGCAATACGAGCTCGACCGTCGTCGCATCCAGGTCTTCGCCACGCACGCCGAGCGTGAGGAGCTCTCCGGTTGTGCCACGGCCTTGGCCGAGTTCCTCGCCGAGGTCGACACCGACCGTGAGATCGTGGTCGACATCTATCTCTGGTCGAACACGCCGATCACCGATGGCGAGGCGCTCGACGCCGAGCTCCGCGACGTGCTCGATCGGACACTCGGTCACCTCCAACTCCACCGAATCGTGATCGCAACCTCAGACCCGTCGAGCAACCACGGCACCGGCGGGGTGCGCCATCTCACCCTCCGCCCGGTCGGCGACGAGCGGTACCGACCCGAAGACCTGGCTCGGGGCCTGCATCCGATGATGGCCAAACGCCTGGAGCTCCGTCGGCTCGACAACTTCGACCTGGAGCATCTCCCTGCGCCCGAGGACATCTACCTGTTCCACGGCACGGCCCGCGACAACCGCTACGACGAGCGGCTGTTCGCCATCGCCGAGGTCCGCGACCTCACCGCGGTGCGAGACGACGAGGGGAGGCTGATGCGCCTGCCCGAGGTCGAGCGGGTCATCCACGAGGTCGGCGGGGCCATCCGGCGGGTGCAGGCGCAGCGGGCAACCCACCGACGCCTCGAGTCGAACCGGATCCTGTTGTACATCTGGCCGAGCCTCGATCTGACGGCCGAGGACCTGAGCGGCATCGTGGGCCGGCTCGTTCCCGAGGTCGAAGGACTCGGGCTGCAGAAGGTCCAGCTGCTCGCCAAGGTCCGGCTGACGAGTGGCCGCGACGGATGGCGCGTCGTCGAACTGTCCGATCCGGCGGGGGGCGAGGGCCGAATCCGGGTCCGGCGCACGACCGATCGCCCGATCCGGACGTTGGGACCACACGAGCAGAACGTGGTGCGCCTTCGTCAGCGGGGCCTCATCGACCCCTACGAGCTGCTCAGGGTGCTGGCGCCCAAAGCCGAAGCGGGCCCGTCGCGGCATACCCGAAGGCACGTTCCAGGAGTACGACCTGGTCGACGACGAGCTGGTACCCGTCGAGCGTCCCCCGGGCTCGAACACGGCCAACATCGTCGTCGGTGTGGTCTCGAATCGCACCGAGAAGTATCCCGAGGGCATGCGCCGCGTGGCGCTGGTCGGCGATCCGAGTCGCGGAATGGGGAACCTGGCCGAGGCCGAGTGCCTGCGGATCATGGCCGGGTTCGACCTGGCCGACGACCTCGGCCTCCCCCTCGAGTGGTTCGCGGTCTCGGCAGGCGCCCGGATCGCCATGGACAGCGGCACCGAGAACATGGACTGGATCGCCCGGGTGCTGCGGCGGATCATCGAGTTCACCCAGGCGGGTGGCGAGGTCAACATCGTGGTGACCGGAATCAACGTAGGCGCCCAGCCGTACTGGAACGCCGAGGCCACGATGCTCATGCACACCCGCGGTGTGCTGATCATGACCGGCGGCGGCACGATGGTGCTGACCGGCAAGGACGCTCTCGACTACTCGGGCGGCGTCTCGGCCGAGAACAACATCGGCATCGGCGGCTACGAGCGGATCATGGGGCCCAACGGCCAGGCTCAGTACCAGGCCCACGATGTCGTCGACGCCTGCCGCATCCTGCTCCAGCACTACGACTACAGCTACGTCGAGCCGGGCGAGCGCTTTCCCCGGCGGGCGGCGACGACGGACCCGGTCGATCGTGACATCCGCGAGCGGCCCCACGGCGGCGAGTTCCCCACCCTCGCCGAGGTGTTCGACGAGGAGACCAATCCCGGTCGCAAGAAGCCCTTCGAGATCCGACAGGTCATGGCCGCAACCGTCGATCAGGACCATCCCACCCTGGAACGTTGGTTCGGGATGCGCGACGCCGAGATCCCGGTGGTGTGGGATGCCTATCTCGGTGGGTGGCCGGTATGCCTGCTGGGCTTCGAGACCCAGAACCTGGCGCGGCCGGGCCTGATCCCCGCCGACGGTCCCGATCGCTGGACGTCGAGCACGCTGTTTCCGCGTGGCGCGAAGAAGGTGGCTCGGGCCATCAACGCCACCAGCCACAACCGGCCACTCGTCGTTCTCGCCAGCCTCTCCGGCTTCGACGGATCACCGGAGTCGATGCGCACGTGGCAACTGGAGTTCGGCGCCGAGATCGGCCGAGCCGTCGTCAACTTCCAGGGCCCCATCATCTTCTGCGTGGTGTCGAGATACCACGGAGGCGCGTTCGTCGTCTTCTCGGGCGCGCTCAACGACCACATGGAGGTCGTGGCACTGGAGGGATCGCACGCGTCGGTCATCGGCGGGGCTCCCGCCGCCGCGGTCGTCTTCGCTCGCGACGTCGCCAAACGCACCGACAGCGACCCGAGACTGGTGGCGCTGCGAGCGGCGATGGCGGTCGCACCGGGTGCCGAGCGGGCCAAGCTCGCCACCGAGCTCGAAAGGCTCAGGGAGCAGGTGCACGCCGAGAAGATGGGCGAGGTCGCCACCGAATTCGACGCCATCCACAACGTCGAACGTGCGCTCCGGGTGGGGTCGATCGACCGGATCATCCCGCCGTCGCACCTTCGCCCGTACCTGATCGATGCGATCGAGCGAGGCGTCACCCGTGCCCTGGAGCCCCGTGCCTGAACCGGATGGGGCGCGGTACCACGCAGCGGGGTGCCACGAGGTTCCCACCCACCACGACTGGCTGACCCCGGCGGAGGCCGAACGAATCGAGTCGTTCCGATACCCGAAGCGGCGCCTGGAGACCCGGCTGTCGAGGTGGACGGCGAAGCAGGCCGTCGGACGGGCACTGGATCTGCCTGTGGCCGATGCCGCTGATCTGCCGCGTCGTCTCGATCCGCAACGCGTCCGACGGCGCGCCCGAGGCGTTCATCGGAGGTCGCGCCGCACCGGTGTCGATCTCGATGACCGATCGCGCCGACTGGTCGGTGTGCATCGTCACCGCTTCGTCGCACGGGGTGGGCTGCGATCTCGAGCTCGTCGAACACCGCAGCCAAGCCTTCGTTCGCGACTACTTCACGCCGGCTGAGCAGCGGGCGGTGGCCGCAGAGCCCGACCGCCACGACCTGCTGGCCAACACCATCTGGTCCGCCAAGGAGAGCGCGCTCAAGGTGCTGCGGACAGGGCTGCGGCGCGACACCCGATCGGTCGAGGTCCGCCTCGATCACGATCCGACCGGCGGTTGGGCCGCTATCGAGGTTCGTTCCGTCGAGGGAGCCGTCTTCCCCGGCTGGTGGTGCCGCTTCGACGAGTTCGTGCTGACCTGCGCCGCAACGTCGGCCATGCCCCCTCCGGTGAGCATGGTCGAGCCACCGCCACTGGCAACGGCGGTCCCGGCCCACTCCTGGATGAACGAACCTCTCCGCTAGCGACGCGCTGGTCTCACGACGGGTCGGTGCTGCCCTCGATCTGGGCAATGAGGCTCTCGAGGATCCCGAGACCGACCGTCATCTTGCGGAAGAACGACGCCGAGTGGGGAATGACGGTGAACCACGGGTGCGGTGCCCACAGCTCCCGCAGCCGGCCGTCGAGCTCGACGGCCTCTTGTTGGGTCTCGGTGCGAACCGGGTTCTCGCTCTCGAATCCGTGGCTGCCCAACGCCGCCGTCTCGAAGAAGATGACGGCGTCGTAGCGCAGCGAGCTCCTGCTCGTGCGAGCTGCCGACGCTCTCGTAGAAGTCGTCGGAACCGTCCGGCCAGTAGGCGCCGCCGTCGACGGTGCCTCGATCGCACAACAGGATCCGTTCGGGGTACTGGGCGGCCTGGATGTCCTCGAGGTTGCGTTGCACGTGGTAGATCGCGGCCTGCGCGCTTGCGACGCGCCTGGGGATCGTCCGGTCGCGGGAAAGCCGCCGGCGAACAGCATCGTCGCCGCCTCGGGTACCACGATCACCCGCTCGCCGATCTCTCGGCGGAGGAGGTCCGCGGCGGTCGACTTGCCGCCACCGGGCCCGCCGGTGAGCACCACCCGGAACGGGTGGCTGTCACGCCCGAGCGTCGGAACCGCCTGATCGGTCACGGCGCTGCTCAGTGGTCGTGGTCGGCGTAGGCGCTGGGAAAGCGGGCGAGAAACGCCACCGCCAGCCGGAGCTCGCGTTGGTCGACACACTCGCCGATCTTGTGGGTGTTCTGCTCGATGCCGGGCCCGAAGCCGAACATGGCCGGGTGCTTGAACTTGCCGGCCTCGACCCATGCCTTGGACGGCGGGACCTCGATGGAGGTGTCGTCGGCCGGTATGGGGAAGCCGACCCCGTCGGTGGAGAAGATCCACCGGTCGACGCGTGCGTCGGCCCGCAGTCCACCGTCGTCGGCGGCCGACGGGCTCACCTCGGGCGCAACCACTGCCTCGTAGACCGACACCGCGGTGGCGATGGCGCGGTGCTCCTCGGGCGTGGCCCAGCCCATGTAGATCTGCGGGTTGCCCAGCCGGTAGCCGCGCCACGTGGCCTCGTCGTAGACCGGCACCGCGACGTCGACGGTCAGACCGGCGTCGCGCGCCGCGCGCACGGCATCGAGCGCCTCGACGTCGGCCACGGCCTGCTCGGGGATCTCGCCGACGGTCAGTCGGCGGTCGAAGCGGAACGTGAACCGGTCGGGCACCGCGCAGTCGCTCGGCGTCTCGAGCGTGGCCCACGAGGCGGTGCGGGTGCCGTGCCCGAGGAAGGGGTCGTCGAGGAAGCCGTCGCGGTCGTCGTAGCGGCGGGCCGCCTCGGCGATGATCGCGCCGCCGTACTCGAGCGGGTTGAGCCCCTCCCACGGCATCGAGCCGTGGCACGACCGGCCGGTCACCGTGACCTCGATCTGCATGCGCCCGCGCTGGCCGCGGTAGATGCCGAGCGCGCCCTTGTTGCGCGTCGCCGGTGCCCTCGGTCAGGATCACCACGTCGGGCACCAGCTCGGGCGGCGCGCCGGGCAGCACCTCGCGTCATGAGGTACATGCGGGCCGCCGCCGTCGTTGTCCTCTTCGGCGGCGGTGGCGTAGGCGCGGATGATCACGCCGTGGAGCGCGCCCTCGCGGCGCGAGCTCGAGCAGCGATCTTGGTCGCCACCACCTCGGCGACCACGCCGCCCAGCTGGTCGGCCGAGCCGCGGCCGAAGAGCAGGTGGTCCCACTCGTCGTCGGGCGGCAGGTGGCCCAGCTCGCGGCGCAGGAAGTCGCGGTTCATCGTCGTCGCGTCGACCAGGCCGTCGTAGGTGTCGATGCCGCCGATCTTCTCGTGCCACGGCCGCGCAGCGCCTGCACCGTGTCGGTGTGGCCGTCGAAGTAGACGACCCGCTTGTCGGTCGCGGCGACGCCGTCGCTGGGGTCCTACACCGTCCACACGAGGTTGCCGAAGTCGTCGAACCAGACGTCGTCGGGCGCTGCGCACCGCGCCGATCTCGACGATCCTGCGGCGGAGGTACTCGAGCCGCGGCCCCTCGTGGTTGCTCAGACCGCACGGCGGGTCGCCGCCGTCGTCGACGGGCCGGTCGACGTAGTCGGCGGGAATGCGGATGCACTCCCGCAGGATCTCCGCCGCCAGCGGCAGGTACTGCGCGGCTCAGCTCTGCGATCCGTGTGTCGAGATCGGTCATCGTGTTGCCTCCTCGTCGAGTCCGGCGAGCCGGCCGCCAGGTCGGGGACCTTGGCCACGGCCAGCAGCGCCATCACGACGTAGACCTTCTTGTTGGCCTCCTGGGCGACGTGCAGCTGTGCGCGTCCATGACGCCGGGGCTGACCTCGGCGCCGATGTCGGCGGGCAGGCAGTGCATGTACAGCGCATCGCCGCCCGTGGTCAGCGCCATGCGGCGCTCGTCGCAGATCCAGTCGGTGTGCTCGGCGTTGCGCTCGAGCGCCCGCTGCTCGATGTCGTTCAGCTCGTGCGTCGTCGCCGGCGGCGTTGGCGTCGACGCGCTCGAGCATCAGGTCGTAGGGGCCCCAGCTCTTCGGGTACACGACGTCGGCGTCGGCGAACGCCTCGTCCATGTCGTCGATCACTCGGAACGAGCCGCCCCCGGATGCGTTCTGCTCGGCGGCGGCCATCGTCGAGTCGGTGAGCTGGTAGCCCGGCGGGTGAGCCAGGGTGACGTGCGCGCCGAAGCGGGTGAGCAGCGTGATCAGGCCCTGCGGCACCGACAGCGGCTTGGCGTACGACGGCGAGTAGGCCCAGCTCACGGTGATCGTGGCGGTCGGCGAGATCACCGAGGTTCTCCTCGAGCCAGATCAGGTCGGCCATGGTCTGGGTGGGATGGTCGACGTCGCACTGCAGGTTGACGATCGGCACCTGGCGATCGTCGGCGGTGGCGGCCAGGTAGTCGTCGATGCCGGTCTTGACGTCGCGGATGAACGTGTTGCCCTCGCCCAGGATGAGATCGTGGCGAATGCCCATGGCGTGCGCGTTCATCCCGAGCATGGCGCCGGTCTCCACTGCGGTCTCGCCGTGGGAGACCTGGGTGGAGCTGCCGTCGACGATCACCGGCTGCATGCCCAGGCGCGCCGCCGCGCCGGCCCATGCGCTCTTGGTGCGGGTCGACTTGTCGAAGAACACCGCCCAGGCCAGCTCGGCGGGGCACAACGGCGTGCGAACGCCGGCCCGATCGAGCTCGGCCAGCGCCCGAGCCGCGGCCCGAATCGTGTTCAGATCGTCGACCGACCACTCCTGGGTGGTCACCAGACTGCGGCCGACAACCGCATCGGTCGCTCTGCGCCCGAGCGCCTGGAGTACCTCGAGATCCGACATCTACGCCTCCCCCTTGCCGGGAGCGACCTTAGCGTCTCGGTCGGGCCTCAGCCGCGGCGGATGCGGGTCCCGGCCCGACCGTCGATGGCGTCGACGAGGTGTTCGGGCAGGCAGATCGCCGCCTCGCCGTCGATGGCTTCGAGGTAGTCGACCACGGCCTCCATCTTGGGCGCCATGCTCCCGGCGGCGAACTCACCCTGGGCGGCCAGCGCCTGCACCTCTGTTCGGGTGAGCTCGCTTCGGGCGACGGGATCGTCGGAGTAGAAACCCTCGTAGACGAAGTCGACGCTCGTGGTGATGACGAAGTGCGGAGCACCGAGGCGAACCGCCAGCAGCATGCTGACCCGGTCCTTGTCGATCACGGCCTCCTGCCCGACGATGGCGCCCTCGTCGCCTGCGCTCACCGGGATGCCGCCGCCGCCGCAGCAGATCACGGTGATCCCGAGACCGACCAGCTGCTCGATGGTGTCGAGCTGCACGATGCGTCGGGGTGTCGGCGAGGGCACGACCCGGCGGACGCCCCGTTTGGGATCGGTCATCAGCTTCCAACCCCGCTCGGCGGCCAGCTGCGTCGGCCTCGTCGGCAGAGTAGAAGCGCCCGATCGGCTTGTCGGGCGCGGCGAAGGCCGGGATCATCGGCGTCGACCTCGACCTCGGTGACGATGGTGACCACATGGCCGCTGTGGTCGCGACGGCGCAGCTCGGCCCGCAGGGCCCGCTCGATCATGTACCCCATCGCCCCCTGGCTGTCGGCGACGAGCGAGTCGAGCGGCACCTCGGGCAACTCGCCACGGGCGAGCTCGGAGCGCAGCTGCATGAAACCCACCTGGGGGCCGTTGCCGTGGGTGAGCACCAGATGCTCGCCCCGTTCGAGCAGATCGGCGATCGGCTTCACTGCCTCCTGGGTGACCGCGAACTGATTGGCAACCGTCGGCGGCAGATCGGGCGACAGCAACGAGTGGCCGCCGATGGCAACCACCGTCGGTCCTCGTTCGTCTGCCACCCGTCAATGGTCCCACGTCCGTGTGGCCCGGGCACCAGAACGGCGGGCGCACGACCTGGGACCACACGCCACCGCTACCGTGACGACCATGCGTTCTGCTCGTCGCCGGCTCGCACGCGGCATCGTCGTTGCGACTGCTGCTGGGGTGCTGATCGGCCTGGCCGGCTGTTCGAGCTCCGACGACTCCGCCACGACGGTTCAACCCATCGAACCGATTCTCGCCGACCGAGATCGAGATCGTTCCCGACAGCTCCGGCACCACCGCCACCCTCGCGGTCGAGACCTCGATACCCGTCGCCTGCTCGGTCGTCTACGGCACCAGCGACTCGTTCGGGCTGATCGCAGTCGACAACGACATGCAGGGCGGCGCCCACCAGGACCACCGCCCGCTTCTCAGCGGCCTCAGCCCCCGACACCGAGTACCAGTACCGGCTTCAAGGCACCGATGCCGCGGGCACCCTCTACCGCAGCGAGGTCATGACCTTCCGCACGCCCGCGGCGACCGACAACGGGCTCGGGGCCAACGTCGCTCCTGCAGGCACCGTCATCGGATTCAGCTCGGAGTTCTCCGACGCCTTTGCCGCCGACAACTGGCCTTCGACGGCGATCTCGGCACCGAGTGGTCGACCGACGGAGACGGCGACGACGCGTGGGTCGAGCTCGAGCTCGGTACCGACACCACCATCGCCGCAGTGGTCTACCGAACTCGCCAGATGACCGACGGCAGCGCCATCACCGACACCTTCACGATGACCGTCGACGGCACGACGCTCGGGCCCTTCCCCACCGGCGGTGAACCGGTTCTCCTCGACCCGCCGGTCACGGGTCGCTCGGTTCGCTTCGATGCCGAGAGCACCACCGGCGGCAACACCGGCGCCGTCGAGATCGAGATCTTCGGCGCCCCCTGAGCCGCACTACGGTTCCCGCGCATGGAGCTGGCCCCCGAAACCGTGGCGGTGTACGCCAGGCAGGCGCTGACCGGCATGGGTCGTGCCCTCGACCGGTTCGACGACCGGACGGTCAACCTTCGTCCCCATGGCGACTCGACCAACAGCGCAGCCGGACTCATCGTGCACGCATGCACCTCGTCGCGATACTGGTTCGAGCACATCGGTCTCGGTCGCCACCTCGACCGGGATCGAGACGCCGAGCTGACCGCCCGATCGACCGTGGCCGAGCTCCGGGCGTTGCTCGACGACACTGCCGACCGGCTGAGTGCCTTGGCCGCGGAGCTCGACGCTGGCCCGACCGCGGTCGATCACGAGCTGCGGGTGTTCCTGCACGGCGGCGACACGTCCGATGCCTCGCTCGTGCTTCACACGCTCGAGGAGCTGTTCCAGCATCTCGGCCATCTCGAGCTGACCGCCGATGCGATCGGGCGTTCGCCCGGCTGATCGTCAGACAGTGACGGAGGTCCCTGGCCCGCCCGACCGACGCATCGGAAACTGGGCGACGTGGACACCGTTTCCCACGGTCTCGACCTGTACTGGATCCCGTTGGGCGCCGGCGGGCCGCGGATCATTCGCTTCAGTGGGCGCGACCTACGAGGCGATCACCGCGCAGCTCCGTCGACGGGAACGGTGCGACCTCTACCACGCCGCCCTCATCGCCCACACCACGAACGGATCGTTCACCCTCGAGATGACACCCGTTCCGAACGGCTCCGATCCGGCCGAGCGAGGCGTCGTCGCCGAGGGACCGGTCGGCATGCGATGGGCTCGACGGCCTGCGGATCTTCCGCTACGAGATCCGAGCCTGGCGCGACGGGACGATCCCGGATCTGCCGTACGCCGTCGCCAGCCCGGTGCGGATCACCGAGGATGCGGCGCTTGCGCAACGGGTGATCGACGTGTTGCCGCAGGTCCCGACCCCCACATGGGGCCGCGACGAGCTGGGCACCGGCGACATGTGGAACTCCAACTCGGTCATCGCCTGGGTGCTGACCCGAGCCGGGCTGATGACCGATGCCGTTCGGCCCCCACCTGGCGGCCGAGCTCCCGGTTGGGACGCCGGCCTGGTCGTGGCCCGGACCGCACGAGTCGCCGGTTGAGGGCCCCCACCGGCGGCGCAATGACCTCAGCGCCGTCGACCCGGTCGATAAGGTCGTCGGGGAATGCACCGAAGGCCCCGACGACCCTCCGCACCGATCCGGCGGGCCCTCACGACGGCGCTGATCGTCGTGGCCCTCGTCGGCTGCGCGCCTGCCGGTGATGCCAGGCCGTCCTTCAGCTCCGACGCGACCGCCGCCGAGGCGACACCCCCGACGCCAGCGCCCACGGTTGCGCCAACTCCAGCGCCAACGGCGGCGCCCACGCCCACCCCCACGCCGGTGCCCATTGCCGATCGGCCGATGCCGAGCACCCAACCCGAGCTGATCGCGGCCCTGACCGAGACCGAGGAGGCCATCCGAAACCCCGCCGTCGACGACGCCACCGCAACCGAGTGGGGCCGGCGCCAGCAGCGCCTGTATTCGGTGTTGGCCGAGAACCCCCAGTGGGAGGCAGAGGTGCTCGCCGGTGTGAGTGACGAGGTTCGCCTCGGCGTACGGCAGAACCTGGTCGCCCGACGGGCGCTCACCTCGCTCGTCAAGAGCGAGACGCTGGCCGACACCCTGCCGGCCTGGCAACTTCGTGAACCACTTCCGGCGGCGGAGCTCATCGGCTACTACCGGGAAGCCGAGGCCCAGACCGGAATTCCCTGGCCGTATCTCGCCGCCATCAACCTGGTCGAGACCCGCATGGGTCGCATCGAAGGGCTCTCGACCGCGAGCGCAACCGGCCCGATGCAGTTCCTGCCGTCGACGTGGGCCGAGTGTTGCGAAGGCGATCCCACCGTCGACCGCGACGCCATCATCGGTGCCGGGGTCTACCTGAACCGCAACGGTGGCCCCGAGGACATGCAGGCCGCGCTCTACCGGTACAACAATTCCGATGCCTACGTCGAGGGAGTGACCGCCTACGCCGAGGTGATCGCCGACGACGAGCTGGCCTATCGCGGCTACCACGCCTGGCGGGTCTACTTCTTGTCCGCGGCCGGGCTGATTCTCATGCCGTCGGACTACTACGAACCCGAACCGGTTCCGGCCGAGGAATGGCTCGCCGACCATCCCGACGCCCTGGTCGCTCCCCCGGAGCCCTCGTGACGCCACCGGTCGGGCTCTTCGATCGGGTCGATCGAGTACGCCTGGCCATGCTCCCGACACCGCTCGAGGCCGGTCCCACCATCGGCCACGGGGCGTCGTTGTGGGTCAAGCGAGACGATCTCACCGGCCTGGGCGGAGGTGGCAACAAGGCTCGCAAGCTCGAGTTCCTGTGCGGCGAGGCCCTCGCGCACGGGGCAACGGCGCTGGTGACCGTCGGTGCGTCACAGTCGAACCACTGTCGGATGACGGCGGCTGCGGGCGCAACCCTCGGCTTGCCCGTGCATCTCGTGGTGTCGGGAGACGAACCCGACCACTCGGGAGGCAACCTGTTGTTGTCGAGGCTGTTCGGGGCCCACCTCCATTTCACCGGCACGCACGAGAACGACTGGGAGTCACTCGAATCGGCGCGGCGGTCACTGACCGACGAGCTGCGCGCCGCTGCAGTCTCGCCGTACTCGATTCCCATCGGCGGCAGCACGCCGGTCGGGGCGCTGGGGTATGCGGCTGCGCTCGTCGAGCTCGTGGACCAGTGCACCGCAGCGGGGATCGCTCCGACGGCGATCGTGGTCACCTCCTCCAGCGGCGGCACCCACGCCGGTCTGCTCGCCGGCCGGGCGCGTGCTGGCGGCCGCAGAACGTGGTGGTGCCGCCCATCGTGGCCATCGGCGTGGCCAAGGGCGTGAACATCGGCCGGCCCGATGTCGTCGATCTCGGCAACGAGGCGCTCGGGCTCATCGGGCCCGGTGATGTACGGATCGATCCGGACGATGTCGACATCGACACGAGATGGATCGGCGACGACTACGCCGTACCGACCGCGGCCGGCGACAACGCGATCACCTGGGCTGCGTCGCAACGGGGCTGGCTCATGGATCGCACCTACACCGGCAAGGGACTGTCGGGGGCGCTGGGACTGGCCGAGGAAGGTCGGTTCGGCCCATCGGATCACGTCGTGTTCATCCACACCGGAGGATGGCCGGCGCTGTTCGCCGAGCACGGCCTGCCCGACTGAGCGGGACCGATCAGTCGGCTGCGATGACGCGGGCCACCAGCGTGTCGGGCAGGATCTGATAGCCGTGGTGTGACCGTCGGAAGCGCGCCGGCACCCGCGCTCATGGAGCGTAGGGCGATTGCGTAGTCGCCGATCTCGGCGGTGGGCACCAGCGCCCTGACCTCGGCGAATCCGCTGGCATCTCCGGGCGCGGTGCCCAGCACCTTGGCCCGACGCGCGCTGAGATCGCCGAGCACATCGCCCTGGAGCGAGTCGGGCACCTGCACGCTCAGCTCGCTCACCGGTTCCAGCACACGGGTGCCGGCCTCCTGGACGGCCGATCGCAGGGCCAGCGCGCCAGCCGTCTTGAATGCCATCTCGGACGAGTCGACCGGGTGATGTTGGCCGTCGAGACAGACCGCCCGCACGTCGACGAGGGGAAACCCGTAGCGGCCGGCTCGCGGAAGCGCTTCTTCGATTCCCGCACCGACCGCCGGGATCAGGTTCTTGGGGATCGCTCCACCGGTCACCTGGCTCTCGAACTCGAAGCCGGCCTCGCGACCGAGCGGCTCGAAGCGCACGGTCACCACGGCGAACTGGCCGTGTCCCCCGCTCTGTTTCTTGTGGCGGGCCAGGATCTCGGCCGGACCGGCCAGCGTCTCGAGGTAGGCAACCTCGACATCGTCGGTCTCGACACTCACACCGAGGCGGGCCAACCGGGCCAGCGCCACCCGAAGATGGGTCTCCCCACCGCCCGACAGCACCGTCTGGTGGGTCGACGGCTCGAAGTCGACCCGGAGACTCGGGTCTTCGATGACCAGGCGGGCGAGGCCGTTGGCCAGGCGGTCCTCGTCGGCGGCGGTGGCGGCCCGCACGGCGATCCCGTGCACGGCCTCGGGCATGTCGGGGCTCGGAACCAGCAACCGGGGTGCCCTCGGCGGCAAGCGTGTCGCCGGTGCGCGTGTCGGAGAGCTTTGCCACGGCAACGATCGAACCGGCCGCCGCTGCGTTCGTCAGTCGATGGTCGGACCCGGTGAACGACATGAGCTGGCGGACACGTTCGCGATCTCGGGTGCGGGTGTTGACGAGCACGTCGTCGCCACGAATCGTGCCCGACAGGACTTTCAGGTACGAGACCGGGCCGAGGAACTGATCGACTCGGGTCTTGAACACGTAGGCGAGGATCTCGCCGTCGGGATCGACGGGTACCTCGACCGACTGGCCTCCGGCCTGGACCGTGGTGGGTTCGAGATCGGCGGGGGCGGGACCGACGTGGCAGATGAACTCGAGCAGATGGTCGACGCCGATGGGGCTCGTGGCCGACCCGCACAGCACGGGGAAGACGGTTCCGTCGTCGACGGCATCGTGAAGCAGACGCTCGAGCTGTTCGGCAGACGGCACCTCGCCCTCGAGATACTGCTCGAGGATGGCATCGTCGCTCTCGACCATCTCCTCGACCAGCGTCTCGTGGCCTACCCGTTCCGCCTCTACGAGCGCGGCGGGTACATCGACCTCCTCGGCCTGACCCGAGTCGTACACGAACGCATGGTCGGTGAGCAGGTCGGTGATGCCGTGGAAGCTCGAGCCCTCGCCGATAGGCAACTCGACCGGTTCGGCGTGCGAACCGAAGGCGTCGCGGAGGCCGGCCACCGTCGCCTCGAAGGAGGCGTTGGCCCGGTCGAGTCCATTGACGAATATCAGACGCGGTCGGCGCGCGTTCGATGCGTGGCGCCAGAGCAGGCGATCGTGGGCCTGTACGCCCGAGACGGCGTCGATCACGAAGACCACGAGCTCCGCGGCCTGCATCGCCTGAAGCGCGTCGCCGACGAAATCCGGATGGCCTGGCGTGTCGATGATGGTGATCGAATGGCCGTCCCAGTCGAACGACACGGTGATGAGGGAGAGGCTGTGGTGGAGCTCGTGCTCTTCGGGCTCGACGTCGCACACGGTCGTGCCGTCTTCGACGCGCCCTGGCCGTCCGAGCACGCCGGCGCGGTACAGCATCGCCTCGACGAGGCTCGTCTTGCCAGTGCCGTGGCTACCGACGAGCGCCACGTTCCTGACCGACTTTCCCGCCATCCCGTCTCCTTCTGCTTGGTCGAACGACGCCGACATTACGCCGACTACGGGAGCCGTGCCTGTCGGTACACCGATGCGTGCCCAGACCGCGCGGTGGCTCCGGCGTGCGGTCACGCCGGAGCCACGTTCACCTGTCTCCCTCGGGGAGCCAGCTCAGCGGAGCGTCGAAGGACGGCCCTGACGGAGCGGCATCGACAGACTGCTACCGATTCGCCGCCAACGCCCGATCGATGTAGCCCTGCACGATCAACGCCGACGAGCGGCCTTCGGCCAGCGCGATCGACTCGGTCGAGCTGTCGCGGAGCAGAAGAGCTGCGGAAGCCCTGGCTTATTCCCAGCGACGGGTCGAGGCGCTCCGAGAGTGCGCTCGTCTGCGTCGCACTCCCGCTGGTCACACGATGGCGGCTCCTGCGTGCTCGAGCTCGACCAGGGCCCGCTCGCCGTCGCCGGGTTGCCGCTCGACCGGGCGAGTGGCGTCGGCGATCACGGTCAGGTCGTAGCCCAGCCGGATCGCATCGAGCGCCGTGGCACGAACGCACACGTCGAGGGCCAGCCCCACGACAACCACCTGCCCGATGTCGTGATCCTCGAAGGAGACGGTGCAGTTCGGTGGCGACCTCGTCGCCGGTGACGGGATCGCGCATGGTGAATCCGCTGTAGCCGTCCTCGCCGCCGGTGCCCTTGCGCACGACGGTGCCCGACACGTCGAGAGCGGGATGCAGCCGTGCGCCCCAGGTGTCGCGAACGCAGTGCACGGGCCAGGTACCACCGGAGGTCTCGAAGTGCGGGGTTTCGGGCGGGTGCCAGTCTTGGGTGTACACGACCCGCCCGTCTGCTGCTCGCACCGCGGCGATCTCCGTGTTGATGCGGCCGATGATGTCGTCGCCTCCCTCGACGTACAGGCTGCCGGTAGGGTCGGCGAAGTCATTCTGAACATCGACGACGACCAGCACCGTCTTGTCGTCGTAGTCGATGCCGGCCATGGAAGGGACGCTAATCCTGATGTCGTCCGAGCGCAGCTGGTTCCGCACACGCGCAGGGGCCGAGGGCATGCTCGCGACCGACATGTATCAGCTCACCATGGCCCAGCTCTACTTCCGCCAGGGTCTGCACGAGCGGCCGGCCCAGTTCGAGCACTTCACCCGCCGCTACCCCGACTACGGCGGTCATCAGGCCGGCTACTGCGTGATGGCGGGCATGGAATGGCTGCTCGACTGGATGGAAGAGGCCCACATCACCGACGACGACATCGACTACCTCCGGTCACTGACCGGAATCGAGGGCAGTCGACTCTTCGCCGACGACTTTCTCAGCTGGCTGCGGATCAACGGTTCCTTCGAGGGGGTGTCGCTACGGGCGGTGCCCGAGGGTCGCGTGGTGCACGCCAACGCCCCCTTGACGATGGCGAAGGGCCCGCTCGCAATGGCCCAGATTCTCGAGACCCAGCTGTTGAACGAGCTGAACTTCCAGACCCTCGTCGCCACCAAGGCCAGCCGCATGACCGAAGCGGCTCGGGGTCGGCCCATCCTGGAGTTCGGCATGCGCCGCGGACCCGAGCGAGGGGCCACTGCGGCGTCTCGTGCGTCGCTGGTGGGCGGTGCCGCGTTCACGTCGAACGTGGGCGCGTCGCAGCTGGCCGGTCTGGCCCCCAAGGGCACGCACGCCCACAGCATGGTGCAGGCGTTCATGGCGCTCGGCGAAGGCGAACTGGCCGCCTTCCGTGCCTACGCCGACGTCTACCCCGACGATTGCCTGCTGTTGGTCGACACGATCGACACCCTCGACTGCGGCGTACCCAACGCCATCGTCGTCTTCGATGAGCTTCGGGCCAAGGGGCACCGGCCCGTCGGCATCCGGCTCGATTCGGGCGACCTGGCCTACCTGGCCATCCAGTCGGCCGCTCGGCTGAATGCCGCCGGGTTCGACGAGACCGCCATCGTCTTGTCGAGCGGACTCGATGAGATCGCCATCCTCCAGATCCTCGCCCAGATAGACGGTGAAGCCGCCCGCTACGGCGTCGATCCGGCGAGGCTGATCGCCCGCTTGACCTTCGGTGTCGGGTCGAAACTGGCCACATCGGAGGGCCATCCCTATCTCGGTGGGGTCTACAAGCTCGTGGCGATAGAGGACGGCGGCGTGATGGTGCCGACCATCAAGATCTCCGACACACCGGGAAAGACGCAGAACCCGGGCGACAAGGACGCCTACCGGATCTACGACGAACGGGGACGAGCCACGGCGGATCTGTTGGCTGTCGCCGGTGAGCCGGTCATCGCCGATGGCGACGTGCCGCTCGTGTTGCGCCACCCGATCGAGCCGGGAATCCATCGCGACCTGACCTCCGATCGCGTCTCCCGGGTGGAGCCCTTGCTCGAGCCGGTGCTGGTCGAGGGTCGCCGCGTGAACGAGCCCGACACCCTGGCCGCCATGCGCGCCCGACGCGAGGCCGACCTCGAGTGTCTCGACGCCGGCGTGCGCCGGCTGGTGAATCCCCACGTGTACCACGTGTCGCTCACCCAGCAGCTGTGGGACCTCAAGCACGACGAGATCGCCGCCCTGCGGAGCTGATCCCGGGCCGGATGGCGCTGGTACCGTGCCGGCGTGCGAAGCAAGCGAAGGGTGCGCAGCCGCGCTCGCGTTGGTGACCGTGGCGGTCATCATCGGCGGATGCTCGGGGTCGAGCGAAACGACCACGGCCGACGCTTCTGCGCCAACGCCGACCGCGCTCCCCGCAGCCACGCCGACCCCGGGCGCGACGGTGGCGCCCACCCCCACGATCTCGCCCACGCCCGCTCCGCCCGACATCGCCTCGGTGTGCGCGGCGTTGTCCGGGCAACCGTACGAAACGCGCAAGGCCGCCGTTTCCGAAGTCGACGATCGGGCGCCGATCGCATCAGCCTGCGGCGCCGCGCTTGCCACGCTGGAGGACGCCATGGCGGTCGAGGCCGCGACATCGTCGATCCGGGACAGGGACATCACCGACCTCGACGAGTCACTGAGCTGCTCGCCGACCCGCTTCGAGTGGGTCGCCACCAACTCGCTCGATCTGGCGGTCGGTGTCTACATGACCGCCGAGCTGACCCGACCCGGCGAGGAGGGCGAGGACGACGAAACCCTCGGTTCGATCGACCCGCAGATCGCCTGGCGTATCGAGCCGGGCGCGTCGGCCACCCTTGCCGGATCGTTCCCCGATCACACGGAGGCGTTCCCCAACTGCTCGATCACCGGTCACCTGTTCCTGGCCGATGGCGCCGATCTGCCCGGCGACGCGGCGACGCCGGGCACCGAGATACCCGACGGGCTCGACGCGACGCTCTGGATCGACGAGGTCATCGATCGAGGCGACGAGTTTCGCGCGTCCGCCGACCCTCTGCTCGTGGCGCGATACGAGGACCTCAGGAGCTTCGACTACCACGATCTCGTCACCATCGACCGAACCGAGGCGCCGAGCCTGCTCGTCGAGGACTCGTCCGACATCGCGACCTGCCGGATCTTCGGCTGGCCCGACGAGAACCACGTGGCGATGATCTACGAGCGATCGATCCGGGGACGCGTGTTCGAGCGCGACGGCGAGATCTCCGAAATCGACGACGACCAGTATCTGGCGATCGGCGTCTTCCGCCGTGGCCAGGACGGCGGATGGCGCTGGCTCGGGCCGGCGCTGACTCTCGATCTCGGCGACATCACCGACTGCAGGGCCCTCGTGGACACATAGGCAGGGAACGAGCGCTACTCGGGTTCGGCGTAGGTCCAATCGAGGCGCTTGAGCGTTTGGCGCTCGTCGAGCTCGAATCGGTCGCCGAGCAGCTCCGTGAGCTTGGTGATCACCAGACCGCGCGGCGTGGGGCGCGCTGATCCGTCTCGCATTTCCGCCATGAGGCTGCCTATGACCCGCTGTTCCTGAGACGGCAGGAAACAACGGGCCGAGTCGGTGACGTTCGCGAGTCGAGCGGACAGCTCGGCCAGGGTGGGCGGGTCGATGCCCGTGTCCATGGTCGACAGCAGCTCGGTGATCCGGACGGTGCCGAGTTTGCACGCCGGGCACTGTCCGCACGACTCCACCGACAGGAAGCGGGACACGGCCCACGCGAGCTCGACCGGGTCGGTGCGGTCGTCGTACACGATGAACCCACCCGTGCCGAGGCCGGTGCCGATCGCCTCCATCGCTTCGTAGCTGAGCGCAACGTCGAGGTGCTCACCGCGGATGACCGGGTTCGAGACGCCCGAGAGTACGTACCGCACCGCCCGACCTTCGGGCATCCCCTGTCCGAGCTCTTCGATCACCTCGTACAGCGGCGTCCCCATTTCGAACTCGCCGACTCCATGGCGGTTCGTGTCTCCCGAGATCGTGCACAGGATCGTGCCGGGCGACTCCGGCGTGCCGAAGGATCGGAACCAGTCGGCGCCCCGCCGAATGATCGCCGGGACCGTCGACAACGTCTCGACGTTGTTGACCAGGGTGGGGTTCGATCCTGCGGCCCGATCGGAGTCGAGACGACTTCCTGCCGACCATCCGAGCTGGGGGCTGATGGTGAACAGCCCGTAGATGTAGGGCGGCAGGAGTCGTGGGAGCGGATCCTCGCCCTCGATCACCTCGAGCAGGGCCTTCTCCTCGCCGAACAGGTACTCGTCGGGTCCGAGGACCAGCTCGATCTGCACCCCTGCGGTGAGCCCCGCTTCGTCCATCTCCCGGGTGGCGGCCGCCACCCGTGTCGACTCGATCTCGAACGAGGCCTTCAGCGCGATGATCGCCCGTCGAGCGCCAACCGTCCGAGCGGCGATCACCAGGCCCTCGATGAGCCCATAGGGATTGTGTCGGAGGAGGTAGCGGTCCTTGAATGTGCCCGGTTCCCCCTCGGCTCCGTTGGCCACCACATATCTGTCGCCGAGCTCGGGCCCGCCGGTCGCGATCGACCGCCACTTCGTGCCCGTCGGGAACCCGGCGCCACCGCGGCCGCGGAGCCCCGACGCCTCGAGCTGCGCAATGACGCCATCGGCTCCAAGGGTCGCGGCGGTCGCCAGTGCCTCACCGCCGCCTCGGCTTCGGTAGTCGTCGAGGGACAGCACCGGAGGTCCGTCGAGCAGGATTCCCTCTCTCATTGCGCCTCCCGAGTTCGTGACCAGCTTGCAGTCTGACCGGGTTCTTGCGCCGACGACAGGGCAAACCGTCGACTTCCGACAGACTGGTTGGATGGCAGGCAACCGAACCGACTCCGTTCCCGAGTGGCTCGGCGCGTCGCGAGTACTCGTGGTGGCAGGAAAGGGAGGAGTGGGCTCGAGCACGGTGGCCGCCGCGGTGGCCGTCGTCGCGGCGCGCTCCGGACGCGATGTGCTGCTCGTCTCGGTCGACGGCAAGCCCGGTCTCGGGCCGCTTCTCGGCGGGTCCCCGCTCACGGCCGTCGAGCAGACCCTGCGCCGCGACCCCTCCGGAGGGCAGGTGCGCGGGCGGACCATTCCGCCCCAGCACGCCTTCCGTGACTATCTCGACCTGCGTGGTGTCGGAGCCCTGATGCGCCGGGCGGTGCAAGCGGTGTCGCTCGATCTGGTCGCCGCCTCCACCCCGGGACTCGAGAACCTGCTGGTGCTCGGCAAGATCAAGGAGCTCGAACGCACCGCCGCCGCCGATCTCATCGTGGTCGACGCGCCGCCCGCCGGTCACGCCGCGGCGTTCCTCGGTTCGGCGCGGGCCACACGAGAGGTGGTCGCACCGGGTCCCTTGCGCACCCAGGCCGACGAGGTCGAGGCGATGCTGAGCGATGCAACGAGAACCCAGGCGATGATCGTCACCCTCGCCGAGGAGACACCGGTGAACGAGGCCGTCGAGTTGTCCCAGGACCTGCACGACGTGCTCGGCATCGCACCGGCTCCGCTGGTCGTCAACGGTTGGTGGCCGCACCGCAGGGGGCTCGACATGGCGACCGCCACGGCCGCCCGCGAGGTCGGCGTGAAGCTGACGCGTGCGCAGAGCTCGGCGCTGGTCGCGTCGAGCCGCTTCGGGGCCGCTCGCCTCGCCGTGCAGGACGAGCAGCTCGAGCGTCTCGACGAGTTGTTGCCGTTGCCACGGATCATGCTCCCGCGACTACCCACGCCTCGACTCTCCCCCGACGACCTCGACGCCCTGGCTGCCATCTTGCAGGGCGAAGCCGACGCGACGACCGGTCGGCGATCATGACCGCCCCGATGGTCGACTCCGTGGTCGACGGATCCCTCCCCGGACTCGTCGCCTCGAGCGCGATGATCGTCACCTGCGGACCAGGCGGGGTGGGCAAGACGACCACGGCCGCCGCCATCGGACTCATCGGCGCCCGGGCCGGACGGAACGTGGTGGTTGTGACCATCGATCCCGCCCGGCGCCTCGCCGACGCGTTGGGGTTGTCGGAGGGCGAGCCCGACGAGCCGCACCGAGTGAGCGGTCTGGGGCCGATGACCGGCACGCTCGACGTGCTGATGCTCGATGCCGAGCGCACCTTCGATCGACTGATCACCGACTGGGCCGGCGACCGGGCCGACGCCATCCTGGCGAACCGCATCTACCGCAGCATCGCCGGGTCGCTGGCGGGCGCGCAGGAGTACATGGCGATCGAACGACTTCACCAGCTGCACGACGCCGACCAGTACGACCTGATCGTCATCGACACGCCGCCGTCGCGTCACGCCGTCGACATCCTGTCGGCTCCGGATCGCCTGACCACCTTCTTCGGTCACCCCGTCTATCGCGCCCTCACCGGTCCCGGCCGAACCTTCGCCCGGGTCACCTCGACGGCGACCGCTGCGTTCGCCTGGACGGTGAGACGACTCGCCGGCCCGCAGATCGTCGAGGACACCCTCGAGTTCTTCCGGTCACTGGCCGGCATCGAGGAGGGGCTGTCGAGTCGCGCGGCGGTGGTGTCGGCCCTTCTACGGGAACCCGAAACCGGCTTCGTGCTGGTGTCGAGCCCTCGCGCCGAGGCCATCGACGAGGCGACGCACCTGGGCCGGGCCCTCCACGAGGGCCGGTATCGGCTGCGCGGCGTGGTGGCCAACCTCGTACATCCGCTTCCCCCGCCCTGCGACCTCGACGACGCCCTCGTAGCGCCCGGCTCGGCGCTGGCCGACCAGCTCGAGCACCACCGCGAGCTGACCGCCCTCGCCACCTCCGAACGGGCCGAGCTGGCGGCTCTGTGGGGAGTGATCGACGAGGGAGGACCGGCCGTCGACGCTTCCCCCGTGGCACGGCGCGAGGTACCGCTGCTCGACCACGATGTGCACGGTCTCGACACGCTGGCCGAGATCGCGACGATTCTCTCCGGCTGACGCGGACCGGTGCGACCTCGAGGGTCGACTCAGCCTCGTGGTCCGATCGTCCAGTCGACCCGAACGATCGTGCCGCTGCGAGCGAACACCTCGGCGGACTCGCCGGGCGTGAGCGCCAAGCCCTCTCGGGTCACCTCGGTGCCGTCGCCACGAACCAGGTGGACGCCATCGCCCTGGCCTCGCCCGATGGTCATCGGCACCGAACACACCGTGAACGAGGCTCGGGCCCCGCCGTCGGAATCGGGAACGACCTCCGACAGAGCGAGCAGTCCGGGAGCCAGATGGATCTGCCCCCGTCTCACCCGCACCCCGAGGTCGCCGAGCCGGGTGAGCACCTCTTCTTTGACTTGTCCGGTCATGCCCGGCTGCTGAGCGCCGGCATGGCCGGGCGTGTGCGAGTAGCAGTCGGTGGGGAACGCGCCGTAGTCCTGCGGCTGCTTTCGGAACCCGAGGCCGCCTCGGATCCGGCGATAGGCATCGGCCAGTCCCTCGACGACCTCCGTCGGAGCACCCGTGTCGACCGCGGCCCAGTAGGTCTCCTGCACGGCCAGTAGGAGCTTGGCGACCATGTGCCAGTACACCGATCCGATTCCCTCGTACCCGTACATGCTGCCCGAGCGTCCGGTGAACGACCGATGGCCGAACACCCGCTCGTACAGATCGGCGATCGCGTCGCGATCGGTTTCCGGCAGCGTCGTCTCGGCCAACCTGTCGGCGAGCTCGTTCGCATTGATCAGCTCGGGCCGGAATCGAAGTCGGCCCTCGGAGTCCTTGCTGAAGATGGTCCCAAACGAGTCGTCGAGCTCGTCGACTGCGACGGTGACGCCGGGCGGCACGATGTTGCGCTCCAGAAACGGGGGCAGTTCGACCACCGGATACAGCATGAACGTGTCCTGGTCGGGCCGGTACATGCTCGACGCGAAGAGGCGGTCGACCAGTTCGAGGGACGCGGCCGGATCGAGAATGCCGGACGAGAGCACGGCAACCTGTCCCTCGAGCATCGGTCCGAGATGGTCGACGGTGGCGGTGTCGGCGTCGGGGAACGCGACACGGTTGTAGGAGTGGTAGAGGCCGTCGACCCGTTGCGCGGATCGGATCGACTGCTCCAGCTCGGCGGCGGCCAGGTCGCAGAGGCCCCGGAGATCGGCGAGGGACACAGCGGCGGTGGTCGAGTCGACGCCACGGCGAACACGATCGCGGTGATCGGAGCCCGCCTTGCCGAGAGCGTCGACGACGAGTCGGCGGGTCCGGTCGTCGACCTCATCCTCGGTGGTACCGAGACGCTCGAAGACGTCGAGCAGGTCGCCGGACCACTCGGCGACCGACGTCGACAGCGTCACCGTGTCGCCAACGATGTCCTCGAGCAGCCCCTCCAGGAATCGCAGATACCGGTGGAGGTGATAGAGCGTCACCATCGAGAGCCCGGGCCCGGCCAGAGCGTTGTTGGCGTCGTTCCACTCGGGACGCTGCGTGTTGAGCCAGATCCCGCCGCCGGGCACGTAGGAGCTCAGCTTCGCCATGGCCGCAACCAGGAGCTTCTCGAGCAGACCCACCCGCACGAGCGCACCATCGGACTCGACGAGCAGGCGTCCGTCAGAGCCCAGGCCGTCCTCGCGTTCGGCGATCGCCTCGGCCTGCTCGGCGTCGAAGGTGATGGTGTTCTTCGCGTCGGCGACGATCGCCTCGTGGCTGGCGATCACGTAGGGCACATCGGCGTAGACGAAGACCGACCGAGCCAGCCAACTACTGATCGCACCGGGCTCGTGGCGATCCCACCCCTCGAGCAGCCGGAGGAGGTACACGATCTGGTGGTCGCCCCAGTAGCCGATGTGGCTCCAGGGATCGTCGGGGTCGGGCACCTCCCAGTCGATTCCGTCGCGAGAGATCCGGTAGGGGTTGTGACCGTCGGCGGTCGAAGCATTGACGAACTTCGCCACCACGTTCGGGAAATAGGCGGGGAACGACTCGAGCAGGGCTTCCCAGTTCTGGAAGATGTCACGCCAATTGCCCTCGTACCACAGCCGCTCGTGGCCCAGCTCGTCGTGGACGCTGATCGAGAAACGGTTCCATGGACGGCTCGGGTCGCCGTGACGCCGGGAGAAGGTGAGCGGCAGGTACTCCAACACGAGGCGGATCAGATCGGCATCGGCGGTCGCAGCCGCTGACCGGCGGAGGTCGGCGATGTCGACCGACGGGTCGAGCGAGTCGAGCCAGGCCTGCCACCGCTCCCCCACCTCACGATTGCGCGAGTGCACGAAATCGACGAGGTCGGATACCGGAACGTCGTGGCCGTAACCGAACACCCCACCACGCATCGAGTTGAACAACACATTGGACAGATGGTGGGCATCGGTGATGCGGTCGGCGGTCGACTGGAACGCGTCGGCGCCGGCCAACAGCGAGTCCAGGCGCGCCGATCCGGCCGCCAGATCGTCGCCGACCGCACGCCAGGCGTCGGGATCGGCCGCAGCGTGCACCGCTGCGAGCACGTCGGGGTGGGAGAGACCGGTGTCGGCCGCGATGAGCCACGACGCCGACCCTGCGGCCGGCACGGTCACCGGACCCCGCAGGAGATGGGCACCGGGACGGCCGGTCAGGAGCCGGCACGCCGGCGAGGGTCGGCCCTCGATCATCGCGTCGACCGCCCGGCCGTCGAGATCGGGCCGGGCTCCGGTGAAACCTGCAGACCAGACGACCGTGGCAGTGAGGGACTCCGCCGGCTCGGCCCGGTCGGTGATCAGGGCCTCCAGGGTGTAGACGGCGAGGCTCCCCCAGGGCCCGGTCTCGGATCGTTTGTAGGCGTCGACCAGGTTCGAACGGGTCTGTTCGAGCTGGGTGGTGACCCCCGCCGGCATCACGTCGAGCAGACCGTCGAGCACCTCGAGCTCGTTTCCCTCTTCACCCAGGTCGGCCAGCTCCACCGTGCGAATCCATCCGTACCGGGACGAGGGCGCCCAGGTGGCCCGGAACCGCAGGGCCCAGTCGTGGTGATGCTCCTCGAACACCAACCGGTCGCTGAGCACGCTCTTGGCGATCGATCGGGTGCAACCGGTGGTGCGTTCGGGTCCGAAGGGCCGCCAGAGCTCACGGGCGCCCTCGACAGCCCGCGCGATGATCGTGACGGGGCCGTTGATGGCGGCGAGGCGGTGCAACCGGTCGTCGGTCTCGTAGGGGAAGAGCGCGTGATCGGCGTCGATCCGGCCCGCAGTCAATGCGCCGGTGCTCGACACGAACATCCAGAGGTCGGTGGCGGACACGACGGTCGTCAGGAACGGCTCCATGTGCTCGAGCCCGTCGATGCGGTAGTACTCCATGCCGTCGATCACGCACAGCGCACCCGTGACCAGGCCGTCGACCATCGAGTCCTCGCTTGTCATCGGACGCTCAGCTGTCGCAGACGACCTCGGTTGCGTTGTCGGCGAGGAACCCGGAGGGCACTCGGTAGCCAGCGGCGGTGGGATCGAGCTCGGGGATGGACGCCAGATCGAGCGGCGCACGGCTGGTCGAACCCTCGAAGCCTCCGTCGACGGCACGCTCGACCGTGCCCCACAGGAAGAGACCCTCGGTGTCGGTGGAGACGATCGTGGTGTAGATCACCATCGACCCGCACACCCTCGGTCCGAGGGGCGGCTCGACGATCTCGCTCGGTGATCCCGCATAGGCCGAAGCCGGTTCGCAGCCGTCATCGCCCACCGGGCCGTTGGAGATCGAGTCGAACACGCCGGGGGACACCTCGATCGAGGCTCCCGGGCACTGTGAGGTCGTGTCGTCGACGAACCAACCGGCGAACACGACCACGAAGGAGCCGTCCCACTGGTACCAGTTGGCCGTGACCAGACCGTCGGGGAACGGCGGCGCCGGCGAGTAGGCCATCATCGGGGCGTTGACCGGCGAGGCGACGACATCGACCAGGTCGACGGTCGGCTCCTCCGTCGGCTCCTCCGTCGGCTCCTCGGTGGGCTCCTCGGTGGGCTCCTCGGTCGGCTCCTCGGTCGGCTCCTCGGTCGGCTCCTCGGTGGGCTCCTCGGTCGGCTCCTCGGTCGGCTCCTCGGTCGGCTCCTCGGTCGGCTCGGCCGTGGGCTCGGCCGTGGGTGTTTCACCGGCTTCGATGGTGGCGCTGTCGTCGTCGTTGGTCACCAGCGCAATGATGAGCACCAAGATCACGACGCCGGCCACCGACGCAACCCAGAACAGGGGCTGTTCGTACCACGGCTTGCCGGGCTCGGCCGGTGGATCTGTCGGACCACCGACGCCGGGACCACCGCCGGTGGGGGCGGACGGGTTCTGGGGGAGGTCGGGTGTGTCGCTCATCGGTCAGACTTTCGCCGGAAACAGTTCGGAGCCATGGCTAGCAGGTCACCAAGGGTACTGCCGGGCATGACCGGCGCGCCCGGGGAGGAAACGGATGCCCGACACGACCTGCCTCTGCGAGACTGCGGGGGTGCCGATCCGCCGACTCGACCACGTCCAGCTTGCGATGCCGGAGGGCGGCGAGCCACAGGCCGTCGAGTTCTACAGCGGACTGCTCGGCATACCCGAGGTTCCGAAGCCGGCGCATTTGGCCGCTCGCGGGGGTTGCTGGTTCGAGTCCGGCGATCTGAAGGTGCACGTCGGAGTCGATGCGGACTTCCGCCCCGCACGCAAGGCACACCCCGCCTTCCTCGTGTCCGATCTCCCAAACCTCGCGGCCCATCTCGAACGCGCCGGCGTGACGGTCGCCGACGACGAGCCACTGGAGGGATACGAGCGGATCTACGTACTCGACCCGTTCGGGAACCGCATCGAGCTGATGGAACCGACCGGCTGAGCGACGCAACCTCAGTCGGCGCGACGGGTGCCGATCCGCAGGCGGTTCCCGTCGGGATCGGTCAGCTCCACCTCACGGGCCCACGGCTGCTCTCTGACGGCGACGCCGAACTCGGACGCGATCGGGTCGACATCGTCGACCCAGAGATAGACGAGCGTGTTCGGCGTCGCGTCACCCGTGTGTTCGGACAGATGCAGATGAGCCCCGTTGCGCTCCAGGAACAGGTACAGCGGCAGATCGGGCGCAAACCGATGCTCGCCGACGACCACGAATCCCATCCGCGCGTACCACCTGGCCGTCTCGTGCCCGTCGGACACTCGAAGGATCGGGACCACCTCGTCGGCCACGTCACTCCTCGCGATCGGGAGGGTCCATCATCAGCGGGGCAAGCTCCGTGCGACCGTTCACGCCGAGCAGTAGGTAGATGCGCTGGAGATGATTCTCGATCGTCTTCGGTGTCACATCGAGACGACGGCCGATGTCTCGGGTCGACCAGCCCGATGCGGCCAGGCGGGCAACGTCGAGCTGACGGTCGGATAGCGGGTGCTCGCACGCGGCCAGCAATGGAGCCTCATAGGCGGGGCATCGGCGGGACATCTCGTGCGCGGCCAAGGCCGCCCGTGCCGCGGCAGTGGCGTCGTCGTGAGCGAGCGCCTCGGCCGCCAAGGCATCGGCTGCGGCGGCCCAGGCGCCGAGCTCCATGAACTCGGCCGCCACCTTGGCCAAGAGCAGCGGCTCGGCCGCCGCCGCAGCCGCAGCATGTCGGGCCAAGAGATCGACGAGTGGACCCGCGTCCCGGGCGGCCAGCGCGGCAAGCTCCGGCGCTGCGTTCTCGGGATGTCCGAACCGGACGGCCGTGTGGATCGCCTGTGCGCCCCAGACCACGTGCCAGCGCTCGGCGGCCTCGACGCCCGCTTCGACGACGAGGTCGGCACCCTCGCCGGATTCGCCGGACCGGGCAGCGATCCACGCCTCGGCCTGGGCCAACCACACCAGGTTGCGAGTCTCCCCGCGGCGCGGATCGGCGCTCGCCAGGTCGATCAGTTCTCGTGCTCCCGCGGTTTTGCCGAGGATGGCGTGGGTGCCGGCGCAGAATGCGAGGGCGAGGACGAGCGTTCCGATCGGGTCGGAGCGTCGCTGACGCTCGACGGCCTCGGTGGTGTGGACCAGGGCACGGTCGAGGTCGCCGACCAGCCAACGCGCCGGCGTGGAGATGTACAACCAGGGTGGCAGGAGGCGCTCGCCTCCGCCCTCGCTCACCATCACCTCCTCGGAGAGCCCGATGCATTCGGCCGGGCGGGCAGCAGCGTGGAGGACCAGCCCTCGATTGAGACCGAGTTGGTCCCGCAACAAGGGATGCTGCAGCCGAACCTCGTCGGCCAGGGCATCACCCTCGTCGAGCAGGGCGATGGCCCCGTCGATCTTTCCGGTCATGCTCAGGGCCAACGTGTAGGCCATGAGAACGGGTGCGGCGGCGAAGGGCGGGAGCTCGGCCTCGACAAGGGTGGCTCCGAGCTCGAGCGCCGTCCCGAAATCCCCAGCGACACCGGCAACCAGCAGCGACCGAGACGCCAGCTCGGCCTGCACGGCGGGGTCGTTGACCCACTCCTGCGCATCGGCCAGGTAACCGCTTGCACGGGTGGGATCGCCCAGGCCGAACAGCACCGTGTCGGTGAGCGCACCGACGGCCATGGCAACCTCCTCGTTGGAGACCGCCAACTCGAGTGCTCGTTCGAGAACACCCACCGACTCGTCGTGGCGGCCCTGCATGGTCAGGGCCCGTCCCAGCACGGCCAGCGCGGTCGACGTCTCGCTGGCTTCCATCGCCGCACGTCCGAGGCGCTCGGCGGCACTCGGATCGAAGCGGTCGATGGCAGCAAGGGCCCCGAGCGTCGCCAGCTCGGGAGGCGGGGTGTCGCCAACGTCGAGCATCCAGGTGGACACGCGCAGCGCATCCACGGGGCTCGGATCGCCTGCACTCAGGCGGGCGGCGATGGTTTTCAGGATGTCGTGCCGGTCGAGGCGCCCGACCTCCTCGCGCATCACCTCACGCAACAACGGGTGAGCCATTCGCACGACAGCCTTGCCGGCCTGATCGTCGATCTCGATCAGCTGTTGGTGCTCGAGGGCGGTGAGTACGTCGGTCGACGCCAACGCAGTCAACGTCTCGGCATCGATCGGGTCGGCTATCGCGACGGCGGCAAGGCAGCGTCGCTCGGTTGGATCGAGATCGGCGAGCCGCCGCTGCACGAGGTCCTGCACCCGGCCCGAGGCCGCAATCACGCCCTTCAGATCCCAGTAGTGGGGGCCGCGTGCCACTGCTCCGTCGATTCGGGACGTCCACAGGACCTCTCGCAGGAACAGCGCATTGCCCCTCGTGATCTCCCACAACCGGCTCGCGAGCGCAACCGAGATCGGGCCGTCGAGCATACCCGAGGCCACCGCGTCGGATCCGGCGCGATCGAGGGGACCGACATCGATTCGGCGCAGCGCCTGGTCCTTCCAGAGGGCCAGTACGGCCGGTTCGCCGGCGCTGCCGGTGCGGGTTGTTGCCGAGACAACCGCCGCGCTGCCGGTAGCCAGGGCCGCTACAGCGGCGAGCGAAGCGTCGTCGAGGAGGTCGACGTCGTCCACGACTACCAGGGGCGGCGAACCCGGCTCGCCGACGAGGCGGTCGCGGAGCTCGTGCACCAGCAACGCTCGATCGACGGCGCGGACATCGCCGAGGAGATGCGCGACCGCCCCGAAGGAGATGGAGCGCAGAGCAGGTGAGCCGGTGATGGTGTGGACGGCGCGTCCCGACGCGGAGGAGCGGTGCGCGATCTCCGCCACGATGCGGCTCTTGCCGACACCCGCTTCGCCGACGTAGAGGGCGCTGACACCGGACTCCACCAGGGCCAACCCGGCGGCAACTTCAGCTTCTCGTCCCTCGGTCGGCCACTCCACCATGCCCGCAGAGTATGGCCCAGGCCGTGGCCGTGGGTACTCGACGGGCGCGGATTGGGGGGCAGTTCGTACCGGTTGGGGGTTTCGCCACCACAGCGGTACCCGCACGATCGGGGGGTCGACCGACCGATGGAGGTGTGTTCCGTGCGCGGCAAGTGGCTCATCGTCCTGGTCGTCTTGATCGCCGCCTGTGGAGGCGGCAACGACGAGGCCGACAACGACGCGGCAGACGATGCCAGCTTCCCCTCGGCCAGCTCGAACACCGCCGAGTCCGACGTCGAATCAGCGGACGCATCAGCGGTGGCCCTCGGCTTGCCCGCGTGGTGGCCCACCGGCATGCCGGTACCCGAGGGCCTCTCGATCGAGTCGCTCGTTGCCGATGATGCCGACAGTGTCTACCGGGAGCTCACCGGATCGTTCCCGGGGGACGATCCAGCGTCAGCAGTCAGTGGCTATGCCGGTGCGTTGGACGCCGCCGGTTTCGAGATCGAGACGGTGAACACCGAACAAGGTGTCGTCGTCGCGTCCGGCGACGGCGTGCCGACGGCACAGTTTCTGATCTTCGAGCTGAACGGTGGTCTCGGGTACGTCGCCACCTTCGCCGGCGGCGTCGGTACCGCTGCGCCTTCGGGCGTCAGAACCGCGACGGGCACCGCCATCGGGTCGGCGACGGTCGGCGACCGTCAGTTCAACGTGACCGACGGCGATTGCGAATTGACCGACACCGGCTACCGGTTCACCAGCACCGGCGACGTGGCGATGGGCTTGATCGTCGAAGTGGGCCCTCCGCCCAGGCTGCAGGCAGCGGGCATCCTCTTGACCGGCGGCGAGACGCTCGAGGACTGGTTCGTGGTGGGGGATGAGCCGATTCAAGTCGACGTCTGGAGCTCGGGCTTCTCGATCGTGGGGTCGGGCCGAGACCTCCAGGCCGGAACCGATGTCCAATCGATGCCGATCACCTTCTCGGTGGAGTGCGGAGTGTGACGGGCCGCCGACGTCTCTCGGTGCCGGCAGTTGCCGTTATCGCCCTTGCCGCGCTGGCATCGCAGCCCGCGGTCGCGCAGGACGACGACGGTCTGCTCCCGATTCCACCCGACGCGTTCGATCCCGGGCTTCTGCCCCTTCCCGGCGACGAGCCGCCCGATCCCCTTGCGCCGCTGCCCGAGCCGGACGGGGAACCCCCGACCATCCCCGATGGCGACTACGTGGGCGCATGGGGCCTCGGAGGCTCCTGGTGGTTGCAGGCGGCGCAGTTCACCCTCATCTGGACGGGTGAAGCCTCCGGACCGATCGACTTCAGCGTCGAGGACGACGCCCTCGAGGGCACATGGTCGATGGATGGCGCCGCCATCACCAATACGCGGGGGCTTCCGATCGAGGCCGAGGGGTCGACGATCTGGTCGGCCGCCGGCACGATCAGCGGGAGTGGGCCCTACACCACTGATGGCTCGGGTTCGGGCACCTCGAGTGCGACCGTCGTGGCGCCGGGACTCGGCCCACAGACCCGAACCGACAACTACTCGTTCTCCGGTGCCGGGCAGCTCGACCACCTGCTGGTGGTGTGCGGCCAGGTCAACGGGAGCTGGCGGCAACGCTTCGACGAGGCCTTCGCCGGCAGCGGTATCCAGCACTCGATCACCACGTACCTGTCGGCCATTCAGATCGACAGCGACGACCCGTTGGACACCGAGGTCGCCGAGCTCACCGAGCTCGTCGCCGAGGCCAACCTCGTGCAGCCCGACTTCTCGAACCCCGGCCCATCGCTCTCGAGGCTGACGGCAATCGTCGCCCAGGCCGAAATCCTCATCGCCGATCTCGGCTTCGACTTCACCGAGTGCGACCCCAGCGAGAAGTTCATGCGCCTCATCACCGGCCGGGTGCAGGACGTCCTCAACTCCTACCTCGTCGACTGGCTCGCACAGGGACCCGGAATCGACCTGGCCGACTTTCGTCGGGCGATCACTCTGGGCTTGCGCTCGGGTGCAATCGGAGGCGGCGGACCCGACCCGGCGGGGTCGCTGTTCCTGCAGTTCCAGGCAGAGGACATCGTGCAGCGAGAGTTCGACGAGGCGGTCGGCGACGATCTGCTCGGAACCGGCGGCGGCGACCCCGACCGGGTGATCGAGGTCGTCCTCGCCGCCGAACAGCTCGGCATGACCCTCGACGACCCGGCTTTCACCTCCGAAGTGACCGCGCCCGACATCTGCCTGGCGCTCGGCCTCGACGTCTCGGCATGTTGAGTTGGCGCAGTCTGGCCGCCGCTCTCACGGGGCTGCTTCTGGTGGTCGGCTGTTCGAGCTCGGCCGAACCCGATGCGCAGTCGACACCGTTCGAACCCGAGTCGGCGGCGTCATCAGCGCCTGAAGCCGAGGCCGGCGAGGCGAGCGAGACACCGACGCCGGCACCGACCGCTGCTCCTGCACCGACGGCCACTCCTACACCTGCGCTCCTCGTGAGTGCCGCCGGCATCGAGGAGATCGAACTGCTCACCGACGTCGAGGGAAACGACGCCTACGCCACTCTCGAGTGGGTGGGCGTCGACGCGGTGAGCGAGTACACCGTCACCGTCTTCACCGCCGATGGTCGGCCATGGTGGGCCTGGTCTGGGCCCGATACCTCGGTACCGCTGGGCGGGCTCCGTACCGAGGCCGATCTGGGCGGCCCCCAGTCCGGACCGGGCGTCACCTGGTACGTCGTCGGGCGCGACGCGGACGGCCGGATCGTCGGCGTCAGCGCCCGCAGAACCGTGGCCTGAACCCGTAGCGGCGCGGCAACGTCTTGCCGGCGACAGGAGGTCGGTGCTCACCGATTCCCGCTTTGACGCCTTCCCCGATGTATGTCTCAATGGGCGGTGCTGGAGTCTGGAGCCGACGAGAGGGACGCCGAAATGCCCGAAGAAACCACGGACGCCGTCAAGAGCCCGTGCTCGCTGTGCAGCTGCGAGGACTACCAGAACCCCGGCACCGCCGGCGGGAAGTGCAAACGCGAGTCGTGCCAACACCCGGCCGCCCGCCACTCCTGAAGAGCACCTGCCGGCGACAGGCTCAGCGCGGACGGCGGCCGAACAGGCCGCGACCCTTCAGGGTCATGACGACCACGCCGTCCTGGTTGGTCATCGTCGACTCCGTGAACACCGTCCCCCGTGTCGGATCACGTTCAGAGGGCCGCGCGTCGACAACCGTCGTGGTGCCGGTGAGCGTGTCGCCAGGGCGCACGGGTGCCCGCCACCGCAGCTCGTCGATTCCGGGAGATCCCCGACCGTCGGTGTCGGGCAGAATGACGTCGGCGTACATTCGCATCCACAGTGACCCGGTGTGCCAGCCGCTGGCGATCAGCCCACCGAAGGGCGACTCGGCGGCGGCAACCTCATCGGTGTGGAACGGCTGGGGATCGAACTGGGTGGCGAAGTCGATGATCGCCTCCCGGGTGACGGTGACCGAGCCGAGGTCGAACACTCGACCGGGGGTGAAGTCCTCGAAATAGATCGACGGCATTCGTCCGGTCTACCAAATCCAGCCAGGACCTCGGCCGTTTCGAACCGATGACCTTCGGGGTGTGAGACCATTGCCAACGACTGACCCGAGCAGGCAGCGAACCAGCGACGTCGCCGAGAGGAGTCTGCTTCCTGATGGATGAGAAGTGGATATGGGCATCGGTCGCCGTCGCCGGCGGCCTGATCCTCGGTTCGATCTGCGGATTCCTCATCCGGCGCGTGCTCGGCCGAAAGGGCCGGCGGCCCACGCTCCAGCAGGTCGCCACTCCGACCAGCATCTTCGTGTTCTGGGTGCTCACTGCCGCCGGCGCGCTGATCGCCATTGCCGTCTCGAGCCCCGACACCCTTCGACCGATCCCGGCCGACGTTCTCGCCTGGCTGCCCAACGTCGGGATCGCCGGCCTGCTCCTGCTCGCGGGCTATGCGCTCGGTCTGATGGTGTCGACTGCGGTCGGTCGAATGGTGACCCGAGCATCCGGCACGAGGCATCGCGGGCTCGAGCGGGGCGCCCGAATGGCGGTGTTCGCCGGCGCTGTCGTGCTCGCTCTCGGGCAGCTCGACGTCGACACGACGACGCTGAACATCCTCATCGCGGCGGCCGCCTTCGGATTCGCGGCCGCCCTCGCCGGCATCACCATCGTCGGCGCCGGCTCGGTTGCGCCCGACATAGCGGCCGGACGGAACCTTCAGCGGACTCTTCGGGTGGGTTCACGGATCGAGTCCGGTTCGATCACCGGCACCATCGCCGAGCTGGGGATCTCGCACCTGGTGCTCGACACGGCTGGCGGCGCGATGCACGTGCCGTACCGCGTGATCGCCAGCCATCCGCTGCTGATCATCGAGGACGCGGAAGACTGACCTCCACTGCCGGTGGATCAGCGGTCCTGAAGGCGTTGCAGGAGTCGGATGAGGATGTCGGGCCGCTGGAAGATCATGCCGATCAGCCAGCCGATCGCCGCGAAGCCGAGTACGACAAGGACGGCGACACCGTCCCAGGCGACCCAGATCAGTGCAACGAGTGCGCCGGCAAGCGCCCCGAGGGTTGCTTTGTTGGTCATGGACATCTCTTCTCCACTGGTTAGCGCACTCGCGGCGGTTTGGGGTGATGGGCGACCAAGAGGTTCACGGCGAAGTCGGCCAGGCCGAGATTGATCCAGAACTCGTGGCCGAGCCGGGCTCTGGCATCGTTTTCGACGTCGGCCAGATTGGCCCGATCGTCGATCTGAATCGTGACGTGCATGGTCTTGCGACTGACTCGAGCGTCGACGTCGACGATGCCGGCGATGCCGCTCAGCTCGTGGCGGACGGCCCCGATCGCCGCGCGGCCGCGGATGCTCGTGTCGCCGTCGTGGGCGCTGTTGACCTCGTGCACGGTGTTGAGTCCCTTCTTGGGCGGCGCCAGTTGAGCAGCGATCGTTCCGACCCCGACCACCGCCAGAGCGGCGCCGACCAGAGCGGAGAGCCACAGTCCCCAGGTGGGGAAGACGGCCGAATCGAGCAGGTCGCCGAGGTCGCGTCGCCACTCGCCACTGATGATCTCGGTGGCCTCGAGGATCAGGAACACGCCGACGGTCGCAATCGCGGCGATGCCCACGAGCTGAGAGGCTCGACGCAGGGCGGTCATCGGACCCGCCGCCTCGACGTCATCCGCCGCGGAGTCGAGCTGACGATTCGACCCGATCGGCAGGGCAACGAACGCTCTTGGCAGATTTCGTCGACGCCGTCGCGAAGCTCCTTGACGGCTCCCATCACCGTCGGATCGGGCGTGATGATGGTCAGGTCGACCCGACCGTTTCGCCGGACTCGCACGTGCACGTCGTTGCGCCGATCGATGTGCTCCAGGTGCCGCTCGAAGGCGTCTTCGAGGGTGGCGCGATCGAGCTTGGTCCAGCCGTGACGGCGTCGGGTCGTGATGACCCGACGGTCGGGCCCGACCGAACGAACGGCGGCCACCAGCAGTGCCAACGCGATGACCACGAGGGCCCCGCCGACGAGCACTGCGGCCCCCGGGCTCGGTCGACTCTCGATCCAGTCGACCACGTCGCCGAGGCGACCTCGGCTGATCAACGGGTCGGTCTCGAAGCTGAGCAGGAGCAACTGGGTGGCCGCCACGAGAATGAGGGCGGCCACCCCTACACCAACGACCCGCAGGGCGGTTCGACGAAGCAGCACGTGACTATGTGGTCCGGTCTCGGCTTGCGCCGCTACTCGACGCGGCTCTGGCTCTTGTCCTCTTCGAATTGGAGGTCGTCGATCTCGATGTTGACCTCTTTGACGATGAGGCCGGTGTCGGTCTCGACTCGGGTGATCACGTTCTCGCGGACCTCTTGGGCCAGCGAGGGGATCGGGTAGCCGTAGCGGACGAGAAGCACGATGTCGATCGCAGCTTCCTTCTTCCCGACCTCGACGTTCACACCCTGGGTGAGCGATTCCTGTCCCGGCGTCACGCGCCCGAGAAGGCGTCGGAAGGTTGCGCCCATACCGGCGACGCCTTCGATCTCGCGGGCGGCATGGCCGGCGAGCTTGGCGACGACCTCATCGGCGATCGTGGTGATGCCACGCTCGGTCGACAATGTCAGCCCGGTATCGGTGTCCTTGGGTCTTCGCCGTCACGTCGACGACGTCGGTGTTGGTTGCCATGTGAGTTCCTCCTGAGGAGCGGTGGTGAATGCTTCAGTGAGGTAACGCACCAGGAAGAGCCCGGTCGCGCCCGTCGGAGACGAAACTCGGGAAAACCTTGTCAGGAGTCGTCCGAGTCGTACGGCGAGTCGTCGGGATCGTCGTCGGAAGCCAGCATCGCCTGGCCCACGTGGAAGCCCAGACCGAGCAGGTCCGCCATGAGCGACACCGTTCCGTAGTTGTCGATCCGAGTGTGCACTCCTCGGACGACCCGGTCGGCGAAGTCGGGCTGCGGAGTGACCAGGTGTTCTATCGCTTCGGTGTGAACGGTCTCGAGTGCCGTGATGGCTTCGAGTCGTTCCACCACCGACGGATCGGTCTCGATGGCGACCGCCACACGAGCAGGCCGTCCGGTGTCGAGCCATCGCCGGAGGGCGCGGTCGGTGACTCTGCGTCTCATTGCGCCTCCCATTCTTCGAGCTCCTTCTTCAGGGCGTGCCGTGATCGGTACAGCTTGGCCTTGACCGCCGACGGCGTGAGATCGGCGACCTCGGCGATCTCGGCATACGAGAGGTTCTCGCTCTCCCGCAGCACGATCAGGAGACGAGAAGGCTCGTCGAGACGTGCCAGGGCCTCTCGAACCGCCGCCACCCGCTCCCGTCCCTCGACGACGCGCTCGACCTCAGGAGCGTCGGACGCCAGACCACCCCACTCGCTGCGGGCGGACGAGCGATTCTCCTTGCGCATCACCGAGATCGCACGATTCCGCGTGACCCGCCTGAGCCAGCGCACCGGGACATCGTCGTCCCAGCTCGGCATGGACGTCCAGGCCTGGAACAGAGCATCCTGGACCACGTCTTCGGCCAGGCCGTTGTCGTGGGTGACGGCATAGGCGACGCGGTAGAGCAACGGGCCCAGGTCGTCGGCCAACTGGCGGATCTGATCATCCGACGCCACCCGCTCACCGGTGCCGCTCGAATCAGCGTCCGGCTCGATCGGCAACCCGGTCAACGACAACAGACCCACGGTCACCGCCAGTGCAACCATCAGGACGATCACGACATGGTCCTGATGGGGGGAATCGAGCCGACACACGGCCTACGGCGATGCACACCGACCAGTAGACCCCGGTACCGCCGCTGATGGAAGGATGGCGTCACGCTTGTATTGACGCACGGCGACCCGGCGGGTCGCGCCGCGCAGCTGCGGCGGGCTACGCCGGTTCCCCGTGGTGAGAGCGCCGGTCACGCAACATGTCCGGTGACGCACACCGCTGGTGCCGGGTGGAGGGGCAGGTAGGCACGCTCGACACGTACCAGCCCCGCCTGGTCCATCTGCTGCTCGATGCGCGTGGCCGCCTCGTCGGTGGCCTCGCTCGTCGCCTGGCTGTGCCGAGGGAGATGGGTGATGGCCAGCTTGCCCGTGGGTGTGAGCAGGTGGACCAGACGATCGATCGTGGCCTCGGGGTCGGTCCAGAACAGCCAGACGTTGCAGCAGAAGATGGCATCGAACACGCCGAGGTCGGGTGGTGGATCCTGGGCGTCGCCCACGAGCAGGGTGACACGCCCTGTCCGGATCGCGGATGCGTTCCGCTTGGCGGCCATGGCGCGCATCGTGGAGGAGTGATCGATGCCGACAACGTGTCCGTCGGGTGTGGCGTCGACGGCTGCCTCGATGCCAAGTCCAGGGCCATACCCCAGCTCCAGGACGCGGGCGTCGGGTTGCAGTGCCAGGAGGCCGACGGTCCAGCGGCTGCGTTCGACGTTGGACGATCGCCGGGACATGACTCGGCCCGCGAGGCGGCCGAGCGGCCCCCGCGGGAGGCGGAACTGGTCGTAGAGGTGGCGTTTGATCGTTGTCGTCACGCGCTTTCCTTTCGGAGTGCGTGCCGGAGCTCGGCAAGGGTCTGGGCGGCGGAGCGAAGTCGGTTCTCGTCGAGGTCACGCACGTGTGTCGCGAGGTGGTGGAGCTCTCGTTCGAGGATCCGGTCGATGGTCTGGCGACCGTTGTCGGTGAGCACCAACATGGGTGAGCGGCGGTGGGCCGGGTTCTCCTGTGGCTCGATCAGTTCGAGCGACTTCAGCTCGTTGCTGATGGCCTGGATGTGTTGACGGGTCACACCACGGGCCCGCGCGATCGTGGGAACCGTCGCCGGTCCGTGACGATGGACGAACTCGAGAACGGCTCGTTGTGGTGCGGTGACGCGGCGGTCGTGATGGAGCTCGTCCACCAGTTCGATGAGCCGGTTGTGCAGGAGCCGCACCTCGTCGATGACCGTTACCACAGTGCTCGTCATGACAATATTATTGTCATGACGACAAGTAAGTTGTCAATATGTCGTCTGATCGCGCACCTCAGGTACCGCAGAACGTCTGGAAGGTCTCGTTGAACGAGGCCGGTGCCGGATCCGCGTAGCGAGCGACATCGGGCTGATGAGCAAACGGTCGGGTGACGACGGCCAGCAGGTCGGCGAAAGGGGTGGTGTCACCGTTCTCGGCTGCTCCGAGGGCTTCCTCGACGAGGTGGTTCCGCGGGATGTAGATCGGATTCACACTGTCCATCGCGTCGGCGACCATCGCCGGATCGGCTGCCGTCGAGTCGAGTGCGCTTCGCCATCGCACGATCCACCGATCGAGGGCATCGCGGTCGGCGAACAGCAAATCGAGGTGGTCGTGATCACCGCGAAGCGACGCAGAGAGTGCTCGGAAGCTGCTGGTGTAGTCCACCTGACCCTCCGCCAGGAGCTGGAGGTAGTCGTCGAAGAGCGACTGCTCGACCTCGGTGGGGTCGGTGAGTCCCAGCTTGGCCCGCATCCCGTCGGTCCAGTGGTTGCGGTACCGGTCGGGGAACGACTCGAGCACGGCGGTGGCCGAAGCAATTGCCACCTCGGGTTCGTCATCGATGACTGCGAGAAGGGTCTCGGCCAACCGGGTCAGGTTCCACTGGGTGATGCCCGGCTGGTTGCGGTAGGCGTAGCGACCGTTGCGGTCGATCGAGCTGAACACCGTCGCCGGGTCGTAGTGGTCCATGAACGCGCACGGCCCGTAGTCGATGGTCTCGCCGGCGATCGACACGTTGTCGGTGTTCATGACGCCATGGACGAACCCGACGAGCATCCACCGGGCGACCAGTGACGCCTGGGCGTCGACCACCGCTTCGAGGAGCCCGAGGTAGGGATTGTCGAGCTCGGCCACCAGCGGGTAGTGGCGGGCGATGGCATGGTCGGCCAGGCGCGGAAGGATGGTCGGGTCGTCGAGGCGGACGGCGTACTCGAATGTCCCGACCCGGAGGTGACTGGCGGCAACCCGGGTCAACACTGCGCCGGGAACGGGGCCGTCGCGCGGGATGTGCTCGCCGGTGCCGACGACGGCGAGGGCACGGCTGGTCGGGACGGTCAGGGCGTGCATCGCCTCTGCGAACAGGAACTCGCGCAGCATCGGGCCGAGCGCGGCTTTGCCGTCGCCACCGCGGGAGAACGGGGTCCGGCCGGAGCCCTTCAGGTGCAGATCCACGCGCCGGCCCTCTCGGTCGGTGAGCTCACCGAGCAGAACGGCACGGCCATCGCCCAAACGCGGTGAATAGCCGCCGAACTGATGCCCGGCGTAGGCCATCGCCACCGGCGTCGCCTCGACCGGTGTCTCGTTTCCGGCCAGCACATCGATGCCTTCGGGTGAGCGAAGCCGGACGACGTCGATGCCCAGTTCGGTGGCGAGGTCCTCGTTCAGGGCGATCGACTCGGCACCGGGGACCGGTCGGGGCCGGAACGGGATCGACAGCTCGGGAACGTCGCGCACGAAGGAGTCGTCGAACGCGAACAGCGCACCTGTGGAGTTGGCGCCCGAGGGATCGCCGTGTGTTCCTGCGGCGCTGGTGGTCGTCCGGTGCGGCATCGCTGATCTCCTGGCGGGATGGCAGTACGAGGGTACCGACCGGCCAGGAGTCGACATGTCGCGGCAACCGGGTTGCCTGGTTGGCGACCCTCAGACGCGGCACGACCTCGACTTCGCCGGCAATCATTCCGACCGAGCGGGAGGCGCTCTCAGGTGAGCACTTCGGGTGCGCCCGGTGCCTGTGGCGCGTCGTGGACGACGGCGAGCACTTCGTCGGCTTCGCTTGTCTCGCGGCGATGCTGAGCGATGATGACCTCGGCCGTTTCGTGCTCACCGATCAACCAGTCCGGTGAGCTGGGGATGCCCGTCGTGACCATTCGTGGCGAGCACGGCGGTCGGGTTCGCCAGCAGCTCCGGATCGATAGTGGCGGCACTCATGAGTTCACTCCTCTCGGTTCTTGTTGGTGGCCTACGGGGCTTCGGCGGATGCGGACTCTTTGGCGATGAGCATCTGTCGCAGGCCGTTCTCGACGGCTGCCCGGTCGCGTTCGGATCCGATCGCGCTGGTGACGACGTCGGCCTCGTAGCGGGTGATGGCCGGGACGGCTTCGTTGATCAGGTCGAGGCCCTTGGGTGACAACGTGATGAGCGTGCCGCGACGGTCGTTGGGGTCGGGGAGCCGTTCGATCAATCCAGCTGTTTCGAGCCGATCGAGCCGCTTGGTCGTGCCGCCCGAGGAGAGCATCAACGAAAGCTGCAGATCTCTGATCTTGATTGCCTCGCCGGCCGCACGCCGCCGCAGCGTGGCGAGCATGTCGAAGTCGCCGAGCGTCAGTCCGAACTGGGCGAGCTCTTCTTCTCGACCGGCTTCGAGGTAACGGGCGAGCCGCAGGATCCGCCCGGTGATGGGCAGCCCGGCCACGTCCAGGTCTGGGAGCCAACCTCGAACCTCTTCGACGACCTCGTCCATCACATCGGTCTCTCGTTTCGCATCCACACAAGAATCTTACCAGAGAGACTCTTGACAGCAAGCCTCATGCTATGGATACTCGAAAGTATCACGCCTGAAAGATACTTCTGAGGGTGACACCTCAACTCGACTCGCATTCGATCCGCCGCCTGACCTGCCCGACACGAGAGGAGATCGTCATGACTGCCACCATCGAGCGGCACGCAAACGTGGCGCCGTCAGCAGTCGTACCGACCAACCGACGCTTCGATCCGATCATCACCGGCCTCGCACCAGCGGCGTGGGGACTGACCTACATCGTCACCACCGAGCTCCTGCCACCGGGACGGCCCCTGCTGGCAGCGACGCTGCGGGCGCTTCCCGCCGGCCTGGCACTGGCTGCCATCACGCGGCGGCGCCCAACCGGTTCGTGGTGGTGGAAGGCAGCCGTGCTCGGCGTGCTCAACATCGGCGCCTTCTTCGTGCTGCTGTTCGTCGCCGCCTACCGACTCCCCGGCGGCGTCGCCGCCACCCTCGGTTCCATCCAACCACTGGTCGCCGCCGGACTGGCGATCCCGGTCCTCGGCGAACGATTCCGCCGCTCGACCGCAGTCGCCGGCATCCTCGGAATCGCCGGGGTCGGCCTGCTGGTCCTGCGGTCGGGCGCTGCACTCGACACCGTCGGAGTCCTCGCCGGGCTCGCCGGTGCGCTCTCCATGGCAACCGGCGTCGTCCTGACGAAACACTGGGGGCGCCCGGTCCCGCTCGCGGCCTTCACCAGCTGGCAACTCATCGCCGGCGGCGTCCTGCTCGCACCGATCGCGTTCGCGGTCGAAGGGCCACCCCCATCGCTCACCGGGCAGAACCTGATCGGGTTCACGTGGCTCGCAACCGGGGGCGCCGCCGTCTCCTACCTGATCTGGTTCCGAGGCGTTGCCCGACTCCCCGTCGCCCAGGTGTCCCTGCTCGGCCTCATCAGCCCGATCGTCGCCACCGTCGCCGGACTCGTCGTGCTCCATCAGACCCTCACACCAGCCCAACTGCTCGGCGCCGCCCTGGTCCTGACCGCGATCTGGATCGGCCAACGACCCACCCCAGCCACCACCAACCCCGCAACACAACAAACCACGAAGGAGAACCTGTCATGACCACCCAGACCCACACCCACCACACGACGATCGCGGACACAACCCCAACGTCACATCACGATTCGCGACCGCACGAACCGCAGGCGTGCTCTACGTGATCATCATCGCCTGCGGCCTCTTCGCCGAGATCGGCGTCCGCTCCCAGCTCATCGAATCCGGCGACCCGAGCGCCACAGCCCAGAACATCATCGACTCACCCATGCTGTTCCGAGCCGGACTGGCGGCCGACATCGTCATGTTCATCGCCGATGTCGCCATCGCCGTCGTCCTCTACCAACTGCTCCGACCGCTCAGTCGGACACTGTCGCTGCTCGCCGCAGCGTTCCGCATGACCCAGACCGCGGTCATCGGCCTGAACCTGCTCAACATGTTCCAGGCCGTCCGGATCACTCGACGACGCCGACTACCTCGGCGCCTTCGGCGCCGACCAGACCGACACGCTGGCACTGCTGTACCTCGACGCCCACAAGTACGGCTACATCCTCGGCCTGGCGTTCTTCGGTGTCAGCACCCTCATCGTCGGCTACCTGGCACTCGTCATCGCGGCAGATGCCGCGCCCGCTCGGCGTGCTCCTCGGCCTTGCCGGCGCCGGCTACCTGATCGACACCTTCAGCTTCTTCCTCATCCCCGGCTACGACGGCTCGGCATCGCCGATCGTTCTGGCCCCGGCCCTCGTCGCCGAGTTCTGGTTCGCCCTGTGGCTCCTCACCAAGGGCCGCCGGCTCGAACACCTGACCGCACGCGCCACGCCACCCCATTCGTCGATGCCCGCAACGGCGCCAACCGCATGGTCGGAGCCACGTCATGACCACGCCCACCGCAGCCACGCCGCACCGAAACGAACCAGCACATCGACACGAGAGCAACACCATGAAAGCCATCACCAGAGACCGCTTCGGATCCCCCGACGTCCTCCACTTCCGAGACATCGACCGACCGCCGATCGCGTCCGGCAACGTGCTGGTCGAAGTCCACGCGGCCGGCGTCAACCGGGGCGACGCCCTCGAGATGCGCGGCTGGCCCTACCTCGCCCGCCTCATGGGATACGGCGTCCGCTCACCCCAAGCATGCGGTACTCGGGACCGACATCGCCGGAACCGTGGTCGCCGTCGACGATCACACGCAACGGCATCGACATCGGCGACGAGATCGTCGGCTTCGGCACCGGAGCCTTCGCAGAGTTCGCGATCGTTCCCGCATCGATGACCGTCCACCGGCCCGACTCGATCAATGTCGAGCAGGCCGCAGCCATCCCAACGACCTCGGTCGCTGCGCTCCAAGCGATCCGAGACGCCGCCCGGGTCGAAGCCGGACAGCACGTTGCCGTGATCGGCGCATCAGGCGGCGTCGGCACCTTCGCCGTGCAGATCGCCAAGGCATACGGAGCGGAAGTGACCGGGGTCGCCGGGGCACGCAACCTCGACCTCGTCCGGTCGATCGGCGCCGACCACGTCGTCGACTACACGGTCGACGACATCGCGACCCACACCGGCCGCTACGACGTGATCATCGACCTCGTCGGCAACCAGCCAATCCGGTCCCTCCGTCACGCGTTGACACCGACCGGCACCTTCGTCGTGGTCGGTGGACAGAACCCACGGTCGGTCACCGGGATGCAGCGCTTCGTTGCCGCCGCGGCGATGTCACCGTTCACACGACAACGCCTCGTGCCGCTGTTCTCCAAGCCCAGACAGGGGCGACCTCGCCACGGTGATCGAACTCGCACGGACCGGGACCGTGCGCCCGATCGTCGGCCGCACATTCGATCTCAGCGACACAGCCG
The DNA here is from genome assembly GCA_963787285.1 of uncultured Acidimicrobiales bacterium. Classification (GTDB taxonomy): domain Bacteria; phylum Actinomycetota; class Acidimicrobiia; order Acidimicrobiales; family JAHEJN01; genus JAHEJN01. Next base: position 4,784 of record CAWBCM010000004.1, on the reverse strand, counting down.
AAGCCATTCGCCATATCGAAACCGGACACGGCACCGGCAGAACCGTCGTCACGACCTGAACAAGACCACTCAGAAAGGAGCCCTGTCCCGTGAACACCGCAAGCCAGCACCCGCTCAGCCAGCTCGACCCCGACGACATCACCAGCGCCTGGACCGCCCGTGGACTCGACCGAATCACCGACGCCGAACTGCTCCACGCAGCCTCCAACAGTTGTCGGCGCCCCGCGATGCCGAGGCGAACTCGTTCACCCTTCACGCTCCGCTGGAACTGATGGCGCGAGCACAACTGCTACCCATGGTCTCGCAACACGCAGCGTCGACCGGGCCCTCGACGCCCACACGAACACCCAGGTTGTCAAGTCCCGGTACCCGCACGACACTTCGTGACCGGTAGGTCCACGACACGGTGATTCGGGTTACGCCGAGCGCTTCTTGGGGGGTCGGCCGCCGGGGTTGGCGAAGGCTCCGTGTTCTTTGATGGGGTCGTGGCGGATGGGGTGGGTCTTGATGACCTTGCCGTCGATGGCGAGCTGCACGTTGCCGCCGACGATCGCAACCTCGACGGTGTGGCCCCGGAACTGATAGCCGGCTTGATAGGCCGTCCCGGCGAAGGACACCGTGCCCCGCGAGTCGACGAGGCGGGTCACGGGGTTGCCGACGGTTGCTGGTCGAGCTCGACGACCGGGGGCGGATCGGGCGAGCTTCGGTGCCTTGCCTGGGTCGTGCTTGCGGGCGTGGGTGGCTATGACCTGGCCACGGAACACGATCTCCACGAGGCCTTCATCGGAGAGGACTTCGACGGTCTCACCTGACAGCCAGCGGGCCGCGAGATAGCGCTGGGCGCCGAAGCCGATCGTCCCGTTCGCTGACACCAACCGAGTGACTGGGACCTGGCCTGGTTCGCGATCCAACACCTCTGACCGCTCCGACGCCTCAACGACCTGCAGGAGCGGCTGGTCGGTCTGGGAGAGCCGGAATCGTTCCCACGGCACCGAACCACCGATCCCTTGATGGGGCCGGTCCTCGTTGTATTCACGAACCCACTCATCAACCGCAGCCTGCGCCGCTGCGATGTCGGCGAACACTTTGCCGGTCAGGAAGTCCTGCCGCAGCGTTTTGTGCCACCGCTCGACCTTGCCGGTCGTGGTCGGCGAATACGGTGCCGTCAACCGATGCTTGATCCCGTTCTGGGCCAGGATCCGATCAAACAACACCTCACCGTTGCCTGGACCGAACCGGCTGGTGAAGACCTTGCCGTTGTCCGTCAAGATCTCCTCGGGGACCCCATAGGTCCGCATCGCCTTCGCCAGCGCGTCGGCCACCGGCCGTGCTGTCGCCCGACGAACCACATGGGCCGACACGATGAACCTCGAGTGGTCATCGATCCCCGACACGATGCTGGCCTTCCACCCATCAGCGAGCATCACCCCGCCGACGATGTCCATCTGCCACAACTCCATCGGCCGGCTGCGTTCCCACCGCTTGTAATCAGACTTGCGACGCTTCCGGGCCTGGGGATCGATCAGCTTGTGACGGACCAGACATCGATAGACCGACGACCGGCCCGGAAGATCACCGACGCCGTCGTGAGCGAGCTGATCCAAGATCCGCTGCGGGCCCCACCGGGGATGGGCACGGCGCAACTCAACAATCCGCGCTTCCATCACCGCCGGCATCTGATGCGGACACCCCTCCGGTCTGGAACTCCTGTCGACCAGCCCCGCCAACCCATCGGACGAGTAGTTCTTCAACCACGTGTGCACCGTCTGACGAACCACCCCATAGCGCTCGGCGACATCCACGACCGAGGCCCCATCGAGGACCTCATGCACCGCCTTCAGACGCTGCTCCACCAGCCCCAGCTCCACCAACATCGACCGACCCCCTGAACCAACTCGCGTTGGAACAGAGCACAGCCCATCAACCAGGTGTCACCAAAGAACCGGAGCCACTGTCGCCCACCTACCGGACACGGTGTCGCCCAGGAACCGGAACTCGTCCAACAAGTGTCGCCCACCTACCGGAGCTGCACTGTCCAGCATGAACCGGCACAGCACACAGCAGATGGACGGAACTGATGTGACCACCGTGTGACCACGGGGCCGTTTCGGCCACGAAAACGACGAAACCCCAGGCCGCCCGAAAACCGGGGCTGACCTGGGGTTTCTTCGTGTACGCCCCCTGGGACTTGAACCCAGAACCTGCGGATTAAGAGTCCGATGCTCTGCCAATTGAGCTAGAGGCGCTTGTGGGCCACCAAGGCTAACCCTACGGCTGGCCGGAATGACGGTGGGTGACCGACGGGATTCGAACCCGCGACATCCACGACCACAACGCGGTGCTCTAACCAGCTGAGCTACGGCCACCAAGGCCGGCCCATCATAGGGCCGGCCACTCCCCGCCACACGAACGGGTTTCGCCGCCGCCGCGGCCGGAGCGCCCGAGCGCCCCGTTCCCGAACCCCACCGGGGCTACGGTTGGGTCATCGACACCCACGCCCGCTCCCGTCGTCGACATCTCGCCCTGGCGGCAACCCTCGCCATGGGACTGCTGGCGGCGTCGTGCGCCGAGACCACCACTCCCGAGGAGAATCGGGAAGCCGCGATCCAGACCACCGTCATCCGGTGGATCGCCGACAAACACCCGCCTGCCGCGCCGGAGAACCCCGACGAGGTGCCGGTCGTGTTCATCGAGTCACTCAGCACCGACGGCATTCCCATCGAGGTGCAGGTCGAGATCATCGACCGCCTCGTCGACGAGATGACCATCCGCTTCACCGACAGCCGGGCCGAAGCTGTCGACGACGCCGACGCGGCCCTGGCAGTGCGTGACGGCAGCATCCTCGTCGGGCTCGGTCCGATACCCGACGGGTCCGATCCTGCAGTGCGGGCCGAGATTTACCGATCCCTCGACGACATCAGCGGCTACATCGTCGAGATCGAGTCGAACGGCGGCCGATGGGTCGTCGAAGGCGAGCCCGAGGAAACGCCCGCCGAGGGCCTGATCGTGGCGGAGGACTAGATCACGGCCACGACCGCTCACCCCGCTCCGACGCCCACCTCGCGGGTGCACTCATGGTCGACTTCTGCCTTCGACGTGATACGTGGCCGAAGCGACTTCGATCGGCTGCTGCGCATCCATCCGGTTCACAGCGCAGCCGAGGCGTTTTTCGCCGTGTCATTGGCCGGATCACTGTTCTTCAACGTGTCGGTCGACGCCGCCCGACCCCGGATCCTGCTGTACCTGGCCCTCACGATGGCACCCTTTGCGGTCCTCGCGCCGTTGATCGGTCCGATGATCGACCGGGTCCGGGGTGGCCCCCGCATCGTGTTGTCGGCCACCCTCGCGGCGCGGGGCGTGTTGGCCATGATGCTCGCCACCCAGCTCCGCACGCTGGCCCTCTTCCCGCTCGCCTTCGGGATCATGGTGCTGGGTCGCACCTACTCCGTCGCCCGCATCGCCATGGTCCCCTCGGTGGTCCACGACCCCGAACGGCTGGTAGCGGCCAATGCCCGACTCGCGCTCATCGGCACGATCGGCGGCACCCTGGGCGGTGCGGGTGCCGTCGGTGTCCTCACCCTCACCAGCGCCCCGTGGGTCCTGCGGTCCGGCGCCGTTCTCTACCTCATCGGCACCGTGCTGGCCACCCGGCTTCCCCTCGACAGCGACGTCGCACCCGAGGCTCCGGTCCAGGAGTACCTCGAGCTGCACGACTCGGTGATTCAGGCCACCACCCTCGACATGGCCGCGCTCCGAGCTTCGGTGGGTTTCCTGTTCTTCCACCTCGGTTTCGTGCTGAAGGCCGAGGGTGCGCCCACCTGGTTCTTCGGACTGGTGCTCGCCGCCAGCTCCCTGGGTGGCTTCGCCGGCAACATCCTCGCGCCCTGGCTTCGGAACCACGTGAACGAACAGCCCATCCTCACGATCGCCTTGGTGGTTCCGGCCGGTGCCGCCTTCGTCGCCGGTCTCCGGTACCACGAGGTCACGGTGCTGATCCTCGTCGCCCTGCTGGGCGTGGCCGCCAGCACGGCACGCCGCACGTACGACAGCGTGGTCCAGCGTCGTGCACCCCATGCCCGCCGCGGTCGGGCCTATGCCTGGCTCGAGACCCGCCTCGAGATGGCCTGGGTGGTCGGCGGCCTGGCCGCGGTCACGGCCCGTCTAGCGACTGGGTCGGTCTGATCGTATTGGCGGCGGCGTTGGGCCTGGTCGCGGTTCTTCATCGCCAGTGGCGCCGCACATGGGTACGGCTGCTCGAGCTCCAACAGGCCGATCCCCTCGCCGAGCGCCTGCTTCGTACCGCCGAACAGCTTGCGACCCAGGGTGACCACGAACAGTCGATCATCACGGCGACGGCGGCGGCCGAGATCGCAGCAGCCGGCGCATCGCGCGACCGCTTCGAGGCACCGCTGTGCGAGTTGCGAGCGATGCGAGACGAGCTGATCGAAGGTGAGGTGCCCGAACCGGCTTCGGCCCTGCGGCTCGCCCGTCGGGTGGTCGCCGGCGACGACCCCTGAGCCGCCGGCGGTCACGTACGCTTGGTCGGTCAGCCCTCGTAGCTCAGCTGGACAGAGCACCGGACTTCTAATCCGATGGTCGCAGGTTCGAATCCTGCCGAGGGCGCACGTCCCCGCCGCTCCTGGCGCGCCATCGGTGGTGCTGTACCTGCCCGAGTCCGCCGGGACGGCGAGGGCGGTGAGATTGCGTGCTCGCTACCTCCAGCGCACGCTGCTTCCGGCGTCGACGGGAAGGCTGATGCCGGTCACGGCAGCGTGCAGCGTCGG
>CAWBCM010000003.1:0-262594 GCA_963787285.1 uncultured Acidimicrobiales bacterium | reverse complement strand
TGGCGGGTACGGGGGCGGCGTGTGCGGGTACGGGATCGTGGCCGTCATGGTCTCCCTATCGAGAGTCGGCGCCGGGACGGTTCGGCCCATGGGTCGAATGGCCCGAAACCGCAGGCGACCCGCTGGTAGGATCGAGGGCGATGCCACGCTTCGGTCGAGTTCTCACCGCCATGATCACGCCGTTCCACGACGACGGCAGCATCGATCTCGACGGTGCGCAGGTGCTGGCGCGGTGGTTGCTCGATCACGGCAACGACGGGCTCATCATTGCCGGCACCACCGGCGAGGCCCCGACGCTCACCCACGCCGAACAGGTCGATCTGGTGCGCGCTGTCGTCGAGGCGGTCGGCGCCGACGGTCATGTGGTCGCCGGCTCGGGCAGCAACGACACGGCGTCGGCGATCCGCAACACCGAGGCCATCACCGCAGCCGGCGCCGACGCGGCGCTCGTCGTGACGCCGTACTACAACCGCCCGTCCCAGGACGGCCTCGACGCCCACTTCCGTTCGGTGGCCGCGAGCACCGATCTCCCCGTGATGCTGTACGACATCCCCGTTCGCACCGGGCGCAAGATCCACACCAGCACGCTGCTGCGCCTCTTCGACGAGGTCGACAACATCGTCGCGCTGAAGGACGCCGCCGGTAGCCCGGCCGAGACCGCCTGGCTCATCGCTCAGGCCGGCCCCGACGTCGAGGTGTACTCGGGCGACGATGTCCTGACGCTGCCCTTCCTCGCCGTCGGAGCGGTGGGCACCGTGGGTGTCGCCACCCACTGGACTGCCCCCGAGCACCAGGCGATGTTCGCCGCTCTCGACGCCGGCGATCTCGGCGCGGCCACCGCGATCAACCAGAAGATGCTGCCCTCGTTCCACTTCGAGTCGGGTGACGTGACTCCGAACCCCATCCCCACCAAGGCGCTCCTGTCGTTGCTCGGCCTCCCTTCGGGCCCGTGCCGCCCACCGGTCGGGCCCGTGGTGGTGGATCTCGCCGACCAGGCGAAGGCCGTCCTTGCCGGTTTGTCGGTCGGCGCCGAATACGGCATCGGCTGAGGACGTGGCCGCCGACGTTCGGATCACCTTTCTCGGCGGGTTGGGCGACATCGGCCGAAACTGCGCCGTCCTCGAGACCGACGAGCGGCTCGTGCTGCTCGACTGCGGGCAGCTCTTCCCCGACGAGATGTCTCCGGGAGCCGACTCGATCTACCCGGACTTCTCCTACCTCGACGGGCGTTGGCATCAGGTCGAGGCGGCCATCATCACCCATGCCCACGAGGACCACATCGGTGCCCTGGCCCATGCGCTCGGCGAGGCGAGCTTCCCGGTCTATGGCTCTGCGTTCACCCTGGGGCTCGTGCGGCACCGGTTGGAGGAAGCCGGGGTGCTCTCGAACGCCGATCTCCGCCTGGTCAACGACGGTGAGACACTCGACGTCGGTCCGTTCTCGGTCGAGTTCCTGCCCGTCACCCATTCGGTGCCGAGCGGGCTGATCTCGGCCATCACCACGCCACAGGGTGTGGTGCTGCACTCCAGCGACTTCAAGCTCGATCCCACCCCCCTCGACGGGCGCCTCACCGACCTGCCTCGTATCGCCGAGATCGCAACGGACCCTGGCATCAGGTTGCTGCTGTGCGACTCCACCAACGCCAACTCGCCAGGGGCCACCCGGTCCGAGACCGAGATCGGCCCGGTGCTCGACGGCGTGTTCGCCGACAACGTCGGTCGTCGCATCATCACCGCGTGCTTCGCGAGCCATGTCCATCGCGTGATCCAGATCGTCGATGCCGCCCTGGCCCATGATCGCAAGGTGGCGACGCTCGGGCTGTCGATGAAGCGCAACGTGGCCCTGGCCCGTCAGCTCGGCATGCTGAAGATTCCCGAGGACTCGATCGTCGACATCGAAGAGGTGGCCGGGTACCCCGACGGCGACGTGTGCATCGTCTCGACCGGCAGCCAGGCCGAGAACCGGTCGGCGCTCGCCATGGCCGCCGGCGGCGACAGCCGATGGATCGACATCACCGCCAACGACACGGTCGTGCTGTCGTCGACCCCGATTCCGGGCAACGAGGCGGCCATCGCCCGCATGATCAACAACCTGATCGAGCGGGGAGCGACGGTGCTGCACTCGGGTGTCCTGGGCCTGCACACCAGCGGCCACGGCAATCGAGACGAGCTGGCCACGCTCCACAAGACGGCGCGACCCGAGTGGTTCGTGCCCGTGCACGGCGAGCACCAGCATCTCGTTGCGCACATCGAGCTCGCCCAGTCGCTGGGTATGGCACCCGACCAGGCGTTGCTGGCCCGCGACGGCGATCAGATCGTCCTGTCCGACGACGGGCTCTCCATCGATGCCGACGTCATCGACGGCGTCTACCTCTACCGTCACGGCGCGGTCGTGTCACCCAATGACGATCCGCTCCGCGACCGGCGCATCCTCGGCCAGGAGGGTTTCGTCGGCGTGGTCGTGACCGTCGACGTCGAAGCGGGGGAGATGGTGGGCGAACCGCTCCTCGTGGCGCGCGGATGGATGCCTCCCGACACCGAGCTCGAGCTCGAGCCCGAGCTCATCGACGATGTGGCCAGGGCCGTGATCGGCGCCCTCGACGACGGGGTGCAGGGTCTCGACGAGCTGCATCGCCGGGTGCGACGGGCCACCGGGCAGTTCGTGTCGCGCAGCACCCGCCGCCGCCCCATGATCGTTCCCGTCGTCGTCAGCGTCTGATCCCTCCCACTGAAATTGGCGTCCTACCCGCCCACATATGGGCTTGGGCAAACCGATCTCGAGGGGTGGGGGTGTTGGCACTGGTGCTGGTGGGGCGGATGTTACGGTTGTTGCCACTGTGGCTACGAAAAAGACCGCCAAGAACTCCCGTCGCGCCCCGCGAAGAAGCCGGTGAGGAAGACCGCGACCACCGACCGGTTCACCCGCATCGTCTCGCAGGCCTTCGACGGCCACGGCCACGACGTCTGGGGCCTCGGCTGCATCGTCACCGGCGTGGTGGCCGCCCTCGGCATCTACGGCGACGTTGCCGGTCCGGTGGGCGACGGCCTCGACTGGTTGGCCGGAGCAGGCGTCGGTGTCGCCAAGTACGCCGTGGCTCCGGTGCTGGTCATCGTGGGCGTGCTCCTCGTTCGCGGCCCCACCGACGACCCCGACGCGGCCACGACCGACGCCCGAGTCGAGGCGGCGGCCGCCAAGGCTGCCGAGGACCAGGTGGTCCGCCTGGTGGTGGGCACCGCACTGGTGGCGATCTCGGTCACTGCCCTCCTCCACATCCTTCGCGGGGCACCGGGGTGGGACGAGGGCATCGCCGAGCTCGGTCGGGCCGGCGGCGCGACCGGCTATCTCGTCGGGAATCCGCTCTCGGCCGTGCTCGCCTCGGTCGCGGCGTTCCTCGTCGCCCTCGCCCTGGGCGTGGTCGGCGTGCTCATCCTCACCCGTGGCCGGCTCCGGGTCGTGCTCGACACCGTGTCCAAGGGCATCGCCGCCATCGGAACGTGGCTGTTACGGGCATGGGAGGCCACCGCCGGTACCACGCACCCCGACGAGGCTGCGGCAGATGTCCCGGTCGTGACACCCGAACCCCCGCGCCAGCCGAGGGCCGAATCCGAGCCTGAACCGAAGCCGAAAAAGGCCAAGGCACCCCGGGTGGAGCTCCCCCCGATCGGTAGCGACGGGGAACAGCTCGAAATGGAGCTCGGCCCCGCGGCCAAGGGCTCCCCCTGGCGCCTGCCCAGCCTCAAGCTCTTGAACCTGTCCGATGCGCAGGAGGTCGACGAGGCCGAGGTGGCCGAGAGTGGCCGAATTCTCGAGCGGGCGCTCGCCGAGCACGGCGTCGAGACCCGTCTCGTGGGCATGGTCGTCGGTCCCACCGTCACCCGGTACGAGCTCGAGCTCGGACCCGGTGTGAAGGTCGCCCGCGTCACCAGCCTGCATCGCGACATCGCCTACGCCATGGCCAGCTCCGACGTCCGCATCCTGGCTCCCATCCCCGGCCGCCAGGCGATCGGCGTCGAGGTACCCAACCGCACACGGGCCACCGTTGCCCTCGGCGACCTGCTCACCTCGCCCGAGGCCCGCAAGGCCAAGCACCCGCTCGAGGTCGCCATCGGTCGCGACATCAACGGTCGCACGATGATGATGAACCTGGCGAAGATGCCCCACATCCTCATCGCCGGGGCAACCGGTTCGGGCAAGTCGTCGTGCATCAACTCGATCATCACCTCGATCCTGATGCGCTCCACCCCCGACGAGGTCCGGATGATCCTCGTCGACCCGAAGATGGTGGAGATGACGCAGTACGAGCGGGTGCCGCATCTCCTCACCCAGCCCGTCACCGATCCCAAGAAGGCGGCCAACGCCCTCGCCTGGGCCTGCCGCGAGATGGACCGACGGTACGAGTTGCTGTCGAGCTGCGGGTTCCGTGACATCACCGGCTACAACGCGGCCCACGACAAGGGGACCCTGAAGGCCGGTCCGGGGGAGCTCGGACCCGACGGCGAACCCAAGCAGTACAAGCGACTCTCGATGATCCTGGTGGTGGTCGACGAGCTCGCCGACCTGATGATGGTCGCGGCCCGCGACGTCGAGGACTCCATCTGTCGCATCGCCCAGAAGGCCCGGGCCGTCGGCATCCACCTGGTGATCGCGACCCAACGTCCGTCCACCAACGTGATCACCGGCGTCATCAAGGCCAATATCCCGGCCCGTCTCGCGTTCGCGGTCAGCAGCCTCACCGACAGTCGGGTCATCCTCGACCAGCCGGGCGCCGAACGCCTCGTCGGCCTCGGCGACATGTTGATGGTGAGCGCCAACACCTCCATCGCACAGCGCATCCAGGGAGCGTGGGTCACCGAGGAAGAAGTGCACAAGGTCGTCGGTGCGTGGCGACGTCAGGAGACCGACCTCGACGACGAGCCGGCCCTCGCCGCCGAGTCGATCCTCGAAGGTGGGACCGACAACGGCAGCCCGTCGGCTCAGGGTTCGGGGGGCAGCGGTGGTGGCGATGACGACGACGAACTCGTGCGCCAGGCAATGGAGCTCGTGGTCACCAGCCAGCTCGGGTCGACGTCGATGCTCCAGCGCAAGCTGCGGGTCGGCTTCGCCCGCGCGGGACGCATCATGGATCTCCTCGAGGAACGCGGCGTCGTCGGTCCGAGCACCGGTTCGAAGGCGCGTGAGGTACTCATGACGGCAGAGGAGCTGAACGGCTCGGGCGAAGACGAGTCGGCCGCCTAGCCTGCTGACGGTGACACCTCGGCTTATTGCCACCGACCTCGATGGGACACTGCTGTCGCCCGGCGAGGTCATCTCCGAACGGTCGGTCTCGGCGCTATGCAACGCCCGAGAGGCCGGAGTCACCGTGGTCTTCGCCACCGGGCGCAGCCACTACTCGGTACTGCCCATCGTCGGCGAGAGACGCGTCGTCGACTGGCTGGTGTGCTCGAACGGCGCCACCCTGTACGACCCGACGGTCCGAGCCGTGACCCATCGGCTGGTGATCCACGACGACACGATCACCGCCATCTTCCCGGCGGTGCTCGATGCCTTTCCGTCGGCTGCCTTCGCGTGGGAGACCGGCAGTGGATTCCTGTGGGACCCGTCGTGGCGCGGCTTCGACCCGTCGGGCACCGACTATGCGGGCAAGCCGCGAGTCGAGCGGACCGGGCTGCTTCCGACCGACGTGACCAAGGTGCTGATCGGTGTGCCCGGCATCGCGTCCGAGCAGCTGCTCGGGCCGGTTGCGGCGTTGGCGCCCGACACGGTGCACGTCTCGCATTCGGGCGCACCGTTCATCGAGATCACCGTCGACGGTGCGCACAAGGGCGCAGCGCTGGCGAGGCTCTGTTCGGCGCTCGGTATCGCCGCCAGCGAGGTCATTGCCTTCGGGGACAATCACAACGATCTGTCGATGCTGTCCTGGGCCGGTCACGCTGTCGCGATGCCCCACGCCGGCGAGGCCGTGCGGGCCATGGCCGACGAGATCGCGCCGCCCAACCGCGACAACGGTGTGGCACAGGTGATCGAACGCCTGCTCGCCTGACCTTGCGCGGCCGGCACTCGCCGCGTCGATACCCTTGGCAGGTGCCACGAACGTACTGGATCGAGACGCTGGGCTGTCCGAAGAACCAGGTCGACAGCGACAAGCTGGTCGGCACGCTGGTGGCCGACGGCATGCAGGCCGCGACCGATCCGGCTGCGGCCGATCTCGTGGTGGTGAACACCTGTGCGTTCATCGACGAGGCCCGTCAGGAGTCGATCGACACGATTCTCACCCTCGGCGAGGGCCGTCGAACCGGCGCCGAGCTCATCGTCACCGGATGCATGGCCGAGCGATACGGCGACGAGCTGGGTGCAGCTCTTCCCGAGGTCGATGCAGTGGTCGGGTTCGGTGTGCCGGTCACCCTCGGTAGCAAGCCGGCCGTGCCCAGCCTCGATCTCCTCGAGCTCCCCCGACCGCCCGCCACCGCTCCGTGGGCCTACGTGAAGATCGCCGAGGGCTGTGATCGGAACTGTGGGTTCTGCGCCATCCCGTCGTTTCGGGGTCCACAGCGCAGCCGCCCGATCGAGTCGATCCTGGCCGAGGTCGAGATGCTCGCGGCACAGGAGATCGTGCTCGTCGCCCAGGATCTGGCCGCCTACGGACGCGATCAGGGCCACGGTGAGCGCTCGATCGTCCCGCTGGTCGACGCGGTGGCCGAGCGCGTGGACTGGGTCCGGCTCCTGTACCTGTATCCGAGTGATCTCAACGACGCGCTCATCGATGCGATCTGTCGCACGGGGGTTCCCTACTTCGATCTCTCGCTGCAACACGTTTCCGCGCCGCTCATGCGTCGGATGCGGCGCTGGGGCAACGGCGAGAAGTTCCTCGACCGCATTCGTCTCATCCGCGGGCGCGAGCCCGAGGCGGCGTTTCGTTCGAACTTCATCGTCGGGTATCCCGGGGAGACCGAGGCCGACCACGATGCGCTCCTCGCGTTCGTCACCGACGCCCAGCTCGACTGGTGCGGGTTCTTCGCCTACTCGGCCGAGGAGGGAACCTACGCCGTGGGCCTCGACGGTGCCGTCGATCGGGGTCTGATCACCGAGCGGCTCAACGAGCTCGACGAACTGCAGAGCACCATCACGGCGAGCCGACGTGACCGACTGATCGGTCAGGAGGTCGAAGTACTCGTGGACGAGCCCGGAGTCGGCCGCACCTACCGGGAAGCCCCCGAGATCGATGGCATCGTCACCGTGCCAAAGGGGCTCGCGGTCGGAGAGTTCGCTACGGTCGAGGTTTCCGGGGCCGAGGGCCCCGACCTGAAAGCTCGGCGTCCATGACTGCAACGGCACCCACCTACACCGGCTCGTGGCTCTCGTCGCCGGCCAACCTCCTCACCGTCAGCCGGTTGGTGGTTGCGCCGTTCCTGTTCTGGGTGATCCTCGAGGCCGACGCGACGACGGGAACGTCCTGGACCGCGTTCGGCCTCGGAATCCTCCTGGGCTTCACCGACTACCTCGACGGTCCGGTGGCCCGGCGCAGCGGTGCCATCACCCGCAGTGGTGCCTTCCTCGATCCACTGGCCGACAAGGTCGTGGTGGTCGGTGTGGCCGTGTGCTTCGTCTCGGTCGATCGGCTCCATTGGCTGCCGGTGGCCATCGTCGCCGCCCGCGAGCTCGGCATCAGCCTGGTGCGGATCTACTGGGCTCGCCAGAGTCTGGCCATGCCGGCCCGGCGCAGCGCCAAGTACAAGACGTTCGTGCAGGGTCTGGCGCTCACGCTGGCCGCGATGCCGAGCCTCGAGGGAGCCCAGGGCACGATCGAGGCGGCATGGTGGGTTGCGGTGGCCTTCACCGTCTACACCGGCCTGCAGTACGTCAACGACGGCCGCAGCGCCACCAGTACCACCGGCACTCTCTGAGCGCGTCGCGTCGGCCGGTCCCGTCCGAGTAGGGTCGCCCCACGTGAGCACCACCGCCAGCTTCAGCTGCGAGATCGTGGCCATCGGGTCGGAGCTGCTGCTCGGTCAGATCGTCGACACGAACTCGGCATGGATGGGCGAGCAGCTCGCCCTGGCCGGAATCGACTCGCACTTCCAGACCAAGGTCGGTGACAATCCGACCCGCATGCGAGCGGCCATCGAGGCCGCCCTGGAACGGTCCGACTCCGTCATCTGCTGTGGTGGTCTCGGTCCCACCCAGGACGACATCACCCGCCAGGTGATCGCCGACGTCATGGGGGTGCCGCTCGTGCGGCACGACGAGATCGTCGAACGCATCCGATCGCGGTTTCTCAACCGTGGTCGCGACATGCCAGAGAACAACAAACGGCAGGCCGACGTGCCCGAGGGTGCGGTGGTGAACCCAGCCATGCCGGGCACCGCACCAGGGTTGATCTGCCCGGTGGGCGACAGCAAGGTGATCTACGCCGTTCCCGGCGTGCCCTACGAGATGGAGGAGATGTTCACCGTCGGCATTCTGCCCGACCTGCAGCGACGCGCCGGCGTCACGGCGGTGATCAAGAGCCGAACCCTGAAGACCTGGGGCCGCAGTGAGTCGGGGTTGGCCGAGACCCTCGCCGACGAGATCGATCGCCTCGACGAGGAGGGCAGCGCGACCATTGCCTTCCTCGCCAGCGGGTGGAACGGACTGAAGGTGCGTCTCACCGCCAAGGCCGCGTCCGACGCAGACGCCGATGCCATCCTCGCCGAGGAGGAGCGCCGCGTGCGGGCCATCGTGGGGGACGACATCGTGTTCGGCGTCGACGACGAGTCGATGGAGTCGGTGGTGCTCGATCTCTGTCGTCGCCACGGACTCACTCTGGCGACGGCCGAATCGCTCACCGGAGGCCTGATCGGTGCCCGCATAACCGAGATCCCCGGATGTAGCGACGTCTTCCGGGGCGGCGTGGTGTCGTATGCCTCCGAGGTGAAGTTCGATCTGTTGGGCGTGCCCGAAGGGCCCGTCGTCTCCGAGGAGGCGGTCACGGCCATGGCCATCGGCGCGTGCAGGGTGCTCGGCGCCGACTGTTCGGTGGCCGTCACCGGTGTCGCCGGTCCGGGCCCTCGGGACGGCGTCGAGGCCGGAACCGTCTGGATGGCCACGTCGGTGCGCGGCGCGGTCGAGGCGTTCCATGTGCAGTGGCCATTCGATCGTCAGCGAGTCCGACAGTTCACCACCATCACCGTGCTCGCCGCCCTACGGCAGCGACTGGTCGGGTTGGGCTAGCCGCGGTGCATCCCGCAGAACGCCTCCGTTTCGTCGCCCGATCATCGGGAGCGCCCCAGTCGATGCTGGTCGAGGAGGCGGCGGCGGGCCTGGTGTCGTTCATCGACGACTCCGGGGCGCTGGTCATGGCCTGCCGACGCGTGCTGGCTCGCCAGACCACGTCGGGCCCGCTGGTCTGGCTGGCCGCCCACATCCTGGCCAGCCCCGATCCGCGCGCCGCTGCTCGCGAGTGCGTCGAACGCATCACCATCGATCGAACCGCCCGCCGTCTGGCCAACTGGCTGCCCCACGATGCCACCGTGTGCGTGCTCGGATGGCCCGATCTCGCCGCGACCGCGCTGGCCCAACGGCCCGATGTCAGCGCGCTGGTGGTCGATGTCCATGGCGAAGGGTCGGGGTTGGCCCGCTGGCTCGATGCCCAGGAAATCGAAGCCGACGACGTGCCCACGGGCGGTCTGGGCGCAGCCGTCACGTCGGCCGATGTCGTTGTCATCGAGGCCAGCGCCATCGGGCCCACCGACGCCGTTGCCGTGGCGGGGTCGCTGGCCGCGGCTGCCGTGGCCGGTCTGGTCGACGACGTCCGGTGCGTCCTGGTGGGTGGAGTCGGACGGCTGCTCCCCCAGCGCATGTTCGACGGCCTCGAACGACGTCTCACCGACCAACGAGCGCCGTGGTTCGCCGACGACGAGCTCGTGCCTCTGCGCCTGTTCGATGTCATCGCCCACGACGGGGGCGTCGACGAAGGGACCGTGGCCATGCGTCAGGTCGACTGCCCGGTCGTCGCCGAGCTCTTCGGCGGAAACGATGGCATTGCCATCTGATCGAAGTCGTCCCGACCATGCCCACCGGCCGGCTGCCGGTCGTGCTAGCACGGAGTCGTGATGGCGAAGCTGGTCGGACTGGTAGTGGGGGCGATGGTCGTCTTCGCCGTATCGGCAGCGTTCACCGGCGGCGATCCCGAGTCGCCCGATCGAGCCGCAGTCGAGATCCTGGCGCCGACCCCCACGCCCGAGCCGACGCCGGCGCCGACGCCGGAACCCACGGCCGTTCCCACCCCCACCCCGGTGCCTCCGGCCCGCTTCACGATGTCGTTCACCGGCGATCTGCTCAGTCACGGACCGGTGATCGAGCAGGCCCGACGAAACGGCGCCGATGTGGGGCTCGAGTTCGACTACGGCCCGATGCTGGCCCAGATCACCCCGCTCGTGAGCATCGCCGACATCGCCGTCTGTCACGTGGAGACACCCATCAGCTCCGACAACACCGCCCTGAGCGGCTATCCGGTGTTCAACGCCCCTCGTGAACTGGCCGACGGGATTGCCACCGCTGGCTTCGACACGTGCTCCATTGCGTCCAACCATGCCCTCGACCGCGGATTCACCGGCATCACCGCGACCCTCGATCAGCTCGACCGCGTCGGCGTGGCCCACACCGGAACGGCCAGGAGTGCCGAGGAGCAGTCGAACCCGCCGATCTACGATCTCGGGAACGCGAAGGTGGGTCACCTGTCGTACACCTACGGCACCAACGGCATCCCGGTGCCGAGCGATGCGCCCTGGTCGATCAACGTCACGTCGATCGAGGGTGTGCTCGTCCAGGCCGCAGCCCTCCGCGATGCCGGCGCCGACTACACGGTGCTGAACATCCAATGGGGCAACGAGTACCAACAGGCGCCGTCGGCCGTCCAGATCGAACAGGCCACCGCGTTCCTCGAGTCGCCCGACATCGACCTCATCATCGGCGAGCACGTGCACGTCGCTCAGCCCGTCGACGTCATCAACGGCAAAGTGGTGCTCTATGGCATCGGCAACTTCTTGTCGAACCAGTCGCCGCAGTCGTGCAACTCCTGCCCGGCGGCCAGCCAAGACGGCATGATCTTCACCGTCACAGTCGAGGAGACCTCCGCCGGGGCGTTCGAGACGACCCACGTGAACGTCACGCCCACCTACGTCGACCGGGGGTTCTTCGAGATCGTGCCGGTCCCGCAGGGTCTGGCCGATCCTGATGTCGAGCCTGGCCTCGCCGATGCGCTGCGCGGGTCGTGGAGCGCGTGAACCAGGCGATCTTCGCCCTCGACGCACCGGCGACGCTGATCACCGTGGAGCCGATGCCACTCACGCCGTGAGATGGCGGGCGATCACCTTGAGGCACAGCGTCTCGTCGGCTCCCTCGAAGATCGACAGGACTCGGGCATCGACGAAGTAGCGGCTCACCGCGAACTCCTCCGCGTACCCCATGCCTCCGTGGATCTGAAGGGCTTCACGAGTCACCCACTCGGCGGCCTTGCACGAGTACGCCTTGACCATCGAGGCCTCGGCCCGGCCGGCACCTCGGGCCATCTGGGCGGCGACGGCGTAGGAGGCGGCGCGACACGCAGTGATCATTGCGATCATGCGACCGAGTTTGGCCTGCGTGAGTTGGTAGCGGGCGATCGGCCGACCGAACACCACCCGCTCGTCGGCATAGGAGCGGGCGGCGTCGTAGGCGGCCTGCATCAGACCCACCGCCCGGGCGGCGGTCTGGAGCCGGCCGTTCTCGAAGCCCTCCATCTGTAGGTAGAACCCCCGGCCGATCCCGTCGTCGCCCCCGATGAGCTGATCGTGGGGTACGTACCAGTCGTCGAAGGCGACTTCGAAGGAGTGCATCCCGCGGTACCCGATCGTCGGGATGGCCCAGCCCTCCATCCGCCCGCCGGTGCGTTGGGTGTGCGCGAAGGAGTGGCCCGCATCGACCGGCTTGTCGACGATGAAGCTCGACAGGCCCCCGTGGCCCCCGACGTCGGGATCGGTCCGAGCCAGCAGCATCACGGTGTCGGCCCGGCCCGCGAGGGTGCACCAGGTCTTCACGCCGTTGATGGCCCACCCGTCGTCGGTACGGGTGGCCGAGACCCGTAGCGAGGCCACGTCGGATCCGAAGTCGGGTTCGGTCACGGCGATGGCCACCACCGACTGCCCACTGGCGATGCGAGGCAGCCAGTGGCGCTTCTGCTCCTCGGTGCCACCCTTCACCAGCGCACGGGTGAGGATCTCCGGTCGGGTGAGCAGGGAGCCGCCGATGCCGAGCGACGCTCGGCTGAGCTCCTCGGTGGCGACGACCATGGCCAGGTACTCGTTGGTTCCGGCGGTGGCGAATCCGCCGTAGCGCTCGGGAACCGACAGACCGAAGCCACCGAGCTCGGCCAGCTCGGCGATGAGGTGCTCGGGCAAATCGAGGTCGTTGCGATGAACGTGCTCGGCGTGGGGCGCCACCCGCTCGGCGGCAAAGCGCCGGAACGTGTCACGTACGAGGCTGAAGTCGTCGTCGAGGGTCGGTGGTGGGGGAGCGGTCGCCAGCTGGGCGAGCGCCGCCGCCGAAGTGAACCGGCCCACGAAGGCCCGATGCGCCGCCAGGGGGTCGGCGGTCACCCCCCAGTCGTCCTCGTTGCTCCACACGGCGGCATTGAGCCCGGCGGCCACATCGGCGACGAAGACACAGCCGGCCAATGCCGACCGTGGGTCGGATTCGCCCTGAGCGAGAAGACTCCGCGCAGCATGGCGAGCCGAGGCGGCATGGGCGAGGGCGTAGGCCAGCAGCTGGTGCTCGTCGATCGCTCCCGCGGCCCGCAGGGCGGCGCATCCCGCGTCGACCACCTCGGAAACCGCCGACAACACGGCGTGGGCTGCGGGGAGATCGGCGTCGATCACGAACGGTCCGACTCGCCGGCCAGATCGAGCTCGGCGAGTCGCGCCGCCTGACGTACCTGCCGTCGAACGAGCAGCGCGATCACCGCCAGCGCCATCAGGATGACCGCGAGCAGAGTGAGCTGCTGCCAACCCCCGGGGTCGCCGGGTGTCTCGGGCGCACAGCCGTCGCGGGGGTCGGGGATGATGTTGCCGGCGCCGCAACGAGGGGACCGGATCTGGGGTCCTTCGGGGTCTTCCTGGGCCCAGGCGGGTGCTGCGGTCATCCACACCAGGGTGAGAGCGATGGCGACGAGAAGACGGGCACGCACGAGATCCGATCGTACCGGCGCAAGCCCGTCGGGTCGCCCGCGGTCCCGGTAGCGTTCGCGCATGACCACCGAGGACACGATGGTCCCTGCGTTGCTCGCCTGGGTCGACCGGGAGGGGCGCGAACTTCCCTGGCGCCGCACCCGCGATCCATGGTCGATCCTGGTGAGCGAGACCATGCTGCAACAGACCCAGGTCGACCGGGTCGTGCCCAGGTACCGGGCCTTCATCGACCGGTTTCCCGACGCTCGTGTGTGCGCCGCGTCGCCGGTGTCCGAGGTGATCACCCTCTGGGCGGGCCTCGGTTACAACCGGCGGGCCGTCAACCTGCACCGGGCGGCCACGATGGTGACGACCCGACCCGACGGCAGGTTTCCCTCGGAGCTGACCGATCTGCTGGAGCTCCCCGGCGTCGGTCCCTACACGGCCCGCGCGATCCAAGTGTTCGCGTTCGAGGTCGATGTCGGTGTGGTCGACACGAACGTCGGCCGTATCCTCGCCCGTCTGGGGGGCCGGCCGCTCGGCCGGCGAGAGGCACAGCAACGAGCCGATCTCCTCGTGCCTCGCGGCCGCTCGTGGCGATGGAACCAGGGACTGTTCGACCTTGGGGCCGAGATCTGCACGAAGCGCGGCCCACGCTGCGCCTCGTGCCCCGTTCGGCGCTGGTGCCGCTGGCGCGGCGACGGGCCCGATCCCGCCGTCGGATCGGCGGCGACCTCCAAGGGTCAGTCGAGATTCGAGGGATCGTTCCGACAGGGCCGCGGTCGATTGGTGGCGACGCTACGGCTTGGTTCGGTGAAGGTCGCCGACGTCGGAGAGATCGTGGGATGGGACGATGACGGCCGGATCGACGAGTGCATCTCGGGACTGGTGGAGGACGGGCTGGTCGAACGACAGGGCGATTTGCTGCTGCTGGCGAGGTGAGATCGGTCACATCGGCTTTCACGGCACCATCGGTCCGCAGTATTCTCGGAGGACGATGGGGGAAGCACCGGTACGCGTGAGGTTCTACGGCGCTCGGGGCTCCACGCCGTGTGCCGGGGCAGAGTTCGAGCGCTACGGCGGCCAGACCTCCTGCGTCGTGGTCGATCACGGCGGTATTCCGATCGTGCTCGACCTCGGCACCGGCTTCCGCAGCTACGGCTGTGCACTGAAGGCCGCGGGCACCCAATCCTTCCGGGCCAACGTGCTCCTCACCCATACGCACTGGGATCACATCCAGGGCCTTCCGTTCTTCGCCCCCATAATCGACGCGACGACATCGCTCGATGTCTACGGGCCCGGAGACTGCGGGCGGTCCTTCACCGACCTCATCCACGACTTCATGCGGCCGCCGTTCTTCCCGATCACCCCCGAGGAACTGCCGGCCGATCTGGCCTTCCACGACTTCTGCGACGACGACCTGGGTCTCGGCGACGCCAAGGTCCGGGCTCGCACCGTGCCCCACACCGGTCTCACCAACGGCTATCGGATCGACGTCCACGGTGTGTCGCTGGCGTTCGTGCCCGACCACCAGGAGCCCGTAGGGCGACCCGACTTCGTCGACGAAGCGGTGCTCGAGCTGTGCGACGGCGTCGACCTGTTGATCCACGATGCGCAGTTCACGCCCGAGCTGCTGGCCGAGCGGCCCGACTGGGGTCACTGCACCGTCGACTACGCCGTCACCGTGGCCAAGCGGGCCGGTGTTTCCCGGCTGGCGTTGTTCCACCACGATCCCGGACACGACGACGCAGCGATCGACGCAATGGTCGAATCTGCCCGCGCCACCGCGGCCGACACGCCAGGCCTCGACGTGTTCGCGGCCGCCCGAGATCTCACGGTCGACCTCGGCATCGCGTGAGCGCACCACCCCGGCTACGGTCCACCCGTCTGCGCTGACGATCGAGGAGAGCCACGCCCATGTCCGACGCCACCATCGACCCCGGTGAGTTCCGGCATGTTCTCGGGCACTATCCAACCGGCGTCACGCTCATCACCGGTCACGACGACGACGGGCCCATCGGGGCGGTGATGGGGTCGTTCGGCTCGGTGTCGCTCGATCCGCCTCTCGTCATGTTCATGCCCACCCGCGAGTCCTCGTCGTGGGCGCGCATAGAGCGAACCGGTTCGTTCTGCGCCAACGTGCTGCGCGCCGAGGACGTCGACCTCTGCGTGGCCTTCTTCAAGAAGGATCCCGAGTGCTGGGATCGAATGCCGTGGCATCGCAGCGCGCTGGGCTCGCCGGTGCTCGACCATGCCCTGGCCTGGATCGACTGCACGGTGGAGAGCGTGCTCGAGGCGGGCGATCACCTCATCGTGCTCGGTCGCGTCCACCATCTCGACTCCAGCAACGACGAGGACTCTTCGCCGCTGGTGTTCTTTCGCGGCGGCTACGGCCGATTCGAGGACTGACGTGGCCGTCTATGCGCTCGGTGACGCCGTCCCCAAGATCCACGAGTCGGCGTACATCCATCCCGAAGCGGTCATCATCGGCGACGTGACCATCGGTCCACAGTCGTCGGTGTGGCCCGGAGCGGTCATACGCGGCGATGACGGACCGATCACCATCGGCGCGCGCACCTCGGTACAGGACAACTGCGTGCTCCACACGGTGGCCGCCTCACCCACCACCGTCGGTGACGACGTGACCCTCGGCCACCTGGCCCATCTCGAGGGCTGCACGATCCACAGCGGCTCGCTCGTCGGTGTCGGCGCCGTGGTGCTGCATCGAGCGGTCGTCCACACCGGCGCTCTCGTCGCCGCCAATGCCACCGTTCTCGACGACATGGTGGTCCCCGCTGGTGCCCTGGCCGTGGGGACACCGGCCAAGATCAAGGAGGGGGCGGTGCGACCGGAGATCATCAGCGACAGCGCGGCCCACTACGTCGAGCGACTTCCCCAGTACTCACGCGATCTGCGAAGGATCGACTGACCGGAGTTGTTACTATGGCGGTAGTGCTAATTCGCAAGCCCCCTGGGAGCTGATTCCGCCATGAGTACCGCCGAAATCGATGTCGATCTCAGCAAGTACAAGCTCGGCTGGAGCGATGAGGAGGACTACGTCTTCAAGCCCAAGAAGGGCCTGAACGAGGACATCGTCCGCGAGATGTCGTGGATGAAGGGCGAGCCCGACTGGATGCTCGACTTCCGCCTCAAGTCGCTACAGCCGCTTCGAGAAGCGCCCGATGCCCAACTGGGGCGGCGACATGTCCGAGATCTACTTCGACGACATCTACTACTACATCAAGCCCACCGAGGGTCAGGTCGACGACTGGGACGACGCTGCCCGAGACGCATCAAGAACACCTACGAGAAGCTGGGCATCCCCGAGGCCGAGCGCAAGTACCTCGCCGGCGTCACCGCCCAGTACGAGTCCGAGGTCGTCTACCACCGCAACCGCGAGGACCTCGAGGCGCCAGGGCGTCATCTTCACCGACATGGACACCGCGCTGCGCGAGTACCCCGAGCTCGTCAAGCAGTACTTCGGCAAGATCATCCCGCCCAACGACAACAAGTTCTCCGCCCTCAACTCGGCCGGTGTGGTCGGGTGGCTCGTTCATCTACGTGCCGCCCGGCGTCGAGGTCGAGATGCCGCTGCAGGCCTACTTCCGCATCAACGCCGAGAACATGGGCCAGTTCGAGCGCACGCTGATCATCGCCGACGAGGGCTCGAAGGTGCACTACATCGAGGGCTGCTCGGCGCCGGTCTACACCACCGACTCGCTGCACTCGGCGGTGGTCGAGATCGTCGTCGAAGCCGAGCGCGCTCGCGTCACCTACACGACCATCCAGAACTGGTCGAACAACGTGTTCAACCTGGTCACCAAGCGGGCCCGGGTCGAGGCCGAGGGCCACATGGAGTGGATCGACGGCAACATCGGCAGCCGCCTCACCATGAAGTACCCGGCGTCGTCATGGTCGGCCCCAAGGCCTCCGGCGAGGTGCTCTCGGTGGCCTACGCCGGCGCCGGCCAGCACCAGGACGCCGGCGCCAAGATGGTGCACGCCGCGCCCGAGACCACCTCGAAGATCGTGTCGAAGTCGATCTCCAAGGACGGCGGTCGCACCAGCTACCGCGGCCTGGTGCGGGTCGAGGACGACGCCGTACGGCTGCAAGAGCCACGTGCAGTGCGACGCCCTCATCCTCGACGACGACTCCGTCTCCGACACCTACCCCTACATGGAGGTCGGCAGCAAGGATGCGGTCATCGGCCACGAGGCCACCGTCTCGAAGGTCGCCGACGAGCAGCTCTTCTACCTGATGAGCCGCGGCCTCACCGAGGAGCAGGCCATGGGCATGGTCGTGAACGGCTTCATCGAGCCGGTCACCCGCACCCTGCCGATGGAGTACGCGGTCGAGTGGAGCCGCCTGATCGAACTCCAGATGGAGGGTTCGGTAGGCTGAGCAGATGCCTATGCGGCAGGACTGCAAGTACTTCGAGAGCCGGACGTACCCGAACGGCGACACCGTGCGCAAGTGCGACCTCGACCTCGCTCCCGAGGCACCGTGGCGGTGTCCCGACGATTGTCCGAAGTACACCAAGCGCCTGGTCGACGTGAACTGGCAACACGGAACGCTGGTCACTCCGGCGACACCGCCCGAGCCGTCATCGCTGGGCGACGACGACTCGATCGCCACCCTGCTCGACGAAGCCGAGGACATCATCAATGCCGCGGTCCCGCGCGTCCGCGCCGAGGTCGAGGCCGAGATCGAGCGCAACGAGGGCAGGGGCCGCTTCAGGAGATTCTTCGGTCGCAAGAAGCGACGCTGACCCACAGCGGGGGCCGTCCTCGGTGCCGGGGATGGCAGAGCGGTGGGGTCCGGGCCACTAACATCGGCGCAGTGTCCGAGCTGACCCGCATCGCTGCGACCAATCGGAGAGCCCTTGCCGGCCGGAATCTGGAGCAGGTGAAACGGCTGGCCCGCCGGGCCGCCCGAGACGGTGCGTTGGCCTCGGGATTCCGTCGCATGCGCAACTCGATTTCGGTTCGCCACCAGCCGAACTGCGTGTTCATCTGGATACCGAAGACGGCCGGCACCAGTCTGTTCCGGCTACTCGAGGGTGTCGGTTGCCAGAAGTACAAGACCGTCGAGGACATCTCTCTGGCCTTCCCCCAGGCGGGGATCGCGACCTTCGGCCACGTTCACTACGGAGCACTCGTCGATGCCGGACTGGTGACGACGGCCTACGACCGATCCGCCTTCAAGTTCTGCGTCGTGCGGCATCCGTTGGACCGGGCGATCTCTCTGTACGAGCACAATCGCCGACACGGAGCCTTGCCGGAGAACTGTTCGTTTCCGGTGTTCGCACGACTGCTCAACGACGGTTCGGTGGGATCCGTCGGGCTGTTCAACAACGATCCCCGCCGGCTGACCAACTGCAATCCGCAGACGGTGTGGGTCCAACGAGGCGACGGCAGCTCACTCGTGGACCACGTCGCCAAGTTCGAGGACATGCCCGATCTGCTGGCCGTGCTGTCCCGGCGTCTGGGCGTCCGGGATTCGCTACCACACCATCGCCGCTCCGAACGAGAGGACTTCGGGCGTTACTACACCGACCGGCGCACCAGGACTCTTGTCGAGGAGCACTTCCGCAGTGACTTCGAGAGCTTCGGCTACGAGTAGGCCGGTCCCTGACGGCGCGCCGTCGTCCACTGTGCACCGGCCGATGACCTGAGGCGATTCCGCGAATTGTCACTACGCTGACAGTGCTAATTCGACCGGTACGAGAGCATGACGCTGACCCCCCTCCCTTTCACGAACGAGACCATCGACGCGCTGCCCGGTAGTGCGGGGCTGATCGAACGTCGTCACGCCGCGGCCG
This sequence comes from uncultured Acidimicrobiales bacterium, assembly GCA_963787285.1. Classification (GTDB taxonomy): domain Bacteria; phylum Actinomycetota; class Acidimicrobiia; order Acidimicrobiales; family JAHEJN01; genus JAHEJN01. Next base: position 243,595 of record CAWBCM010000003.1, on the reverse strand, counting down.
CCGTGCTGGCCGAGACGCCGTGGCCGACCACCGAGGCCGAGGAGTGGCGCTACAGCCCCATCGGCAAGCTCGATGTGGCCGCCTATCCACCCGCGGTCACGCCAGGACCGGCGACGCCGGTGGAACTGGCCGACGCTGTCGAGGCGGCGGCCCGCATCGCGATCGTCGACGGTTTCGTGGTCCACACCGACGCATCCGACCAGGTCGCCATCGCCGAGGCCACCGCCGCCCAGCTCGGCGAACTGCCCGACGCGGCGTTCAGCCTCCTCGGGGCCGCGATGGCGCCGAGCCCCACGATCGTCTCCGTCGCCGCCGGCGCCACCGTGACGCAACCGGTCGTGATCTCCAACCTCGTCACCGCCGCGGGCGCGTCGTTCCCGCACGTGATCATCGAGGCCGAAGCCGACGCCGAGGTCACCGTCGTGGTGGTTCACCACTCGGCCGACGTCACGGCGCTGTCCGTGCCGCGCATAGAGGTCCGGGCCGCATCGGCGGCTCGGGTGACCTTGGTCGAGCTCCAGGACTTCACCCGCGAGGTCACCTGCCTCGGCCGCATCAGTGCCACGGTGGGAAACCAGGGAACCTTCGTCGGCTGGACGGCCGGGCTCGGTGGCGGCTTCGCCCGCCATCGACTCGATTGCACGCTCGCCGGACGAGGATCGGCCATCACCTACAACGGCGCGTACTTCGGCTCGGGCGTCCAGGCACGCGACTACCGGGTCTTCGTCGATCATGTCGGCCGCGACACCACCTCGAATCTCCGGTTCAGCGGCGCCGTCGACGACCATTCCCTGGCGGTGTACACGGGCATGATCCGCATCCATCCCGACGCACGCGGCTCGAACGCCACCCAGACGAACCGGAACATCACGCTGTCGCCCGATGCATGGGCCGAGTCGGTGCCCAATCTCGAGATCGAGAACAACGACGTCCAGTGCAGTCACGCCAGCACGGTCGGCCCCGTCGACGAGGATCAGCTCTTCTACCTCGCCAGCCGCGGCGTGCCCGACGACGTCGCCACCCAGCTCATCGTTGCGGGATTCTTCGACGACATCATCTCGGCCTCGTCGGTGGCGCCATTGGCCGACGCGGCCAGACGCGACATCCGACGCCGCCTCAGCATGGGAGATCCCGCATGAGCGCCGACCTCGGCCAACGATTCCGGGTCGCGTCGCTCGACGACCTCGCCGACGGGTCGGCCACCCGCGTCGACATCGGTGAGACCCCGATCGCCCTCGTGCGCATCGGCGACCGCATCCATGCCATCGGCGACACGTGCAGCCACGCCGACTACTCACTGTCCGAGGGCGAAGTCGACGTCGACGACTGCACCCTCGAGTGCCCTCGCCACGGAGCGGCCTTCTCGCTGGACACGGGCGAACCCGAGACGCTGCCCGCCATTCGGCCGGTGCCCGTGTTCGACACGGAGGTCGACGGCAACGACATCTGGGTGGTGATGCCGTGATGGCGACGCTCCAGATCGAGAATTTGTGGGCCAGTGTCGGCGGCGTCGAGATCCTCAAGGGGGTCGATCTCACGGTGTCGTCGGGCGAGGTCCACGGCGTCATGGGCCCGAACGGTTCGGGCAAGAGCACGTTGGCCGCCGTGGTGATGGGACGCCCGGGCTTCACCGCGACCGCCGGTTCGATCACCCTCGACGGTGTCGAACTCACCTCCCTGTCGACCTTCGAGCGAGCCCGCGCCGGCCTGTTCCTCGCCCTCCAACACCCCATCGAGGTGCCGGGCGTCGCCCTCCGAGACGTGCTCGAATCCGCGGCCGCGGCTCGTGGCGCCGATCCCGAGCTGGTCGGCGCAGCCATGGTGGCCGAAGCCACCCGTATCGGGTTCGGCGAGGCCTTTCTCGACCGTGCCCTCAACGTCGATCTGTCGGGCGGCGAGAAGAAACGCAACGAGACGCTCCAGATGAGCGTGCTCGAACCCAAGATCGCCGTGCTCGACGAGCTCGACTCGGGTCTCGACGTCGATGCCCTGCGCATGGTGAGCCAACGGGTCGAAGCCGCGACATCCGAGCACGGTCTCGGGGTGCTCGCCATCACCCACTTCCGTCGGTTGTTCGACGAGCTGAAGCCCGACTTCGTGCACATCTTCGCCAACGGCCGTATCGAGGCGTCGGGTGGACTCGAGCTGGTCGAGCAGGTCGAAGCCGACGGATACGGGGCATGGCTCGATCAACGATCGGAGACCGCAGTGACCTTCGGTGGGCTGGCGGAGGATCCCTTCGCCGACCCGTTCGGCTGAGGAATTCGGGAACTCCGCGACGCCAGGTGTCGTTCAACACCTGACGCGATCAAGGGGGGCCGACCGGGGTTGCGACGTCTACCGATCCCGACAGTGAAGGTGAACTTCCATGAAACGGCTCCTGTTCTTCTGCGCGTGTGCACTCTCCCTTCTGGCCTTGGCGCCGGCCAACGCGTCGGCCGACGCTCCGATCGCGACCTACGAAGTGACGATCACGAATCTGACGTCGGGCCAACCTCTCACTCCGCCGGTCGTGGCGGTGCACCGGGCATCGACCGGCGTCTTCGAGGTCGGCGACGCGGCGTCACCACAGATCGTGGCCATCGCCGAGAACGGCAACATCGGGCTGCTGGAGGCGGCGTTGGCCGACGACAAGCACGTTGCTTCCCAGGCGAGCGCAGGCGCACCCTTGGTTCCCCCGGGTCTGCCGGGTTCGGGCATGTTCACCGATGAGGTGACCTTGATCGTGACCGGCGAACGAGGCGCAAAGTACCTCTCGTGGGCGTCGATGCTCATTTGCACGAACGATGGGTTCACGGGAGTCGACACTCTGAGATTGCCGAAGAGGATCGGTGAGTCGGTCGAGGTCACCACCCAGGCCTACGACGCCGGCAGCGAAATGAACACGGAGGACTTCGTCGACATCGTGCCCCCCTGCCAGGGTCTGGTCGGTGTGTCGAGCGACGATCCCGGCACCGGAGTGTCGAATCCGGTCCTGGCCGAGAATGGCGTGATCACCCACCACGCCGGCATCGTCGGCGGGGTCGACCTGCTCCCGGACGTGCATGGATGGGACGACCCGGTCGCCCACGTCGAGATCGTACGAGTCGGCTAGCGCCGGTCTCGCTCGAGCTCGGGCGGGATCGCCCGGCCCGGTGGTCCCGCCCGAACCTCGCCCCCTGCCACGGCCCAGAGACCGCTCAGGTCGCCCAGACCGTGGTGTCGCCCGGGATCAGCATCGTGTCGTCGCCTGCGGCCACCTCGATGTGCCCACTCGCCAACAGCACGGATCCTGGATCACCCATCGTGACGGCCTCGGTGCCGGTGTTCACGATCACCGTGATGCCGGAGTTGTCGAAGACAAGTAGGCCTTCTTCGGGCGATTCGATCCACCGGATCTCGCCGGCGCCCATCCCGTGCGCCGCCCGGAGCGCAATGGCCCGCCGGTACATCTCGAGGGTCGAGTCCTCCACGCCCCGCTGGATGTCGGCGGCGTAGTGGGCCCACGACGGAGGTTGGGGGAGCCACGAGTTCGACGTGGAGCTGAAGCCGTAGGACGGCGCCAGTTCCTCCCAGGGCATCGGCACGCGACACCCGTCGCGGCCGAGCATCTCGCCGTGCGTGCGACCGAAGGTGGGATCCTGGCGCATCTCGTCGGGCAGCGTGGTGTGCTCGGGCAGGCCCAGCTCCTCGCCTTGGTAGAGATAGGTGCCGCCGGGCAACGCGAGCATCAACAGGGTCGCGGCCCGGCCCCGACGAAGGCCGTGGGCCTCATCGGGCTGCGGGTCGTTCGGGCCGATACCGCGAATGTGGCTGTCCGGCGGAGGCATGACGAGGCGAGTGGTGTGACGCACGACGTCGTGGTTGCTCAACACCCACGTGGGAACCGACCCGACAGCGGCGGCCGCGATGCGGACGCGGTCGATCGACGCTCGCAGTCGTGCGGCGTCCCATGGCGTGAACAGGAACTCGAAGTTGAATGCCTGATGCATCTCGTCGGGTCGCAGGTATCGCATCAACCGCTCGGCGGGCTCGACCCACGCCTCGGCCACCAGGATCGGCTGGTGGTCGTACTCGTCGAGAACCACTCGCCACGCTCGGTAGATCTCGTGCACTCCGTCCTGGTCCCACATCGGCGGCCTTGTTCGGGTCGCCGGCTCGGCCTCCCAGTCGGGAAGATCGGCCGCCTTCACCAGGCCGTGGGCCACGTCGACGCGAAATCCGTCGACCCCTCGGTCGAGCCAGAAGCGCAGAATGCTCTCGAACTCGGCCCGGACCACCGGGTTGGTCCAGTCGAGATCGGGCTGGCTCGAGTCGTACATGTGGAGGTACCAGGCCCCGAGCCTGCCGTCAGGCTCGGTGACTCGAGTCCAGGCCGGTCCTCCGAAGACCGACTGCCAGTTGTTGGGCGGATCGGCGCCGTCGGAGCCCTGGCCCTCCCGAAAGAGGTAGAAGGCCCGCTCCGGTGAGTCGGGCCCCAGATGGAGGGCGCTCTGAAACCAGGGATGGTCCCACGACGTGTGGTTCGGGACCAGGTCGACGATGATGCGGAGTCCGTGGGTGTGGGCCGCCTCGATGAGACGATCGGCGTCGTCGAGGGTGCCGAAGACCGGGTCGACGGCCCGATAGTCGGCGACGTCGTAGCCGGCGTCGTGCTGTGGGGAAACGTAGAACGGCGACAACCAGATGGCGTCGACGCCGAGGTCGGCGAGGTGCGGCAGTCGGCTGACGACTCCGGGTAGGTCGCCGATGCCGTCACCGTCGGCGTCGGCGAACGAGCGCGGGTAGATCTGGTAGATCACGGCATCGCGCCACCAGCCGGGGGACGTCCTCATCGACGTCATCGTGGCAGAGGAACCGTAGGACCGCACATACACTTCGACCATGTCGACCACCGGCTCCGCCGACCGCAGCCTGCCAACCGTGGTCGTCGCCCGGCAGCCCGCCGAGGGTCGCGAACGCGACTTCGAGAGGTGGCTCCGTCGACTCACCGCCGCCGCCGACCGCGCCCCGGGTCATCTCGGTGCGACCATCCAGCCCCCGGACCCGCAACATCCCGACGAATGGGTGGTGGTGTACCAGTTCGCGCAGGGCGCCGATCTCGATGCGTGGCTCGAGTCCCCCGAGCGTCTGGCGATCATGACCGAGGGTTCCGATCTCATCCACGGCGCGGCGCGCGAACAGGTGCTGGCCATGGCGGCCGAGACCGATGCCGCTCCGGTGACGGCGGTCGCCTCGTTCGGCCTGCGACCCGGAACGCAGGACCAGTTCGCCGTCTTGTACGACCGACTCGTGTTGCGAATGCAGGAGTTCCCGGGGTTTCTTCGCTGTGAGCTGTTCGAGCCGGTCGAGGGGGTGCAGGACGAGTCGGTGGTGGTGTTCGGGTTCGCGTCGCGACCCCTGCTCGACGACTGGTTGCGGTCCGATGCCCGGCGCTCGGTCCTGTCCGACATCGACGACCTGCTCGAAGGCAGCCGTACCGTCAACGTCGTCGGCGGTTTCGGCGGCTGGTTCGGGACCGCCGAGTCGACGCCGGTGAAGCGCTGGAAGCAGGCCGCGGTCGTGCTGCTCGCCCTGTTCCCCACCGCGCTCGTGCTCACGCTGCTGCGGCGCGAGCTCCTCCCCGACCTGGCGCTGGTACCCAGTGTTGCATTGAGCAACATCGTGGGCGTGGCCATCCTTTCGTGGGTGCTCATGCCGTGGCTGACCCAGGCCCTCGCCTCCTGGCTCCGTCGCTGATCGACTCAGCCGCTCCACTCGGGGCGCAGGATGCTGTACAGCACATGGTCGTGGTGCCGCCCGTTGCGGTACTCGGCCTGGCGTATCACCCCTTCGCGCACCATGCCGATCTTCTCCAGTGCTCGCTGCTCTGCGGGGTTGTCGGCCGCGGTGTCGGTCTGGATGCGGTGCGTCGAGGTATGGGCGAAGAGATGGCCGACCAGCAGGCGTTGCGCCTCGGTGCCGTGCCCCTTGCCCCGGTGCTCGGGTAGGAGAGCGATGCCGAAGGCCAGGCAGCGGCTCTGCTCGGACGGGCCCCACCTCTCGGTCCGCCAGGACACGTCACCGATCGGTGTTCCGTCGTCGAGCTCGACGATCATCGTCCCCTTCCACTCGCCGCTCATCTCGTCGGCGTCGAGCCGGGCGGTCATCTCCCGGGTTCGCTCGGCGGCGTCGCCGGCTGTTCCCGGCCAGTTGTGCTCGCCGATCAGCACCGGATCTCCGGCCATGGTGACGAGCCAGCCGATGTCGCGGTGCTCGACCGGGCGAAGCCTCATGCCGGCGCCATCGGTGCAGCAAAGGGTCGGTTGTGGGGGAAGGCATCGGCACTGGGGCCATCGGAGCGGAGCCGGAGGAGTCGTGCGTAGGCCTCGGACAGCTCGGGGATCGTGCCCGCCGGAATCCACCAGCACACCGAGGTCACCTCGCTGATCGCCGCGAACCATTCACGGCGGCGTCGCAGGTAGACGGCGTGGCCGCTCTTGAACATGAAGTGGTGAAGCGACTCGACGTCGGCCCAGATCGAGTAGTTGACGATCAGCAACGGATCGGCGTTGTCGGGGAGCTCGACGTAGCTCGAGGACGAGCCGTCGTCACCCTGGAGCCGCCACACGAATCCCGGGGTCGCCTCGGCCAAGGAGTTGATCGGAGCGAGAGCAGCGACGAACTCCGCCGTTTCCTGGTGGTCGAGGGGCTGGTTCAGCCGACCGACGTTCAGTTGCGCGAGCTGATGGGTCACCGCCATGAACCTACCGGATCGATGCCGGGCGCCCCGACGCAGCGAGCCGCCAGCGTTGCGCCGGTGAACGTACCCGTGGGCGAGGCGCTTCTCGATGACCTGATCCAGCTCACGCGCTCGATCGTCGGAACCGGCATCGAGAGGCCGATCGGTGCCGACACCGTTCTCGTCGGCAAGGAGGCCGAGATCGATTCGATCGCACTCCTCGAGGTGCTCGAGGCGGTCTCGACACGATTCGGCGTCGACGTCCTGCCCGCCGACGTGGCGCTCACGAACTTCTCGTCGGTTCGGTCGTTGGCCCGCATGGTCGCCCGATCGACCGACTGAGTCGAGCATGTGGCGACGACGGTCTCGGTCGCCGATGTCGGGGCTCGACCGATTTCCCGGTGTCCTACGGGCCGAGGTCGCCGCCGCACTCGGCCTCTCCGGACGCTCCCTTCGTCGTTGGCGGGATCGTCTCGAGGAGGGCGTGGCCCGCAACGAGGAGCCGAGGCGATGGGCCAACACGCCGGGCTCGGAGCGCGAGTCGCAACGGCGGGTGTCCGATTCGGTACGGCAGTCGCTGGGCGACCTCGTCGCCGACGCATCCGGCCTGCTGATCGTGTCGGCCCACGCCGGACCGAGGTTCGTTCTCGCCGATCTCCTGAGGTCGATCCGCCCCGACCTCGTGGTCGTGACCGCCAATCCCGAGCAGTGGCGCCCAGACGAGCGCCGATCCGTAGCCAACGGCGACGCGACCGTCGACGACGTGCTCCGACTCCAGTTCTTGAGGATGTACACGGCGCTCAGGTCGGGCGGGGTCGGGATGATCTCACCCGACGGGGGTCGTGGGGAGGTGGGGTGGCCGGTCGAGATACTGCGGACGCGAGTCGCGATCAGCGGGGCGGCCGCCGCCATGGCTCGCACCAGTGGGTGCGATTCGGTGCCGGTGGTGGCGACTTGGGCCGGTGACCAGCTCGCGGTCGACATCGCCACACCCCTGGCCCCGAGGATCTCGGGGAACGCCACGAGTTGGGATCAGGAGTGGATCGAGGGCTACGCAACGTGGCTGGAGCACCTGTACCGTGCCGACGCCATGAACTGGCGACTACCGACGGGGCTCACCCTCGAGTTCTTCGAACCCTCGACGGTGGTGACCCAATGGCACCACGCCTACAACCGGATGGTGGCGGCGGCTCGCGCGTCGCCCGCTTGACGCAGGCCTCAGTCGCGTTGCTCGGGCCAACCCGGTACGCCGGGATCGAGCTCGACACCGAAGGTGTTGAGGAAGCCCGAGACGAGTCGGTAGAAGCCGGCCAGCACCACCAGCTCGATCAGCTGATCGGTGTCCCATCGCCGCGCCAGGGCCTCGAAGGTGGCCTCTCCGACGCAGTCGTCCGCGCACAGCTCGTCGACCATGGCGATGAGGTCGAGGTCGGAGCGAGACCACGAATGGGCGCTCGGTGGGCTCACCAGGGCGGCGATCTCGTCGTCGGAGAGCCCGGCCTCTCGACCCATCAGCGTGTGCTGGCCGAACTCGTACTCGCTGCTGGCGTTGGCGCCGACGCGGAGGATCACCAGCTCTCGCTCACGGGGCGGCACGAGCCCACGGTTCAGGAGGAAGCCACCGAAGCGGTTGAAGCGATCGAGCAACTTCGGATGGTGGGCGAGGGTTCCGAAGATGTTCAGCGGGGCGCCCTCGCGGCGAATGGTCTGGGCGAACAGTTCGGCCAGACGAGCGTCGGCTCCGGCCTCGACGATGGGCTCGACGCGAGCCCGCCGGTCAGACACTGACGGAGTCGAGTCCACTGCCGAGGGTGTTCCACGACAGGGTGGCGCACTTGATTCGCACCGGGAACTTCACCACGCCCCTCAGCGCCTCGAGATCGCCGAGCGTGACGCCCTCGGGCATCTCGATGGGTTCGTCGGGTTCACCACCCAGTTCGTTCTCGTGGATCGACATCATGGCCTTGAACGCACGAGTCATGGAGCGGGCCTCGTCGACGGTCTTGCCCTTCACCGCCGCAGACATCATCGAGGCCGACGACTGGCTGATCGAACAGCCCTGTCCGCCGATGCGTATGTCGTTGATCACGCCGTCGTCGTCGACGTCGACGTAGACCACGACCTCGTCGCCACACAGCGGGTTGAACCCCTCGGCGCGGTGGGCCGGAGGTGTCTCGAGCTCACCTCGGTTCCGCGGGTTGCGGTAGTGGTCGAGAATGATCTCTCGGTACAGGTCTTCGAGTCCCGGCATCGTCGGCTCCGTCGGCGGTCAGAAAGCGAACATATCGGCGGCGTCATCGAGGGCGGCGCTCAGCTGGTCGACGTCGCTCTCGTCGTTGTACAGGTACAACGAGGCCCGCGACGTGGCGGTGACGCCCATCACCGCCATGAGTGGTTTCGCGCAATGGTGGCCGGCTCGGACGCACACGCCCTTCTGGTCGAGCACCTGGGAGACGTCGTGGGGATGGATGTCGGCGAACTCGAACGACAACACGCCGCCTCTGCTCGCCGGCTCACTCGGTCCGTGGATGGTGATGCGGTCGCCGTGTCGCTCGGTGAGGGTGCGCAGCGCATAGGCGGTGAGGCTGACCTCGTGGGCTCGAACCGCGTCCATACCGATGGTGCGCAGGTAGTCGACTGCCGCGCCGAGACCGATGATCTCGGCGATGGCCGGCGTGCCCGCTTCGAACTTCCACGGGATCTCGTTGGTCGTGAACCCCTCTTTGGTGACCTTCAGGATCATCGCGCCGCCGCCGTTGAACGGAGGCATCGCCTCGAGGAGCTCGGCTCGGCCCCACAGGACACCCACGCCGGTCGGGCCGCACATCTTGTGACCGGTGAACACCAGGAAGTCGCAGCCGAGGGCTTCGACATCGGTCGGCAGGTGGGGGACGTACTGGCTGGCGTCGACCAGGACGGTGGCGCCGGCGGCATGGGCGGCATCGGACAGGAACCGCACCGGGGTGAGGGTGCCGAGCACATTCGACATGGCCGAGAAGGCCAGCAGCTTGGCGCCGTCGAGCAGGCGATCGAGGTCGGTGAGATCGAGATGACCCTCGGCGTCGATGGGGATCCAGCGCAGCTCGATGTTTCGTTCGGCCGCGAGCATCTGCCACGGCACGATGTTGGCGTGATGCTCGAGCTCGGTGAGTACGACCGCATCGCCGTCGTGCAGGTTGGCCCGTCCCCAGGTGTAGGCGACGAGGTTGACCGACTCGGTTGCGTTGCGGGTGAAGACGATCTCGCGAGCCTCGGGCGCGCCGATGAAGTCGGCCAGGTTGGTCCGCGCCGCCTCCATCTTGCGAGAGGCGAGGTCGGCGATCTGGTAGGCGCCGCGGTGCACGTTCGCGTTGATGGTCTCGTAGTACTCGGTCATCGAGTCGAGCACGACCCGTGGCTTCTGCGATGTCGCCGCCGAGTCGAGGTACACGATGGGGTTGTCGTGGCAGGAACGGGAAAGGAGTGGGAAGTCGCGTTTGATGGCCGCGATGTCGAGATCGAGATCAGCGGAAGGCGTCATAGCCGTCACTTTCGAGTTGCCGGGCGATCTCCATTCCACCGGTGGCCACGATGCGACCGTCGACGATCACGTGGACGACGTCGGGCTGCAATTCGTCGAGAAGGCGCCGGTAGTGGGTGATAGCGAGCACGCCGAGGTCGGGACGCTCGGCCTTCACGGTGCGAACACCCTCGGCGACGATACGCAGGGCATCGACGTCGAGGCCCGAGTCGGTCTCGTCGAGTATCGCGAACTCCGGTTCGAGGATGGCCATCTGGAGGATCTCGTTGCGCTTCTTCTCGCCGCCCGAGAACCCCTCGTTGAGGTAGCGGTCGGCAAAGGACTTGTCCATGCCCAGGCGCTCCATCCAGTCCATGATGCTCGCCCGGAGCTCGAGCACGGAGAGCTCGGTTCCCTTGCGGGCCGAGAGGGCCTGGCGGAGGAAGTTGATGACCGAGACGCCGGCAATCTCCTGCGGGTACTGGAAGGCCAGGAACAGGCCCGCCTTGCCGCGCACGTCGGCGGACCAGTCGGTGATGTCGTCGCCCTTGAACAGCACCCGGCCGGCGGTGACCTCGTACTCGGGTGACCCGAGCAGCGTGCTGGCGAGGGTGGACTTGCCCGAACCGTTCGGGCCCATGAGAGCGTGGATCTCACCGGCGGGAACCTGTAGGTCGACACCCTTCAGGATCGCGGCCCCTTCGGCGCCGGCATGAAGGTTTTCGATGGCGAAGAGGGGGGTGGAGTCGTCAGCCATGATGTCAAGTCTACGGTCTCTCGGGATTACCACTACGCGCGTAGTGGATATCTGGGGAGTCGCTCAGTCGCGGCCCAGCAGGTCTTCCTTCCAGGTCCGGAAGCGCTCGTGTGACGCACCGCTCGGGCCGGTGCCGGTGCCGGTACCGTCGGGGAACAGGCGGAAGTGGTACGTGCGGGTGAGGTCGTCGGCGTGGACTGCGGTGTAGCGGGCGTCGGCGCCGCGTGCCGGGCCGGCTCGCCACAACAACCAGGGGCCGATACGACGTTTGTACGCGATCGCCGGTGCCCCGATGTCGTCGCCGGACTGCAGCAGCGTCTCGGGTGCCTCGATCCACGCATCGGCGGCGATGTTGCGGTCTCGGGTGGGGGTGGGGGGCAGGTCGGCGGTGCGTACCGGGGTGTGGTCGAAGGGCCGGTCGTCGGCCGGCAGCGCCTTGCCGCCCGGGGAATCGGCCGTCACCACCCTCGATCGACCCACTCCTGGAGATGGGGCGACTCGGCGCCGATGGTCGTGTCGTCGCCGTGGCCGGGCATGACGATCGTGTCGGGGGCGAGGGGAGAGAACAGGCGGGTGTCGAGCGAGGTGATGATCTGGTCGAAATCGCCGCCGGGGAACTTGGTGGCGCCGGGTCCGCCCGGAAACAGCGTGTCGCCGCTGAACAGCACGGGTGCCCCGTCGAGCCGAAAACAGATCGAGCCCGGGGTGTGGCCGGGAGTGGCGATGGTGTGGAGTCGCAACCGACCGACCTCGATGGCCGACTCGTCGTCGAGGAGATAGTCGTAGCTGTCGAGCATGGCGGCGTCGGCCGCGGTGACGCCGACCTGGTAGCCGGCTTCGCGTACCGCGGGAACGGCCGCGATGTGGTCCCAGTGGCCATGGGTCTCCACCACGGTGCGGACGCCGAGGCTCCGGCAGAGCTCGAGGAGGAGATCGTGTTCGTTGGCGGCATCGATGAGCAGCGCATCGCCGGTCTCACGACACCGCAGTACGAAGACGTTGTTGTCGACGGGACCGACGACCACCTTGTGTATCTCGGCGGTCGCGTCTCGGTAGTGCAGGGTGGGCCCGGCATCGGTCGCGCCGACGGCGTGGCCCGGGGCGGTTCCGCAGTAGTGCTCGATCGTGGTCATGGCTTCAGTCTGGCGGATGTCGGGTCTCGTTGCTGCTCAGCCGGTCGAGCCGCACTCCGTCTCGGTCGACGGACAGGCGGGTCGACTGGAGATGGGCGGCCAGCCGAGGGTCATCGACCCGATCGGCGATCGTGCCGGATCGTTGCTTGTGCAACCGGGGTCGGGCGGCGACCGGCTCGAACCCCACGATCGAGCTGATCCGCTCGAGCACGGCCTGCGGATCGAGCTCGAGCTCCTCGTAGCTCACCACGATGGCGCTGTCGCGCAGCCATGGTGGCGCCATGGCGGTCGTGTACTGCGCGACGACGTTGGCCGCGTAGGAGTCGAACCCCTCGGTGTCCAGGCCGGTGAGGCGGAGGTCCTCCGGCGCCGGCCGGCCACCCGGGTCCTTCCATCGCCGAGTCTGTCGCGCCTGCATGTGGGAGAGATACTGCTCGCCGATCGATGCCCGATAGAGCACGATCACGTGGAGCGGATCGATGACGGTGCGCAGATCGTGGGGCGTCAAACGGTTGGCCTGGAGCTGCCCGGCGATGAGCTTGGTGCCGCGAACCGGAGCGTTTCCGTCGAGGATCGCAGCGCGAATGTGCCGGAGGGCGCGGGCGGGGCGGGGTTTGGGGTCGAGACCGAATCCATAGCCCTGATTGAGGACTTCCCCCTTCATCTCGACGCCCGGTTGCTGATCGAGGAGATCGACCAGCAGCGACGACCCCGTCCGGGGAGTGGCGAAGACCAGCACGGAGGATCGTGGCGGCTCCGCTCGAAGCGAGCGCGCACGCATGGCGAGAAGGCGTGCCTGCTTGCGAGTCGTGGCGACCCGACGAGAGATCAGTGTGCGAAGGTGGCCCACCGGTGGAGTCTCGCACGCAGTCCTCGGTGGTTCATGTATCGACGGAGCTGATGACCTCCAGCCCCAGGGCGGCGGCGGCCGGCAGCTGATGCCGGGAGAACGTGAGGTACCGAACCGGACGGGGCAGTCGGTGCGCGGCCGCGAGCTGGATGGCGTCGATGGTGCGCAACCCGTAGGTGGTGCCGATGTCGACGGCTCCGGCCAGGCATCGATCATCCACCGGCACCACCGCCATCGTCTCCCAGTCGGCGCGAAAGGCCGCCCACATCGCGTCGAGCTGGTTCGGTGATCCGGCGGCCGATCGGAGGGCGATCTGGGTCTCGGTTCGGGTGATGGCCGAAGCAGCCCACGTGGTCTGGGTCGTCATTTCCGTGGTCACGAGCGCCGCGTGACGATCGGGCACGTAGCGGCGGAGGAGCGCGGACGTGTCGATGAACAGCGTCACGGGCCGCGGAGCTCGGTCAGCAGCGCGTCGGGGCGGACGTCGACCGGAACGGGCAGGTCCGGCACCGGGCCGTGGGCGCCGCGGCGGGCCGGGGCCTCGACGAGACCGGCGGCGATGAGGTCGTGGAGGGTCACGCCGTTGCCGTCGGGTGACAGCGGCCCGAGCTGGGCAACGGGATGGCCGTCGACGGTGACGACGATGCGTTCGCCGCTGCCGGCGCGCCGCACGACAGCGGCGACGCTGTTGCGGAGCTCTCGTATGCCGACTTCGAGCATGACCTACTGTAGCACCGGTGTACACAGCAGAGTTGGCCGTTGGCCGCGAGGGTGCGTACCGTGAGGGCGACGATCCGCAGTCGTGCGGCCCGCATCACCAGGGAGACCCATCGTGAACTTCGCCTTCAGTGAAGAGCAGGAGCAACTGCGGCAGTTCGTGCGCCAATTCCTCGAGGAGAAGTCGCCCGAGGCCGAGGTGCGGCGCCTGATGGCGACCGACGACGGGTACGACCCCGAGGTGTGGTCCCAGATGGCCGACCAGATGGGCCTGCAGAGCCTCACCATTCCCGAAGAGTACGGCGGACAGGGCTACGGCTATGTCGAGCTCATCGTGGTCCTCGAGGAGATGGGACGCTCACTGCTCTGTGCGCCGTTCTTCTCGACGGTGGCCTTGGCGGTGAACGCCATCCTCGAATCCGGCGACGACGCCGCGAAGGCGGCGCTATTACCGGGCATCGCCACGGGCGAGACCATCGCAACGGTCGCGTTCACCGAGGCCAACGGTCGTTGGGATGCCGAGGGCGTGCAGGCCACGGCGACGCCGGCCGGCGACGGCTACACGATCACCGGCGAGAAGATGTACGTACTCGACGGCCACCTCGCGAACCTCTTCGTCGTTGCCGCCAACACCGAGGCGGGGGTCACGCTGTTCAGCGTCGACGGTGGTGCCACCGGCATCACCCGCACCGCCCTGTCGACCATGGATCAGACCCGCAAACAGGCGAGGGTCGCGTTCGATCACACCCCGGCCAGCCGCATCGGCACCGACGGAGACGGATGGTCGGTACTCGAGCGGATGCTCGATCTGGCGGCGGTTGCGCTGGCGGCCGAGCAGGTCGGCGGAGCGCAGTTCGTGCTCGACATGGCCGTGCAGTACGCCAAGGATCGCGTACAGTTCGGCCGACCGATCGGCTCGTTCCAGGCGATCAAGCACAAGTGCGCCGACATGCTGCTCGAGGTGGAGTCGGCCAAGTCGGCCGCCTACTACGCCGGCTGGTGTGCCGCGGAACGCAACGACGAGCTCCCGTCGGTGGCCAGCTTGGCCAAGTCGTACTGCTCCGAGGCGTACTTCCACGCGGCCGCCGAGAACATCCAGATCCATGGCGGAATCGGCTTCACCTGGGAGCATCCCGCTCACCTGTACTTCAAACGAGCCAAGAGCAGCGAGCTCCTGTTCGGCGATCCGACCTACCATCGCGAACTGTTGGCCCAGCGCATCGGCCTGTGAACCTGCGGGGTCGCGCTCGAACCTGTGCCGTCGGTCGGTGAACCGGCGGCGCCGGCCCTAGCGTCACGGTATGTGGCTCTTCATCGTGCTGGCGGGCGTCGGCGTACTGGTCGTGGCCTGGGTCGCGATCGCCCGCACCACCGTGACGATGGCCGCCCGGCCCGCCACGTCGGTCTACGACCTCGCCGAGGCCGTCGAGTTCGTCGCGGCCCGGCTCCCCGACGCCACCGCGGCCAAACTGTCGAGCGACGACGTCGAACAGATCCTTCGCTGGCGGCTCAACCACCTGCGCCGGCTCGGGTTGGCGACCCTCGGACGAGTCGACGAGGACGCCGAGATGGCCGCCGCCGTGGCCAAACGCCGCAATCGTGACATCGTGGCCGGCGACGACGACGTGATCGACGCCGTTCTGGCCGAGGCGCTCGACTCCGATCGCCAGATCGACGAGGTCGACGTGGTCGTGGTGCTCGATCTCGAACGCAGCTACCTGGAGTCGATCGGTGCCATCGGTCCGGTGGCCGACCCCGACGACCGTTGAGAAATCCTCGAAACCGATACGCACAGGCCGCGGAGTTGTGGTTGCATGGTGGGACCGATGAAAGGAGGTGGTCCAGAAGTGAACAGTAGATCTGGGACTTCGGAGGTGGCTGGCCGCTAGGCAGGCCCGTTGGACCAACCTGGCGAATCCCCGCCAGCAGCCGCCGAGCGACATGCGGTCGAGCAGGTCCCGCTCGAGACAACATCCGCCCGTTCGGTAACTCCAGCCGTTTCGAACGAAACGTAGACAGCCCGGTGGCTTCGGCCGCCGGGCTGTCGCTGTACACGGGCGGTCGGTGGTCGGGCCACCCGCCCTCGCGCCGGGTACGATCGCGCTCATGGACAGGCCGGCCCAGTTCGAGCACCACCGCTATGTCGGTGACAAGCGCACCCTGCGGGTGTACGACCTCGACGACGCCACCGACGAGGCGGTGATCGACGAGCTCATGGCGTCGGGTCGGTATCTCTGTTTCGGGCCCGACACGTTGGCCGAAGCGCGCAATCGCGGTTTCCGGCTTCGGTCGATCTGAGTGTCCCACGTCGAGTCTGAGCACCGGTTCGACTCGGGGGGCAACGAGCTCGTCTCCTATCTCGTGCGGCCCGAGCACCGACCCGATCGACGGGTACCCGGGTTGGTCATGTGTCACGGGTTTCCCTCCGGCGGCGCCGGAGGACCCTCGGCCACCTCGTCGGCCTATCTCACCCTCGCCGATCGCATTGCCGACGATCTCGGCTGGACGGTCCTCGCGCTGAACTACCGCGGCTGTGGTGGTTCCGCAGGCGACTTCTCGGTCGGCGGCTGGTTCTTGGACACCTGCAACGCTCTCGACGAGCTCTCGGCTCAACCCGAAGTCGGGGCCATCTGGATCGCCGGCTTCGGAACCGGCGGCGCACTCGGCATCGCGGCCGGAGCCGCCGACGAACGAGTCCGCGGGGTGGCGGCCGTCGCCCCGCCGGCCGACTTCGACGATTGGCGACGGAATCCCCGCCGCCTGTTGTTGCACAGCCGCCGCATCGGCGTGATCACCACCGAGGGCTACCCGGCGTCATTCGACGACTGGGCATCGGAGATCGCCTCCCTGAAAGCCGTCGACGCCGTCGCCGAGCTGGCGCCGCGGCCGTTGCTCCTGCTTCACGGCAGCGACGACGAACTGGTCCCCGTGTTCGATTCGCGGGTGTTGGCCGATGCGCACGGCTCAGCCGATCTCCGCATCATCGGCGGTGCCAGTCATGCGCTCCGTTACGACCCCCGGGCGGTGGCGGTGCTTCTCGGTTGGCTCGAGCGCCAGCGCAACCGCACGGTGCTGTAGACCGTCGCGCCAGAGGTGTCGCTAGTCGACCTTCGTCCTGCCGAGGGCCTTCTGCACGTGTCGTCGCTCACGCAGGGCGCGGACACCCTGGGCGGAGTCGAGATCGGCCACGCTTCGCGGCACGTCGTCGGCGAACACACCCGCTACGTCCTCCCAGCCAGCGGGGGTGACACCGAATCGCTTGGCGAGCAGGGCGACGAAGATCGCCGTCTTCTCCTCGCCGAACCCGGGGAGTGCCTTCAGCCGCTCCGCCAGCGCTCCGGCGTCGTCGACCCCTCGCCAGACGGCCTCGCCGTCGCCGTCGTAGGTCTCGGCCACCACGCGACAGAGCGCATGGATCCTCCGACCCATCACCGCCGGAAACCGGTGCAGCGCCGGCTTCTGGCAACACACCGAGACGAACTCGTCCTCGCTCATGGCGGCCACCCTGCCTGCGTCGAGATGGCCGAGGCGGGCCGCGAGCGTCGAGGGGCCGCGAAAGGCCCACTCGATCGACACCTGCTGATCGAGGAGCATGCCGATCAGCAGCGCTGTGCCGTCGCTGTTCAGAATGTGATCGACGTCGGGGTCACCGGTGACGTGGAGCGTGCCCTGCATGGGTCGGGCTCAACCGGCGTGATGATCGTGCAGGTAGGGGTCGATCCGCTCGACGTCGACGCCGTAGAGCTCGATGGCCTCGGACACGACAGACCGGTCGATGGCGCCGTCGTCGGCCAGGCCGGTGAGCATGGCGATGACCACATGGGGCATGTCGACCTCGAAGAAGGTGCGTAGCGCCTCGCGGGTGTCGGAGCGGCCGTAGCCGTCGGTGCCGAGGGAGAGGTAGGTGCGGGGCACCCAACGGGAGATCTGGTCGGGCACGGCGGTCATGAAGTCGCTGACGGCCACGACCGGGCCCTGCGAATCGGCGAGCTTGGCGGTCACCTGAGCCACCTGCTCGGGCTCGTCGGGGTTGAGGCGGTTGTGGCGGGCGGCTCCGAGGGCCTCCTCGCGCAACAGCTTGTACGACGTTGCGCTCCACAGCTCGACTCCGACGTCCCACCGTTCGGCCAGCTCGGCCTGGGCCTGGCAGCGCCGCGAGGTGGGCGGGGCCGGAGAACAAGATGGTGCCCCGATGGGCGAAGTCGCCGTCGGGGCCGTCGTGCCACTTGTACAGGCCACTCGTGATGTCTTCGTCGCGCACGTGGTCGGGACGAGGTGGCATCTCGTAGTTCTCGTTGTAGATGGCGACGTAGTAGTAGATGTCCTCGCCGTCGGCGGGGCCCGACTCGGGGTACATGCGGTGCATGCCGTCGCGCAGGATGGCGCCGAGCTCGTACGCGAACGCCGCATCGTAGGCCTGGCACGCCGGCACCGTGGAGGCGAGCAGCAGACTGTGCCCGTCTTGATGCTGGAGGCCTTCGCCCATGAGCGTCGTGCGGCCTGCCGTCGCCCCCATGAGGAAACCCCGTGCTCGCGAATCGGCGGCGGACCAGCAGAGGTCACCCACCCGCTGGAATCCGAACATCGAGTAGAACGTGAAGAACGGGACCATCGGCACGCCGAGATTGGCGTAGCTCGTGGCCGCGGCGATCCAGCCTGCCATCGAGCCCGCTTCGGTGATGCCCTCCTCCAGGATCTGGCCGTCCTTGCCCTCGGCGTAGGACAGCAGCAGATCGTGATCGACCGGCTCGTACAACTGGCCGGTGGGCGCGTAGATCTTGAACTCGCGGAACAGGGCGTCCATACCGAAGGTGCGGGCCTCGTCGGGCACGATGGGCACGATGCGGTCGCCGAACTTGTCGTCGCGCAACAGGTCGCGCAGCATGGAGGTGAATGCCATGGTGGTGCTCACCTCCCGGCCGTTCGACCCCTTGTCGAGGGCGGTGAACACCGACTCGCCCGGCAGCGTCATGGGGCGGCGCGGCCGGATCCTGCGTTCGGGCAGCGGGCCACCGAGGGCGGCGCGACGCTCGCGCATGTACTGCATTTCGGCGGAGTCGTGCGGCGGCCGGTAGTACGGCACGGTGGCCGGGTCGCCCAGCTGGTTCTCGGGGATCACGTCCTCGAGGTGCAGACGTTCCCGGAGATCGAGCAGCTGCTCGGAGGTCATCTTCTTGATCTGATGCGTCGAGTTGCGACCCTCGAAGCCCTCTCCGAGTGTCCAGCCCTTGACGGTCTTGGCGAGGATGACCGTGGGTGACCCCTCGTTCTCCGACGCCGCCTTGAACGCCGCGTACATCTTCTGGTAGTCGTGCCCGCCGCGGGGCAGGCTCTTGAGATCGTCGTCGCTCAGATGTTCGACCAGCTTGCGGAGCCGGGGGTCGGGCCCGAAGAAGTGGTCGCGGATGTAGCCACCCGACTCGGTGGCGTAGCGCTGGTACTCGCCGTCGATGGTGTTGTTCATCCGATTGAGCAGCACGCCGTCGACATCTCGCTGGAGCAGCTCGTCCCAGCGCGATCCCCAGATCACCTTGATCACGTTCCACCCGGCGCCGCGGAACACGCCCTCGAGCTCCTGGATGATCTTGCCGTTGCCTCGAACCGGACCGTCGAGTCGTTGGAGGTTGCAGTTCACGACCCAGATGAGGTTGTCGAGCTGGGAACGGCCGGCCAGGGAGATGGCGCCGAGGGTTTCGGGCTCGTCGGTCTCGCCGTCGCCGAGGAAGCTCCAGATCTTCGACCCGCTCGTGTCGTCGAGCTTGCGGTCGTGCATGTAGCGGTTGAACCGGGCGTGGTAGATCGAGTTGATGGGGCCGAGTCCCATCGACACGGTGGGATACTCCCAGAAGTCGGGCATGAGTCGCGGGTGCGGATAGCTCGACAGCCCGTTGCCGCCCACCTCCATCCGGAAGTTGTTGAGCTGAGCCTCTTCGAAGCGACCCTCGAGGAAGGCTCGGGCGTAGACGCCCGGTGCGGCATGCCCCTGGAAGTACACGGAGTCGCCGATGGCGCCGTTGTTCTTGCCTCGGAAGAACCAGTTGTAGCCCACCTCGTACAGCGACGCGGACGACGCAAAGGTCGACAGATGACCGCCGATGCCATCGGCCGCCTTGTTGGCCCGGATCACCATGACCGCGGCGTTCCAGCGGATGAAGGCACGGATACGGCGTTCGACGTGCTCGTCGCCGGGGAACCACGGCTGGTCTTCGGCCGGGATCGTGTTGACGTAGGGTGTCTGGGTGAGCGACGGCACGCCGACGGCGCGTTCCTGGGACCGCTCGAGCAGCTTGGCCATGATGTAGCGGGCGCGCAGAGGTCCGTGGGTGTCGACCAACGCGTCGAGCGAATCGACCCATTCCTTGGTCTCGCTCGGGTCGATGTCGGGCAGTTGATGACTGAAATGGTCGATCACGTCGACCAGTTTCGCAGTTACCCGTCGGTAGTGCTCCTTCGGCACCGTATTTCTGCCACCATGACCCGGTGACCGGTGACCGAACACGCGTCTACACCGATGGCGCGTGCACCGGAAACCCCGGTCCGGGTGGCTGGGCATGGATCGTTCCCGACGGCCCCTTCGCCGCAGGGCCCGCGGCCGACACCACCAACCAGCGGATGGAGCTCCAAGCCGTTCTCGACGCCGTCACCACCCTCGATGGGCCCCTGCACGTGGTGAGCGACTCGACCTATGTCGTGAATTGCTTCCGTGACGAATGGTGGAAGGGGTGGCGCGAACGGGGTTGGCTCAACTCGCAGAAGAAGCCGGTGGCCAACCGCGATCTCTGGGAACCCCTGATCGAAGCGGTAACCGCCCGCGACGTCGAGTTCGAGTGGGTGAAGGGCCACGCCGGCGACCGGTGGAACGACTACGCCGACCGGCTCGCCGTCGAGGCGGCCTACACCCAGCAGCCACGAGCGGGGGCCGAGACGCCGACCGAGATCGGCGAACCCGACAAGACGAACCGCCCGACCAGGGTGCCCGGGTCGATGACCCGCGATCCGACCGGCCGCGAGGCGCCGGCGGGCCATCGGCTGGTGGTGCTGGGCCTGCGACCCCGTGAGCTGGGTGGCTACGACGCCATCGGGGCTCACGACCGCCTGCGCGAAAGACTGCGTGAGATCATTGCGGCAAAGGCCCAGATGCACCCCGATCTGGTGGTGCTGAGCGGTCTACGCCTCGGTGCCGAGCTGATCGCCGCCGAAGCCGCCGTCGATGCAGGCGTCCCCCTCGTCGCCGTGCTGCCCTATCCCGATCCCCAGTCGGTGTGGCCACCGGAGTCACGCCGGCGCTTCACCGAGGTGACTGACGCCGCCCAGGAGGTGATCACCCTCCAGACCAAGGTCCCGGCCGACCAGCGCGCCGCCCGAGGCGCGCTCGGCCGCCGCAACTCCTGGTTCGTCCGCAACAGTCACGAGGCGATCGTGGTCTGGGATCACGACGACGTCGAGATCGGCAAGGTGCTGGCGTCACTACAGGCGGCGGTGGGCGAGGACGACGTCTGGATCGTCGAACCCGACTGAATCGTCGGGTGGGGTTGTGGCAGAATCCTCGGGGAAGCCCGATCGTCAACCGGAGGAAGTCGGACGGCCGATGTCAGGCGGTGGATCAGTCGATCTGGCCTTCCTCACGAGTCTTCCCCATCGGTCCCACCTCCGAAGCTGGTCCCGGCGACTCGACCAGCTCGAGCGGACCCTGAGCTCGCTGCGCCGACAGACGAACCCGTCCTTCGAGATCTACGTCGTCTCCGATGAGCCGCTTCCCGACCGGATCCGATCCACCCCTCACGTGAACGAAATCGTCGTCGGGTCCTTCGGACCAGCGTCTCGCACGGTCCGCCCATCGTGGGAGGAGCTCTGGGCCGACAAGGGCGCCAAGATCGGGGTGGCTGCGGTCTCGGCGCGCAACAGCGGTGCTCGCTACCTGATGCCGGTCGACTCCGACGACCTCGCCCACCGGGAGCTCGCCGAGTTCGTTCGCGACAACAACGGCGATGGCTGGTTCTCCGAACGCGGCTTCGTGCTCCGCGACGGCAGTCGGCACGCCT
The DNA here is from genome assembly GCA_963787285.1 of uncultured Acidimicrobiales bacterium. Classification (GTDB taxonomy): domain Bacteria; phylum Actinomycetota; class Acidimicrobiia; order Acidimicrobiales; family JAHEJN01; genus JAHEJN01. The sequence continues at coordinate 221,897 of CAWBCM010000003.1, read as the reverse complement.
TCGAGGTGACCGAGCGATTTCACCTGCAGAATGGTTCCACCCACGTGCTGCGAGCAGAGGGGCTGCCCCTTCCCGACGATCTGTCGGCCGATCTGACTCGAGCGGATGTCCTGGAGCGGGCTGGCCCCGACAACCTCGTGAGCCTGTTCGGTGCGCATCGGCTCACCGAGGACCACCTGGCCCGCCACGGGATGACCCTGGCGCCACTCGGGATTCCCTCGGCGATGTGGATCATCGGGACGGGAGACAACTACACGGGACGTCTCGCGACGAGTGGAACTCGCGTTCCTCTCGATGGCGAGCTCCACGAGGCTTTCGGGGTCGCGGTGCCGAGCCGCATCGACCAGGGCATCTCCTGGGCGAAGAGCGCCGGCCGGCGAGTGTCGGCGCGGTTCGACAGGAGCTCATGAGCCGTCGTCGAGCCCGGACGGTGACGGACAGGTAGCGTCGGTGGCCATGGATCTCAGCGACACCTCTGCACTCGTCACCGGTGGGGCCTCGGGCCTCGGTGGCGCCACCGCCGACCTACTGGCCTCCCGAGGGGCGCGGGTCGTGATCGTCGACCTCAACGAGGAACGGGGCAAGGCCAAGGCGTCGACCATCGGTGGGCTGTTCGTCAGGGCCGACGTCACCAAGACCGACGACGTGGAGGCTGCGGTCGCCGCTGCCGCCGAGCTGGGTCCGCTGCGGTCGGTGGTGAACTGTGCGGGGATCGGTCGGGTGGCCCGCACGATCAACCGCGACGGCAGTCCCCACGACCTCGACTTGTACAAGACGGTGATCGAGATCAACCTGATCGGCACGTTCAACGTCATTCGCATCGCGGCCGGAGCCATGGCGGAGACCGAACCGGCCGACCAGTACGGAGGTCGCGGCGCGATCGTCAACACCTCGTCGGTCGCAGGCATCGAGGGCCAGACCGGCCAGGTGGCCTACAGCAGCTCGAAGGGCGGAATCATGGGTATGACCTTGCCTGTTGCCCGCGACCTCTCGGCCATCGGCGTGCGCTGCAACACGATCTGTCCGGGGCTGTTTCGCACGCCGCTCATGGCCGAGCTACCCGAAGCGGCCATCGAGGGTCTGTCCAACAGCGTGCTGTTCCCGAAGCGGCTCGGGGAAGCGAGCGAGTTCGCCGAGCTGACCGCCTTCCTGCTCACCGCCGACTACATGAACGGCGAGATCATCCGCATCGACGGTGGCATCCGCTTCCAGCCGAAGTGATCAGTCGCTGACGGTGACCTGCGGGTAGAAGGCAACGTGGCCGGCGATTTCGGCCGCCGCATCCTTGGGTGAGGGGTAGTACCAAGCGACGTTGTCGTGGGCCTGGCCATCGACGGTCACGGTGTAGTAGCTGGCGGTGCCCTTCCACGGGCACACCGACGTGCGATCCGTGTCGCTGAAATAGTCGCGATTGATCGACGTCGGCGGGAAGTAGTGGTTGCCTTCGACCATGACCGTCGAGTCGCTCTCGGCCAGCACGACACCATTGAGGACAGCTTTCATGACAACTCCTTGTCGGGGGAAGGAGTGAACCGAGCGGGGCGGTGGACTATTCCGACTGGCCGCGGCGGCGCAGGACCTCGGCCTCCAGTCGCTCGAGCGTTTTCGTCATCCCTGCCGGATGCGACTTCGGGTACCCCATAAGCTCGATGGCCTTGCGACTGATCGCCTGGGACCAGTCGAAGGTCTCGGTCACGAGGGTGCCGTCGTCGACCGGCTCGAGCCGATACCGCCACCGATGCTTGCCGAAGTGCCGCCAGGCGATGAGGCGATCCTGTTCGTACTCGACGACGGTGCTCTTGATGCGGTACGGGACCCCGACCCGCATCTTCATACCGAACCTCGAACCCATTTCGAGTCTCTGGGGAGCGAGTGTCCCCTTCACACTGTCGCTGCCGTCGATGGCGACGTGGCCCTCGGTGTCGGTCAGGATGGCGAAGATCTCCTCCGGGCTGCCGGCAATGGTGCGGCTCACCGAGACTTCGTATCGATTGTCGGAATCGTTGTGCATGACACCGACCCTATGTCCCGGTACGGTCGTGCACCACGTCAAGGAGGGCCCATGGCCGAGGAAGTCACCGTCGAGGAGGAGAAGACGCATCGCGTGGGCCTGGTGTTGGCCGGGATCGCGGCAGGAGCGCTCCTGTTGTTCGTGGCCCAGAACACCGACAAGACCCAGATCGACTTCCTCTGGTTCACCTGGTCGATGCCGAAGTTCCTCCTGATCTTCATCACGGTCGGTCTGACGCTGGTCGTTTCGATCATCGCCGCATGGATCCTCAATCGCCGCAGCCGCAAGCGCTGAGTAGCTCCATCGGTCGCCGATGATCGACGACTATCCCGTTGTCGAAGCCGTCGAGGGCCTCGTCACCGCGGCGGGCGCGCTGGCCCTGGCCCACAGCCAGCATCGATCGCTCCGCCGGCCACTGGTCGCCGCCGTAGGGTTGGCCCTCATCGTTGGCTGGGCCCTCGATCTGGCGCCGGGACGCCTGGCGCTGGCCGGCGCGGCGGTTCTCGTGCTCTCGTTGTCCTCCGATCCGCCGTTGCGGTTCCTCGGTGGTTTCCTGGCCATAGCGACCCTCGCCACCAGCCTGCCCCTCTCACTCGACGCCTCCACACGACTCGTGGCGCTGGGGGCGGTCGGCATCGTGGCGGCCCTGTCGTTCCCGCTCGGCACCGAGCGCGTCGATGGGTGGGTCGTGGTGGTGGCGGCTGCCAGTGTCGGGGGTTTCCTCGCGCTGCCCGACACCGAACGGATCGCCTTCGTGGGCGGGGTCCTGGCCGCCATCGTGGTCGCCGTCGTCGTCGTGGGACGACGAACGGCGACGCGGCTCGGGTTGGCGTTGTCGGGGGCGCTCGTCGTGTGGGCCGGCGCCGTCGATGCACGAGGGCGTCCGGCGGCTCTCGCCGCGGTGTTGGCGCCAATGGGTCTCCTGGTGGCGCTGAGCCTGGTCGACCGATGGTCGAGGCGGCCCCCGCTGCCGGTCGTCGTGGTGACGGCGGCCGGTCTGGCGGTGTTCGCCGGCCGGGTGGCGGGGCTGCGGACCGATGTGCGCGACGCCACGCTGCTCGGTGCCGCCGGTGCGCTCGCGGGTGCGCTCGTGCTGGTCGGCGCTGCTTTCCTGTCGCGGCCGCTCAGCGAGCGAGGAGACGTTCGTAGGTCGCAAGGGTGAGGTCGATCACCCGCTGCTGATCGAACTCGGCCCGGGCCTTGGCCGCGCCGGCCGCACCCATCGCCGCCCTCGAGGCGACATCGTCGACCAAGGTGGCGACGGCTGCCGCCAGTGCAGTGGGGGAGTGAGTCGGCACCAGCAGGCCGGTGACGCCGTTGCGGACCACCTGGCGACAGCCCCGGATGTCGGTGGCAACGACGGGAAGGCCGCTGGCCGCCGCCTCCATCGCCGACCGGGGAAAGCCCTCTCGGTAGGAGGCGAGTACGTACGCGTCGAACGCGTGGTAGAGCGCTTCGACGTCCCGCCGCTCTCCGAGGAAGTGGAGATGGCCTCGCCGACCGGCCCGCTCGAGCTCGTCGGTGGTGATGCCGTCGCTCTTGTCGGGATCGTGGGGGCCAGCCACCACGACGTGCACGTTCGGATGGGTGTCGGCCAGGAGGGCGGCGGCGTCGAAGACGTCGCGATACCCCTTCTCCCAGACCAGGCGGCCCACCGCGCCGAGCACGAAGGCGTCGTCGGGCACTCCGAGCTCGGCCCGGACCGCGTTGCGGTCGGTTTCGGACCCGGGGCCGAAGCGCTGCAGATCGACGCCGTTGCCGAGGATCGTGATCTTGTCCGCCGGTACCCGGAGCTTGCGCAGAACCGGTTCGTCCTCGGGGTTCTGGAGAAGCTCGGCATCGGAGCACGTGGCGGCCAACCGCTCGAGCGTGTACACCACGGCCCGCTTGGCGAATCGGTCGTCCGGTGTTGCGTACAACCCGTGCACGGTGTTCACGACTGCAGGCACCCGGGCCGCTCGGGCGGCGATGCGCCCGTACACGCCGGGCTTGGGATTGTGGGTGTGAACGATGGTCGGGCGGCGAAACCGGAACAGGCGGTACAGCTCGACCATCGCGGCCACGTCCTGGTGTGGGGCCATCGACCGGGTGGCGTGGTGGAGGGCCACGTGTTCGATGCCGGTCGCCGCCAGCCGATCGGCGTAGGGCCCCGGTGCCGACGCCCCCACGACCTCGTACCCGGCGGCCTGGAACGCTCGCAGCTGTGGTCCGAGCAGGAGCTCGAGGCTCATGTCGGTGGTCGTCACGTGGATCAGGAGCGGGTCGCTCACCGGGCGGCATCCCGATATCGCACCCGGTTGAGGCGATCGCGAAGCCGATCCTCGAGGCCGAGCCCCCCGTTGGTCTTCCGGGTGAACCAGCCGCCGACGTCGACGGTCTGTACGGGTGTGCGCCACAGCAGGTGCGGATCGTGGGTGGCCGCCACATTGGGACGAGCACCGGCCAGCGTGGCCGATCGGAAGTGCTCCCTCACGAGGTCGAGGTTGTCGGCCGAGGGCGCCAGCGCCTTCGGGTAGCAGAAGTCGACGGCGTCGACGCCGAGGCGATCGTGGATGAGGCCGACCGAGCGTCGAATCTGCTCGAGGGCCTCGGCGGGCGCAATCCGGTCGAACAGGAGGTGATCGTGGGTGTGCGAGCCGATCGTCACCACGCCACTGGCCGCCGCCTCGGCCAGGCCAGCCCAGGACAACGCCGGAGAGTCGTCGCGCCAGAACGGTCGCTCCTCCTCGATCCAGCGGGTCGCCGCGTACAGGGTGGTCGGGATCTGATGCTCGGCGAGGATCGGCACTGCGTTGTGGAGGAAGTCGCCGGTGCCGTCGTCGAAGGTGACCACCACCGGACGGGGGTGGGGCGCCTCGACGCGGCCGGCCAGCACGTCGAGGGCCACGTCGAGGCCGATGGTGCGGCCGGAGTCGGCCAGCTCGGCCACGTGGTCGCGAAAGAGCGGCACGGGCAGGTCGACGCGACTCGATGTGCCCGCCCCGACGCGGTGGTACAAGAGGATCACCACGCCGGCCGGCGGCGGCTTCACCCGGTCGGCAACGGCGGCGGCGGCGCGCACGGCGCGTCGTGCCCACTCGGTCATCGACATCGAACCCTCCATCGTGTGAACGCCGATTCACCGTAACGTGGCACGCCGTGGCAGGTGTGGGATCGAGCGTCGTGATTCGTGAGGCCGACGAGGCCGACATCGGGGTCATCGTGGCGTTGGCGGCGGCGGCGCTCGGTTGGCGCTCCGGTGAGCCCAACGAAGCCCTTTTCCGATGGAAGCACCTCGAGAACCCCGCCGGCACGTCACCGATGTGGGTGGCCGAGATCGGCGGCGAGATGGTGGGGTTCCGCACGTTCCTCCGCTGGCGGTTCCTCCGACCGGGCCGCTCCGAGCCCGTCGAGGCCGTACGCGCCGTCGACACCGCCACCCATCCCGATTTCCAGGGGCAGCGGGTCTTCACGACCCTGACGCGCAATGCCGTGGATGCGCTCACCGAAGCCGGCACCGGTTTCGTGTTCAACACGCCCAACGCCCAGAGTCGGCCGGGGTACCTGAAGATGGGTTGGGCGGAGGCGGGTCCGGTGCCGATCCGTGCCCGGCTGCGACGACCGTGGCGGTTGCGGGGTGCCCGGAAGCCGGCCGACAAGTGGTCGCTGCCCACCACGTCGGGATCGGCGGTCGAGGTCGTTCTGCCGCCGTTGGCCGTGCCCCGTGAAGGAGTCATCGCCACCGATCGCACGACCGACCACCTCGCCTGGCGGTACGGGTTCGAGCCACTCAACTACCGAGGGTTCGATCACGACCTCGGCCAGGCCATCTTCCGACTCCGTCGCCGCGGCGCGGCGATCGAATGCACCGTCTGTGAACACATCGGCCGCGACGCGGTGCTTCGTGATCTTCTGCGGCACTCGGGAGCCGATTATCTGGTGGCCGCTCGCACCGAGACATCAGGAGGAATCCCCCTACCGGGGGGAGGGCCGATGCTGACGACCCGCGACCTCGCCGAGCGGGCACCGACGTCGGTCGAGGAGTTCGGGTTTGCGCTCGGGGACATCGAGCTGTTCTGAGCGGTCAGAGCAGCTCGACGTGATCGCCACGGAGGCGATTCTGGCAGTCGAGGATGCGACGACCGTGCCGGGTGACGGCGTCGAGGTCGAGATCACCGTGGGCCACGAGCAACACCACGAGATCGGCGTCGCGTAGCTCGGCGGTGCCGAAGGGCACCCGGGCGATTCCGGCCGGGACGTCGCGTTCGTCGACGTGGCTGTCGATGGCGCGCACGACCGCGCCGGCCGCGAAGAGCTGGGAGGCGACGCGCACGGCTGCCGATTCGCGCGCATCGCCCGTGTCGGGCTTGTAGGCCAGACCCAGAAGCAGCACGCGGGCACCGTCGAGCGCGGTGCCCGATGCCCCGAGCCTGCGCTCGATACGGGTGACCACGTAATCGGGCATGCCGGCGTTCACCCGATTGGCCAGCTCGACGAACCGGAACGACTTGCCGAGCGAGCTCTTGGTCGCCCATGACAGATACGACGGATCGACCGGCAGACAGTGACCGCCCACGCCGGGTCCGGGCGTGAACCGCATGTAGCCGAACGGCTTGGTGGTCGCCGCGTCGATCGCCTCCCACAGATTGATGCCGAGGTCATTGGCGTACATGGCCAGCTCGTTCACCAGGGCCACGTTCACGTGGCGGAACGTGTTCTCCAGGAGCTTGGTCAGCTCGGCGATCTTGGGGTCCGACACGACCACGGTCGAGTCGACGAGCTGGCGGTAGAATCCGTCGACTGCGGCCAACGAGGCGGCGTCGATGCCCGACACGACCTTCGGGGTGTTGACGAAGGTCCAGGTCTGGTTCGACGGATCGATGCGTTCGGGGCTGTAGCCGAGGTGGAAGTCGGCTCCCGCCCGCAACCCGGACTCGGCCTCGAGAATGGGGGCAACGAGCGCTTCGGTGGTTCCCGGGTAGGTGGTGGACTCGAGCACCACTGTTGCACCGGCGCGCAGGCGGCCGCCGACGGTGTGGGCCGCGGATTCCACGTAGCTGAGGTCCGGATCGCCGTCGCGCAGGGGCGTCGGCACCGAGATGACGGCGACGTCGAAGTCGGCGAGGTCGTCGGGGTCCGCGGTCGGGAGATACCCACCGGTGGCCAACGCCGCCGCGAGAACCGCGTCGTCCACATCGTCGATGAAGCTGGAGCCGGCGGCCAACTGCGCAACGCGCTGGGCGTCGACGTCGTAGCCGACGGCATACCAGCCGACCTCGACCGCGCGCATCGCCAGAGGCAGTCCGACATAGCCCTGACCGATGACCGCGAGTTTCCTGGGGTTGGTCATCGAGTCGTCACCCCCGGAGGCGGAAGGTTCAGACGCTGGTGCCGACGGGTAGCTCGTCGTCGCTCTTGCGACGAGTGGCGAAGACGAGCAGCGCACCGAGGGCCATGATCGCCAGCGCGATCTGCACCATCGGCCTCGTGTTGCTGCCGGTGAACGCGATCGGGCTGATCTCGCTCTCGACCTGGACGGGACAGGCCAGCCCACGAGGCTGGAGCTCGGAATCGACGCCGAGGGCGAGCACGTTGTAGTTGCCGTCGGGAGTGTCGGCGGGGATCACGAAGGTGGCCGAGAAGTTCCCGCTGGCATCCGCAGGGGTCACCAGCACGGTCCGGGCGAACGTGCCACCGAGGGCACCGGTACCACCCAGGACATACGACGGGAGCGCGCCGTCGGTGACCGACACCGTGACCTGTGAACCCGGATCGAAGCCATCCCCCGAAACGGTGACGGTGTCACCGGGCTCGACCACTGAGAACGAGCACACGAGGCTGTTGACGTACTGGCCCGATGCCGGCGCAGCGAAACCCGCCCAGGCGACGGCCGCCATCACGAACGCAACGAGAACCGAGGTTTTGCGCATGTTTGAATCATCCTTCAGCGGTCACGAACCCCTGCAAGTTATCACAGGCTTCGTCGGATCGAACGACGGTCGGCAAAAACGATTGGGCCGTTCGACCCTCTCGCGACGGGTCAGTCGACGGTGGGCACCACCATGTTGGCGGGACCGAAACGCTCCTCCAGAATCGCGGGTGCCCCGGGTCGTTCGACGTGCAGCCGGTAGAGATCCGGTCGAACGGTGGGCTGGGGAGCGATCACCAGGCGGTAGTCGCGGGGCGAGTCGAGCGCGCCGAGAAGCGTGAGCTCCAGTCGGCGGGTCCGGCCGGCCGAGACGTCGATGGTGAAGCTGTAGCCGGTGACATCGTTCTCGCGGCCCTGTCGAGCCCCGATGACCTCGCCGTCGATGGTTGCACCCGTGAGCCGGTGGGGCGTGTAGACGGTCACCGCGGTCCGGTTGAGTCCGAGCTCGAGGCCGCGGTCGTTGCTGCCGATGATGGCCAGCGGCAGGTCGCCTCCACCCACTGGCGCCGTATTGGTCAGGTCGATGGTCACGGTGGCGTCGATGCGTCCGTTACCCTGTACCTCGGCGCGGTACTCGATGACCCGCTCGAGGTAGTAGTCGATCTTGTTGTTGGAGTTGTTCTGTGCGGTCACCGCCAGGAGATCGCGACCATCGGCGGTGGGGAAGTCACCGGTCAGACCGATGGACCGAAGTATGTCGTTCTCGGCGGTGCTGTCGGTCGTGACCATCAGACGTCCGCCGTCGACCACGGGTCCGAGGATCCGGGCCGCGGTCCGCGGCGACGGCGTCTCGATCGACAAGAGGCGGGTGAAGACCTCGCCCAGGGCCAGCTCGAGGGTGTCGAGGCGTTCGTCGTTGTCGCCCTCGAAGGTCACGTACTGCCCGTTCAGGAGGTAGTCGGCGAGCCGCTCGGTGCCGTAGCGCTCGCCGTTCAACTCGATGGGGCCGGTGAACTCGGTGAGGGCGCCGAGCGCGAACGGATCGAGAGCGATCACCCCGTCGACGACGCCGGCACCGGTCTGTGCATAGAGCTGGGAGGCGACCGACGCGACATCGGGGAAGTCGGGCGAGAACGAGATGTCCTGGAAGAAGAGCTCGGGGGAGTACTGGCCCCACATCCCCAAGTAGTCGTCGGGGCCAGTGAGTCGCGGATCGCCGGCACGGAGGAGGTTGTTGAGCTCGACCGGTCGGCCGGTGCGAACGAGGTCCAGAGCGCCGTCTCTCGCCACCACCTCGGCGAACCCGCCGATGAACCCGCCGAGGCCTCGGAGCTCGGACGGCGTGAAGAAGAGCACCAGATACCGGCGCTCGCCGCCTTCGCCGAGGAGATCCGGCGCGATGTGCACGAAGTCGGCGGCGTGGCGGAGCGCAGGGGCGCTCTCCTCGAGCTCGGTGAGCAGCTCGGTCATTCGGGAATCGATCGGGGCGATCAGCCAGGGCGAATCCGCGTCGCGTGTCGCAACGAGGGCCTCGCCGGTGGCCGAGGCGACCGACTCGATGGGCGCCTCGACGGCGGCGATCGCGTCGAGGTCGACCCGACCGTCGACCAAGGTGAGGGTGTCGAGATCGACCACGGCGGCCGTCTGCGCCGCCGACCGAGCCAGCTGACGGCCCTGATCGGTGGCGACGACGAGCGCGTTGGCGTTGTTGCCGAGAATCGGCAGCAACCGGCTCGGCAGCGTCCACGGAGCGCTGAGGCGGTCGTGGGCTCGATCGAACAGACGCGCCGACTCCACCAGCATCTGGGCCGCCTGGTCGGTGTCGCCCCCCTTGGCTGCTTCGGCGCCGTCCTGGGCCAGGGCGATCGCCTCCCGTACGTCGGCTCGCGCCTGGAACGCACTCACCGCGAGCCCGCCGGTGCCGACGACGCCCACGATCGAGACGACCGCGATCGACAGGTACAGGCGGGAACGGAGACGCCGAGGGCCGTTCTCGAAGGCCGAGAGCACCGTCGGGGTGATGGCGACAGCGGTCAGCAGCGTCGGCAGATACAGCGCTCCGTCGGTCGGTTGCCGAAGCAGTAGTTGGATGGCCAGCGCACCGACCAGTGCGCCGAGCGGGCGGCTGCGGTCGGGCAGGAAGAGGGCCACGACGGCGACGGCGACTGTTGCGGCGGCAACGGTCAACTGGACGGCTCCGTCGGCGAGGAGGGCCGCCACACCCGCGATCAGGGGCCAGGTCCATCGGCGGGCGTACGACGACAGGTAGGTGACGAGCGCCGCGAAACCGAAGAGCAGAGCTGCGTCGGCGAGGGGAGCTCCGGCCGGGTGCCCGTCGGCGGCGACGGCCGCGGCGCCGGCGACAACCGTGGTGGCCCGTACCAGCCAGCGCTCGGTCGGTGATGACCGTCGCTTCCGGCGAGCAGGCCGATTGGCGGCGGGGTGGAACACAGTCGACGAGCCTACGACCCGGACCGCCGTTCGGTGATCCATGCCCGGTCTTGATGTCGAGCTTGTCGCGACGTCGTGGCTATCGTTGTGCCGACGAATGCGTCGGCCGCGTGTCGCGCACGAACGAGGAGCGACCCCCATTCACTCTCGACCCGACTCACGATGGGCATCGGCCCGGCGCTGGAGGTTCCTGGCGAGCCACCGTGGCCCGCTGCAGGCGGGCCTCGACGGGCTGGCGTGGGTCGTGGCATTCGAGATCGCGACCGCGATGCGATTCGAGTTCGACCTGAGCGCCTGGTCGCCGTCTCGCGTACTGGTGATGGCGGGCGTCGCGGTCGTCATCCAGTGGATCGTCGGACACCTGCGGGGGTTGTACGACGGCCGGTGGCAGTTCGGATCCTTCGAAGAGGTCGCCATCGTCGGGCAGGTGGTCTTCCTGACGACGGCCATCGGCGCGGCCGTCAACCGATTGGTCGTGCGACCGCGGCTGGTGCCGGTGAGCGTCACCCTGGTCGCCGGGGTGGTTGCCCTGGTCGGCATGGTCGCGGCGAGGTATGTGTGGCGCATGGCCGTCGATCGTCGCCATCGTCCCGATGCCGACGACCACGAGAGCATTCGTGTGATCGTGTTCGGCGCAGGAAACGCCGGGAACCAGGTGATCGACTCCATGTTCAGTGATCGCGAGGGTCGCTATGTGCCGGTGGGCCTGCTCGACGACGACACCGCCAAGGCCCGCCTGCGCATTCGGGGCGTGCGAGTGATGGGCGATCGCGAGGCACTCGCCGACGTGGCGGCCGAGTTGAAGGCCCATCACGTGGTGGTGGCGGTTCCGTCGGCGGGCCCGGCCCTGCTCCGAGAGCTGAGCGAGCGGGCCCTCGAGGCCGATCTCGCGGTCAGCGTGCTGCCACCGGTGAGCGAGTTGCTCGACGGCCGGGTCGGCGTAGCCGACATCCGGCCCCTGTCCGAGGTCGATCTGCTCGGACGTCACGTCGTGGAGACCGATGTCATGCAGATCGCCGGGTACATCCGGGGCAAGCGGGTGATGGTGACGGGTGCCGGCGGTTCGATCGGCTCGGAGCTCTGCCGTCAGCTGCACCGCTTCGCACCCGAGGAGCTCGTGATGCTCGATCGCGACGAGTCCGCGCTGCACGCAGTACAGCTGTCGATCGAGGGGCGGGCGTTGCTCGACACGCCGAATCTCGTGGTGGCGAACATTCGCGAGCGTGACCGCGTGTTCGAGGTATTCGAGATCCATCGACCGCAGGTCGTGTTCCATGCGGCGGCGCTGAAGCATCTTCCGCTGCTCGAGATGCATCCGGCCGAAGGCATGAAGACGAACGTCTGGGGCACCAAACACTTGCTCGATGCCGCCGTCGAGTTCGGCGTCGAGCATTTCGTGAACGTGTCGACCGACAAGGCCGCAGATCCCTCCAGCGTGTTGGGCTACACCAAACGCATCGCCGAACGACTCACGGCCGAGGTGGGGGCGACCGCCGACGGGAAATACCTCTCGGTTCGGTTCGGCAACGTGTTGGGCAGTCGGGGCTCGGTCCTGGAGACGTTTCGCCGCCAGGTCGCCGACGGAGGCCCGCTCACGGTCACCAGCCGCGAGGTCACCCGGTTCTTCATGACGGTGCAAGAGGCGGTACAGCTGGTGATCCAGGCCGGAGCCATCGGAGGCGACGGTCAGGCTCTGGTACTCGACATGGGCGAGCCGGTGCGCATCGCCGACGTCGCCCGCCGGCTCGTGGCCGAGTCGCCGCGACACATCGAGATCGTCTACACGGGGCTGCGACCCGGTGAGAAGGCCGACGAGGTGCTCTTCGGCTCGACAGAGAGACCGCGTCGGTCGTCGCATCCCTTGATCATGTCGGTCGATGTGCCGCCGCTGTCCGACAGCGACCTCGCGCGGCTCACCGTCCAGGAGTTGGGCTCGTTCGGTTGAGCCTGCAGGCGGCCATGGCTCGACGGACCTTCGCCGACTCGAGCGTGACGAAGGGCCGTCTCTCGCCGGCGAGTCGGGTCACCCAGCGACTCCTGCGCAGCCCGGCGGGGATTCCGTTGCGCGCCAGCGCCCGCCGTCACAATCTCACGATCAGTCACTCGCACCGCTTCGTCTGGTATCGGGTGGGGAAGGCGGGCACCCGATCGATGTTGACGGTTCTTCGCGAGTCCGACGCGACCCTCGACGTCGAGGAGTCGAGGCGCGTGCACGACAGCCATCGCCTCCTGCACGGCTACTTCCGATTCGGATTCGTTCGGGAGCCGTTCGAGCGGTTCGAGTCCTGTTGGCGAGACAAGGTGGCCAGGAAGAACCAGTTCGGCTTCGAGGCGCGCCATCACGCAACGATGGCGGCCGACATCGGCGCCTTCGTGGCGTACGCCGAGACGCTCGATCTCGAGAACTGTGGCGTTCACCTGAGAAGGCAATCGTCGCTTCTCGACATCGACCGGCTCGACCATCTCGGCCGAATGGAGACCTTCGACCACGACGTTCGGGTCGTGCTCGGTCGTCTCGGGCTCGCGCCGCCCGACGAGCTGCCACGACGAAACGCGTCCACCCGACCCGCCGTCGCCGCTGCGGTCCCCGCGGCCGTACGCCGGCGGATCGAGAATCTCTACCGGGCCGACTACGACGTCTTCGGCTACGAGCCCGTGCCCTGAGCGCGTGCCGGCGGTGGGGTTAGCCGGGCGTCCACATGGCTCGTGCCGGCACGCCGACAACGGTGGTTCCGGCGGCGACGTCGCCCGTCACCACCGCTCCCGCACCGACGACAGCACCGGCCCCGATGGTGAGGCCGGGGGTGACGATGGCGCCGGTACCGAGGAAGGCGCCGTCCTCGACCGTGACGTTGCCGTTCAGGTAGACACCGGGTGAGAGCGTGACATGGTCACCGACCCGGCAGTCGTGGGACACGACCGCACCGACATTGAGGTGGGTGTGGCGGCCGAGATGCACGTTGGTGGTCACCACCGCTCCTGCGGCCACGAGCACGCCGGGGTCGAGGCGATTGTCGGATGCAACCAGACCGGCCGGGTGCACGAGCGTCGCCGCATGGTGATCGAGCGTGGTCATCCGCGCGTCGATGACGGCTCGGGCGACCGGGTCGCCGATGCCGATCACGTACTCCACGGAGAGCTCTTCGAGGAGGTCGAGGTCTCCGAGCAGGGTGGCCTTCCGGCGAGCCAGTAACTCGACGTCGACCTCGGCGTCGTCGACGAAGCCGACGAAGGTGTAGGTCGTGTCGCCGGCCGCGTTGAGCGCCTCCACGATGTCGAGGGTCTCCCGTCCGTGCCCACCGGCTCCGACGATCACGAGAGAGGTCATGGCCCAGATCGTGACACAACCGACGCTCGCGCGAGCCGATACCCGGGTGCCCAACGGGGCCTTGGTTGCGATCGGCGCAATTCCCGCCTCGAGGAACTCAGTCCGAGGGTCCGTGCGAGAGCGGATCGGTCGTGCTGTGGCCGTCGACGCCGTGTCCGCCGAGCAGGGTGGTGAAGGTGCGAGCCACGATTTTCAGGTCGAACACCGCAGACTGCCGCTCGACGTAGTCGAGGTCGAGCTCGATACGCCGGTCCCAGTCGATGGCATTGCGACCGTTGGTCTGGGCCCAGCCGGTGAGGCCGGGCTTCACGGCGAGTCGCCCGCGCTGCTCGTCGGTGTACCGGTCGACCTGGTACTGCAGGGTGGGTCGAGGGCCCACGAAGCTCATCTCTCCGCGAACCACGTTGATCAGCTGCGGAAGCTCATCGATCGAGAGCCGACGGAGCCACAGACCGACGCGGGTGATGCGGTTGGCATCGGGGATGATCGGGTTGTCGGCATCCACCATCGTGCGGAACTTCACGACGTCGAAGGGCACGCCGTCGCGACCGACTCGCTCCTGTCGGAAGAACACCGGTCCACGCGACGTGGCCTTGATCGCGACGGCGGCGATGGCTCCGATGGCCAGAGCGGGCACGCCGAACAGTGCGGTGAGCGCGAGATCGACCGCTCGCTTGGTTCGGTAGGGCCGGGCGGTCACGGCTGGCCGTGCCACCAGTCGACGGTGGCCGCGAGCCCCTCGTCGAAGCCGATGGGCTCGACGTCGGGGAACAGCTGGTGGAGCAGCGACGGATCGGCCTTGGTGTGGCGGACATCGGAGGGTCGCGGGTCGCCGTGGATGCGTTCGAGCCGGCGTCCGAGGATCGTCTCGAGCTTGGCGATGGTCTCGAGCAGGCTGATCTGGCTGCCGTAGGCCAGGTTGACCGGGATGCCGTGGCTCACCTTCCGTTCGACTGCGTCGATGATCACCGAGTTCACGGTGTCGACGTAGGTGAAGTCCCGCGACTGCTCGCCATCGCCGTGGACGGGTATCGGATCGCCGCGCAACGCGCTGGCGATGAAGGCGGGCATGACTGCTGCGTAGGCGTGGGCCTCGGGTTGACGAGGGCCATAGACGTTGAAGAAACGAAAGGCGAGCGCCGGCAGCCCGTAGCTGTGCCGATAGGCGAGGGTGTACCACTCGGCTGCCAGCTTGCTGGCGGCATAGGGGCTGATCGGCTGGGTGGCCATCCACTCGTGCTTGGGGAGCTCGGGGTTGGCGCCATAGACGCTCGAGCTCGACGCGACGACCACGTGGATGTTTCCCGCTCGCCGGGCGGCCTCGAGTACCTGGATCGTGCCGGTGGCGTTGCGCTCGTGCGATTGCACCGGGTCGATCACCGACTTCGGCACACTGCCCCGGGCGCCGAGGTGCACGAGCGCGTCGGCCCCCTCACAGGCGACGTCCATCAGGGTCGGATCGAGCATCGAGCCCTCGTGGAAGAGGATCGGCAGACCCTCGATGTTCGCCGCGAAGCCGGTCGACAGGTCATCGACCACCACGACCTCGTGGTCGGTGGTCGTGCACAGCCGGTGGCAGAGATTCGACCCGATGAACCCGGCCCCGCCGGTGATGACGATCTTCATGGCCGAGAGGCTACCGACGTCGGTTGGGGCTGCCGGGGATTGCGCCGTTGCCACTGCGATGACGACGTCGGGCCGTCACGGCTGCGAAGCTGTCCGCTGTGCAACCTGTCCTGGACGACCTCGATCCCGCTCGACCCGAAAGGCGGGTCGACCATGGCGCCCACTGACCCCGAGCCGATGATCTTCCTCTCGGCTCCCGATGTCGGACCGGTCGAACGCGCCGCGATCCTCGCGGCGTTCGACAGCGGCTGGGTCGCTCCCGTCGGACCCGATCTCGACGCCTTCGAGGCCGAGATGGCGGCTTTCCTCGGAGGTGGGGTGCATGCCGTGGCACTGTCCAGCGGAACGGCCGCGCTCCACCTGGCGCTCGTGCTGCACGGAATCGGCGCAAGCGACGATGTGCTGGTGCCGTCGCTCACCTTCGCCGCCACCGCGTTCGCAGTGCGCCATGCCGGTGCCCGTCCGTGCTTCGTGGACAGCGATACCGCCAGCTGGAATCTCGACGTCGACCTCGTAGCGGAGGAGCTCGGGCGCCGAGCCGGAGTCGGCGAGCTGCCGGCCGCCGTGATGCCGGTCGACCTCTACGGGCAGTGTGCCGACCACGTGGCGCTCACCGCACTGTGCCGACAGTACGACGTTGCTCTCATCGTCGACGCGGCCGAGGCGCTCGGAGCGGCTCGAGGCGGCCGCCCGGCGGGAAGTACGGGTGACTGCGCGGCGCTGTCGTTCAACGGCAACAAGATCCTGACCACCAGTGGCGGTGGCATGTTCCTGAGCGCCGACGAGCAACTGGCCGACCGAGCCCGCTACCTCGCGGCCCAGGCCCGTCAGCGAGCCCTTCACTACGAGCACACCGAGGTGGGCTTCAACTACCGCATGTCGAATCTCCTGGCCGCGCTCGGTCGAGCCCAGTTGTCGAGATTGCCGTCGATCATCGAGCGCCGGGCCGGTTTCGACCTTCGCTATCGCGAGACGCTCGGTTCGATCGAGGGCGTGAGCTTCCAGCCGGTGCCAACCGACAGCCGTCCGAACCACTGGCTCACGGTGATCACCCTCGACGTGGATCGCCACGGAAGCCCGCACACCGTCTGTGCCGCCCTCGCAGAACGAAACATCGAGGCTCGACCGGCGTGGAAACCGATGCACCAACAGCCGGTCTTCGCCGGTGCGCCCATGCTCGGCGGATCGGTCGCCGATGCGGTCTACGCCACCGGCCTGTGCCTGCCGACGGGGTCCGGCATGACCGACACCGACCTCGATCGGGTGCTCGACGCGCTCGTGGACGTGCTCCGGTGAGCTCGAGCGCGACTCGAGTCAGGGTCCTGTGGCTGATCAAGGGTCTCGGGCCGGGTGGAGCAGAGAACCTCTTGGTCACCCACGCTCGTTTCGGTGACCATGAAGCCTTCGACTACTCGGTCGCGTACTTCGTGCCGCAGAAGGACCACCTCGTACCCGCGCTCGTCGCCCACGGTGTCGAAGCCACCTGCCTCGGCTCGGGCCAGGACACCGACCCGCGCTGGGTGGTGCGCCTGTGGTGGCACGTGTGGCGCGGTCGTTTCGACGTGGTGCACGCCCACTCGCCGCTCTCGGGTGCCGCGGTGAGGGTGCTGGCCCGGCTGATGCCGCGGAAGCGGCGGCCACAGCTGGCCTACACCGAACACAACGAATGGGGAAAGCACCGGCGGCCGACGCGGTGGCTCAATCGCCTGACCATGCCCTTGGCGGGGACCGTGATTGCGGTGAGCAAGGGTGTCGCCGCCTCCATCTCGGGCTCCGACGAGGTCGAAGTGGTGTATCACGGCATCGACATCGAGGCCGTGCGGGCAACCGCTGACCGGTCGGGAGTGCGTGACGAGCTCGGCCTGCCCGATGACGCCCATGTGGTGGGCACGGTCGCGAATCTCCGCCCCGAGAAGGGCTACGACGTCCTGCTGCGGGCCGCACGACGGCTGTTGCTGGAGCACCCCAGCGCTCGCGACATGTGGTTCGTGGCGGTCGGGCAGGGGCCGTTGGCCGATGAGCTGAACGCACTGCATGCCGAGCTCGGTCTGGGCGAGCGGTTCCGTTTCCTCGGATACCGACAGGACGCAACGAGGGTGATGAGCAGCTTCGACGTGTTCTGTCTCGCCAGTCGACACGAGGGGTTGCCGGTGGCGCTTCTCGAGGCTGCTGCCCTCGGGATTCCCGTCGTCGTGAGCGACGTGGGCGGTGTCGGGGAGCTGGTGGAAGCCGCGAGCCTGGTTGTGCCGGGCGACGTCGACGAGCTCGTACGTGCGCTCGCGACGACTGCCCACCCGGTCGTGGCGAGGGTGCCCGACGGCGCCGAGGTCGCCCGGTGGTGGGAGCGTCGTTACCGGGCGCTCGCCGCGGCGGCCACGGCGGGCGACGGCGATACCTAGCGAGCGCGGTTGGCGTGGGGGAACGGCACCTCGGGTTCGGGTAGGCCGAGGGCACGGCACAGGGTCGGCCAGCCATCGCCGCGGGTGACGTCCATGATCAGGAGGCGCTCCGGTGGGGTTCGTCGCAGAACGTCGTCGTTGTGGCGTCGATAGGCCTCGCGCCAGAGCCGTTCGCGGGGTTCGGCCGATCCGTAGGCGAATCGTCGCCACTCCCGCTGGAGCTCCACCTTCTGGGCCTGGCGCCGGCGACGTCTCGACAGCAGCGTCGCCGGCCTCCTCCGCCCGGGGCTCGCGTCTTGTTCTGCCTTGGCCATGAGGTACCCCTCGACGCTCACCCACCAGGAGTCCTCGTCCCGGATCGTGAGCACAACCGTGGCGTCGGGGTACGCCGAACAGAGCGCTTCGTGGAACAACGCGCTGGGGATGTCACCGACGACGTCGACATCGTCGTACACGCGGAAGGAATCCAGCGAGCCATCGAGGGCACCGTTGAGTCGTCGGAGGTCGTGGTGAAGAGACTGCAGACCGAGGTACTGGGCGGCCTGATGGATCGACGTGGTCCCGGTGCGGCTCAGGCCGGCTACGAGCAGACGCATGCCGTGACCCTTTTCGGTGGCCGGCACGACGCCGACGCGGTGTCAGCCATCGCGGTGTCCCTGGCCGGCTGCGCTCGTGGAGATCTTGCCCCGCAGAATCGAGTCGTTTCTTCGTCGGCGGAGCGCTTTGAGGCGCAGACTGGCCTCGTAACTCCATCGGTCTCGGCGCCGTGGCCGTCGGTCCGAGTAGCCGAACTCGCTCCGAAACGGCTGATGGAAGCGGCTCAGTTTGGCGAAGTTCTCGACGGTGAGCAGGTCCTGCGCCTGCTCCGGTGGCCGCGGCGTCGTGTTGACGATGGGTATTTCAGGAGCGTCGGTGACCCCCAGTCGCATCGCCAGGCCGGCAACGTCGGCGTCGATGGTCTCGTACCGGATGACGACATCGGCCCGGCGGATGCACAACGCCCAGACCGGAGCGTGGACCCGACGCACGAAGGTGTCGACATAGCCGTCGAGGGTGGCCTCGGTCCCGGCCGCCCACGACGTGCGGACGTGCCGCTTGGCGATTCGTCCCCGCCCGGGCGTCCCTTTCTCACTGTCGCGAACGATCTTGTAGAACGACGAGACGAACTGCTCGATCGAATCCCGAACGCTCGCCACGACCAGATAGTCGTCGATGGAGCCACCGATGACGCGGTGGGCTTCGGCCAGGGTCGTGTGCTTCCGCAGGAGGTCAAGGCCCTCGAGGTGGTCGACCATCCAATGGCCAAGCGCGGTCGAGCCGGTCTGGGGCACCTGGACGTAGACGAATCGGTGGCGGTGGCTGACGATCATCGTGGTGCGCTCCCGAGCGGCTCCGCGTCTTCAGTCATCGGCCGTCTGCTCGAAATACGCTCCGAGGGCCTCGGCGGGCGGGACCTCTCTGGTGGTGACGGTGCCGTCTTCGAAGATGGCGACCCGGTCGGCGTGCTCGACCGTGTGTGGTCGGTGCGCGATGACGACGATCGTCATGGCGCCACGTAACTCGTCGAGCGTCGCGGAGATGGCGGCCTCGGATTCGCCGTCGAGGGCGCTGGTCGGTTCGTCGAGCAACAACAGCTCCGGCGCGCCCGCCAGGGCTCTCGCCAGGGAGATGCGCTGGCGCTGACCTCCGGACAGCGCCGAACCGGATTCGCCGACCTGGGTGGCGAAGCCGTCGGGCCAGGACCGGATCTCGTCGGCGATGTGAGCCTGTTCGGCGGCCCGAACGATGGCGGCATCGGTGATCTCGGGCCGATGGAATCGGATCACTTCGGTCACCGTCGCCGAGAGCAGAAGTGGTTCCTGGGCCACGAATGCGACGTGCGTGCGAAGCCATCCCTCGTCGACTTCGTCGAGTGGCGTCTCGCCGAACCAGATCTGGCCCGAATCGGGGCGGCGGAGCCGCAACAGCAGTGACATCGCCGTGGTCTTGCCGGCACCCGATCGGCCGACGAAGGCGATGAACTCCCCGGGCGCGATCCGCAGCGAGACGTCGGCGAGCACGTGGTTCTCGCCGAAGGAGAAGTCGACGGCGTCGAACACGATCGCGCCGACACTGGCGGGCTTGACGGTTCTCGCGGTGGCGGGCGACGATGCGTCGAGGCGATGCTCCTCCTCGGTGAGTTGTTCGACGATGGGCAGGGCATCCGACAGGGACTGGTAGGTGGACTGCGCGGCCTGGCCGTAGCTCATGGAGCGGAGCAGGATGAGGAGGGCGCCGGTCAACGAGGCGAGGTTCTGTGCGTCGGTGGCGTCGATGATGGCGAGCATGACCAGGACGATCCCGAAGGCACCCGCGCGATAGAGCGACGACGCCGCCTGGCTCATGGTTCGCACTCGATGGGTCAGCCGTTTGAGCGAGTCGATCTCCTCGACGATGCCGTTGTCGCTGGCCTCGGTCACTCCGAAGACGATGAGCTCCTTGTTGAGCTCCAGGCGCTCGCCGACCCGTCGGCCGAGCGCCCGCTGCAAGGTGGCTCGGCGACGGCTGAGGCGGCGGCTCACGAGGGTGAGCGGACGCAACACGGCGAGGATTGTGACAAGTCCTCCGACGACCACCACCGCCGCCACCGGGCTCAGGGCCAGCGCCGTTCCCACCAGCACGACGAAGCTCACGAGCGAGGAGATGCCGACACCGACGGTGGCGACGACGCCGGCGGCCTGCACGGCGTGGCTGAAGATGAGCTGTTGGGTCTCTCCCCGAGGGAGCGCGGCCTGGGCTTCGATGCTCGCTGCGCTGTAACGCCCGAGCATCCGGACCTGGGTGGCGCGCAACGCGTTGACCTGCAGTGAAGCCAGCGCCCACGCCCGGGCGAGCTCGATGACCAGTACGAAGACCGCTGCCGCCGCGCCCAGTCCGATGAGCTGGCCGGTGGAGAGGTCGGTGGCGGTGAAGGGCCCGACCGTCCCGCTGATGGCGTCGGTGTCGGCGGTGAGGGCCGTGGCGGCCCGCACCACGATGAGCAGCACGGCCGCTTGGCCGAACGCCGCCAGCACGGACAGGCAGGTGACCACGCCGAGGCCACGGTACGCCAGTCCGATCGATCGCCGGTGGTGATGGAGTGCGGTGAAGACGTTGGACTCGCCGCTGGCCGTTGGGGTAGCCGACGACGCGTCGGAGCGATTGTCAGGACGCACCACTTCGACACTATCGAGCGGCGGGCGAAGGGAGGGACATCCCAGCCAGGGGACCAAGCGCACCCGGGCTGTCCCCAGCTTCTACGATGCATCCGAGCGCACGATCGACACGACCGGAGTCAACGGAGAATCGGATGCGGATGCGTCATCGGCGTCGCAGTGAGTTCGACGCCGCTCTTGCCGGTTCGTCCGCGGGCGCGCCGCCGGCCAGGTGGACCGACATCGGCCCCGAGCCGTCGATGCCCGCGGCCATCGTGGCCCGCGCCGCCACGATCCGGGCTGCCGCGCGTCCTTGGGTCCCCGATCGCATCGGGTTCCTGCGCGACCGGTGCCGGGACCGCCGCGTTCTCGATCTGGGTTGCGTGGCCCACGACCCACGCCGAGCCGCCTCGCCGTCGTGGCTTCACACCGAGCTCGCCTCGGTGGCGGCGGAGTGCGTCGGTGTCGACATCCTCGAGGACGGGATTCGCGCCCTTCGCGACCAGGGCTTGAACGTGGTCTGCCACGACTTCGCCGATGGTTTGGGGCCCTTCGCCGACCACGAGCCCTACGACGTCATCGTCGCGGGTGAGCTGATCGAACACCTCGGGTCACCGGAGATGCTCTTCGGGACGGCGTCGAAGCTGCTCGGCGAAGGCGGCGTGATGATCCTCACCTCGCCGAACCCGTGGGCCCCCGACCGCAGTCGGGCCGGCCGCAAGGGCGTCGTGTACGAGAACGTCGACCACGTCCTCTATTGCTTTCCGAGCGGCATCGCGGAGTTGTCGGAGCGGGCTGGTCTTCGCCTCGTCGAGGTCATGTCGACGCCACCGCGGCGCCCCTTTCCCGCCGGTGTGCTCCGACACGCGAAGCGTTGGATCAAGGGATCGAACTGGGTCAACGTGGGTGTCACCACTCGTGGGGCCCAGCGCGCAGTGCGGGTCGGCCGACGGTGGCGTGTTCCGGGCCGCGACGACCGGGACCTGTCGGGTGAGACGCTGATCTACGTGGTCGGCCGTCCCCGATGAGCGCCGTCGCCGCCCACGCAACGGCCCTGTGGCGCCGCGTCGATCCCCGACAGCGGCAGCAGTTCATCATCTTCCCCTCGTCGAACGTCTTGTTCGTTCGCGTTCCGAAGGCCGGCTCCTCCTCGGTGCGGTCCTGGTTTCTCGCGGCCGGCGACACGGCCGACGGGAGATACAACGAGGTCGTTCCCCGTCGACTCCTCCGTTCGATGGAAGTGATCTCCTTCGTCCGGAACCCGTACTCGCGATTGGCGTCGGCGTGGGCCGACCGCGTCCGGAACCGTGGTCTGAGTCTGGGCGGTCTCGGCGACGGCCGACCCGATTTCGCGACCTTCGTGGAACGGGTCGAGCAGGCGGATCCTTTGCGGGTGAATCCTCACGTGCGGTTGCAGTCGATACTGCTCCGGTCGGTCGAACTGGACTTCCTGGGACGAAACGAGAACCTCGACGAGGATCTGCACCGACTCGGGCTCCACCTCGGCATCGATCCACCATCGGTCGCACCGAGGAACGTCACGGGCGCCGGGTCCTCCCTGTCCGATCTGTACGACGTGGAGCTCCTGGCACGAGTGCGTCGCCTGTATCGGGCGGACTTCGATGCCTTCGACTACGACCCCGAGATCCTGCCCTCTTGAGCCTCTCGGTGACCTCGAGCCCGCAGGCGCTGGGTCGCATCCCTGCGCTCGACGGAGTCCGAGCGGTCGGTGTGCTCCTGGTGCTCGGCTTTCACGCCGGGCTGCCGGGCTTTCACGGTGGACGGGCCGGCGTCGACGTGTTCTTCGTGCTGTCGGGCTTCCTCATCACCAGCGTGTTGATCGGCGAGTACGCCCGCCGGGGACGGATCGACCTCCGCGCCTTCTACCTCCGACGGGCGTTCCGTCTCCTGCCGGCCCTGGTCGCGGTCATCGTCTTTGCCGTCGCTCTGGCGGCCCTTCGCATCCCCGTCTTCGGGTCGTCGTCGCGACCGTTGGAGAACACCCTGAAGGGCATCGGTCCGGCCCTCTTCTATCTCACCAACATCGTTCGCGCTTTTCGGTGGTTCGAGGTCGGCACGTTGGGCCACACCTGGTCTCTGGCGATCGAAGAGCAGTACTACCTCGTGTGGCCGATCGTGTTGATCGTCCTGTACCGGCGGCGACCGCGGCCCGCTGCGTTGTTCTGGCTGGCCGCAGCCGGTGCCATCGGCAGCGCCCTGGCCAGAGGCGTCCTGGTCGCCACCGGTACTCGGACCGAGCTGACGTACAACTTCACACTGACCCACGTCGACGGGGTCTTGGCCGGCTGCGCCCTGGCAATGGGGTGGGCGTACTGGCGCGACCATGTCTCCCGTCTGGCCTCGCCGGCGATCCCCATCGTTCTGCTCGCGGTCGGCGTGCCGGTCGTCATCGCCGGGCGCCAGATGGAGGACTGGGGGTTCGCCGTGATCGGCCTGCTGACCGTGCTGCTCATCATCGATCTCGTCGCCCGACCCCAGTCGGCGATGGCCGAGGTGTTCCGGACCCGCCCCATGGTCGAGATCGGAAAGCGATCGTACGGGCTGTACCTGTACCACTGGCCCATCTTCCTCTTCATCGGCATCGACCGCCGCCCGCACATGCTGGCCCTCGGTTTCGGTCTCAGCTTCCTCGTGGCATGGCTCTCGTACGCCTTCATCGAGCGCCCCTTCCTCGCGATGAAGGATCGCCGGTTCGCCTCGGTTGCCGATTCCCCCCGGGCCGTCCCGGAGAACAGGGCATGACCCGCCGATCGGTGATCGATCAGTCGAGATAGCGCACGACGGCCTCGGCCCACAGTTGCCGAGCCGCCGCCCGATGCTCGGGCCGGCCCTGGGTGGAGTAGAAGTTGTGGTAGACGACGTCACCGAAAACGGTGCCTGCGAGTCCCGGACCGACCGTGGATGTCGGGCCGATTCGGTGCAGCGATGCGGTGCCGTGGGTGACGGCGGCATTGTGGCTCAGTGCCTCACCGACATCCATGAACAACCCCGCCTGCGGTTTCCCGGGCTCGCGTGCCGTGCCGATCGGAACGAAGCTCGTGGCCAGTTCCAGGTAGGTCTGTCGGCGCATCGCCAGGAAGCAGGGGTGGATGAAGGCGCGATGGACATGCGCGCCGGCAATCGAGGCGCCGGCCTCCAGCGGGTCGATGACCGATGGGAGCCACGTGTCGTCGATGGGGAACGCGTCGACATCGAGCGCGACGACGTAGCGGGTCCGGGCCCGGGCGAAGGCCAGGTCGAGGGCCAGACCGTGGCCGATGTTGACGGGAAGCCGGACGGCGCGCACGTCGGTGTCCTGCTCCAGATACTCCGGAGTCGAGTCGGACGAGTGGTTGTCGACCACGACGATCTCGATCTCGGCGGGGGAGAACCGCTTCACGGCGGCCAGCATGGGCGTGAGGAACTCGACCGAGTTCCAGGTGACGGTGGCGATGGTCACGCCCGCCCGCTCGGGCTGGTCGAGGTGGCGCCGACGATCGATGGCGACCACGCGACCGGCTGTGGCGCGGCGAGCACGGAAGTTGGCACGACCGAGGAGCCGACGAGCGCTCGTGGCGAGGTCCGTCCGAGGCTTGGTCACGTCTGTCAAGGTAGTGCAGCCCGAAGTTGCCATCGCACAACCTGATGACCACCCTTCCGAACTTCTTCATCCTCGGCGCAGGCCGCTGCGGAACCACGTCGCTGGCCGAACACCTGCGACGGCATCGCGACGTCTTCATCCCCGAGATGAAGGAACCGAGCTTCTTCGCGGATTCATGGCAATGGGTCCGCAATCCCGTGGCCTACGCCGACCTGTATCGAGGAGCCGAGGCGCCTCTGCGCGGTGACGCCAGCCATCTGTACCTGGAGGACCCGTCGAGCCCCCGCACGATCCACGCCTTTTGTCCCGATGCCCGATTCGTCCTGATGTTCCGCAATCCGGCCGACAGGGCCGTGGCGCTCTACGCCATGATGGTCGAGCACGGCTACGAGGTACATCGCAGCTTCGAAACGGCGCTGGCGGCAGAAGACCGACGGTTCGCCAGCCGACACTTTCGCCGCACCTGCCCCCAGTCGTTCTGGAACTTCATGTACTTCCGTTCCGGGCTCTTCGGTGAGCAGGTCGGCCGGTATCTCGACATCTGGCCCCGAGACCGCTTCTACGCCACCACCCTCTACGAGTACCTGGCGGCTCCCGACCGGGTGATGGGAGAGTTGCTGGGCTTCCTCGATGCCGCCCCGGCCGATCTCGGGTCGGTACCGCATACGGCCTCGAGCAAGGGCACGAGGTCGATCGGCGCGCAGGTTCTGGAGCGGCGGCTGCTACGGCCGCTGGAACGACGCCGCGTGCCCCTCGTCGGGTCGGTCCGATCACGTGTGGTGCGTTGGAATCGGGGCCGGGCCAAGCCGGCGGCTCGACCCGAGACCCGTGCGCTGCTCGTCGATCGGTACCGGAGCGACTTGGCCCTCCTGAACGAACGACTGGGTGTCGATGTCGAGGCGGCAGAGGCCGAGTTCGCCTAGTCGACCGGCGGTGGGGCCGCCTCGGGCGGAAGGAGCTCCCGCAGCGCCGAGTTCCAGCCGCGATACGACTCGTCGGAGGTCGACACCGCCGAAGCGCCCGTCGCCCGCGTGACGCCTCCGTGGTGGTACACGACGTTGCCGGTCGTCATTCCGGGCAGGCCTTCGACCCGGTTCGGTGTCGGCTCGATGAAGGTCACCTCGGTGGGGTCGACCCGACGCGACATGAGCTCGCCGGTGTCCCATCGATCGACTCCCCACTGACCTCGGCGAGGCGAACCACCGGCGCGATGGTGGGTCTGGAAGCTCAGCTGGCGCGTCGCGAACTGAGCGAGGTCGAGTGCCATGAAGACGGGATGCACGAAGTCGCGAGACGCCCGCAGGCCGCACAGCACCGCTGCGCCCGAGCGGACCGGGTCCGTCGCCGGGTCGAGCCAGCCCGGGGAAAGTGGCACCGCGTCGGAGTCGAGCGTGACGACGATCTTCGTTCGAGCCGAGAGCACCGCCAGGTCGAGCGCCACGGCGTGACCGGCGTTCGCGGGAAGCTGCATCACGTCGATGCCGCTCTGGGCCGCGAGCCACTCGCGACTGCCGTCGGTGGACCCGTTGTCGACGACGAGAATGCGCACGCTCGGCGGGGTCAGCGCGCGGACCGCTCGGAGGGTGTCGGTGAGCACCGCCTTGGTGTTCCAGTTGACGATGACCACCGTGACCCCGTCGACGATGCGGCCCCGTCGGAGCCTCGAGCGGGCCCGCGCCCGTGCGACCTTGACCACGATGTTCCACGGCCGGGCGAAGGCGAGGTCGTCCAGCACGTCGGAGCTCCACGCCGGCGGCCGCACCTCGCTGCGGCCCAACCCGCTTCGCACCCGCCGCGCCAGCCCTCGCGCACCTCTCCAGGTCGATCGGACGACTACCCCCGGAACGCTCATGCGTTTCGACGTTACAGGAGCACTCTGCGATGTCTGACCGAACCGACGAGATGTCCGATCCGGTTGCCGGCCACCCAGGCCAAGAGGGCGCGGCCGTGGGGCGAGATCGCCCGCGGGCAGTTCAGGATCAGCCAGGCCCACGATCGCCAGCCGGCGAAGATGCTCGGCCCCGGTTCGCCCGACGCGGCGAGCTGTTTTGCGATGGCGGGCCGGTGAAGTCCGTAACCGAACGCCTGTCGCCACAGCTCACGGGCCGTCGGACGATAGGCGTAGTGAACGACGAGGTCGGGCACGAAGGTCGTGTCGACCCCTTCCCGTCGGGCGCGGAGCGCGAGCTCGACGTCCTCCGCGCCGGCAAACCGCTGGTCGAACCCGCCGAGTCGGTCGAACAGGTCCCGGCGCACACCGAAGTTGTTGCCGGCCGGGTAGGAGAACAACCCGTGGAACGACGACGGCCGCCCCTCGAGACGGCGGCCGCGTGAACCGGCCAACCACGCCGGATTGAGTGCGTCGAGCTCCTGTGACCCCGTGACCAGGGGATGCGAGCGCACGGCGTCGATCATGCCCGACACCCAGCCCGCTCCCACGACGTCATCGGCATCACAGAACGCCAGCGCATCGGACCGAGCCGCCGTGACACCGGCGTTGCGTGCGTGGCAGACCCCCGGTCGGGACTCGTGTACCAGTCTGAGGCGCGGATGTTCGAGCGCCAGCCGGGTGACGGTTTCGGCGGTCGAATCGGTGGAGCCGTTGTCGACCACGATGATCTCCCACTCGGCGTCGACCTCCTGGGCGAGAAGCGCGTCCAACTGGCGAGGGAGGGTCGCTTGTTCGTTCCTTGCCGGAATCACCACGCTCAAGTCCACTCGGTCAACGGTATGACAACGGACCCCGGTGCGTGCCCATCACCCGAGATCCTTCGATGGCCCTAGCGTTGCGGTCGTGAAGGTGCTGTACGTCAACGGAACCCACGAAGGCGGTTCCCTGCTGAGCACGAGGCTCCTGCTCGCCGAGGTCACCCGTTCGGGCGTGTCCACCGAGCTGCTCCGGGCCGCCGAGCCTCGTACCGCGGTCCAGGCGCTCTACCGCCGGCTGACCAACGCCGAGGTGAAGATCGGTGGTGCCGTCGGGGCGTCGTTCCTCACGTCGGTCTCCACCCGGCTCGGTCGGCGAATCACCGGAGTCGACGGCGACTGGCGGGCCCAGCTGGTCGAGAACGCTCTGGTGACCGTCACGAGTCGACTCGTGCCCGATGTCGTGGTCGTTTCCAGTGTCTCCCGCGTCGCATGGCTGCGCATCCGGCCCGCCTGCACAGCCAGGGGAATGCCGGTCGTCCTCTACTTGCGTGAGGAGGCGTTGCTTCCCCACCTCGAGCTGGCCGATCGGCCCGATCTGCTGCTGGCCAATTCGCGCTCGCTGTGTGTCGCCGCCGCCGATCAGGGTCACGATGCCACCTTCGTGCCGTCGGTCATCGACGTCACCGCGACCGCAACCGAATCGACGCGGCAGGCACTGCTGGTCGTCAATCCGACGACGCACTACGGGCTCGAGCGATGTCTGCGGCTCGCACGCGCCCTGCCGGGTGAGCGCTTCGTCCTGCAGGAGTCGACCCGGCTCACCGACGCCGAGGTCGGTGAGCTCGGCGCCATGGCGGCCGACTACCCCAACGTCGAGCTCCGCCGGTTCACCACCGACGTCGCCCGCATCTATCGCGACGCGAGGGTCCTCCTCGCTCCCTACACGGCGTGGCTCAAGTCGAATCGGCCTCGGGTCGTCCTCGAGGCGCAGGCCAACGGTATTCCGGTCGTCGGCAGCCGCCAGGAGGGCCTGGTGGAGAGCATCGGACCGGGTGGCCTGACGGTCGCGGCGAACGCCAGCGACGACGAGTGGGTCGAAGCCGTTGCCTCCGCAATCTCCGAGCCCCGGTACTCCGAGTTGTGTGCGCTGGCCCGGCAGCACTCTCGCCGAGACGAAGTCGACCCGGCGAAAATCGCCGCGTCCTTCGTCGCTGCGATCGAGAGCGTGATCGGTCGCTGAGTCAGAGCCAAACGGACCGGGCGCGGGCGCTGCCTCGCAGCCGGCCGATGCGCTGGGCCGCCACCCAGATCCACCTCTGTCTGCCGGCAGGCGACCGGAGCTCGGGCAGTCGCCGGAGCAGCCAGGCCCATTGGCGCAGGCCGGCAAACCGAGACGGCAGCCCGGCGACGCCGCTGCGGGCGAGGCGGCTCATCATGAGCGGCGTGAACGCGCCGTAGGCCATTCCCTGGCGCCAGCGGTCCGCTGTCGCCGCCCGGTATCGGTACGCCACGCTCGCGTCGTCGTTCCAGGCGAGAGGACGCTCGAGCCGATGGCACAGCTCGATGTCCTCGCCGGTGCCAAGCGACTCGTCGAACCCACCGACCTCCTGGAATGCGAATGCGTTCACACCCATGTTGGACGAGGGGGCGAACTCGAACAGACCGTGGAAGGAGGCCGGACCGACGAGATGTGACCGGCCATGGGCGTCGGCCACCGCAGTGTCGTTGAGCTCGTCGACCCGGAGCGGACCGGTCGACACGACGTCGGAGGCCAATGCCGCCCAGTGGGCGGCGACCCACCGGTCACCGACGACGTCGTCGGCATCGCAGAAGAGCAGCTTGGCCCCGCGAGCCGATTTCGCAGCAATGTTGCGGGCCGCGCCGGCGCCGGTCGCATGGGACGCGTCGATCACCCTCACCGGCCGGGACTCGGTCCCGCATCGGCGGGCGATCTCGGCGGTGGCGTCGGTGGAGCCGTTGTCGGCAACGAGGATCTCTCCTGCGGTCGGCCACGCCTGATCGACCAGCGCATGGAGCTGAGCGCCGATGGTCTCGGCCGCATCGAGGGCAGGGACGATGATCGACAGCTCGGGTGGATCGCGTTCGGCTTCAGCCATCCTCGGGCATCCAGGCGTAGGGGGTTCCGTCGAGGTACGACGCCACCTCGTCGTAGTTCGACAGGAGCTCGTGCAGCGGCTCGGGGTTCATTCGCCTCAGCGTGACCTCGAGGGCGCCCGGTTCGAGATCGAGGAACCGGAGCACTTCGGCAGCGGCAACCCGAGGGTCGGTCTCGATGTGGTCCTCGTAGCTCAGCCGGAGAACCCGGGCTCCGGCCGTGCTGTGGTCGAACCGGCGGTACCAGTCGTCGTAGCGCTCGAAGTGCTCGAGCAACGAGCCCGGATAGACGTCGAGGAACACGTCGGTGGGGTCGAGGTGCAGCGGCGACAGTCCGACGCGCTCGCCCTCCCGGCGATGGTAGGAGTCCCTTCTCGCCCCGTTCACCGTCGAGACGGCCTTGCGGAGATAGTTCCGGCGTTCGAGCCGGACGAAGTGGTCGACCCCACCGGCCCTCAGACCGGCGATGTAGTCCTCGATCGGGACGCCGAACTCGGTCGAGTGGTAGGGCTTGAGGTCGAACCCGAACCACCGCGAACCCGACCGCTCCAACCGGTCGAGCACGTACTCGACCGGCAGGAAGCCGCTGGTACGCCGGTCGACACCCTGTCGCTTGAGCTCGCGGAACACTCGATCGTAGGTCTCGCCATCCCAGTAGACCCGGGGATGCTGCTCGACGAGCTCGGTGAGCACCGTGCTGCCGCAACGGCCGATGTGGAACATGGCAACGGCGCCGGGCCGCCACCGGGCCGTGGCCGGCCCGACCAGCCGGTGGCGCACGGCGCTGCGCAGGAACCGAAGGGCCAGCGAAGGCCGGGCAGTGAGCTGGCGGGCGATGCCATGGAGGCCGGGATCGCCGTGAGCCGCTCCGGTCACGGTGTCGACCTTCGTTCCCGAGCGAGCCGGGCGTAGAGCTCTCGAAGGATCGTGCCACACGCCTCGGGGGAACGGCTCGTCGCAGCACGGAACGCGGCCTGCGAGAGAATCGACCATCGGTCCAGGGCGGTCTCGAGCTCCGCGGCGATCGACGCCGGCGTGAAGGCCGCAACGCAACCGGCCCCGTCTTCGCGAACGGTGTCGCCCAGTGCGCCCGCATCGGTCACGACCACCGGTCGCCCGTGGCCGTAGGCATCGTGCAACACACCCGACTGCGACCCGAACCTGCGATACGGCAGCACGACCACCGACGCCTCCCGGAACAGCTCGTACTTGCGCTCGAGGGGCACGAAACCGATCTCCGCCGTCACGTTGTGGTGGGCGGAGGCCAGCGCAGTGGCCTGTGCCTCGACGACGGCGTCGCCACGGCCCGCTATGTGGAACCGCATGGCCGCGGGGTCGACGATCTCGATCGCCTGTCCCAGCACGTCGAGTCCCTTGTTGGGGCGGAGCGCGCCGAAGAACAGCACGAGGGGCACTCCCTCTGGCCGGTTCGGACCCGGCGGGTTCGGCACGGAGAACACCTGATGGGGTACGACGTGGATGCGGTCGCCATCGACGCCGAAGTCGGCCACGAGGCGGTCGCCCAACCACCGGTGGTGCACGACGAGGGCGTCGGGGCGCCGGTACAGGCGTCGGAGGTTCCGGTGCTCGAGCGCCTCGCTGCCGCGAAGGTGGTGGGGCACGACGTCGTGCACGCTGAGCACCCACGGGACCCGAGGTCGGCGCCACCCGTCGGTGAACCGGTTCGCGTACTGGTGATGAACCAGCTCGAAGCCACCGTTGGCCTCGAGCTGGGACCGCCCGACGAGACGGCGCTGGTAGGTGAGCGCCCGCGATGGTGCCCACCAGATCCTTCCGACCTTCCGATCGACATCGGGCAGATCCCGCCGGACCTCGACTCGCCCGACCATGCCCGCCTCCGGCGCCGCCTCCCGATCGATCACCTGCACCACGATCTCGTCGTCACTCCCGGCGACCGCGTGGGCCAGCGGCAGTTCCTCGGCGCGCGCGAACGGCCAGTACCAGAGGATTCTCACGCAGGGAACCGGCCCGAACACGTCATTGCCCCCACGCTAGGCACGAGACGTTCCTCTCGGGTGTACCCCGGGCCGTGCCGCGGAGCCGATAACCTCGACTCGCCTGGTCCGACTCGGTTCGGATCGCACGAGAACCTGTTCATCGACCCCCGGACGCCGTGGAAACCGTACGCATCTTCCGAGTACTCCGCCGTCGATGGAAGTTCATCTTCGTCGTGACCCTGGTCGGTGTGCTCCTCGGGTCGCTCGCCGCGGTCCGTTCCGCCAATGACGACACCGACAGCGCCGCGGTCGAGCAGGTCTTCTACGACGTTCGCCACACGTTGATCGTCAGCGAGGAGACCGACTTCGGCCTCAACCTCGACCAGACCGCGTTCTTCACGACCATCGGCGCCATCCCCGACACGGTTGCCGCCCAACTCGATGGCGACGCCGACGAGCTTGCCGCCAGCGTGCAGACCATCACCGACCCGGGGTTGCGGACCCTCGTGATCTCGGCGGTCGCCGAGACGCCCGACGAGGCCACCACGGTCACCAACTCCTTCGCCGCCGCACTTGTCGAGTTGCTTCGCAGCGAGGGACTCGAGGCCTACAACAGCCAGCTGGCCGATGCCGACGGAGCGGTGACCGAGCTGTCCGACGGCATCGCGTCGCTCGACGACCAGATCGATGCGCTCGAAGCACGCATCCGCACCCTCGACGACCAGATCGCCGGGGTCGACGGCGATGGCGACGGCGAACCCGAAGAGCCGGAGAACCTCGACGCGCTCAGCGAGCAGCGCGGTGAATTGGCCGGTGAAGTCGACGTTCTCGAAGCCCAAAGGAACTCCGAATTGGCGAGCCTCCAGCTCGCCGTCGAGGCCAGGGATGTACTGCTCGAGCAGGGTGAACCGTCCCCGCCTCTCGCCACCCTCGACATCACCGACCCCGATCGGGTCTCCCAGCGCGAGTACAACCAGCGGGTCGCCGCCGGTCGGGAGGGCCAGGCCAACTACCGATCCGGTGTGTCGTCGATCCCCGAGGGGGGCGGCGGCGGCAGCCTCTCGTCGTCGGTACTCGACAACCCCATTGCCCTGGCCGTGGGTGGTCTCGTGGGTGGGTTGTTCATCGGCCTCATCGCCGCGATCGGTTGGGCTCGCCTCGATCACCGAATCCTCGACAAGGAGGAAGCCGAGCAGTACTTCGGGCTGCCGGTCATCGCAGAGATCCCGAAGCTTCGGAGCCGTGAGAAGAAGAACCCGGTGGTCATGAGCCGCGACGAACCGATGTCCCACATCGCTGAGGCCTACCGGTCGCTGCGATCCTCGCTCATCTACGCCCGAGACTTCGGCGACGCCACCGCCGACGCCGCCACCGACGACGGTTCCGACGAAGGAACCGTCGTCCTGGTCACCTCGCCGGGAGCCAGCGAGGGCAAGACCAGCACGGTGGCGAACCTGGCCAACGTGCTGGCCGAGGAGGAGTACAGCGTGCTGGCCGTGAACTGCGACTTCCGGCGGCCGCGGTTGGCCTACTTCCTCGACGGCGATCACGAGCCGCGTCGGCTGTCGAAGACCTCGATCGAGGGTGTTCGCATGATCAACCACGTGACCGCCGACGGCTCCGAGGCCCACCCCACCGATGTCATCCGATCGCAGAAGCGGGTGATCGAGCAGGCCAAGCAGCGCTTCGACGTGGTGCTGCTCGACACGGCGCCGCTGCTGGCGACCAACGACGCCAACGAGCTCCTGCCCTCCGCCGACCTCGTCGTCATCGTGGCCCAGGTCGGTCGCACCACCAAGGAGGGGGCCGAGGCCACCCGTGAGCTGCTCGAACGGCGGCGGGCCCCTGTTGCCGGCGTCGTTCTGATCGGCAGTGACGGCGCCAACCGTTCACCCGGGTACTACTACTACTACAGCGACCACAAGAGCTCGCGTCTGCGTTCTCGCTTCCGTCGCACCAAGAGCCGTGCTCGCCGCGACGCCAAGTACTACGAGCAGCGCCGACGGAGCCGTGACCTCGCCCCGGCCGACGGGGCACGCGCCGGCGAGGTCGATCTCGACGTCACCCAGGAAGACGTCGAGGTCCAGGTAGGCCGGTGACGGCGCCGACCCGGCGGCGGCTCGCCATCGAGCCGGCGGAATTTCGCCGACGACCCCCTCAGCGGCACCACCGTCACCGTTCCGGCTACGCCTCGGCCGGTTGGCTGGTGCTCCTGGCCACGCTGTTGGCGATCGCGTACGGCGCACGCATCGGGCTGGGGACCGCTTCGGGATACCTCGCGTTGCCGGTCCTCATCGTCGTCGTGCTCGTGCCCGTGCTCCGACACGAAGCCAACGCGGGCCGGCCCTTCGACGCCGTCGGGCTGGTCTTTCTCGGCTTCTCCGTGAAGATGTTCAGCGCCTTCGCTCGCCTCTACATGGTGCAGGAGGTGTACAACGGCAACGGCGACAGCATCGCCTACGACGCCTGGGGCGAGCTCCTGTCGCGCCGCTACCGGGCGCTCGAGTTCTCCGCCGATCCGCAGAGCTCGATTCCGGGCACGGGATTCATCCGGGTGCTCACCGGCGCCATCTATGCCCTCATCGGTGCCGACGTGTTCATCGGCTTCCTCGTGTACTCCACGTTCGGCTTCATCGGGTCCTACCTGCTCTATCTGGCTTTTCTCTCCGCCGTCGACACCGGTCATCACGTCCGGTATGCCCTGATGTTGTTCCTCTGGCCGTCGGTGGTGTTCTGGCCGTCGTCGATCGGCAAGGAGGCCTGGATGCTGCTCGGACTCGGCCTGGCGGCCTTCGGGGCGGCTCGCATCATCGATCGCAAGCCCGGGGGATACCTCGCCTTCGTGGCCGGGCTCGGGGCCATGTACCTCGCCCGACCCCACATCGCCATCCTCGTCCTCGCGGCGGCAGCGGTGGGGATCGTCGTCTCGGCGCTGTTCCGCTCGGGCGATTCGGTGAAGTCGTTCGGCTTCGTGTCGAAGTTGACCACGGTGGCGCTCCTCGTGATTCTCGGCGCACTGCTCGCGCCTTCGGTGGCCTCGTTCCTCGACGTCGAAGACGTCGGAGGCAGCGGCTTCAACGAGGCGCTCGAACAGACCCAGGAACGAACCGGTGAAGACGCCGGGTCGGCGTTCGGCGGCGCCCCGATCGAGTCGCCTCTCGACTACCCCTGGGCCCTCGTCACCGTGCTGTTTCGACCCTTCCCGTGGGAGGCCGGCAACTTCCAGTCGATCATCAGCGCCGTCGAGGGTGTCGTGCTCATCGGGCTGTTGCTGTTCTCGCTGCGTCGCCTCCGACGCATTCCGATCGAGTCCATCCAGCGGCCCTACGCGGCCTTCGCCGTGGCCTATGTGTTCATGTTCTGCTACGTGTTCGCGTTCGTCGCGAACTTCGGGATCCTCGCCCGACAGCGCAGTCAGCTGCTGCCATTCGTCTTCGTGCTCGCGGCCCTGCCCATCACCGAGAAGGCGCAGCGACGTGCCGCCACGTTCCGTCAACAGCGAGCGGCCAAGGCGAACGAGTCCGACGAGCAAGCGGCATGGGACCGGTCGGGTCGAGGTGAGCTGAACATCGTCACGGCCCCTCTCCCGCCGCCTCGCCGACGTTCGTGACATCCACCCTCGACGTCAGACCCGTGGCTCGTTCCGACGTCGCATGGGCCGGCGTGGGTGACGAGGGTCTGTTGTATGACCCTCGGGCCGCACGCATCCACCGTCTGAACGACACGGCGCTGTTGGTGTGGCGCTGTTGCGACGGCAGCGCGACCGTTTCCGACATCGTGGCCGATCTCGCGGATGCCTACGGGGAGGCGCGAGACGAGGTGGCCGGGCCCGTGCAATCGGTCATCGACGAATTCGTCACGGCCGGTCTGCTCCTCGCCGAGCCCGATGCCGATTCCGCGCGCCGGAAAGACGAGGCGGCGCCGGCTGACCCGGTCGCCGTCCCCGCCGCCGGACCGGCCTCGCCGCGGACCGAGCCCTTGCGTCGCCTCGGTCCGTACGCGGCGCTCGACCATCACTTCGTGGTCGACTGCCACCACTCGAATGCGGTCGTGGCCGAGCTCGAACGCACGCTCGCACCCCTGGCCCACGACGGCGGAGTCGAGCCGACGCACTACGCGGTCTGGACCGACGACGAGTCCTGGTTCATGCTCGCCGACGGCCACCGACTGAGCAGTGCGTCCGAAGCGGGGATCGTCAACCTCATCCTGTGGCATCTCAACCGCGCCGCCGTCGACAACTCGGGGCGCTTTCTCATCCTCCATGCTGCGGCGGTGGGCCGAGACGGTGAAGCGCTCGTGCTGCCGGCAGTCATGAACTCGGGCAAGTCCACCCTCGCCACTCTCCTGGTCCAGGCCGGCTATCGCTACCTGACCGACGAGGCGGCGGCCATCGACCTCGACAGCGGCGAGGTGGTGGCCTACCCGAAGGCCATCACGCTCGACCCCGGGACCCAGGCCCTGCTCCCGCACCTCGAGCCGGTGATCGAGGTTCCGCCGGCGGCCAAATGGCAGGTGCCGGCCGATCAGGTGACGCCCGGGGCCACCGGCCGTCGACTCCCGCTGCGCCACATCGTGTTCCCGACCTGGGCCGAGGATGCCGACAACGTGCTGGTGCCGATCGACACCATCGATGCCGTCATCGCCGTCGCCAAGAACGCGTTCAACCTCTCCGATCACGCCCATCGGCTGGCCGACATCGCCGCCCTCGTCGAGCGCTGCACCACTCACACGCTGCGACATCACGGTCTGGCCGCACCGGTCACGGCCATTCATTCGTTGTGGTGACCGAGTCGGTGCTCGCGGGGGTGGCCGCCCATGGCCTGCCCGACGCGCATGCGGTCCTCGACCTCGACCTCGACGACACCGAGGTCAGGGAGCTGCTACGCGAAGCCAACCGCCATCGGCTGCTCGGCCTGGTGGTCTCGGCGGTGTCCGACGGCGCGCTGCGAGTCAGCGAGGTCTCCTTCGCGGCCATCGCCGAAGCCCACGAATCGTGGAGCTCTCACGTCCTGCGAGCCGAACGACTGCTGCTCGAGCTCGTCGGGCGGCTCGAGGAGGCGGGTATCGACTACCGGTTGTTCAAGGGCTCGGCGCTCGCACACTCCGTGTACCACGACCCGGCCCAGCGGATGTTCGCCGATCTCGACATCCTCGTGCCCGGTCACGAGTTCGACCGGGCCGCCGAGCTGGTCGTCCGCGACGTCGCAGGACGGCGGGTGCTGCCCGAGCTGCGCGCCGGGTTCGACGAGGAGTTCGGCAAGGAGACACTGGTGAAGGTCGACAACGTCGAGGTCGATCTGCATCGCACCTTCGTCACCGGTCCGATCGGGTTGTCGATCGCTCTCGACGAGCTCTTCGTCGGTGGTGAGTCGGTCACCATCGGCTCACGCCCGGTGCCGACGTTGGCACCGGTGCCGCTGTTCCTCCAGGTGTGCGTGAACGCCGCGGTCGGCGACTTCCCCATTCGACTGCTCTCGCTGCGCGACGTGGCCGAGGTGGTGCGGACCCACGACCCCGATCCGTGCCGGATCGAGGCGCTCGCCCGGGAATGGCGCTGCCTCAGTGTCGTGCAGCGGGCCCTCGGCGAGACCTGGACTCGGCTCGAGCTCGAATCGACGGAGTTGTCGAGGTGGGCGGCGTCGCTGCAACCCGGCCGCTTCGATCAGCTGCTCATGAGGTCGTATCTCACCCCGGCCCGCAGCTACACCCGGCCCGCCGCCTCGTTGGCGGTGATCCCCGGCATCCGCCCGAAGCTGCGATATCTGCGGGCCATCGTGGCGCCCCGAGCGCGAGTATCTGGCTGCTCGGGGCTGGACGCAGACCCGGCACGCTCAGCGGGCCATCCGAAGGTTGCGCCGGCGATGACTTCGGCCCTCTACTGTCGCCACCCCGAGAGCCTCTGGCGCTACTCGCTGCGTGGGGTGCTGGTGTGTCCGCCCGGTACTGACGCCAGCCACGTCGTCGGCACTCCCGGTGACGTGGTGTGGTCGCTGCTCGACCGGCCCACCAGCGTTGCGGCGCTGGCGGCCGAGCTGGCCGACGCCTTCGATGCACCCGTCGATCGGGTGGGCCACGATGTGCAGGCGCTGCTCGACGAGCTCACGGCCATAGGTGCGGTGCAGATGGTGGTCGGCGGCTCACACGAGCCCCAGCCGTAGCGACAGGTCACTGGCCATTCGCCGAGCCGGGTCGAGACGGTCGCGTTCGGCCCGCCACTCGTCGAGGCGGGGGTACATGGCCGCGATGAGGCCCGGCCGCAGGCGGGCGTCCTTGGCCAGGTAGACCCGACCCCCCGCGGCCACGACCACCTCGTCGAGGGCGTCGAGCAGCGCTGCGGTGCTCGTGTCGGTCGCAGGGAGATCGACGGCCAGTGTCCAGCCCGGTTGTGGGAACGAGAGCGGCGCGGGGTCGGCTGCACCGAACCGTTTGAGCACCGCGAGCGAGGGCGGCACATCGCCCTCGGCCAGGCGTTCGGCGCACGTGCGAATCGCCCCCTCGGCACCGACGGGAACCGCCATCTGCCATTGGGTGAATCCGGTCGGCCCGTACAACCGGCCCCACGACGTCACGGCATCGAGCGGATGGAAGAACCGGCTGAAGCTGCTGGTGGTGGTGCGCGCCCGGGCCGGGGCCCGGCGCCACCAGACTTCGTTGAACATCCTGGTGACCGCGGGTTGCACGACGTTCACGGGAAGCGACGGCGCGCTCGGACGGGTCGAACGGGCCGCGTGCGTGGGGGCGGCCCCGTCGAGATGATCGGCGGCATCGACGATGCCGCGTCCTCGGCGCCGCCGTCCGGCGAGGTCGAGCCACGCAACCGTGTACTCGTGGGAGGCGTCGGCCGCCACCAGGTCGGCCATGACCTCATCGAGGTCGCGGAAGCGACGGCTGGTCACGACGAGCCGGTCGCCCGAGACCGGCCGGAGCGCGACGGTCGCCGCGGTGATCACGCCGGTGAGCCCCATGCCGCCGACCGTTGCCCAGAACGCCCCGGCCGACCGACCATCGGGGCGCAGCTGATGCCGAACGCCGTCGCTGGTGGTCAGGTCGAGCGAAAGGACGTGCGATCCCAGCGAGCCGGAACGATGGTGGTTCTTGCCGTGGACGTCGGCGGCGATGGCGCCTCCGAGGGTCACGTCGGCCGTGCCCGGCACGACAGGGAAGAACCAGCCCTGTGGGACGAGCTGGTCGATCAGCTCGCGGAGCGACCATCCGGCGCCGGCGGTCATCGATGCGTTGCCGGCGTCGATGGTGACGGGGGAGCGCAACCCCAGCGCCGAGAGCACGACTCCGCCCGCCCGTTGCGCCGCGTCGCCGTAGGAACGACCGAGTCCCCTCCCGATCACCCCGCGCCCGGGCTCGGTCAGAACGGCACCGACGGCGGCCGCCGTGGACGGCTCGACCACGTCGGACACGACCGGCGTCGTCCCGCCCCAGCCGGAGAGCAGCCGACGGGTCACGCGGCGGCCGTCCACACGAACGCGGCCGCCCACACCACGGCGGCGGCCTGGAGCCGGTGATCGGCGAGCAGCACCGCCACCGGGTCGCCGCCGGCATCGTCGCGACGAGTCAGCCACCAGTAGCGGCCGACGGCCGCGGCGAACGCCGACGTGGCGACGACTCGAGCGGCCACCCCACCGGCGACCTCCACGGCCCATCCCCCGTGGCCGGCGATGGCCACGACGCCCGAGACGCCCACGAGCGCCTCGAGCGGGCCGGCCGAGTAGTACGCCAGCACCGACCGGCCGCTCTCGGTGTGGGCGTGCTTCTCACACCAGCGTTTCCTGGTCACCACGAAGACGCCGGTCGCCGACACGACCGTGAGGAACCACGTCGAGGACCGGACGTCGATCGCCACGGCACCGGCCACCGCCCGGAGCACGAAGCCCGATGCGAGGAGCGCAAGCTCGAGCCACGGCACCCGCTTCAACGCCGACGAGTAGGCGAAGGTGACCACGAGGTAGGCGGCGACGACGACGCCGAGCTCGAGTCGCACCGCCGTCGCCGACAGCAACGCCACGGCCACCAGTGCCACCGCGACCAGGCGACCGTGGCGGGCGTCGAGCTCGCCCGAGGCGATCGGCCGGCGTGACTTGGCAGGGTGGAGGCGGTCGCTGTCCCGGTCGATGGCGTCGTTCACCAGGTATCCCGCCGACGAAGCCGCACAGAACGACACGAACGCCACGCCGGCTCGCCACAGGGCCGACCACTCGTCGGTGAGCCCTGCGCCCGCAGTTGCGGCGAACACCAGCAGGTTCTTCACCCACTGGTGAGGACGCAAGGCCCGCCACAGGGGTCGGATCATCGTTCGGACAGGCGACGCCACAGGGCCTTGGGCAGCAATCGCAGCGCAGGGGCCACCGCGAGCGGAGCCGGCGCCCAGACCACCGACTTGGCCTTCGCCAACCCGTCGACGACCGCGTCGGCGACGGTGGCTGCGTCGGTGGCCAGTGGCTGGGGCGCGAGGCCTGCGGTCATCTTCGTGTGGACGAATCCGGGACGGACCACCATGACCCGGGCTCCGGAGTCGGCGAGCGCGTGGTCGAGCCCCAGCGCGAACGCATCGAGGCCGGCCTTCGCCGATGCGTAGGCCAGGTTGGCGAGACGAGGGCGCACGGCGGCCACCGACGAGAACACGACCAGAGTGCCGTGCCCCTGCTCGGCGAGGCGGCGGGCCACGGCCTGGGACACCGAGGCTGCGCCGGCATGGTTCACGGTGATCAACCTTGCCACCTCCTCGGGGGTCGTCTCGAGGCCGAACGGCCGACCGAGGTCGCCGTGGGCGATGATTGCCAGATCGATGTCGCCGAGCCATTCGGCGGCCTCGTCGACCATGGTTTCATGTCCGACGGGGTCGGCCGCGTCGAACCCGACGGTTCGGACCTCGCCGGTGAAACGATCGGCGACGAGCAAGGCGAGCTCGTCGGGGCTCCTTGCGGCCAGCACGACCCGGGTCAGCGTGTCGTCGAGCCGGTCGAGCGTCGCGAGCGCCAGATCGGAGCCACCGCCGACGACGAGAGCGGTCTGCGGTCGACCGAAGGCATCGTTCATCGGCGTGACTCAGTCGCGACGTTCGCGGCGGCCGGTGCCCCGTCCCGCCAACGACGAGCCCTGCCGGGCCCGCTTCACGGCGTACTGGGCTTCATCCGCGGCGCGGAGCAGGTCGCTGGGTGTGCCGGTCGTGCTCGAGGCCACCGCGACGCCGCAGGACACGCTCACCGGCGGATCATCGAGCCGGGCCACCAGCTCGTCGATGCGCTGGGCGATCTGATCGGCCTCGCGACGGCCGCCGCGTTCGATGACGATGCAGAACTCGTCGCCGCCGATCCGGCACACCTCGCTGGTGGGGTAGGCCGCGACCGCCGCTCGGAGCTGGGCGGCGACGTCGATGAGCACCTTGTCTCCGATCGAGTGGCCCTGGGTGTCGTTGATCACCTTGAGGCCGTCGAGATCGGCCATGATCAGGGCGCACTCGGTTCTGGCCTCCAAGGGTCGGTCGAACAATGCGCCGAGGCGCTGGTCGAGCACACGGCGATTCGCCAGACCCGTCAGGGGATCGCGCAGGGCCATGTCGATCACCTCGGCCAGTCGTTCGACCTTGTCGACCGACTGGGCCAGTTCGGTGGCCACCTGGTCGAGGATCTGGAGATCGCCGCCGTCGAAGGGGCCGCGGGCCCCGCCCGTGCGGGCGAGCACGAAGCCCCACAGCTTCCGGCCACCGTGGACCGGTGCGGCGATGACTCCTGCCGGCTGTCCTTCGGGCGACGCCAGAGCGGTAGCTCTCAGGTGAGCACTGCGGGGGACGTCGAAGGGGTGGATCTCCTCGTTGGGGAACCGGACCTGGCCGGGTTCGAGCGTGCCGACGTTCACCAGTACTTCGACTTCACGACGTTGCGGGTTGTACCGGCCGACGCTCACCGATGCGGCTCCCACCTCCCGTCGTGCCTCGTCGGCGATCAGGGCGACGACATCGGCGAGATCGTCGACCGCGCCGATGGCCGCGCTGATGCTGGACAGCGCGTCGAATGGTCGCCGGCCGGCGGGTCGGAGTGATGCCAGCTGGTCGAGTTGCTCGTCGAGGGTCTGCACTCGGGCGAAGGCCTCCGGGTCGACGGCCTCGACGAAGGCACGACACAGTGCCGGGTCGAGGTGGGTGCCGGTGAGGTCCTGGACGCGATCGGTCGCGGTCCGGACATCGGGTACGTCGTCGACCGACGTGATCAGATCGGCGACGACCGAGCCCACGGCGACCAGGCGGGCGATCACGGGAATCTCTCCGGCCTCCAGGTGCGAGGGCCCTCCGGAACCGTCCCATCGTTCGTGTTGATGGCGGAGTCCGTGCGCCACCGCCTCGAGGCCCGGGATCGCGTCGAGGATGGCGGCCGCCTGGGCCGCGGCCGACACGCCGGTGGTCGGTCGGGTCGCCAGTGCCGATCCGAGCTCGGCCAGTACGGCGGCGGCGAGTGCGTCGACCCGTGTTCCGGTGTCGATGTCGGCCGGCCGCAGACAGAGGTCGACCACGGCGAAGCGCAACGACGCCCGGCGTGCCGCGACCGGCGACAGCGCTGCGATGACCTGGGCGAGCGCCGTGGTCGAACCGACCGCCTCCGCACTGCGGTCGGTGCCCGAACGCGGACGCGACGCGTCGTCGGTTGGTCGTGAAGGCACGGTTGTGCCGGGTTCGGCCGACGGCGTGGTCATTGGCTACCACGACCCCCTTGTCCGCCCAGAGACGGGTGTCGCATCGGCCCATCGTAGGGACAAACCACGCCCCTGGCGAACAGGGCGCTGCGGAGGCCGCTGATACCCTCGGTGTCCGTGAGCACCCGGGGCCTGATCATCACTGCGTTGGTCTGTGGTCTGGTCATCCTCGTGGCGTTCGCGGTGCAGCTGATCGTCGCCGGCTGACCCGCCGGCGGTGGGCCGTCCGGCTCAGTGCCGTGGTATGATCGGCGGCGCAAGCGGGCATTGCGCTCATGCCACTTTGCGTTCCGACGCTTGCTCACCGCCGCCACTTCCCCGCCGTCATCTCGGCGGTCGCGTGCGCGCTGGCCTTCTCGGTCGGAACCGCGACGATGGCGCCCGCCCAGGACGGCGCCGAACTCGACGCCGAGTACCTCGAGGATCGTCTCGAGCACGACGCCCTCCTCAACGAGAACCGCCAGAACGCGCAGGCCACCGAACAGCGGCTCAACGAAGCCTCACTGCAGCTCGACGCACTGGC
This sequence comes from uncultured Acidimicrobiales bacterium, assembly GCA_963787285.1. Classification (GTDB taxonomy): domain Bacteria; phylum Actinomycetota; class Acidimicrobiia; order Acidimicrobiales; family JAHEJN01; genus JAHEJN01. The sequence goes on along the minus strand of CAWBCM010000003.1, from coordinate 179,514 downwards.
CCGTACCGCAACCGACCTCGAGGCTGGAATCGCGGCCCTCGATGGCGAGATCGCCGCCGCCCAGCGCCTCTATGACATCGAGTTCGACGCCCAGGCCCAGGCCATCCGTGACGCCGCCGGGGTCCGCCGCGAGATCGCCGAGACCCAACAGGAACTCGAGGCCTGGGAGGACGTGGCCACCGAACGCGCCGTGGCGGCCTACATCTCGCCCGTCCGAACGCCGCGCTTCATTCCCTATCTCCAGTCGGGCTCGATGACCGAGCTCCAGCGCAAGATGGCCATCCTCGCGGTCATCGCCGATGACGATGCCGCTCTACTCGACGGCCTGCGGACGAGCCGGGCTCTGCTCGACGATCGGCTGGCCGAGCAGGAGTACCTCGAGGCCAAGGCCGACGAACGGCGCTCGGTCACGCGTGCGGCCAGGGCCGAGCTCGACGCGCGGCGGGCCGAACAGGAGGCCCTCAGGGCCGAGCTCCAGGCGAGGATCGACGCGTTCCAGGCCGAGGTCGATGCGCTCGCGGCCGCCCAGGCCGAGCTCGACCGCATCATCGCCACGAGAGAGGCACGCTTTCGGGCCGAAGCCGAGGCGCGGGCTCGCTGGCGCGACGAGTGCGCCGCCGGGCTCACGCCGGTCCGCGACGACGGTGCGCTCATCGACTGCGCAACCCTGGCCGAGCTGCCCCCACCGAGCTCCCTGTCGTGGCCGGCCGCCGGCGTGGTGAGCTCGGAGTACGGCGAGCGCTGGGGCCGCATGCACCAGGGCATCGACATCGCGGGGCCCGAGGGTACGACCATCGTCGCCGCCGAGAACGGGGTGGTGTTCTTCGCCGGTTGGCTCGGCGGGTACGGGAACACCACCATCATCGACCACGGTGGGGGCGTCATGACGCTCTATGGCCACCAGAGCTCGCTGTGGGTGTCCGAACAGCAACAGGTCGGGCGCGGCGAAGGCATCGGTGCCATGGGGTCGACGGGGAACTCGACGGGGCCGCACCTGCACTTCGAGACGCGCGTGAACGGCGCGCCGGTGAACCCGCGCCAGTTCCTCGGCTGACGTCGAGGCGGTGCGCGGGGATCAGCGCTCGGACGGGCGTGCTGGGTAGAGTGCGGCCCATGCCAACTCATGACCTGGTGATCATCGGTGGTGGCCCTGGCGGCGAAGCTGCCGCGTTGTACGGCGCAAGCGCCGGGCTCGACGTCGGGCTGGTCGAGGTCAACAAGGTGGGCGGCACGTGCCTGCACGTCGGTTGCATCCCGGCCAAGGAACTGCTCGAGACCGCTTCGGTGTTCCGGGCCGTCGAACACGCCGGCGATTTCGGGGTGAACGCCTCGGCACCCACCGTCGACTTCGCGGTCACCCAACAGCGCAAGCAGGCGGTCATCGATCGCCTGCACAACGGGCTCAGCGGCCTGTTGAAGAGCCGCAAGGTCACCATGTACGACGGCATGGGCTCGCTGCACGGCGATCACACCGTCCGCATCACCGGTGGCGCGTCGGGCGACGTCGAGATCACCGGGACCAATGTGGTCCTCTCCACGGGTTCCCTGCCCCGAACCATCCCGGGCTTCGACATCGACGGCCAGATCGTGCTCACCTCCGACGAGGTGCTGTCACTTCCGTCGGTTCCGGGTTCGGTGGCCGTCGTCGGTGGCGGTGCCATCGGCTGTGAGTTCGCCTCGATGCTCTCCGATCTCGGCGCCGATGTCACGATCTTCGAGTTCCTGCCCCGCATCCTTGCCGGAGCCGACGAGGACGTGGCGCGCATCGTCGAGCGCTCGTTCAAGAAGCGGGGGATCGGCATCAAGACGGGCGTGGCCGTGAAGGGCCACACTCCGAACCCCGACGGTGGCACGTTGTTGCACTACGGCGACGACGAGTCGACCGTCGTCGACAAGGTCATCATCTCGGTCGGGCGTCGACCCCGTTCCGAGGCCCTCGGGCTCGACGGCAACGCCGTCGTGGTCGACGAGCGCGGCTTCGTGGTGGTCGACGAACTGTGCCGGACCGCCGAGCCCGGCGTGTACGCCATCGGCGATCTCATCGACACGCCGCAACTGGCCCACGTGGCCTACGCCGAGGGCGTCACGATCATCAAGGACATCCTGGGCGAGAGCCCGGTGCCGGTCGACTACGCCAACGTCCCCTGGGCCATCTACTGCCACCCCGAGGTCGCCTTTGCGGGCATGACCGAGGCCGCGGCGACCGCAGCCGGCATCGACGTTGCCATCTCCAAGCACCGCTACACCGCCAACGGTCGGGCGCTGATCGTCGGCGAGACCGAGGGCATGGTGAAGATCGTGGCCGAGAAGCGGTCCGACGGCACCGCCGGCAAGATTCTCGGCGTCCACCTGGTCGGGCCCTGGGTCACCGAGCAGCTGGGCCAGGGCTATCTGGCCGTGAACTGGGAGGCCACCGTGGCCGACATCGCCCAGTTCATCCAGCCCCACCCGTCGCTCAGCGAGCTGTTCGGCGAATCGGTGATGGCCCTCACCGGGCGCAGCATTCACGGGTGATCCATGATTGACCGAGCAACTGCGGTTGCCGAACCGACCAACAGAACATCAGCACTCATGAGGAGCGCAATCCAATGACCGATGTCGTCATGCCCCAGCTGGGTGAGACCGTCACCGAGGGCACGATCACGAAGTGGTTCAAGCAGGTCGGCGACACCGTTGCCGTCGACGAGGTGCTCTTCGAGGTGTCGACCGACAAGGTCGACAGCGAGGTTCCGTCACCGGTCGCAGGCGTGCTCTCCGAGATCGTGGTCGCCGAGGGCGAGACCGTCGATGTCGGCACTGTCCTCGCGCGCCTCGGCGCGGCCGGTGAGGCCGCCGCCGCTCCGGCTGCGGCCCCCGCGCCCGAACCGGCGCCCGCCCCGCGCCCGAACCGGCGCCCGCCCCCGAGCCTGCGCCCGCGCCGGCGCCCGAACCGGAGCCGGCCCCCGAGCCTGCCCCTGCGCCCGCCGCCGCGCCCGCGCCTGCGCCCGAGCCGGCCCCTGCGCCGGCCGCCGCCGGTTCCGATGGCGAGGCGAGGCTGTTGTCGCCGGTGGTCCGCCGCCTCCTCGCCGACAACGATCTCGATCCTGCTGCGATCACCGGCACCGGACTCGGTGGCCGCATCACCCGGGCCGATGTCGAGGCGGCCATCCAGTCCCGTGGCGCCACGGCTCCTGCACCCGCACCGGCCCCTGCGGCGGCTCCGGCTCCTGCACCCGCACCGGCTCCTGCGGCGGCTCCGGCTCCTGCACCCGCACCGGCTCCTGCTCCTGGCGCCGCTCCGGCGCCTGCGGCGGCTCCGGCCGCTCCGGCTCCCGCTCCGGTGGCATTGGCATCCGACCACACTGTCGCGCTCACCAACATCCGCAAGATCACGGGCCAGCACATGGTCGATTCCAAGGCCACCGCACCACACGTGCTCACTGCGGTCGAAGTCGACTTCGAGAACGTCGAACGGGTGCGGCAGGCCCACCGCAGCGAATGGAAGAACGAGGAGGGGTTCAGCCTCACGTACCTGCCCTTCATCGTGCGAGCCGTTGCCGACGCGGTCCACGACTTCCCGCACATGAACGCCAGCATGGGAGACGGCGAGCTCGTGGTCCACGGATCACTGCACATGGCCATTGCGGTCGATCTCGACTTCCAGGGGCTGCTGGCACCGGTGGTGCGCTCTGCAGAGTCGAAGCGGCTCCGAGCCATCTCACGCGAGATCGTCGATCTGGCGACCCGGGCCCGGCAGAAGAAGCTCAGCGCCGACGAGATCACCGGTGGCACCTTCACCATCACCAACCCCGGTCAGTACGGCACGCTGTTGCAGTTCCCCATCATCAACCAGCCTCAGGTGGCGATCCTGTCCACCGACGGCGTGCGCCGCAAACCGGTGGTCATCACCGATGGCGAGGGCAACGAGGCCATCGCCGTGCATTCCGTCGGCGTGTTGGCCCTGGCCTGGGATCACCGAGCCTTCGACGGTGCCTATGCGGCCGCCTTCCTCGACCGACTCCGCACCATCATCGAGACGCGCAACTGGGAAGCCGAGATCTGAGCTCCGGAATGACCGCCGCCGTGACCGCCCCCGAGGCGACGGTCGCCGACCGCGTGCTGCGGATGCGGTGGCTCGGGCGGGTCGCCTACCGCGATGCGTGGGCCCTCCAACGAGCGCTGTTTCGCGAGTCGAACGACAATCATCTGCTACTGCTCGAGCACGATCCGGTGTACACGCTCGGGCTCAGCGCCGATCCGTCGAACGTGCTCGACGAGGCCCGGTCGAGCGGCGCCGAGATCCTTCGCGTCAACCGTGGCGGCGACGTCACCTTCCACGGACCCGGCCAACTGGTCGGGTATCCGATCCTCACGGTTCCCGGCAAGCGCGGCGGCGGCATGGCCGACACGGCTGCCTATGTCAGTGGGGTCGAGCAGTTGCTCATCGACACCCTCGCCGAGCTCGGCCTCCCGGGCGCGGCGCGCCTGTCCGGTCATGCCGGTGTCTGGCTCGACGCCGACGGCGACACCCCACGCAAGATCGCCGCCATCGGGGTGCGCCTCAGCCGCGGCCGGTCGATGCACGGTTTCGCGCTCAACGTCTCGACCGATCTCGGCTGGTTCTCCAAGATCGTGCCCTGCGGCATCGACGACAAAGGTGTCACGTCGCTGGCCGCCGAGGGCCTCGACATCGAGATGCACATGGTCGTCGACACGCTCTGCGCCCTGGCGGCCACGCAGTGGGGTACCGGCACCGTCGAGCGGTCCGACGTGGTGTGGCGGCACCGGCCGACCGATCTCAGTGCGTTCTCCCGCGGCCACGGGCCGGGCAGGGTCGGACCCCAGCTCGAGGACCCTCCCGCCCGGTCGGCGCAACGGCAGGGCACGTCGGTCCGATTGCTCGGACGTCTCGCCGAGGCGGGTGTCGCCGACGGCATGGCGCTCACCACGCGCAAGCCCGAGTACCTACGGGTCAAGGCCGACATGGGCCCCGACTATCGCCGGCTCAAGCGAGTCATGCGAGATCTCGACCTCGTCACCGTCTGCGAAGAGGCGGGATGTCCGAACATCTACGAGTGCTGGAGCGAGGGCACGGCGACGTTCATGATCCTCGGTGAGCGCTGTACCCGTGCCTGTGGGTTCTGTCTGGTCGACACGCGCAAGCCGGCACCGCCCGACGACGACGAGCCCCGCCGTGTCGCCGACGCCGTGACGCGAATGGGCCTGGAGTACGCCGTGGTCACCATGGTGGCTCGCGACGATCTTCCCGACGGCGGTGCGGCTGCGGTCGGGGCCACCGTCGAGGCGATCCGAGCACAGTGTCCCGGCGTTCGCATCGAGGTGCTCATCAGCGACTGCCAAGGCGACGACACCGCGCTGGCGACCATCTTCCACAGCCGACCCGACGTGTTGAACCACAACATCGAGACCGTGGCTCGCCTCCAACGGGCGGTGCGGCCTACGGCGGGCTACGCCCGTAGCCTCGCCGTCCTGGCGCGCGCCAAGGAGGCGGGTCTCTCCACGAAGTCGTCGATAATGGTGGGTCTCGGCGAGAGCCACGACGAGGTCCGCAGCACCCTCGCCGATCTGGCGGCGATCGGTGTCGACATCGTCACCATCGGGCAGTACCTGCGGCCGACCAGCAACCACCTGCCGGTGGCCCGCTGGTGGGAGCCTCACGAGTTCGACGAGCTCAAGGCGGTGGGTGAAGCCATGGGTCTGCGCCACGTCGAGGCGTCTCCGCTCACCCGATCGAGCTACCACGCCAAGGCCGCGGCCCACGCGGCCGACGCCTGACCGATTCGGTCAGCGCCCGTCCCAGTCACCGAAGACGAGCGTGTCGCCGGGCTTGCCGTAGGTGAACACGGTGTCGGCCGGACCTCCGGTGTTGGAATTGCGCAGATAGACGTTGTTGCCGCGTTGGATACCGATGGTGTCGGTGCCGTTGCCGTCCCAGTCGCCGAACAGGATCGTGTCGCCCTCGGAGCCGTAGCTGAATACGTAGTCGGCCGGGCCGCCGGTGTTGGAGTTGCGCAACATCAGGTCACGCCCTCGCTGAACGCCGACGGTGACCGTTCCGTTGCCGTCCCAGTCACCCCACACCAACGTGTCGTCGGGCTTGCCGTAGGCGAACACGTAGTCGGCCGGGCCGCCGGTGTTGGAGTTGCGCAGGTACACGTTGCGGCCCCGCACGACGCCGATGGTGTCGGTGCCGTTGCCGTCCCAGTCTCCGAAGATCAGTTGGTCGCCGGGCGAGCCGTAGCTGAACACGTAGTTGGCCGGACCGCTGGTGTTGGAGTTGCGCAGGAAGAGGTCCCGACCGCGCCGCACGCCGACGGTGTCGGTGCCGTTGCCGTCCCAGTCGCCGAACACGAGGGTGTCGCCATCGGACCCGTAGCTGAAGGTGTAGTCGGCGTCGCCGCCGGTGTTGGAGTTGCGCAGGAGCAGATCGCGACCGCGGATGATGCCGATCGTCTCGGTGCCGTTCGCCGTGCGCGGGTTTGTCGGAGTCGGGCTGGGCGTGGTGGGCGGCGTGAACGGCAGGTCCGCCGGAGGTGTGGAGCCGGCCACGGCGACGAAGCGATGGGTGGTGTAGATGACTCCGCCGTTGCGCACGACGCCGATGCCGATGTGCGTGAATACCGGATCGACCAGGTTTCGCAGGTGTCCCGAACTGTTGATGAATGCGTTCATCAGCATTGTCGTACCCGAGCCGTAGCCCACGTTCTCCCCCAGCTTGGTCCAGCCGCTGGGAGCTCCCGTCGACAGGCTGTTGGTGTGGTAGATCTGCCCCGCCTCGGCCATGGCGAAGGTGTGATCCCGCGCCGCTGCGGTCATGGTCGAGAGCAGCTGGAGGGGAGCCGCACCGCGGGAGGCACGCAGGTCGTTGATCTGAGCCAGGAACTGCGCTTCCTCTGCCGTGCTCAGCTCACCGACGGCGGCGGCGGGAGCAGCGGTGACGGCAACGGTCGAGCCGACGAGTGCAAGCACGGACACGATGATCGTCAGGAATCGGCGCACTGTTCTACCTGGGTCGGGGATGACACCGGGATCTATCGACCGATCCGGGCCCCGTATTGAGAGTCGGAGCCGGCGGCGCCGACCGAAATGGGCCGGTCGACCCAGCCGGTTCGACCCGTTGACGTACCGGCTCGCCCGAGGCGACAGCCCGTTAGCCTCGGGTCGTGCTCGATCTCGCTGCGCCGACGGTGCTCCTCCAGTGGGCCGTCGGCGGGCTGGGGTTCCTCTGGGTCACCACTCGCCGGCGTGAGGTGGGGCTCGGGTACGGATGGCTCCAGCGCCTCACCTTCATGGCCATGGCCGCCCTCGGCGCGTGGATCGGATTCGCATCCTCCGACGTGGCGGTTCGCGACTGGGCGGCGGTGGCGATGATCGCCGCCTCGGCCCTCGCCCTCGGCGTGTCGGTTGCCCGGCGCAGCGTCGGCGTCGCCGGCCAGAGACGCGCGACCGAGCGGCGCTCGGCGCGGGTCGCCGCCATGACCGGCATCGACCGTGCGGAGCCCCGATTCGGCGCCGATGGTCCGGAGTTCCCGCCGGTCCTCGATCTCGTTCCCGTGGTTTTCGGAGTGGTGGGGCTGGTCGCGGCAGGCATCGACGCCGGTGATCCGGCCGCTTTGTCGATCGCTCGCACCCTCGTCGGCGCCGCCTTCCTCGGGTCGGTCACCGACGCCATGCTGCTGGGTCACTGGTACCTGGTGCAGCCCGGGCTGGGCCGTGGGCCGCTGAACGAGCTCGTTCGATGGATCGGCCGGTTGTGGCCGGTCGAGCTGGCGGTCCTGCTCTGGCCGACGGGCATGGTGTCGGTGCTCGACGGCTCGATCGACGACGGCTACAACGGCCTGCTCGGCTGGTTCTGGGTCGCCTGTGTCGTCACCACCATTGCGCTCGTGGGAGTGACCATGGCCGCCCTTCGCGAGCGTCAGTACAGCGCGGTGATGGCCGCCACCGGGCTGCTCTATCTCGCCATCCTCACGGCCTTCGGGATGGATCTGGTGGCGCGCGTTCTTCTCGACACCTGAGTTCTCGCCCATACTGGAGGGGACGACCCCGCCGACTCGGAGAAGAACAGGAGCAACCATGGCCCGTGCGATCTGGAGAGGATCGATCAGTTTCGGCCTGGTGACGATTCCTGTCCGGCTGTTCTCCGCGGTGTCGCGCAAGACGGTTCAGTTCAACCAGATCGACTCCAGGACCGGCGCTCGGGTGAAACAGCTGCGGGTGTCGGCTGTCGACGGCAGCGAGGTTCCCTACGACCAGATCGTCAAGGGCTACGAGGTCGCACCCGACATGTATCTCACGGTCAGCGACGACGATCTCGCCGCGCTCGACCCGGAACAGTCGCGAGTGATCGATGTGCTCGAATTCGTCGATCTCGACGAGATCGACCCGGTGTACTTCGACTCGGCCTACTGGCTCGTACCCGACGAGATGGCAGCCAAGGCCTACAAGCTGCTCACCGAGGCACTCCACTCGAGCGGCAAGGTGGCCATTGCCCGCTTCGTGATGCGGACCAAGCAGTACCTCGCTGCGATCCGTGCTCGCGATGGCGCACTCACGATGTCGACCATGGTGTACGACGACGAGGTCGTCGACGCATCACAGGTCGAAGGTCTCGAGGTGCTCGACGGCATCGAGGTCTCCGACAAGGAACGCGCGATGGCCACCCAGCTGATCGAGTCGTTGACCGAGGCCTTCGATGCTTCGTCGCATCGTGACACCTACCGCGAGGCCGTCCTCGAGCTCCTCGAGCGGAAGCGCAACGGCGAGGAGACCGTGGCTGCGCTGCCCAGGGTCGACACCGAGGACCGGGTGGTCGACCTCATGGCGGCGCTCCAGGCCAGTGTCGACGCAGCCGAGAAGGCGAAGAAGCGGCGTCCCCCCGCCGACGCCGGCGAGGCTAAGGCCTCGAGCACCGGCAAGCGCAAGCGCAAGTCGGCCTGAGTCGGTTCGTGAGCGAACGGGTCGCGGCGGAGATCGGTGGCCGACAGCTCTCGTTGTCGAATCTCGACAAGGTGTTGTACCCCGCCGTCGGCTTCACGAAGGCCCAGGTCATCGACTACTACGTTCGCATCGCGCCGGTGATGTTGCCGCACCTGGCCGACCGCGGCGTGACCCTGCGCCGGTTTCCCGACGGCGTCGATGCTTCGTCGTTTTTCGAGAAACGCTGCCCGTCGCACCGGCCCGACTGGGTCGGCGTGCACGACGGACCCGGCGACCGCGGGGGTCCGATCGGCTACTGCGCTCTCGACGAGGTGGCGGCGCTGGCCTGGACGGCGAATCTGGCCGCCATCGAGATTCATTCGCCGATGGCCGCGGCCGCCGATCTCGAGTCACCGACCATGGTGGTGTTCGATTTCGATCCGGGTGCGCCCGCCTCGATCGTCGAGTGCTGCCAGGTCGCCCTCGACGTGCGCGAGATCCTGCAGTCGGTCGGGCTCGAAGGGGTGGCCAAGACGTCGGGATCGAAGGGCCTGCAACTGTACGTCCCGCTCAACTCGCCCCATTCCCACGCCCATGCGAGCGATTTCGCGTTCGCAGTGGCCCAGCTGCTGGAGAAGCGAGATCCGGCCCGGGTCACCAGCACGATGACGCGCTCGGTGCGCAAGAACAAGGTGTTCATCGACTGGAGCCAGAACTCGAGACACAAGACGACCATCGCGCCGTACTCGTTGCGAGCCCGCCCACAGCCGACGGTTTCGACCCCGATCACCTGGGACGAGGTGGCCGAGGGTGCCGACGGCGCCCGCCTCGTCTTCGAGGCCGTCGACGTGCTCGAGCGCGTTGCCGCGGCTGGGCGACGTGTTCGCCGCGACCCTCGAGGTGCGCCAGGTGCTGCCCGAGCCGAGGAACGGCGATGACTGAGGGTCACGTCTGGCCCCTCGAGCCGGCGCCTCGGGGCGATGTCGTGCGGTGCGCTGCAGTCATCGAGACGCCGCGAGTACCCCGGCGCGAGATCTGGTTCGACGTGCCGGCCGAGTACGCGGGCTGGCTGACGGATCGGGCCGACCCGTTCTACCTGGTGGCGCGGCGGTGGATGATGTTCGAGGGCGTCGACGCCACGGTGCATGGTCCCGTGGCGACCTCGCTCCGGGCCAAGGACGGCGAGTTCCAGCGCAACCTGTTGAGCCTGCTCGGGCTCCACCCCGAACGGGAGATCCCGTACCGGCAGGTCACCCTCGACGCCACCGAGGTCGTGGAGACCGCGGCGGCGGAGCCCGAGGCCGCCGTGGCGGCGTTCTCCGGCGGGCTCGACAGCCTCTTCACCATCTATCAGAACGCCGTTGTGCCCCAACCAGGAGCCTGGGACCTACGTGCCGCAGTGATGGTGCACGGCTTCGACATCGACCTCGACGACCGGTCCGCCTGGGCCACCGCCGTGGATCGAGCCCTCCCTGCCCTACGCGAGGCCGGGATGCCCCTCATCCGGGTCGCGACGAACGCTCGCGAGCTCGGGGATTGGCTCGTGTTGGCCTCGTCGGGGCTCAGCGCGGTGCTGTCGTTGTTCGGTGGTGCCGTGGGACGAGGGGTGGTGGCGGGAAGCGATCCCTACTTCCGCGATGGTCGGTACACGCTCGGCGTGAGCGACACCCTCTATCCGTGGCTGTCGAGCCGGTCCTTCGAGGTCGTGGTCGACGCCCGCAGCTTCGATCGGCCGAGCAAGATCCGGGCGATGCGAAGCTGGACCACCGCGCTCGGCGCGATGCGCGTTTGCTACCAGCCCGACGCGAACGGCGTCAACTGTGGCGTGTGCATGAAGTGCGTCGGGACCTGGCTGCACTGCCGGTCGCTCGGGATCGCCACGAGCGCCTTCGCTCGCGACCCCGCCCCCGAGATCGTCGCCGCCGCGCTCTCGGAGTGGGATCCGAACCATCCGGTGTGGGGCCCGGCGTACCGCCACGGTCTCGAGCAGTGGGTGGCGTGGGCGGAGGCCGACGGAATCGACGAGCCCTGGCTCGAGGTCGCCCGGTGCCTCCTGGCCGGCCGGTCGCCCCAGTAGCCTGCGCTGCACCCACTCTCGTCGAGGAGAACCCCCGTGCCCTTGCGTGTCGTTGCCGCCCGATCCGTCCCCGCCAGAGCCGACCTGGTCACCACCCTCGTGTCGACCGAGGCGTTCGAGTTCCGGGCTCGATCCGGCCGATCGTTCCGCCGCCGATGTCCAGGGGTTCGAGGCCGCGGTCGGCACGACAGCGCTCGTCGCCAGCACGGGCCGACCCATGCTGCTCGTCGGCGTCGGTGGCACCGACGCGACCCCCGCCGATCTCCGCACGGCCGGCGCGGCCATGGCCCGAGCCGCCCGGCGAGTGAAGCACGCGGCCGTCGATGCGTCGTCTCTCGACGAGGCGAAGCTTCGAGCCTTCGTCGAGGGGGTGCTGCTCGGCGCCTACAGCTACGACGACCTCCGATCCGAGCCGAAACCCTCCGCGCTCACCAAGGTGTCGGTCGTGGGACCCACCAAGCGGATCATCGACCGGGCGACGGCCATTGCCGACGCCGTGAACTGGGCTCGCGATCAGGTCAACCGGCCGGGCGGGTCGCTGACCCCCGAAGTCTTCGCCGACCAAGCGGTCGCGCTCGGCGGCGCGAAGCGGGCTGAAGTGCAAGGTGATGAATCGTGCGGCGATCGAACGGGCGAAACTCGGCGGTCTGCTCGGCGTGAACCGCGGGTCGTTCCGTGAGCCCCGACTGGTGCAGCTCACCTACACCCCCTCGGGCAAGGCCAAAGGACACCTGGCCCTGGTGGGCAAGGGCATCACCTTCGATTCGGGCGGTCTGTCGATCAAGTCCGGCACGGGAATGATGACCATGAAGTGCGACATGGCGGGCGGTGCGGCGGTGCTCGGTGCCATGGCCGCCATCGCCGCGGTCAAGCCCAAGGTGAAGGTCACGGCGTTCGTGCCGATGACCGACAACATGACCGGCCCCGACGCCACTCGCCCCGGTGACGTGCTCATCGCCCGAAACGGCAAGACCATCGAGGTGCTCAACACCGACGCGGAAGGTCGCCTGATCCTGGCCGACGCACTCGCCCTGGCGAGTGAGGCCAAGCCCGACGCCATCGTCGACTGCGCCACGCTGACCGGCGCGTGCATGGTGGCCCTCGGTCGGGCCTACGCCGGAGTGATGGGCAACGATCGCGACTGGGTCGATCATGTCGTGAGCGCAGCCGACCGGGCGGGAGAGCTGGCCTGGGCGCTGCCGTTGCCCAAGGACTACCGCAAGCTGCTCGATTCGACCGTCGCCGACATCAAGAACATCGGCGGGGCCCACGGTGGTGCACTGACGGCGGGCCTGTTCCTGAAGGAGTTCGTGGCCGAGGGAATTCCCTGGGCCCACATCGATCTGGCCGGACCCTCGTTCAACGATGCGGTGAACGGTGAACACCCCAAGGGCGGCACGGGGTACGGCGTGCGCACGCTCGTGGAGCTGGCCGAGACCTTCGAGAGGAGCTGAGCGGGCGCTCGCTCACGCCGCGTCCGATGCCGCCGACGAGGCCGAGTCGGCGGATGGCGTTCCGCCATGGGAGGGATGAGCCACGCGTGATCGTGCCCATCCGGCCGCGTCGGTGGCCATCGGCGGAGCAACCCGCCAGCGGTGGAGCTGGTTCTCGATGCTTCGGCGATCGGCGCCGAGCTCGGCCAGCACGGCCGCGAGACGCCGGGCCCGATCCTGCTCGCGATGCTGGTGCTCGGTGTCGTCGTCGAGGCGCCGGCGGTGGTCGTGAGCTCGGCCGAGGTGTTCGGGCAGCTTGGCGACCTGACGCCGGTTCAGCTCGGGCAGCCGGCGCCGCACGTGGAGCTGATCGCCGGCGGGCCGGACGAGGTCGAACAGCGTCAGTCGGCCGATGGTGCGGGTGAAGGGGGCATTGGCACCGGTGCCCCGACCGAGCCCGATCTCGGAGGCCAGATCGGCGGGATGGCAGAGGAACCCGTCGGGGTCGTGGTCGAACGCCGTTGCGAATCGGCGCATGATCCACGTGCCCGAGGGACCGAGGATGCCGAGCCAATAGTCTTCGACGTAGGTCGAACGAGGATCGTGCCCGACGCCGTCGATGTCGGGTTCGTCCCAGGGAAGGACGGTGAGGAGGTCGGGCAGTGCGGCCGTGGGCATGATGGGCTCCGTGGTACTGAGAACGAGGTGGTCGAGAACGATCGAGACGACCGGGGAAGCCGGGTGTATCGTCGCTCACCTGTGGAGATATTTCAACCCCTTTCATTATTTTTCGATCTCCCCCTTCGGCGTTCTGGTGGAGCCAACCGGCGACGCGCCGTGCCCCCGCTCCACCAGAACGGTTGGTGGAGGGTCGGGTCGGGGTCGATGGGGATGATCGGCGCCGCTGTCCGCCGAGCCGCCGACCTCGTCACCGAGGCCGAGCGCGTCGTGGTTCTCACCGGCGCAGGGATCTCGACCGACTCGGGCATCCCCGACTTCCGCGGCCCCAACGGGCTCTGGACGCGTGATCCCGACGCCGAGAAGGCGTCGAACATCCGCTCGTACGTGGCCGACGCCGATCTGCGGCGGCGGAGCTGGGCCCGACGAGCCGAGGGAACCCTGTGGGCGACCGTTGCGCCCAATGCCGGCCACCGGGCGCTGGTCTCCCTCGAGGCTCGGGGCAAGCTCGACGTGTTGGTGACCCAGAACGTCGACGAGCTGCACCAGCTCGCCGGATCGGACCCCGCCAGGGTCATCGAGATCCACGGCACGACCCGAAAGGCGGCGTGTCTCGACTGTGGCACACGCTGGCCGATGGAGGAGATTCTCGATCGAGTTCGAGCCGGGGAGGACGACCCACGCTGTGTCATGTGTACGGGCATCGTGAAGTCGGCCACGGTTTCGTTCGGCCAGAGCCTCGTGGCGGCCGATCTGCGGGCGGCCGAGGAGGCGACCCGTCGGTGTGACCTGCTGCTGGCCGTCGGCACGAGTCTGCAGGTGTATCCGGTGAACAACCTGGTGCCGCTCGCGTCGGCGATGGGGGCGAGCGTGGTGATCGTCAACGCCGAACCGACGCCGATGGACCACTATGCGGCGGCGATCGTGCGGGGTTCGATCAGCCAGGTCCTGCCGGTGATCGTCGGCGAGCAGAGTGGTGCGGAATGAGGTCGGACGTCCGGGTGGTTTCAATACCCGACCCATTTGGTAGGGTTTGGTTTCCCGCCGTCCGTGCGTGAGGGAGAATCGTTCCATGGCCACATTCCGAGATCTGCTCACCGAGGCGAAGGCTCGCATTCGGGAGGTCGACACCCACGGAGCCGAGGAGATCCTGGCCCGACCCGGCGCCATCCTGCTCGACGTGCGTGAACCCGACGAGTTCGAGCAGGGCGCGATTCCCGGTGCCGTCCACATTCCCCGCGGTCAGCTCGAGTCCAACGTCGAGAACCGCCTACCCGATCGGGGCGCAACCATCGTGGTGCAGTGTGCCGGTGGGGTGCGCTCCGCCTTTGCCGCCGACACGCTGCAGCAGCTCGGTTACACCGACGTCGTGTCGATGGACGGCGGGTTCAACAAGTGGAAGGACGAGGGTCGGGCCTGGTCGACTCCTCGCACCCTCGACGCGGGGCAACGCAACCGCTACCAGCGCCACCTGCTGTTGCCCGAGGTCGGCGAGGAAGGCCAGCTGAAACTGCTCGATGCCAGGGTTCTGCTGCTCGGCGCCGGCGGGCTCGGGTCGCCCGCTGCCCTTTACCTGGCGGCGGCCGGCGTGGGCACCCTCGGCATCGTCGACATGGACGTGGTCGACGAGTCGAACCTCCAGCGTCAGATCCTCCACAACCTCGACCGCATCGGCGATCGCAAGGTCGATTCGGCCAAGAAGACCCTCACCTCGCTGAATCCCGACATCGATGTGGTGACCTACGACGTGCGTCTCGATGCCTCGAACATCGAGGACGTCATCAGCGGCTACGACGTGGTGGTCGACGGCGCCGACAACTTCCCCGTCCGGTACATGCTCAACGACGCCTCGGTGAAGCTGGGCATTCCCGTCGTGCACGGCTCGATCTTCCGCTTCGAGGGCCAGATGACGGTGTTCGACCCGAAGAACGGCCCCACCTACCGCGACATGATTCCCGAGCCGCCGCCGGCCGAGCTGGCGCCCAGCTGTGCCGAGGCGGGCGTGCTCGGTGTGCTGCCGGGCATCGTCGGTTCGATCCAGGCGCTCGAGGCGATCAAGATCGTCCTCGGCTACGGCGACACGCTGTCGGGGCGCCTGCTCACCTTCGACGCAACCGAGATGAGCTTCCGTGAGTACAAGCTCAACGTCGATCCGACCAACGAGATCACGTGGGCCAATCGCGACCGAATCGTGGTGAGCGAGCTCGACGGTCTCTGCGCTCCGGTGCCCTTGGCCCCGCCCGTCAGCTGAGCTCGGCCGCCGTCCCCGCCCGACGAGCGGCGACTCGCGTCCGGCTGAGGTGCAGGGCGACCGCCGTCACCTCGACGGCGATGTTGATCACGCGATGGGCGACCGAGGCCCCGACGCTCGACGCGGCCGCGCCGGCGATCAGACCGACCAGCACCGCCTCTCGGACCCCGACGCCGCTCGGAAGGGGTAGCACCAGGAAACCGGCCGTCCACGCCACCATGAAAACCAGGGCCAGCGAGACGAGGTCGGCCTCGGTTCCCAGTGGTTGCACGAGCACCGCGTAGCCGACGGCGGTCGCCGTCAGCGAGACGGCGTTCCATCCGGCGCTCACGAGAATCGCCCGTTGCGACGGCAGATCGTCGGGGGGTGGGAGGCGACGAAGGACCCGGCCGGCACCCCGCACGACCGCCGCCATCAGCGGTCGCCAGAGAACGAGCGGTGTCGCCAGCCCGACGAGGCACAGCACCCGCGCCCACCCCGGCAGCGTCGTGTCGGCGAGCGCCAACCCGGCGAAGGCCACGCCTCCCGTCGCCACGACCGAGAGAGCGATCACCGGAAGCCCCAGCGCCAGCCGCGAGGTGCTCACCTGCTCGTTGCGCGACATCGCCACCATCCCGGTGACCTGCACGAGCCCGCCGCCGGGGACGTACTTGCCGAGCTGGGACAACAACATGGCACCGGAGAGCGTGCGTCGCTGGGCGGGTGCCTCGAACAGCGCCACCCATGCCCGGGTGGCGGTGAAGAGCCAGATCGCCGCGCACAGCGCGGCGATCACCCACCGGCCAGGAGGAGGCAGCACCTCGTCGTCGGCTCGTCCCAACGCCGCCCAGAGCGCCAGACCCGAGGCGAGCAGGCCACCGACCAGGAAGCTGCCCACCAGCAGCCGGCGGGTCAGTCGGGTGCGTTGGCCGGTCACGGGGCGACGCGAGCCGTACCGACGAGGCCCGGACCCAGGTGCCGGAACGGTGGGAGGCGCTGCAGCACACGAAAGGGCCAGGTCGCGACGTCGACGACGGTGCCGGCCCACGGCGGTGGTTGTCGGAGCCGTCCGCTCCCGGCGGTGCGGTCGGCGATCGCCTCGGGAACCCCCTGGCCACGGCGTTGGTCGCGCCGCGCCAGCAGGTTCCGGACCCATTCGAGGAGATACCCCAGCGGAAAGCCGTAGGCCCGCACGTCGATGTCGACCAGGCCGGCGCCGGCCAGGAGGTCGCGCAGGTCGTCGGGGTCGTAGCGACGGAGGTGACCCACACCGACGTCGGCGGCGGCGAAACGGTGGCGATGGGCGGGCACCGACACCAGGACCAGCGCACCCGGTCGCAGATGCGACACCCACCGGATGAGCTCGCCCGCGTCGTCGTCGATGTGCTCGAGGACCTCGAAGGAGGTCAGGAGGTCGAAGTCGGTGTCGGTCACGCTCTCGATGGACGCCAAGATCCGAGCCGACGAGGACACCCGACCGATGGCCGTGGCGCGCGAAAGGCCGTCGGGTTCGACGCCCACGTACGCGCCGAGTTTGTCGAGTCGAGCCGCGACCGCGCCCGATCCGGCACCGACCTCGAGAATCTTCGCCGGTGGTGCGAGGTCATCGAGTCGTCGCTCGATCACGTCCCATCGCAGACGGGCGGCGGGCGACAGTGCAGGAAGACTCATGCCGCCGCGAATCCGAGGGCACGCACCAACGGCTCACAGACCGATTCCGGCCGGAACGAATCGGCCAGAGCGGCCGCAGCCGACCGGAGCTCGGCCAGCCGTGCCGGGTCGTCGGCCAGCTCGGTGAGCGTCGCCGCGAGCCGGGCGCCGTCGCCGGCGGCAACGTAGGCAGCGGCCTCGCCCAGGACGCGACGTTGCGGCGGCGTATCGGCGGTCACGATCGCGCAGCCGGCCGCCACCCCCTGGAACACCTTGTTGGGAACGACCCGCGCCGCCTTGGGCGTGGTTCCGAAGACACCGAGACACACGTGGTGCTCGTTGACCACGGCGCCGAGCTCGCTCGGCTCGACCCAGTCGATCCACTCGACGAGGCCGGAGGTCTCCGAGCGGGCGAGGCGTTGACACTCGGCTCGGTCCTGCCCGTCGCCGATCATCGTGAACGCGATGTCGCGACGGTGCCCGAGGGCAGCGATCGCCGCACCGATCGCCCGGGTTCCCTGGAGTGGCGTGTACAGCCCGAAGAACACCACTCGAAGGGTGTCGAGGTGCGGAGCCGGACGACGGAACCACGACGACGGGGCCCCGACCGGTAGCACCAGCGGATGATCGGCGGGGCAGATGGCCGCCTGTTCGACCGTGTCGACGAGGACGACATCGGCGGCGGCCACCGCTCGAGCGTCGATCGCCGTGAGCACCCGGGCCACGAGCGAGTTGGCGGCGGCGCCTCGGTCGACCGACGTGTCGCCCAGGCCGACGAGGTAGTCGAGGACGATCGGCGCCGCGAACCGGCGCTTGGCCAGGTGCACGTCGAAGTGACCCAGGTAGCCCACCACCACCACGTCGGCGGTCACGCCCCGTCCCCTGCGCCACAGCGTCCACCAGGCCCGGGCGATGCGCCAGGCGAGGGTCGGCGCCTTCCACGGTCGGGTGAGGAGCTCGACGCGGGCCCGCGTGGGGAAGTCGAGCGGCTCGTTGATCTCGACCACGTCGAAGCCGTTGGCGGCCAGGCCTTCCTGCAGCACCCCGACACGGGGATGGGTACCGACGTCGTAGGTGCCGAAGAACACGGCGGTCGGTTGACCCTGCACGGTGCGCGAGCGTAGTGGCGCGATTCCTGCGGGCGGTCGACGCAAGGGCCGACGCCGCGAACCGGTAGCATCGGCGGCTGTGAAAGGTCTGATTCTGTCGGGCGGTGCCGGGACCCGGCTGCGACCGATTACCCACACGAGCGCCAAGCAGCTGGTGCCCATCGCCAACAAGCCGATCCTCTTCTACGGCATCGAGGACATGGCCGCCGCCGGCATCTCCGAGATCGGCATCATCATCGGCGACACCGGAGACGAGATCCGCGAGGCCGTGGGCGACGGCTCCGACTTCGGTGTGAACGTCACCTACATCCCCCAGGATGCGCCGCTGGGCCTCGCCCACTGCGTCCTCATCGCCCGCTCGTTCCTCGGCGACGACGACTTCATCATGTACCTGGGCGACAACATGCTCGAACAGGGTCTCGCCGGCTTCGTCTCACGGTTCGAGGCCGAGCGTCTCCCGGGTGCGGCCGCCTCACCCTCGGCCCAGATCCTGTTGGCCAAGGTGCCCAACCCGACCGCATTCGGCGTGGCCGAGCTGTCGCCCGATGGCGGCTCGGTGGTCCGGCTGGTCGAGAAACCCGAGCACCCGCCGTCAGATCTCGCGTTGGTCGGCGTGTACCTGTTCGACTCCACCATCCACGATGCCGTGGCGGCCATCGAGCCGTCCGAGCGGGGTGAGCTCGAGATCACCGACGCCATCCAGTGGCTCATCGACGCCGGTCGCCGGGTTCGTCACGAAGTGCTCGAAGGGTGGTGGATCGACACGGGCAAGAAGGATCCGCTGCTCGAATGCAATCGTCTGGTGCTCGACGTGTTGCTGCCGCGAAACGACGGCAGCATCGACGCCACGTCGAAGGTGGAGGGCAAGGTCGTCATCGAGAAGGGTGCAGTGATCGTGAACTCGACGCTTCGCGGACCGTTGGTCATCGGCAAGGACACCCGGATCGAGAACAGCTACATCGGTCCGTTCTCCTCGGTCGCCAACAACTGCCTGGTACAGGACTCCGAGCTCGACCACAGCGTCGTGTTGCGCAACTCCACGATCATCGGCATCCCGCGCATCGTCGACTCGCTGATCGGCCGCAACACCACGGTGCAGCGATCCGCCGAACGGCCCCAGGCCACCCGGCTCATGCTGGGCGACGACTCGCGCGTCGAGGTGGTTTGAGTGCCGAAGCTCCATCCTCATGCCGCCATCGACGGCGTCGTCGTCGTCGAACCCGACATCCATGGTGACGAACGCGGCGTGTTCGTCGAGACCTACCGCCGCAGCTGGTTCGGTGGCCAACGCGAAATGATCCAGGGCAACCGCGCCGACCGTCAGGCCGGTGCCATCGTCGGCCTGCACTACCACCTCCACCAGAGCGACTACTGGTACGTGCCCTTCGGCTCGTGCCGGGTCGTACTGCACGATCTGCGAGAGGGCGGCCCCACCGACGGAGCGACGGTCATGATCGACCTCGGCCTGCAGTCCGACGGATCCTTCAGCCACAACGGCATCTACATCCCGCCCGGAGTCGCCCACGGCTTCGCCGCCCTCACCGACATGACCATCACCTACCTCGTCGACGGCTACTACAACCCCGCCGATGAGCTCGGTGTGGCCTACGACGACCCCCAGATCGGGGCCGACTGGGGCGTCACCGATCCGGTCCTGTCGCCCCGCGACAAGGCGAATCCCCGCCGGGCCGACATCGAACCACAGTGGCGACCCCATCCAGGCCTTCGCACCACCTGACTTCGGAGAACCAACCACATGCGTGTCCTCGTCACCGGCGGTGCCGGCTTCATCGGATCGAACTACGTGCAGTGGCTGTTGGCCAACCACGACGATCACGTCACGGTGTACGACGCGCTCACCTACGCCGGCAACCTGGCCAACCTCGCAGAGATCGCCGACGACGCCCGCTACCGCTTCGTCCGCGGCGACATCTGTGATCGCGACGCCGTGCTCGCTGCGATGGACGGCCACGATCTCGTGGTGCACTTCGCCGCCGAGAGCCACGTCGATCGCTCGATCGTCGCGCCCGACGAGTTCGTCCGCACCAACTGTCTCGGCACCAACGTGGTCTGCGACGTGGCCCGTCAGGTGGGCGTGCAGCGCCTGCTGCACATCTCCACCGACGAGGTGTACGGCTCGGTGGAGGAGGGCTCTTCGGTCGAGGCCGATCCGCTCGAGCCCCGGTCGCCCTACTCGGCGTCGAAGGCCGGCAGTGACCTGATCGCGTTGTCGTACTTCAGCACCCACGACCTCCCGGTGGTGGTGACCCGCTCGTCCAACCAGTTCGGCCCTCGCCAGTACCCCGAGAAGGTCATTCCGTTGTTCGTGACCAATCTGCTCGATGGGCTGAATGTCCCCTTGTACGGCGACGGCCTCAACATCCGCGACTGGTGTTACGTCGACGACAACTGCCGCGCCGTCGACCTGGTGCTGCGTCAGGGGACCGTCGGCGAGGTGTACAACATCGGCGCCGGGAACGAGGTGACCAACCGCGTGTTGACCGAACGGATCCTCGACCTGTGTGGGGCCGACGAGTCGCGCATCACCTACGTCGAGGACCGCCTCGGCCACGATCGCCGCTACAGCATCGACACGTCGAAGATCGCGGCCCTCGGCTGGGCCACGCAGCGCACCTTCGACGAAGCGCTCGAGGCCACCGTGGCCTGGTACCGCGACAACCGCCCGTGGTGGGAACCGCTCAAGACCGCATGAGCGGGCCGTGAGCGACCTCCGACCGGTTCTGGTCACCGGAGCCTCGGGCCAACTGGGCACCGACGTCGTCACGGCGTTCGGTGACCGCGCCGTAGGTGTCGATCGCGGTGCCCTCGACATCACCGACGACACCGCGGTGCGTGACCTCGTCCGGGCGGTCGAGCCGTCGATCATCGTGAACTGTGCGGCCTACACGGCGGTCGACGCCTGTGAGACCAACGTCGAGCTGGCCCATGCCGTGAACGGAGTCGCTCCCGGCCTCCTCGCCTCGGCGGCAGCGGCGGTCGGCGCCCATCTCGTGCACGTCTCCACCGACTATGTGTTCTCGGGTACCAAGCCCGACCCCTACGTCGAGACCGACCCCACCCATCCCCGGTCGGTCTACGGTCGATCGAAGCTCGAGGGTGAGCTGGCGGTCGGGCCCGACGCCACCATCGTGCGCACCTCGTGGCTGTGCGGCGCACACGGGCCGAACATGGTGAAGACCATCCTGAGACTGGCCGACTCGCATCCGCAACTGACCTTCGTCGACGACCAGCGTGGCCACCCGAGCTTCACCGCCGACATCGCACCGGCGCTCGTCGAGCTGGCCGACGAACGAAGGGCCGGAATCTTCCATCTCACCAACCAGGGTGTGGTGTCGTGGTACGAGTTCGCACGGGAGGTCCTCGCCGTCGCCGGTCATGACCCCGACCGGGTCTCGCCGTGTGCCACCGCCGATCTCGATCCGCCGCGCCCCGCTCCGCGTCCGGCCAACTCGGTGCTCGACAATGCCGCCTGGCGCGCGGCCGGGAAACCACCCACCCGCGACTTCCGAGACCCCCTCCGTGAGCTGATCGCGAACCTCGACTGAACCGGACCGGCCGCGACGGGTCAGTTGCGGTCGAAGCTCCAGGCGGTCATCTCCAGCGGGAACGTGTTGAAGAACAACGGAACCGTGGCGCCGGCCTCACCCCACTGGGTCACGTCGGCCGCCACGACGCCGATGGGCTCGAGTCGGGTCGGGTCGAGGTTCGGGGGCAGGTCGACGGTGTGAGTGAACACGATCAGCCGATCGCCGGGGAAGGCGTCGGCGATGCGGTCGAGGTCGTTGGGGGTCGGTTCGGCTCGCAGGGTGAGGCTGTTGCGGTCATGGATGAACCACATGGCGCCCGCCGCCAGTGCACTCGGGGACACGAAGCTCGTGGGTGACTCCCAGACGAGCACGACGTCGTCGCCACCGGCGAGATCCTCGACCTGTTCGAGGAACCCGCCCGATCCGTCCCATTCGCGGTAGCCGATGAGGCGATGCGACTGGTAGAGCTGCGTGCCGAGCACGACCGTCATGCACCCGATCGCCACCAGGCGACCGACCCACTCCCAGCGGCCGCGGCGGACCAGCAGCCAGACCGCAGCCACGGCGATCACGATGGCGATCGCCGGCGTGACGGCAGGAACGAAGCGCCGGCCCCACCACATCAGTCGAGGTGAGATCCGAGCCTTCCAGACGTAGACGGGAACCAGGGCCAGCCCGGGAGCGAGGAGCACCCATGCCTCGCGACGGCGGTGGACGACGACGACGACGGTGACACCGATCCAGAACAGAATCAGGCCGGCGGGATTGAAGAAGAAGAACAGCCGACGCAGGTTCACCTCGTCGAGGGTCGCCAGCTCCGGACGACCCGGCAGGCGCTGGATGGCCTCCCCGAGCAGCCGCCGGCGCAGGCCGGAGAACGCGGCCCAGGCCCCGACGGTGACCAGCGTGGCCAGCGCCAGCCGCTGCCAGGCCAACTGCGAACGGGGCACCAGCCGGGGGAGGAGACCCGGGGCGAAACGTCGGATACCGAGGCCGCCCACGAGAGCGGCCACCGCCAGCGCCACGACCACCCGATCCGACGGCACGCCGTTGCCGCGGGCGTACGCGGCGTTTCGTTCGTAGGCCTGGAACCACACCCATGGCAGTGGGGCGAGCACACCCACCAGCCCGGCCACGACCAGACGAGTGTCGACGAAGGTGGCCACGGCGAAGGCAATGGCACCGATGGCCAGCAACATGATCAGGACGCCATCGGGACGGTTGAGGAAGCTGATCGACGCCAGCGTTCCTGCGAGGAGGGCGAAGGGTGCCCAACGTGTCTGCAGGGCGAGGATCACCAGCAGTGCCATGCCGGCGAGCAGCAGTTGGGCGAGGGTCTCGGTACTGGGCCACTTGGCGAAGAAGACGTTGATCATGTTGGTCGCCATCACCAGGCCGGCGACACCGGCGACCACGATGCCGAACGCCCGCCGCGCCGCTGCGGTCAGGGTGCCGATCGAGAGGACGCCGATGATCGGGTTGGCCTGCAGGACCGCCGCCGAACCGAACACCAGCTTCACGGTCGCCAGGAGCGAGGGGAACATGTGGAAGAACTGGGGCAGGGTCGCCACCCGGTCGTTCGAGGAGTACCAGTAGCCGGCGAAGCGGCCGCCCTGCGGATACCCACCGTCGAAACCGGTGAGGCGAACGCCCACCTCGTCGGGGATCTCGGTCGAGCCGTGACGAGCGATGGCGAAGGCATGGGTTGCGTAGACGCCCGGGTCCTTGTCGCCGAAGAGGTAGTCGGCGCCCGGCAGGTAGAAGACCGCTGCGATGACACAGACGGCCAGAACGACCACGTCGCCGTGGTCGAGCACCACCGACGGTGGAGGCCAGCGGTGGAACGCGAGGCCGACGAGGACGGCGCCGAGGACGGCAACGACGAGAAGCGCAACACGATCGAGGTTGCCGGCGATGGCCAGGCCCAGCGATGCCCACCCGGTCAATGCGACAACGGCGATCAGCGAGCAGAGGACCGCCTCGGACAACGTGATGGACCGCTGCGGTCCTCGATCGAGATCGAGGGTTCGAAGCCGCTGGAGCAGGCCGTTCACTCGTCGGCGGGAGCGGGTTCGAACAGCGACTGGCCTGGAGACGGCATCGAGCGAGCTTAGCCCTGGTCGCCGGAGGTGAGGGACACGGGTGGGCCCGTGGTAAACATCCCCCCATGAGCCAACCTCGCGTCCGCGTGGTCGTGCTGAACTACAACGGCGGACGGCTACTCGAGCGCACGTTCTCGGCTCTCGAGGCAACGGTGTGGCCACGCGATCGACTCGATCTGGTGATGATCGACAACGCATCCACCGACGACAGCCGGCGGTTGGTCGCCGAGCGCTTTCCGGCCGTCCGGATCATCGATTCTCCTGCGAACACCGGATTCCCGGCCAACAATCTGGCGCTCACCACACTCACCGACGTCGATTTCGTCGGCCTGGTGAACAGTGACGCCTTCGTCGAGCCCGATTGGCTGGCCCCACTGGTGGCCGGCTTCGACGACGACCTCCGCGTCGGTGCCACCTGTCCGAAGATCCTGCTGGCCTCGCGGTTCGTCGATGTCACCCTGGAGACGCCGCGCATGGTTGCCGCGCCCGGTGATCCTCGGTCGCTCGGCGTTCGGCTCGTGGCCGTCAGGGTCGATGGTGTCGACGTGCTCGGAGCGCTGTCCGGCGATGCCGTACACGGCATCGAGCACGATCCCCAGCGCCATCTGTTCCGATGGACCTCCTCGGGAGGCACCCTGTCGATACCGGTGACCGACCGTGCCGATCCGGGCCCCTGGCAGGTCGAGATCGAGGCGGTGCGAGTCGATCGGGTGGAGTCCTTCGTCGTCACCACGAACAGCGGTCGGGTCGTGACCGCCGTCGAAACGACCCCGACCAGCGTCGCTTTCGAGGTGACCGGGCCGGCGTACTCGCTGGTCAACAACGCCGGATCGGTGGTGATGACCGACGGATCGGGCGCCGACCGCGGCTACCTCCAGCCCGATGGACCGGCGTTCGACACGCCGGGCGAGGTGTTTGCGTGGTGTGGTGCCGCCGTCCTGTTCCGGCCCGAGTACCTGACCGACGTGGGCCTCTTCGACGAGCGCTTCTTCCTGTACTACGAGGACATCGACCTCTCCTGGAGGGGTCAGCATCGAGGCTGGCGGTATCGCTACATTCCCGAGTCGCAGGTGCGGCACCTGCACGCCGCTACCTCGGTCGAGGGCTCCGACACCTTCCGTTACTTCACCGAACGGAATCGACTCGCCGTGTTGACCAAGAACGCACCGACCGACCTGGCATGGCGATCGCCGCTGCGCTTCCTGTGGTCGACCGGTGCCTACGCCCGGCGCGACGTCGTCGGACCGCTGTTGCGGGGCCGACGGCCCCAGTTCTCGCTCGTGTGGTCACGACTTCGAAGCTTCGGCGGCTGGGTGACGATGCTGCCCTACCTTCTGGGGGAACGTCGCCGGATCGGTCGCGCGAGCGTCCGAACCGGAGCCGAGATCGACGCAAAGCTGTCGAGGTCGGCGCGGGTCGAGGTCAGATGAGGGTCGGCATCCACAACCGGTACTGGTCGACCATGGGCGGTGGTGAGCGCTACGCCGCGGGTATCGCCGAGGCGTTGGCCCCCCACCACGACGTGGTCCTGTTCGCCGGCGAGACCGTCGATCGCGAGCTGCTCGAGGAGCGTCTCCACGTCGATCTCACGGGTGTTGCGGTCGAGGTGGTCGGCACCAACACCGAGCAAGCCGAGGCGGCAACCGCCACGGTCGACGTGTTCATCAACGCGTCGTACATGAGCAGGCTCCGCAACCGGGCCGACCACGGCATCTACGTCGTGCACTTCCCTTCGGGTCCGCCGAAGCCACCGGGCTGGCTGACGCCATTGGTCAAGGCCGGTCGGCGGCTGGTCGGCGAGGACGGCACCGGCCTGAGCCTCGAGAGCGGTTTCGACGAGCCGGAGTGGCTGCTCCAACGCCAGGGCTCGTGGATCGCCGACGTCGCCACCGTCTCGCTCGAGCTGCCCGCCGGCCGCCAACGTCTCGTCTTCGACGTCGCCCGGATCATGCCCGAAGGTCTGTCCCACATCGAGCTCGAGATCACCGGCCGTCAGGGCGACCGACCCATCGGGGCGGCCGTCGCCGACATCGGTCCCCGCCGATCACGGTGGGCGTCGCGGGTGGCTCACGTCGATCTCGACCTCGAGGTGGCCGAAGCAGGCCCCGTCGAGATCGAGTTGCGCACCGCGGCCACCGCGACCGTCGGCGGACGCCGCCTTGGCGCAGCGGTGGTCGGCATCAGCGTCGGTCGCGGCGTCGCCGCACGGCTTCGTGGCGCCTACCCACAACTCCTGGCCGACCGCCACTGGCTCGGGTATCTGTCGAGCTACGACAGGATCATCTCGAACTCGGAGTACGGGCGCGAACACGCCGAGCGGCTGTGGCGATGCGAGGTGACCGCGCTCCAGCCGCCGGTGACGATGCACCGTCCCGGCGCCAAGCAGCCGATCATCCTGTCGGTGGGCCGGTTCTTCGCCGCGAGGGCCGGCCATTCGAAGAAGCAGCTCGAGATGGTCCAGGCGTTCGGCCGTCTGGTCGCACGCACCGGTACCGACTGGCAGCTCCACCTGGTCGGCGGTGTCGACGCCGAAGGTCGGCGCTACCTCGAGCAGGTACGCGAGGCGGCGGTCGGCCTCGAGGTGGTCTTCCACGAGAACGCCACCGGCGCCGAAGTCGCCGAGCTGTACGCCCGGGCATCGATCTACTGGCACGCCGCGGGCCTCGGCGAGGACGCCGGGCGTCACCCCGATCGTCTCGAGCACTTCGGCATCACGACGGTCGAAGCCATGTCGGCGGGAGCCGTGCCGATCGTCATCGGCGCGGGTGGGCAGCTCGAATCGGTCGAGCACGGGGTGACCGGACTGCACTGGACCACGGTCGACGAGCTGGTCGATCACACGTCGAAGGTCATCGCCGATGCCCACTATCGGGCCGAGCTCGCCGCAGCCGCCCAGGCCGCCGCGCCGCGCTTCTCGCCCGAGGTCTTCGCGAGGCGGGTGAACGAGCTGGTCAGCGACGTGACACGGGATTGACCGCACGAGCGGGCTCGTGGTGCCACTTCGCGTCGATCACCATGGGGACCGAACGGGCCTGTGTGGCGGTCGTGGACTGGACCCCGATCGCCAGGTCGATCGCCGAGTCGTGTCGGTCGAGCAGGCGGCGCCCGTCGACGCTGCGCAGCGCCAGCGTCCACGTGTAGAGGCCATCGCCGATGGGTGGCTCGTCGACGGCCAGCGTGACGTCGATGTCGCCGTTTCCCGGCTCGAGCACCAGCACGTCGGCCGACGAGACATAGGCCAGCACCGACGTGTCGGTTGCCCGCAGGGTGGCCGCCAGGACCGCCGGCTCGCCGAGCTTGTCGGTGGCAACGGTCACGGCGAGGCGGAACGACTGGCGGACGTCGGCGGCGACGATGCGTTTGCCGTCGAGATCGAGCAGCGTCGTCGACTTGACCGCTCCCAGGGACACCGACAGATCGGACTCGTTCGCGTCGCTGAGCTCGTGCATACGCGTGCGGTAGTCGTCGAGCACGTACTCGACGTCGCCCATGGCGCGGACCCGTCCGTGTTCGAGAGAAACGGCCGTGTCGCACATCGAGCGGACCGCAGACAGGTCGTGGGCCACGATCACGATGGTGGCGCCCGACGAGATGAGCGAGCGCATCTTGTCGGCCGACTTGCGACGGAAGTTCATGTCGCCGACCGACAGCACCTCGTCGACCAGCAGGATCTCGGGGTCGAGGGTGGTTGCGACCGAGAAGCCGAGCCGCACGACCATGCCCGACGAGTACGTCTTGATGGGGTTGTCGATGAACCGCTCGAGCTCGGACCACGCCACGATCTCCTCGTACCGGCGGTCGATCTCCCGCTTGGAGAGTCCGAGGATCGAGCCGTTCATGTAGATGTTGTCTCGGCCGGAGAGCTCGGGATGGAAGCCGGTACCGAGCTCGAGCAGGGCGGCGAGGCGGCCGCGAACCGTTATCGATCCCTCCGTGGGGGTGAGAATGCGGGCCAAGCACTTGAGCAGGGTGCTCTTGCCGGAGCCGTTGGGGCCCACCAGGCCGAGAACCGATCCGGCGGTGACGTCGAAGGACACGTCGTCGAGGGCGTGGAACTCCTCGTAGCGATGGCGCCGGCGCATCTTGACGATCGCCTCTTTCAGCGAGGTCTGGTTCGCGTGTTCGAGGCGGAACGTCTTGGTGACGTGACTGAGACGGATTGCGGGTTCCACGTCAGATCCGATCCACGATCGAGTCCTGGAGGCGATCATTCACGACGGCACCGATCAGCAGCGCCGCGCCGGCCGAGACGGCCATGCCGAAGAAGGTGGTGAGCGACGGCGCCCGGAGATCGAACAGCAGATTCCGGTAGCCCACGATGAACCACAGCATCGGGTTGATCTTGTAGATGGTTTCGACCGGGATGCCGGCGATCTCACGCTGCTCGTCGGCGATCAGCGACAGCGGGTAGATGATCGGCGTCAGCCAGAACCACAGCCGCGTGAAGAGGGTGACCACGTGGGACACATCGCGATAGAGCGCGTTCAACGGAGCCAGCAACAGCCCGAGACCGAAGACGAAAGCGAAGTGCAGGACCAGGACCGGCACGAGGAGTGGAATCCACAACACCGCCCACGCCTGCCAGAAGATGCCGAGGATCACGATGAGCGCGGCGACCTCGATGAGGAACTCGATGAACGAGGCGATGAGGGTCGATGCCGGGAAGATCCAGCGAGGCAGGTACACCTTGCGGATGAGCGCCTGATTCGCGACATAGGAGCCGGTCTCCGCGGTGATCGCGACCTGGGTGAATTGCCACGGGATGATCGCCGACGCAAGGAACAGGCCATATGACGTGAGCCCACTCGGGTCACCGGCGGCAGCCCGGCCCTTGAGGATCAGCGAGAACACGGCGGCGTACACACCGATGGTGATGATGGGGCTGATCATCGACCAGCCGAATCCGAGCACCGAGTTCTTGTACGACGATCGGAGCTGCTTGAGAGCGAGGTTCATCACCAGCTCACGGATCTGCATGCTGTGGCCCTCGTGACGGTGGGCCTGGCGACGCCGCAGCAATGCGATCATGGGCGTCGAGCGGGCACGAGGCTCCGTTCGGAGGCAGACGGCATTGCGAGAACGGTATCCGATCGACCGCTCGCGCCCGGTTCGCACGTGCACCCCGGGCTGCTGGAACCAGTCGATCACGGGCTCGGCTCGGACTCGTCGTCGGGTCCGCAGATGACCTCGGCCACCACGTAGAGAGGACGAGACTTCGACTCGCCGTAGATCCGTCCGATGTAGGTCCCCAGGATCCCGATGGCCATCAGCTGCACCCCGCCGAGGAACAGGACCGCAGCAAGGATCGTCGTGAGGCCTTCGGCGGTACCTTCCGGATTCAGAATCCGACCTATCACCACCCACGACAGCAGAGCGAACGAGAGAACCGTGATCATCGTGCCGAGCTTGGACGCGAAGCGGAGCGGCCGATCCGAGAAGCTCGTTATCGCATCGACGGCGAAGCCGAGCATCCTGCGGAGACCGAAGCTCGTTTCGCCGGCCCGCCGTTCGTCGCGTTCGTAGGGGATGCCCACCTGCCGGAATCCCGTCCAGGCGACCATGCCCGCGCAGGTACCGACTTCCTTCTTTCATCGACGTCAACACATCGACGACCTTGCGATCGAGCAGCCGGAAGTCGCCCGAGTTCGGCGGCAGCGGAGTGTCGGCGAGCTTGCCGATCAGCCAGTAGAAGGCCGAAGCGGTCCAGAGCTTGAAGCGGCTCTCGCCCGGCCGTTTCGTGCGAATCCCGTAGACGACCTCGGCGCCTTCGGTCCACTGCTGCACCATGGCCGGGATGACCTCGGGCGGGTCTTGCAGGTCGGAGTCGATGAGGACGATCGCTTGGCCCGTTGCATGATCGAGCCCGGCGGTGATGGCGGCCTGATGGCCGAAGTTGCGGGACAGCCTCACGATTCGGATGCGATCGTCGGTGGCGGCCAGCCCGGTGAGGATCTCCAGGCTGGTGTCCTGGCTGCCGTCGTCGACCAGCACGACCTCGAAGTCGCCGAGGTCCTCGACGGCCGCAACGGTGCGGTGGACGAACTCCTCGATGAGTCCTTCTTCGTTGTGCACGGGGGCAACGATCGAGAGCATCACGCAGCGGTCATCGACAGTCGGTCGGGGGCGAGTTCGGCAAGCTTAGGCTCTACCTCGACCGCAGGCGGACGACGTCTGGCGTCAGGACGGACCGGTACAGTACTGGCGATGGAAAAGCCGACCCAGATCCAGACGCTGCGCCGGATGCTCGCCGTCAACGGCCCGCTGTGGACCATGTACGTGGTCTCCTACGTCGGTGGACGCAAGATCAACAAGGATCTCCAGCTCCCGTGGCTCGACCGACGGATCAAGGACCTCGAGACGAAGAAGAACCTGCCGGGTATGAACGCAAGCGAGCTCCAGCACCTGATCTGGGAGGCGTGGGACTGGGACGCCGAGCAGGGCGAGGAGTGGACGCAGTCCGAGGAATGGAAGCGCTCGGTCGTCGACGACGTCCTGATTCCCCGTGTGCCCGCCCAACGCGACGTGCTCGAGATCGGACCCGGCGCCGGACGGTGGACCGTGGCTCTGGCCCCGATCTGCCGGTCCCTGACGCTCGTCGACATCTCCGAGCGTTGCATCGAGATCTGCCGCGAGAAGTTCGGTCGATCTCGATCACGTCGCCTTTCACGTCACCACCGGCTCCGATCTGTCGTTCATCGAGTCGTCGAGCCTCGATGTGATCTGGTCCTTCGACGTGTTCGTCCACATCGCGCCCGACGACGTCGAACGCTACGTGGCCGAGTTCGCCCGCATCCTTCGGCCCGGTGGTCGTGCCATCATCCATCACGCGGCCGAAGGTGGCCTGCACGGTGGCTGGCGCAGCTCGATGACCGCCGAGATGTTCGCCTCCTTCGCCGCCGCGAACGGTTTCACGCTCGTCGAGCAGTTCGATGCGTGGGGCGACGAAGGGCAGTTCGACGTTCGTCGCTATCACGACACCGTGAGCGTCATCGAGAAACCAATGACCGACTCGGGCGGGTAGCGGAGCCGGTGGCCGTCCTGTCGCGCCCGCCCGTCATCGACGAGGGCTCACCGTCGACCGGTCCGATGCGATCGGTCGACGATTCGTCGACTACGAGCTGGCTGATCACCTTTGTGGTCGTGGTGGTCGTCGCTGGTATCGCCTTCGCGCCGCACATCTTCAACGACGCCGTCTTCCCGTTCGACTTTCTCGGCGAGCGCATCGACGGCGCCACCCTTCGTCGCCGAGTCGATCGGCGCCGGTCGCTGGCCGACGTGGTCGAACTTCGTAGCGTCGGGCCAGGCGCTGCCACTCGACGCCCAGAGTGGTCTCTACTACCCGATCTGGTGGATCTTCGGCGTGCTCGATGTCCCGCTGTCGGTGACCTTCCTCGCCAAGATCCATGTTGCCCACGTCGTCGCCGGCGCCATGGGCATGGCGCTGCTGGCTCGGACCCGAGGTATACGGGGTCCGCTGCTCCCGGTGGTCGCCGCGGCCTTCGTGATGTTCGGTGGGTTCTACGGCCAGGCCCAGCATGTCACCGCCTTTCGCGGCTTTGCGCTGTTTCCCTGGCTCCTGTGGGCATTGACCGTCCCGCGAAGCGGATCACCGACCCGTCGAATCGTGTGGCTCCCGCTGATCGTGTGGCTGGCCGTCGCCGGCATCTATCCCGGTCAGATCGTCGAGCTTCGCGGTTCTCGGGCTCGTCTATCTCGGCGTCGACCTCTGGCCGAATCGCGACCGATTGTCATCGGCCGACTATCCGACGGTGATCCTCGCCGGACTCGTGTCGTTGGGTATTGCCGTGACGGTACTGGTGCCGTATCTCCTGGCCAGCTCCGAACCCGGACTGCTCCTGCGTCCGTTCCCTCCGACCGTCCAGAATCTCGACATCGGCAGTCTCAAGGCGAGCACGCTGCTCGGTGCGTTGGTGAGCCCATGGGGCTTTCAGACCGACGGATCGATCTGGTCGTTCTATGTCGGCGCGCCAGTGCTTCTCGGTCTCAGCGGCGTCACCCGATCGGTGCTCGCTCGTCAGCGCCCGCTCGTGGTCACCGCCGTCGTAGCCATGGTTTTCGCGAGCATGGGCTCGGTCTCCGCCGTCGCCGAGCTGATGCTGAAGTTCGACCTGCTCTTCGCCTCGCGGTTCCCCTTCTCCGACTACAAGATCGGCATCGTCGTTCCCGTGCTCGTCTTGAGCATCGAGGGATGGCGGGCACTGCTGCGCCGGGAGGTTCCCGTGGTGCGCCCGGCATGGGTCGCCGTCGTATTGGTTTTCGCCGTGTGGCTCTCGCGCGACCTCGCCGAGTCCGATCCCGCCAGCCGGTGGCCATGGTTGCTCGCAGTGATCGGCCTCTCGTTCGTTCTGGCCGTGCGAGCCCCCCGCCAGGCTGCAGTCGCCGGCCTCCTGCTCGTGCTGCTCGTGAGCTACGACGGTGTTCGAGCCCATTCCGACCTGAAGTTCGCACCGACCCAGGCGAGTCCGTGGGTCGCCTACATGGACGACGCCACAGCTCTTCGGTGGAGCAATGCGGCCCACGACCTCGAGAACGCCATCGCCGTCGAGCCCGCCGTACGCCCGGCCCGTATCCCACCGATACAGCCGATCGAGGACAAGCTCAACGGCAGACCGATCGACAGCTTCGGGTTTCTCGCGACCGACTACTACCTCTCGAGCTACTCGTCGTTCGTACCTCGTGTCCGTTTCGAAGCCCAGACCGATCCCCTGCTCCTCGCTTACCTGAGCCAGCCGTGGACGGCGTGGGTGATCCCGTGCACGATCGCCGACTGCGATCCGGGCGCGAGCTCGCTGCCACCTCCCGCAGAGTGGGGTGAGCCCGGTACGTCGGTCACGACCACACGATACGGCGTGGACTCGATCGACTACGTCGTCGATGTCGACGAGCCCGTGCTGTTCGTCGAGAACGAGCTGAACTATCCCGGCTGGCGCTCGACGTCGCCCCGGGTGTCCCTGGTCGATCATGAGGACTCGTTCCGTGCCTGGGTGCTGCAGCCTGGGCAGTACTCGTTCACCGCCGAATATCGCGACGAGTCCCTCGACGAGCAGTTGACTGCCCTCGTCGTCACGTCGGTGCTGTTCGCGGCGTTCGCGGCTGCGATCGTGGTCGGCCGGCGAGAGAGGCGGGCCCATGGCTAGCAGTGCGACACTGATCCAGGCCGGTCGGACACTGATCGAGAAGCAGGGTTTTCGCTATCTCGTGGTTGGCGGCCTGAACACTGCCTTCGGCTACCTCGTCTTCACGCTGGCCCTGCTCGTCGTCGGGTTGCCCTACCTGTTCGCGCTGGTCGTCGCCCACGTCCTCGGAGTCACGTTCGCGTTCACGCTGTACCGCAACTACGTCTTCGATACGAACGGGTCGGTCTGGATCGACTACCTCCGCTGTCACCTCGTGTACCTGGGTCAGCTCGCCCTGAGCGCGACGTTGTTGACCCTGTTCACCGAGTTGGGAGGGTTCCACCCCATGGTGTCGCTGTTGTTCACGCTGGTCGGCACGATCTTCGTGAGTTTCTTCGGCCACAAGTACGTGTCGTTCCGACGGTGAGTGGTCATCTCGCAGTCGCGACCACCACTGCACTGGCCCCGCTGTTTCGATGGTTCTCGTCCCCGAATTCGAGTCGGGCATCGAAGCCGACATCGTGGAGCAGATCGATGATGTCGAGGCCGAAGTCGTAGAACGCAAGCATGTCGGTCGTCATCGGGAGCAGGGCGAAAGGGCCCGACCCTCGTCCGTGGTAGACGGGCTCGAGATGATGGACGATCTGGCCGTCGGCGTCGATCTCGGCGCGCTTCAGCGTCGACGGCGTGAGTGGCGTCATCGGGACCGTGAAGATCAACATGCCGTCGGGCGAGAGGACCCGCAGGCACTCGGAGAAGACGCCTCTCGTGTCGGGAACGTGCTCGATGGTGTCAGAGGTGACCAGCAGATCGATCGACCCGTCGGCGAAGGTCAGCTCGGTGAGATCCTCGTGCGGAACCCCGTCCACGATGTCGCCTGGACGGGCGCCTTCCCGATGCTCTGAATACCGCAGGCCCGGGTGACGCAACAGGAATTGGTGCATCGACCCTCCGGAGCCGATCGCGTTGACCTCGGCGATCGTCATCGAGGCCGCATCGATCTCATCGAGTGCCGCCACGAGGGAGGGAGCCGATGAAGCCATGTTCCGGGTCATCACTGCGGCGAGGCTGCGAACTCGGAGATTGGAAATGCAGGTGCGGCAGAACATGCTCTCACGCCGGAGGTAGGCGTCCAACGACTTGGCGTCGAGCTGTTGCTTGAGCGGATTCGGCAGCACCCACGGGTTGAAAGCAAAGATCGTTTCGGTGCCGCAGACCTGACAGACGCCCTTCTCGTCGTGCGAGCTGCTCCCCAGCGGTCGGAGCCGAGGAAGAATCAGCCGAGCAGCGCGGTATCGCATGGCTGGAGGTACGGGCACTCAGCTCGCCCCCTTGCGTGGCGAGCGACGGCGGCGCTGCGGTCGGATCCGCAACCACCAGTACAGCGCCCGGCGCTTTCGCACATCGAGTCGATTTCGCAGCTCGGCGGTGGCTCGCACCACCAGAGAAGTGTCGTCGGAGGCCAGACCGGCCAGCAGCGCGCTCATCTCGTCGGCCTGGCGGTTGGCCAGCCGTACGCTCCACTGCCCGGCCGAGATGCGGAAGTCGCATACCGCCTGGGGGTCGCAGTAGATGCTTCCCTGGCGGGCCAGGCGCACCCACATGTCGAGGTCGATGGTGTAGGCCGCTTCCGGTGAGAAGCCGCTGGTCATGCGGAAGTGATCGCTCCGAAACAGGACCGCGCTGGGCTCGCCCAGGATGTTCGCCCCGAGCCGCAGTATCTCGTCGAGCACGTTGCTCCCGGGTTGTTGGCCTCGGAGGCGGCCGAGCCCGCGAGCCGCCGAGATCACGCCACCCGCCTCATCGACGATCCGTCGTCGGGAAGCGACCATGACTCCGGAAGGGGGCATCGACGCGGCGATCTGGAGCTGGTGCTCGAGCGCCGTGGGCATCAGGACGTCGTCTTGACACAACAGCTTGACCCACCGCTGAGTCGACGCGCCGACGGCGGCGTTCCATGCCGCGGCGGCCCCCCGATTGGCCTCGAATTCGATGATGCGCGCCTCGGGCAGCATCTGGCGGACCAGCGCCAGACTGTCATCGTCGGAGCCGTCGTCGACGACGACGATCTCGTCGGGTGGGCGGGTCTGGACCAGGACGGATCGGAGAGTCTCCTCGAGGGTCGACGCGCCGTTGTAGACGGGGATGCACACCGAGACCGAATCGGGCCGCTCGTGGTCGTCGCCGCTCATGGCCTCATTCCGCCGAGTTCGTCGGTTCGAGAAGGTGGGCGACGGCGGCCGTCAGCCGAGCCTTCACGGCATCGCGACCGGTGTGTTCGGTGACGGCGGCGACGCCCCCATCGGCGGTTCGCGACCACGCGGTCGCGTCCGTGTAGAGCTCCACCACGCGATCGACGAACGCCGCGGCCGTGTCGACCGGACGCAGGTCGAAGGGGCCGAGGTCGAAGCCTTCGGCGGCCACCGAGGTGACGACCACGGGCACACCGCGAGCGAGGGAGTCGCCCACCTTGCCCTTCATGCCGGCGCCGTACCGCAACGGTGCGACCGACAGGCGAACCTGGTCGAAGATCTCGTCGAGGTCCTCGACCCAACCGTGGACCACGATGTCGTCGTGGCCGCCGGTCACATCGGGAGGGACATCGCTGCCGACGATGTGCGTTCGCACTCCGGGCAGGCGTTCACGCAGGAGCGGTTGGAGCTCCTCGGCGATCCACGCGATGGCGTCCCGGTTCGGCGGATGGGCCCAGCTCCCTACGAACAACACGCCCTCGCGCTCGTCGAACGGGGTGGTGCTGCGGGCTCGCTCGTGGATGGTGGGGATGATCGTCGACGGCGGCCCCGGGCCACCGATCGCGCATGATCGCCGCTTCGTGTTCGGCGACGGCGAAGGTCATGTCGCAGACCCGGACCAGCAGGTCCTCGATGCCGCCGATCACCTGTGACGAGGACCGTGTGTCGAGGCCGGTCTGGACGGCCTGACGCTCCTCGCGCAGCTGGTGGAGGTCGACCATGTCGTAGATCACCGGGACTCCGGGTAGTGCGTTCCTGAGTATCGGAAGCCACTTGATGGCGACCTGGGGTCGGGAGAGTATGGCCAGGTCGACGTCGTCGTGGTGCTCGGCGAGGTAGCCCATCGGGTCGATCGAGCCGTAGGCGACCTCGATACCCAGATCCTGGAGGGGCTCCTCGTACGGCGAGTACTGGTACTGGTTGTCGGGATAGAACCGGACCCGGAATCCCTGCTCGCGCAGGAGCTCGAGCATGATCGACATGCGCAGCGAGCCCGCGTCGCGGTCGGGCGTCGGCACCATGTGGTCGACCACGAGGATGCACGGGCCCGTCTCGCGGTCGGCCGCCCGGCGTACGTGGCGACGGCCCGGTTCGTGCTGTCGGGCCAGTTGGGCCGCCCACTTCTCCGCGAAGATGGCGCGGTTCGTCGCCTGATGGGCCTTGGTTCCCGACTCGATGTCGGTGCCGTGGGTGGCACCCTCGTGATGGACGATGCGGGCCCGCGGTTGGTAGATCACCTTCAGACCGAGCTCGCGGAGGCCGAAGCACAGGTCGGCGTCCTCGTAGTAGGCGGGGACGTACCGCTCGTCGAAGCCCCCGAGTTGCTCCCAGGCCGTCCGGCGCTACGGCGAGGCAGGCGGCCGAGCAGTAGTCGACCTCCCGGCGCCGCATCACGTCGAACCGCTCCGACCAGCCGTCTTTGCCGTAGTTCCATCCGGTGCCGTCGTTCCAGATGATGGATCCCGCCTCTTGGAGGCGGCCGTCGGGGTAGACGAGCCGTGCTCCCACGGCCCCGACCGACGGGTCGTCGAAGGGCTCGAGCAACGCAGCGAGCCAGCCGGGAGTCACCTCGGTATCGCTGTTCAACAACACGACGTAGTCGCCTCGGGCCTCGGCGGCTCCGATGTTGGTCGACCGCAGGTAACCCTGGTTCTCGGCGTTGGTGACCAGCCGCAGACCGCTGACCCGGGCGAGGAGGTCGGGAACCTCGTCGGGCGACGCATCGTCGACGACGATCACCTCGTAATCGATGTCGGTGTGGCGGGCGATCGACTCGAGCAGTCGTTCGGTGATGTCGGTGCCCCCGTAGACCGGCACCACCAGGCTGGCCACCGGGTGCGCCGATGTCCGCAGACGAAGACCGGCCTGGGCGTGATCGAGCACCTGATCCGGGTCGTTCGTATGGCGAACGCGACGGCGGTGAACGGTCTGGCGCAGCGCACCGAGCGAGTGTTCGTAGGCGGACCGGCGCGTCGATCCGGGTGGCAGGGCGCGGCCGGCGAGGCGCCGATACGCCGCGATCGCCTGGTACGAGGTCGAGCTTCGCTCCACGTCGAGCACCTGAGCCAGATGGGCGGCTTCGTCGACGAGCTTCTGGTGCTCGATGGCCAGTCGAGCGAAGTCCTCGCGGGCGATCTGGAGGTCGGTGTTCAGGCGGTTCACCTCGGTCTGGGCGAAGGCCTGGTTGGCCGCCAGCTCGCGCAGCGCCGCGTCGATGGCGACTTGGGCCTCGGCTCTGGCCGCCATCACTTCGGCGTTCACCTCGTCGATGCTCGCCTGGGCCGCGGCCTGGTTCTCGGCCAGCTCCTCGGTCGCGGCAATCAGACTGGGTGCCGCCGAGGACAGTGGGACCGCCGGATCCTCGCTGGTGATCACCTCCGGGTACCACTCGCCGGTGAGACCCTCGAGTGCGGCCGGACCGATCCACTCCGCTTCGGGCTCCGGGACGTGATGGCGTTCCCCGGCCTCGACGGGTGCATCGACGAGATCGTGGAGGTCGGCGCCGTTCGCCTCGAGCCACGAGACGAGTTGCGACACCACCGATTCGGGATCGTCGACGAGCGTGTCGAAGGCGAGGGCGAAACAAGCGGCGCCGTCGAGATCGGCTGCGGCGCCGAACACGTACCGCTTCCACAGGGCAATGGACAGTTCGCGGCGGAAGCCGTTGCGCCGCTCCAGCGATGCGGCAACGGCGCCGGGTGAGCGATGAACGAAGACCACTCGGACGTCGTCGCCGAGCACGGTGGTCCAGAACGGCAGCAGCAGCGACAGGCGCGGGTCCTTCCAGAACCAGGTGTCGGAGGGGAGGTAGGCGTCGAGCAGCGCCCGGGCGCGCTCTCCCCAGGGCCCGGCGGCCAGTTCGTACTGGATCGGGCGCGTCGACGGGGGCGGGGGCGCGGCCCAGTGGCCGCCGAGCTCGGCCAGGAGCTCGTCGTTGAAGTCGGTCAGGACCCGGATCTCGAAGTGGCCGAACCGGTTGTGGGGGTCGGCGGCCATCAGCTCGTCGTCGGGGCCCGTGGGGAGGCCCAGCTTCGTCAGCAGCCGTGCCACGGCCGACGTGCCGCTTCGGTGCATGCCGACGACGAGAAGCCTCATGCGTCGGTCGGTTCGCGGAGCTCGAAGCGGGCGATGGCGATCCCGTAGAGCGCGAGATCGAGTCGATTCGCCTCCTGCAACCGCTCGAAGCGCTCGTCGCCCAGTCGGCTCCGCATGCGGTCGAGCCGCGCCTCGAGGGACTCGGGCCGGGTGGGATCGGCATTCGAGTGGGCGGGGCGCACGAAGAACCCGGGATGGACCATCCGCACGATCGCGGCCAGTCCGAGCCACGACTCCTCGTACCGCTCGACGATTCCGACCGCGGGGAGTGACTCGATGAAGCGCACGGCGCGACCGAAGTCCTCCTCGTCGGTGGCGATGCGCTTCCCGGTGGTGGGGTCGCGCAGATCGGTGAGTGTGCGTACGTGGAAGTTCCGGACGTGGTGGGCGTTGCGTTCGAGCATCACGTCGACATAACCCGACAGCGCGTGCTCGGCCGCCACGACTCCGGCGGGGGTCACCGGCCCGCGGCGCCGGTCGAAGTCGTACACCGACTGCATCCGGTCGAGCGGGTGGCGGAGGAAGACGACGGGGATCACGACGGCCCCGTCGATCACCGGCAGCGGAGGTCGAAGCTGGTGCGACGAGAAGGCGATCATCTCCGGGTCGGACCGGGCCATCTCGACGACGGTGGAGGGTGCGACACTGCCGGCCGGATCGTCGGTGTCATAGGACTTCCATCGCGATCCGAAGTTCGACTCGAGGACTGCTTCGACCGAGGTCCCTGCGTTCTTGAACAGGTGGTAGTGAACGATCAGGGGTCGCATACAGCCAACGAACTATAGCGGGACGTCGGATTCGGGGGTCGGGGCCGATCGCGTGCCCGACGAGGCGAGCCGAGGCTCTCGCTCACCGCCGGTGCCCACCTGGGCGAGGCTGAAGGCCGCGAAGGCAAAGGCCACGGTGCCGATGGCCCATACGGTCATCGGCGTGGGGGCGCCGCTCCACCACCACCATTCGATGGAGCGGTCGAGGTCGAGCGCGTTCAAGTCGGCGCCGGTCACGTAGCGGCGGATGTTCGTGTGGAGGGCG
Organism: uncultured Acidimicrobiales bacterium; assembly: GCA_963787285.1. Taxonomy (GTDB): domain Bacteria; phylum Actinomycetota; class Acidimicrobiia; order Acidimicrobiales; family JAHEJN01; genus JAHEJN01. The sequence goes on along the minus strand of CAWBCM010000003.1, from coordinate 140,251 downwards.
ATGCTGTTGGCCACCGTCATGGCGACGACGATGACGGTGGTCGGCCGGCCGATGAGCGCCGCAGGTTCGGCCCGGAACAGCGGGATGACGATGAACCCGGCCAGTACGAACAGCAGCGGAAGGAAGTAGCGCGGCTGCACGAACGAGGGCAGGAGCACGCCGGTGCGGGCGAGAATCCACATCGGGAGGACGATCAGGGTCACGATCAGCGGGGTGATCTTCACCCACACGTCACGGTCGCGATAGCGCCATGCGGCCGCCATCAGCGCCATGAACGAGCCGAGCGCGGGGAACCACGCCATGGTGGGGAGCTGGGTGTCGAGCCAACCGAGGCCGCCAGGCGGTGACACGCCGAAGGAGCCGATCCAGACGTAGGGCAGACGGATCAGATTGCCGAACCAGAGATCGACATCGTTGGGGCGGGTGTTGTTGGCGCCCAGGCCACTGGTGATCGAGTCACCCTGGCCGGCGGTGAGGAACACGATTCCGCACCAGGCGACGACCAGAGCGGGGAACACCAGTCGCAGTGGGGAACGCCTGATGATGCTTCGCCACGAGCGTAGGACCTGGGGCGCCATCACCGAAGCGACGGTGAGCGCGATGTACGCAGCGGCGTCGGCCCGAGCATTGGTTGCCAGCAGCGCCGAGAAGATGGCCGCGGCCATTGCCGCGACCGCGCTGCGTCCGGCCGGCCCGTCCCACCAACGATCGAAGCTGGCCCAGAACGTTCCCACGCCGATGATCGCCCACGCGCTGGGATTGTTCGACGCAACGAGAAAGGCGCCGAGCGGTACGACGGTGACCAGCCAGACCGTGGCCAACGCCCGCCGTCGGGCGGTGTCGATCGCCAGCAACGTGGCACCGATCGCGATGATGGCGATCACGATGTTCGCGAACCGCGTGACCAGCACCGAGCGAACGGTCGCATCGCTGACCAGCAGGCTCATCGAGGCGTAGTAGCCCGGCGGGTACAGCTTTGCCGTCTGGTTCGTCCGCCGGTCGACCGTCGTGAGCTCGCCGCTGGCGTAGCCGGGCTGGGCATCGAGGCAACCGGCGCTCTCCTGCGCGTTGAACTGGTAGCAGCGGATGAAGGCGATCTGCGACGGAACCTGGACCGTCCCGGGGTCTGCTGTGTCGGCACAACGCTCGGGGGCATCGCCCCCCGAACACCAGATGCTCTGGAGGTGGAAGTCGTCGTCGGGGCTGGCCCCGATCGGGGAGCTGACCGCCCACGCTCCCAGCGCGATGGCGGCGGCGACGACCAACGTCAACCCTCTGATGACGGACGATCGGCTGAGGAGAACACGCTCGAGGCTGGTCACGAGAGCCCGACCGTACCAGCCGACGCCATCGCCGCTGCCCACTCGCGCGCCCCGAGTCGGGGCGCGGTTCGCCGAGCCGGTGGGCGCCGGCCGCTAAGGTGCTGCCATGAGTTTCGCCGTCCGCCAGGGGCTTCTCCTGCTGATCGGCGGCGCGTTGGGCATCCTCCTCATCACCGGGTTGGCCCGTCGCTCACTGCTCAGTCTGAGGTACACGCTCGGGTGGATCGTGATCTTCATGATCGGTGTTCTCGGCGCGGGGCTCACGGTGCTCGTGGCGCCGGTGGCCAACTTCTTCGGGATGTCGCCCACAGGTGTGCTGCTCGCGGTCGCAACCCTTCTCCTGCTCGGCATCACACTGCAGTTGTCGATGGCCATCTCCCAGCTGAGCGAGCGACTTCGAGATGTCGCCGAGGCCCATGCGCTTCTCCGTGCGGAATCCCCGACCGGCCGCTCGCCCATCGATGAGTCCTGACCATCCCAGCCCCACCCTGGTCATTGTTCCCGCCTGGAACGAGGCGGCGTCGGTGGGAAAGGTGGTCGCCGACCTCTGCGGGCACGACTTCACGGTCCTCGTGGTCGACGACGGATCCTCCGACGACACCGCCCGCGTGGCCACAGACGCAGGGGCAAGCGTTCTCGTCCTGCCGATCAACCTCGGTGTCGGTGGCGCCCTGCGCGCCGGCTTCCGCTACGCCGCCGACCATGGCTTCCGTCGTATCGTGCAGTGCGACGCCGACGGTCAGCATCCGCCCGAGAGCGTGAATCGGCTGCTTCGAGCCGCCGACGAGACGGGCGCCCACCTGCTGGTGGGCAGCCGGTTCGCATCCGAGGACGCCGGCATGCGCGTCTCGTTCGTCCGGAGATTTGCCATGCGCATCCTCGCCTGGTCGGCGTCTCGCGCGGTCGGGTCGCCCATCACCGATGCAAGCTCGGGCTTCCGGGTCATCTCCGAACCACTGCTCGGGCACTTCTCCCGGCAGTTTCCTGCGCACTATCTCGGTGACACCTACGAGGCGATGATCAGCGCGGGGCGGGCCGGCTACATCGTCCGGGAGATCGGCATTCCGATGCGGGAACGCACCCACGGCGTGTCATCGGCTGGGCCCGCCGCCGCCGCCCGTCTTGCCGCGCGAGCCATCATCGTCTTCGCGTCGGGCCTCCACATCGAGCTTCCCCGCTTCGAGGGTGGGCCCGGGGGTGCAAAAGCGTTGAGCAGTGACTCAGGAGGCTGAGCCGATCGGTCAGGCATCGACCCGTCGCCGGTGGTGCAACTCCGGTCGAATCGACCAGGCGAAGATCGCCACGGATTTCGTCGCGTGGGTCGTGAGCGCAGGCAGGAGCGACCCGGCGAACACGCCGCGTACGGGCTGCGACAACGCCCATCCGCTCGCTGCCGCTGTCACCTCCTTTTCGGGTGGTTGGAACGGGCTCCCCACACGCACTCTTTCGACCTCTAGGGTGGCCGGCGATGCGCTTGCTGTTCGTACACGAGGTCAGCTATCGGGACAAGGTCGTCTACGAAATGCACGACATCCCTGAGCTGCTCTCACTAGCCGGCCACGACGTCACGTTCATCGACTTCGGGGAAGGGGGCGAGCGCAAGGGTGTTCGGCGATGGTTCGACTGGCGGACTCGAACCTCCATCGTTCGCCAACGAGCACACGTCGGTGCAGAGGTCTTGGTCATAACACCCGGCCGCCTTTTCCCACCGCCTCTCGACCGTCTGGTGGCGTCCCTCAGCCAGGTACCAGTACTGGTCCGCACGCTTCGACAAAGGCCATTCGATGCCGTCGTGCTCTACGCAGTTCCGACCAACGGTTGGCAAGCGCTCATGGTGGCCCACCGATTCGGCGTACCGGTGTTGTTCAGAGCGCTCGACATCTCACACCGCCTTCGGCCGACCATCTTTGCTTCGCTGATCAAGCGAGCGGAGCGATTCATCTATCGACGTGCTGATGCCGTGTCGGCCAACAATCATGCACTTGCCCGCTACATCATCGAGAACGGGGCGAACCCGGACACCGTAAGCGTCGACTACCCGGGCCTCGACCTGGAGCGTTTCTCGCCGGGCGCCAAGCCGCAGGCGTTGCTGGAGCGCTACGGCCTCGATGAAACGTCCGAAGTCGTGCAGTACATGGGCACCCTCTATCGATTCGCCGGGCTCGACTGGCTTCTCGAGCGCCTCGTTCCGGTGCTGGAGCGCCGGCCATCAACCCGGATCATGTTCGTGGGAGGTGGCGAGGCGGAACCGGAGCTGCGCAGCGTCGTCGACGACCTCGGGATGGGCGATCAGGTCATCTTCACCGGATGGATCGACTACGAGGAATTGGCCGACCATCTCCGGCTCGCCGACGTTGCTGTGACGCCGTTCGCCGAAGAGCTCGTCGCAAACTGTGCGCTACCCAGCAAGGTCGTGCAATACGCAGGGTGCGGAATCCCGACGGTTTGCACTCGGCTCGATGGGATGCAAGCGATGATTCCCGAGGGCCGGGGGGTCACCTACGCTGCTCCCGGCGAGCAGTTCGTCGAACGGATCGAGAGCTGGTTGGAAAATCCGATGGATCGAGTCGAAGCCGGCCGACGCGCGCGGCACACGATCGAGGAACTCTGTGAGTGGGACCACGCAGTCGAGCGTTTTCTGAGAGCGATCGAGGCAACCCGAGCATGAACCGAATCGCCGCAGCTTTATCGTGGCGTTGTCCGTCCGTTCCACCCGAGGGAGCCCCATGAGCTGCCACCATCAATGGGCCGACATCGCCGAGACATCGGGCGGGCCGTATCGGCGCTGCATCCGTTGCGGCCACGAGGAGCAACGTTCGCTCGCTGATCTCGATACTCGCTTCTCCGAGGCGCAGCACGATTGGTACCAGTCGACCGACCCTGCGTGTCTCACCCCGTTTGCGCTCGCGCTCAGCGACAACGCAACTGCGTATCGGCTGGACATCCTCTCCTCGATCGCATCGGGCGGCCGGCTTCTCGAGGTCGGACCAGGCGATGGCTTCTTCGCCGAAGCCGCGTCCAAGGCCGGCTTCGATGTGGTGGCGATCGAAGACTCGGCCGTGCTTGCCGAGGTGGTGGGCAGGCGTGGCGTCCCCGTCATACGCGGCACGTTCGAATCCACAGAACTCACCGGTGAATCACCTTTTGATGTCGTTGCGACGTGGCACGTGATCGAACACGTGCTGGATCCAGTCGAGTTTCTGACCCAAGCGGCCGAACACACCAGGCCCGGCGGCCGTCTTCTGCTCGGGACACCGAACGCAGGAAGCCTCGAGCACCGTGTGGCAAGAGGCTGGTCTCCGAATTACTCGCGGGCCCATCTTCGACTCTTCTCAGCGCCGAGTCTGCGGGCGGCATTGGAACAGGCCGGCTGGCAGGTGGACGCGATCTTCAGCACCGAGGAGCCCGACCACTGGCTGAAGGTGATCGCCGCATTCGTGCGAGCCAAGGGAGGACTGCGACGTCCGGCGGTACCGGACCAATCCGATGGTGAGGCATTGTCGCTGAGCGTCGAGCAGGTTTCCGCATCACGTGGAATGGCGGCGGTCCGGATATTCGGGATCCTCACCGGGCTGCCTCGACGACTCCAGGCGCAACGAGGACGAGGCAACGAACTCGTGGCCATCGCAACACGCCGGACGTGAGTCGCACGGGCCTTCCCCTCGGCACTGCTCCGTTGGGAGCAGGCCTGGTCATGAACGGCGCCCTGACGTACGTGTATCTGGCGCTCGCGAGCCGCAATCTGTCCGACGGCTCATACGGCGACCTGGCTGTGGTGTGGGGACTGGTCGCCCTCTTGGGCGCCGGCGTCTTCCAGCCCCTGGAACAAGCGCTGTCCCGTGCCACCTCACATCGGGCCGCTCGAGGTCTTGGTAGTAAACCTGTCCTCGCGAGTTCTCTGAGAATCGGTATGAGAACTGTTGTCGCCCTTTGCGCGCTCCTCACCGCATGGTGGTTCCTCGGCCTGGATCAGCTGATCGACAACGATGCTTGGCTCTTCGTCGCTCTCCTCCTCTCACTCGTGGCCTTCATGCTCACCGAGGTGTACCGGGGCCTCGTCGCTGGACGCTCTCGCTTTGGTCCCTACGGCGCATCCCTCATCACCGAGGGATCGGCTCGTGTCGCCGGGGTGGTCGTGCTCATGGCCGTCGGAACAACGGCGGCCAGCGCCTATGCGGGTCTCATTGCGGTCAGTTTCTTCGCTGCGGCAATCGCAACGGCCATCGGCCGTCGCCCATTCGCCCAAGATGGCCCGCCGGTCGAACGCCAGGAACTCGGTCGCAACGTCCGACTGCTCCTTGTCATGGCACTCTCGGAATCGTTCCTGCTCAACGTCGGGCCAGTGGCTGTTTCCGTTCTGAGCGACCTCGCTGGTGAGCCCGGACGATTTCTCAATGGTCTCGTGCTTGCCCGGCTCCCCTTGTTGCTGTTCCAAGCGGTGAAGATCTCCATCCTCCCGTCTCGTACGAGGATGGTGGCCAACGGCGAGAGTGCTCAGCTGGCCGACTCCACCAAACGCCTCGCCCTTGCCGTCGGCGCCTTTGGGATCGTGACCGTCGCAGGATCGGCGCTCCTCGGCCCGCTTGCTGTCGACATTCTCTTTGCCGACACGCTCGGCGCCCTCGACATGGCGCTGCTCAGCGGAGCGAACGCCCTCTCCATGCTCGCCATTCTGTTTTCCCTCACCCTCGTCGCCAGCGGACGTCCCACGTGGTCGGCGGCCGCCTGGATTCTGGGCATCGTCGCTTTCGCGATCGCGCTCGCTCTACCCGTAGAAGCCTTCCGTCGAGTCGAAATCGCTCAGATAGCCGGCTTTGCGGTTGCGATGGTCGGCATGGCCCTGGCAACGGGCCGCTCGCTGCGACAGATGTCGATGGGTCAGACAGGCCACACCGGCAGCCGGGACAGCGATACCGAGGTCAACGAGGGTGATAGCCGGACCAGAAGTCGTTTCGGCCGGTGAGGCCAACGATGAGATTCACGGTTCGGCGAGAGCAGTCGTGGATGAGGTATTCGGCGGGAACCGATGTCTGACGAGGATCGTTCAGACGGGCGTTGACGGCGAGGGAGATCGATTCGGCGTCGAGGCCGCACAGGATGATCGAACCAGTGTCCAGCCCTTCGGGACGTTCGATCGAATCCCGAATCGATACCGCAGGGAAGTCGAGGATGGCCGATTCCTCGGTGATCGTGCCGCTGTCGGAGAGCACACACGCTGCATCGAGCTGAAGCCGGCAATAGGCACTGAAGCCAAAGGGGGCGTGGAAGATCACGCCGTCGCCGTCGGTGAAACCGAGACTCTCCATTCGCGCCTTCGTCCGGGGGTGAAGCGAGACCAGCACCGGGAAGCGGTGCTCGAGGTGGAGCGCACGAAGACTTTCGAGAAGAAGGCCGAGCCGTACGGGGTTGTCGACATTTTCCTCGCGGTGGGCCGACACCAGGAAGTACTCATCGGCCGACAACCCGAGGTCACGTGTTGCCGAGGACGCTTCGATCCGATCCCGCTGATGGTCGAGCACCTCCTTCATCGGCGAGCCAGTGAGATAGATCCTGCGGGCCGAAAGCCCTTCCGACAACAGATTGCGCCTGGCATGCTCGGTGTACACCAGGTTGAAATCGGCGGTGTGATCCACAATCCGTCGATTCACTTCTTCTGGCACGTTCGAGTCGAAACTGCGATTGCCCGCCTCCATGTGAAAGACCGGGATGTGCCGGCGCTTGGCGATGATCGCAGCTATCGCCGAATTCGTGTCACCAAGCACGAGGACAGCGTCGGGCTCCTCCTCGATGATGGCGGCTTCGGAGTACGCGAGAATGTCGCCGTAGGTCTGACCCAGGCTCTCCCGAGCCACGTTGAGAAAGATGTCGGGAGCCTGCACGCCGAGGTCTTCGAAAAAGATCTCGTTGAGCTCGTAGTCGTAGTTCTGGCCGGTGTGTACGACGACCTGCTCGACGCCAGGCATGTCGTGGAGACGAGCGATCACACGACTGAGTCGAATGATCTCCGGCCGCGTGCCCAAGATGGTCATGACCTTCATCAGACGAACACTCCTAGGTCAGGATCGACGGGCTCGGCGAACGTGTCAGGGTGCGCAGGATCGAAGTGATCGCCAGCCCAGAACACCGTGGTCATCGTGTCGTCGCCTGTGTTGGTGATGTTGTGCGTGGTGAGGGGCGCCATGTCGATCAACGAAGGATCCTCACCGGATACGGCAAACGATCGAACCTCGGTCGAGAAAAGCCGGCGCAGCCGGATGGTTGCGCTTCCTCCGATGACGACGAACCGCTCGATCTTGTCGAGATGGAAGTGGTCGCCGCGGGTGATTCGGGGTCGTGTCGTCGAGATGGAGGTCTGACCAGTACCGTCGGCCCGACACAACTCTGCGAACGCACCTCGATCATCGGCGTGCAAGGCGATGGCCGCTGGATAGAAGCCGTTCAGATCGAGCTGAGACCGCAGCGTATTGAACAGCTGGAGCTCGAACCGGTCGGCAAACGCCGGGATGGTTCGACCGCCGACATAGCGCTCGTGCTGGGCCCGCAAGAGATTCCAGACCTCGCCCACGGTGATCGACCTGCCCTCCATCCGGCACCGGCCGTCGATGGGAGATCCAACTGCGTCGACGACCAACGACGCCACCTCGTGGGTGTTGATCAGCTCGAGTTGGCCCGCTGCGTGGACATCGGGCTCCTCACCGGCAGCCAGACAATGGGCGAAAGTGGTGACAGCGGAGTTGTAGAACGGTCGCCCGAACTCACCGAACACGTGGGGGAGCACGAGGTCGGTGTAGGGCTGCCCAACGGATTGCTGGTACGCAGCCAACTCCTTCGAGGCTGCTTCTTTGGCCGTGCCATAGCTACCGCCGTCCTCACCCTTTGCCGAGTTCGTGTAGATGACGGGGAGGCGGACGTTCTGTCGCTTCATCGCCGAAACCAAGTCATTGGCAAGCCGTCGGTTCGCATCGGCAACTGCGTCATCGCTCTCGCCCCGGTTGACACCTGCCGCGTGCACAATGCACTCGCTGTCGCCGACGAACCCATCGAGCGCGGCCGACGATGCGAACGTGGCACGATCGGCAACGACCACCTGGTGGCCGGCGAGCACGAGTCGACAGCGGAGATGCCAGCCGAGAAACCCGTGACCGCCAGTCAATCCGATTCGCATCAGCGTGACCTCCACTGATCAAGGTCCCGTTGGATCTCCGGGAGAGCGAGAAGGAGCGCCATGGTCCCCTCGACATCGAGCCTGTCAGTGTTGTGAGAATGGTAGTCGGACAGGCTTTCGAGATCGACGACGTCGCCCTTGTCAAAGTAGCTGTCGTAGTTCAACCCGCGCGTGTCCATGCGGATTCGCCAATAGTCGCCCAAGTCCTCGGCGTGTCGGAGTTCCTCCTGGGTTGCCAGTGTCTCGAACAACTTCTCACCGTGACGAACACCGATCTCGGTGATCGGGTTGTCCACTCCGAAGACCTCCCGGGTCGCGAACGCGAGATCGCTCATCGTGGACGCTGGGGCCTTCCGTATGAATGTGTCCCCTGGTTCGGCATGTGTGAAGGCATATTCCACCAGCTCGACGGCCACCTCCAAGGGGAGGAGGAACCTCGTCATTGCCGGATCGGTAACGGTGAGCGGAGCACCGTCGCGAATCTGCTGAACGAAGAGTGGGATGACCGAACCCCGCGAGTACATCACGTTTCCGTAGCGCACCGAGCAGACGGTTGTCTCGCTGTTCGCGCTGCGGGCCGACGCTTGAGCCACTTTCTCCATGAGCGCCTTGGACATGCCCATCGCATTGATCGGCATCACGGCCTTGTCGGTGCTGAGACACACCACCGTGTCGACCGCATGCTCCTGCGCCGAGTCGATGACATTGGCCGACCCCATCACGTTGGTCATCACCGCCTGGATTGGAAAGAACTCACACGACGGGACCTGTTTCAGCGCGGCAGCGTGAAAGACCAGGTCGATGCCCTGCATTGCATGGTCGACGCTTCGGCGGTCCCGGACATCGCCGATATGGAACTCGAGTCTGGCGTCGGAGAAATCGAGGCGCATGTGGTGTTGCTTTGCCTCGTCACGGCTCAGGATCCGGATGCTTGCGCATTCACCGTCGACGAGCCGGCGTGTCATCTTGTGACCAAAGGACCCTGTGCCGCCAGTGATCAGGACGTGCTTGTCTTTCATGGACGAAATAGCGGTCACAAGTCATGCCTTCCGAGGGAGCAACTGCGAGCCATGACCGTAGCGCCCCCTCATCGGGCAGTGAGCCTCTTCTCATCGCCGCAGGGTTGATCCCGGCGCTGTTCCCGTGGCTCGTCCGGGCGCCTCTGGTGATCGCTCAGGCTGTGAACGACCTGCCGACGTGGGTCGCCGTGGGACCGGGCGACCACGAAGCAGGTCTGATCGCTCAGCCGAGGACTGCGTGACGAGTGTAGACACTGCCGCCGGGGGTGCTGACCGATGGGTTGGGGCCGGGAGCGCGCTTGCCCGGCGATGTCGGAACCGTCCGTCAGTTGGCCAGACGCATGATCGCGCCGTCGCGAACGCCGAACTCGTCGGCGCCGTCGCCGTCCCAGTCGCCGGCGATCGGGATGTCGTCGGCCTGGCCGAACGACGCCGCGTAGTCGGCCGGGCCGGCGGTGTTGGAGTTCTTCACGAAGAACACGTTGACCCGTCGCACGGCGAAGGTGTCGAAGCCGTTGCCGTTCCAGTCGCCGACCACGAGTCGGTCCGACGCCTTGCCGTATCCGAAGACGTTGGTGGCCGGCCCGCTGAAGAAGTCGTCCCTGGTGTAGATGATGTTGCCTCGTCGCACGGCGAAGGTGTCGATGCCGTCGCCGTTCCAGTCGCCGACCAGCACTTCGTCGCCGGCGCGGCCGTAGCCGAACACGATGTCGGCCGGTCCACTGGTGGTCGAGTTGCGCACGTAGAAGATGTTGCCGCGCCGGACGGCCAGCGTGTCGATGCCGTCGCCGTTCCAGTCGCCGACGAAGATCTCGTCCTCGGGCTTTCCGTATCCGATCACGACGTCGCCGGGACCGCCCGTGTTGGAGTTGCGGAGATAGTAGATCTTGCCCCGGCGAACGCCCGGCGTGTCGATGCCATCGGCGTTCCAGTCGCCGATGAGGACGATGTCGTCGACGGTGCCGTAGGCGAATTCGGCGAACACCGAGGCCGGCGACGGCGTCTCGTTGATCTCCTGGAGCGCGGCCAATGCGTCGACCGCCCCGTAGCCGTACGTGTTGTTCGGGATACCGAGTGCGCCGAAGTCGAGGGCCGACGAGATGATGGCCGCCCGCAGTTGGGCTGCGTTGGACGCCGGGTTCAGGTCGTGCATCAGCAGGGCCGTCCCCGCCACCACGGGCGTGGCCATCGACGTGCCGCTGATGCTCTGGAACCCACCGCCGTTCCTGGTGGACAACACGTTGATACCGCCGGCCACCACTTCGGGCTTGATGCGTCCGTCGGCGGTGGGACCACGGCCGGAGAAGCTGGCCATGGACCACCCTCCGGTTCCCGGATCGAAGGCGGCGCCCACGGTCAGTGCGTCGCGAGCGGTGCCGGGAAACGAGACCGAGCACGGGGCGGGTCCGAAGTTGCCGGCGGCGACCACCACCAAGATGCCGGCGGCGAAGGCGTCGTTGACCGCCTGGCTGGCCAGCCCGAGCCCTTGGTCACATGAGCTGCCCTCGATCGACATGTTGATGACGGCGATGCCGTACGTGTCTCGATTGGCGATCACCCAGTCGATGCCGTCGACCAGCGTGGAGACGTCGCCACCGCCGTGGCAGTCGAGCACCTTCACGCCGACGATCGCTGCGCCCGGGGCCATGCCCTGGGCGGCGAGGTTGCCCTCCCCGGTGCCGGCGACGGTGCCGGACACGTGGGTGCCGTGCCCCTGCGGGTCGTCCTCGTGCGGGCCCGCCGACTGGAGCGGGCATGGGGTCAGATCGGGATCGTCGTAGCCGACCGCCTCGATGCTGTTGTGCCAGGCAATGACCTTGCCTCCGTCGAGGGCGGGGTGGGTGATGTCCAGCCCGGTGTCGAGCACGGCCACCACGGCGTCGTTGCGGGTGTACACGTTCGGGTTGCCGTCGCCGTCACCATCGACCCCGAAGGTGGCGCGTGCCTGCGGGACGCGCGCCCCTCGGCCGAGCTCTGGTTCGCCGCTCGGACCGGCAGGTTCAGGTCGACCCTGGCCACGCCGGGTTGCCCGGCGATCGCTTCGAGCTCTCCGGCAGGAACCTCGGCCACGACGCCGTTGCGGGTCCGCATCGGCCGCACCACGGCGATGTCTTCGCGTTGGGCGATGCCGGCGCGGGCCGAGGCGGCACTCAGCCCGTCGTAGGTGATGATCACCTCGACCGTGTCGGTGGTCGACGCGGCGGACGCCTCGATGGAGGCGGGTTCGACACGGTCGAGCGACTGTGGAAGGCCGGCGGCGCCGTCGATTGCGCCCGACCCGGCCAGAAGGGCCGAGAGCACCACCGCGACGACAAGGCGAGAAGGTGCGCGCCAGGTCATCGTCGGAATGGTAGTTCATGACTCCTGCCGACCCACGGCGGGGATCGGTTCACTCCGGCCGCCGACCGATAGGGTCGCGGCAATGAAGGACACGCGAATCGTGATCGTCGGCGGCGGACCGGCGGGGAACTCCTGCGCGACCCACGCCGCCCGCCTCGGCGCCAAGGTCACGATGATCGAGGCCGACGTCGTGGGCGGGGCCGCCCACTTGTGGGACTGCATCCCTTCGAAGGCCATGATCGCCACCGGCGGTGCCATGTCCTTCCTGCGCCGCTCCGCCGGCATGGGGCTCGAATCGGCCGATCCACTCGTGGATCTCGAGGCGCTGCGTACCCGTCTCGGTGCCATCGAGGCCCGACTCCAGGGGCAGATGTCGGACCTGTTGCTCAGTCAGGGCGTCGAGATGGTCTCGGGACGGGGCCAGATCCTCGATGCTCACACCGTCGTCGCCGACACCGCTCACGGCGAGCGGATCTTCGAAGCCGACTACATGGTGTTGTCCACCGGGAGTCGGCCCCGCATACCCGACTGGGCCCAGCCCGACGGCGAGCGCATCCTCACCACCCGCCAGTCGTACCCCCCGAGCACCATGCCCACCCACGTCGTGGTGATCGGCTCGGGCGTCACCGGCGTCGAGTTCGTGCACATGTTCTCGTCTTTCGGGGCCGACGTCACGCTGGTGGTCAGCCGCCAGCAGGTCCTTCCCCAGAAGGATCCCGAGGTGGCTGCGGCCCTGGAGGCCGACTTCCTCCGGCGGGGCGTGCGACTGTTCAAGGGCGCCCGCGCCACCGGCATCGAACGTCTCGACGACGGGGTGGTCGTCCTGACCGACGACGGCCGATCGGCCAAGGGCAGCCACGCCCTCCTTGCCATCGGCAGCGTCCCGAACTCCGAGTCGCTCGGGCTCGAGAACGTCGACATCGAGACCAGCGACGGGTACGTCACCGTCGATCACAACTGCCGCTCGAACATGGCCCACATCTACGCGGCCGGCGACCTGTCGGGCAAGCTGCCGCTGTCGTCGGTGGGCACCATGCAGGGCCGCAAGATCGCCGAGCACATCATGGGTGTGCACGATCGACCCCACCGCCACATCGACTACGACAAGGCCGCCTCGGCCATCTTCACCGAGCCCGAGATCGCCGACGTCGGCCTGGCCGAGGCCGACGCCTTCGCCGAGGGACGCAAGATCCGGGTCACCAAGGTTCCGTTCTCGGTGTCGGCCAAGGCGCTGATCAACGACGACACCCGAGGCTTCGTCAAGATCGTCTCCGATCCCGCGACCGGTGTCGTGCTCGGCGGGTCGATCGTCGGTCGCCACGCAGCCGAGCTCATCTCGATCCTGGCGCTCGCGGTCAACTCCGGGCTCCACGTCGACGACATCACCGAGACGCTGTTCGTGCACCCGACGTTGTCCGAGGTCTTGACCGAGGCCGCCGAGTAGCCGTGGCCGACGGGCACGCCGAGGAGCCCCGGCGCGATCTCGCCGCCACCCTCGGGCAACGAACCCTGGGGCGGGTGATCGACTTCCTCATCGTGTCGACCGTGCTCGTGGCCCTCGGCGGCGCAACCGTGCAGTCGAACGAGTCCGGCGAGATCGACGTCCCCCGCTGGGTCGTCCTGGTCCTGGCCACCGCCTACTTCCTGTACGAGACGATCGCGGTGGCGGTTGCGGGCAAGACCGTCGGGAAGCACTTCACCCGGACGGCGTTGGTGTCGATCCACGACGGTTCCCGGCCCTTGCCGGTGCAGGCCGCCGTACGGGCGCTCGTGGCCGTCGGAGGTTGGGTGATCGCCCCCGGCCTCGGCGCCATCCTGTTGGTGCTGGTCTACGCAACCGCACTGTTGGACCGCGACCAGCTTCGCGGCCTGCCCGACCGCGTGGCCGGCACGGCGGTGGTGCAGCGAGGATGACGGTGCGGCGCTCCGGCGTCAGTCGATCACCACGACGATGTCGCCGCCGCCGACGGTGTCGCCGGGCGCAACCTTCACTTGGCTGACCACGCCGGCCTTGTCGGTGTTGATGTTGTTCTCCATCTTCATCGCTTCGAGCACCACGACGGCCTGACCGACCTCGACGGTGTCGCCCACCGCCACCAGCACCTTCACGATGGTGCCTTGCATCGGCACCGACACCTCGCCGCTGCCGGCGCCGCCGCTTCCACCACCGGTGGCCGATCGCCGCGGTCGACCGACTGCGGCGGAGCCGTCGGGCACCCACATGGCGACGGTGAAGCGCTTGCCGTCGACCTCGACGTCGATGGTGCGGCGGATCGAGGATGCTTCGTGGTCACCGGCGGGTGCGGTGGGACCGAACGGGACGATGTCGCTCAGATCGAGGACGTCCTCGACCCACTTGGTGGAGTGCTCGATGGCAGCGAAGTCGGGGTGCTCGAGGATGCGTCGATCGGCAGGGATCGTGGTCGCCACCCCTTCCACCACGAGCTCGTCGAGCGCCCGCAGCGTTCGTCGTATCGCGCCGTCTCTCGTGGGTGCCCAACAGATCAGCTTGCCGATGAGGTTGTCGTAGTACGGGCTGATCTCGTCGCCGGCCTCGTAACCGGTGTCGAAGCGCACGCCGTAGCCGTCGGGGGCTCGTAGGGCTCGGAGGGTGCCGGGCGAGGGCGAGAACGCACCCCGAGCGGGATCCTCGGCGTTGAGCCGAACCTCGATCGCGTGGCCGGTCATGGTCACGTCGTCCTGGTCGAACCCGAGCGGCTCGCCCGACGCCACGGCGATCTGCATCGCGACCAGGTCGATGCCCGTGACGGCCTCGGTGGCGGGGTGTTCGACCTGGAGGCGGGTGTTCATCTCGAGGTAGAAGAATGCCCCGTCTTCGTAGAGGAACTCGACGGTCCCGGCGCCGACGTAGTCGCACCCCTTCGCCACCTTCACGGCTGCCTCACCCATGGCCGCGATGATCGCCGGATCGATGCCCGGGGCCGGTGCCTCCTCGATCAGCTTCTGGTGTCGACGCTGGGCCGAGCAGTCCCGAGTTCCGAGATAGACGCAGTTGCCGAGCGTGTCGGCCATCACCTGCACCTCGACGTGACGGGGTTTGGTGAGGTATCGCTCCATGTAGAGCTCGTCTCGACCGAAGTAGGCCAACGACTCCCGACGGGCGGATTCGATGGCCGCCTCGACTTCCTCGTCGGTCTTCACGACCTTCATGCCTCGACCGCCGCCGCCGTAGGCCGCCTTGATGGCGATCGGGTAGCCGTACTCTGCGCCGAAGGCGTGCACCTGCGCCGGCTCGGTGATCAACTCGGTGGTGCCGGGCACGCCGGCCACGCCGACCCTCTCGGCCGCCTCACGGGCCGAGATCTTGTCGCCCATCACCTCGATGGCCTCGGGCCGAGGACCGATGAACGCAACGCCCCGCTCGGTGACGGCTCGGGCGAAGTCGGCGTTCTCGGAGAAGAACCCGTAGCCCGGATGGACTCCGTCGGCCCCCGACGCCGCGATGGCGTCGAGGATCGCCTGGGTGTTCAGGTAGCTCTCGGCGGTGGTCCGGCCGCCGAGGGCATGGGCCTCGTCGGCCAGCCGCACGTGGAGCGCGGTCCGATCGAGGTCGGAATACACCGCCACCGAGCCGATGCCGAGGTCGCGGCAGGCACGGATGACACGGACGGCGATTTCACCACGATTGGCGACCAGGATCTTGTTGAGCACGCCATATGGTGACAGATCGGAGGAACCCCATGAGCATTTCGTCGTCGCAGCCCCCGGTCGAACGTGTCGTCGCCCGCCTGGCCGGCACGGCTTTTCGTGCCGTCTCGTGGGTGAACGAGACGGCCTCGACCAATGCCGATCTCCTCGCTGCGGCCCGCAACGGTGCGGCGCACGGCACCGTGGCCGTGGCCGACCACCAGACGGCCGGACGCGGCCGTCGCGGCCGAACGTGGATCGACGACCCGCGCGCAAGCCTCCTGGTGTCGGTGCTCTTGCGTCCTGATGGCGCGATCACGCCGAGCCGGCTCGTGTCGGCTACTTCGATCGCGCTGGCCGAGACCCTGCACGACCTCGGTGTCGACGCGTCGATCAAGTGGCCGAACGACATCGTCGTCCGGGGAGGCGGGGCCGATGCGAAGCTCGCCGGGGTGCTCGCCGAGTCGATCGTCAGCAGGGGCCGGATCGAGGCCGTCGTCGTCGGCGTGGGCTGCAATGTCACGCCCGAGGCCATACAGGGCGTCGAGCAGGCGACCGCCATCGAGATCGTCGCCCCCGAGGCGGCTCCCGTCGATCGTGCCGAGTTGTTGATCACGTTCCTGCGCCGCCTCGACCGCCGCCTCGGCGACGCCGACGGCGACATCGCCGAGCGCTACCGGGCACTTTCGGCCACCATCGGTGGTCGGGTCCGCGTGGAGATGCACGAGCGGATCGTGGTGGGGCTGGCTGTCGATATCGACGGTGAGGGGCAACTGGTGGTGCGTGACGGTGACCGACGCCACGTCATCACCGCCGGCGACGTGGTGCACCTACGACCACTCGGTTCCGCCTCGGTTGAGTAGCCTCGCTTCTTCGATGGCCTCCGTACGACCTCGCCCCCGCCGCACCTGGCCCGAGCGCCTGCTGGTGGCCCTGGGCGTGCTCACCACGGCGGCGATGGCGGTGGGGGTCTATGCCCTCAACGTGGCCCAGGACAAGGCCTCGGAGGTCCAGCGGATCGCGATCAGCGGTGAGCTCCTGGCCGATCCGGTGACGACGGCCGAGCCGCGCAACATCCTCGTGGTCGGCATCGACAGCGCCGCCGGCCTCGATCCCGACGACCCTCGCGCCGTCGAGCGGCCCGACAGCATCCTCACCGACACCATGATGATCGTGCGGATCGATCCGCCGCGGCGCTCGGCGTCGATCCTGTCGATCCCCCGGGACCTCGTGGTGACGATCGCGGGAACCGAGCAGAAGGCCAACGCCGCGGTGTCGATGGGTGGGGGCCCCGATGCCGGCGGTGTCCCACTGCTCATCGAGACCATCGACGAGAACTTCGGCATCCCGATCAACAACTACGTCCAGGTCGACTTCTCGGCGTTCCTCGACATCGTCGAGGCGATCGGCGGCGTGCCGTTCTACTTTCCCCATCCGGTGCGCGATCTCAAGGTCGGCCTCCAGCTCAACAATCCCGGATGCAACGTCGTCGGTCCCGACGATGCGCTTGCGTACGTTCGCACCCGCAGCCTCGAGGAGTACATCGACGGCGTCTGGGTGACCGACGGAATCGCTCCGGATCTCCAGCGGATCGAACGGCAACAGGCGTTCGTCGTCGCGATGGTCGAACGGGCGATCGCCAAGGGCGCTCGCAACCCGATCACGCTCAACAACCTGATCGATGCCGCGATCGACGACGTGGTGCTCGACAGCCGACTGCCGCCGGGCGATCTCCTGGAGCTGGGCGACCAGTTCCGCGAGTTCCGTACCGAGAACCTGCAGACCTTCACCTTCAACGGGCTCTTCGATGTCGACCTTCGGGGTGCCGCTGCGCTCGGAATGAGCGACACGCCGGAGAATCGTGCCATTCTGGCCCTCTTCGGCGCGGTCCCGCCCGGCGGGGCGGGTTCCGACCTCGTGGCGGATCCCTCCCTCGATGCTGCCACGTCGGAGTCCGTCGATGCTCCCGAGAACGACGAAGTTCCCGTGGTCGATAGCGTCGTCGAGACCGGACCGGCGTCGACCGACACCAGCGCCGATCCCGACCCGTCCCCCGAACCGACACCCCAGGAGCCTCGATGCAGTTGAGCGACGTCGAGCGTCGATCGATTGCGGTCGTCGGTGTCGGGTATGTGGGGCTGACCGCCGCCGCGTGTCTGGCCCATCTGGGTCACCGCGTCGTCGCCGTCGACATCGACGACGAGCGGATCGCGGGGCTGAAACGAGGCGTCATCCCGATTCACGAGGCGCGTCTGCCCGAGCTCGTGGCCGAGGGCACAGCGACCGAGCGGTTGTCGTTCACGACGGATCTCGCCGAGGCGCTCGCAACGGTCGACTTCGTCTTCTTGTGTGTGGCCACGCCACCCCGCCCCGACGGTCACGCCGATCTGTCGTTCCTCGACACGGCGGTCGATCAACTGCGTGCCGTTCTGCCCGTCGGCGCCGCCGTGGTCCTCAAGTCCACCGTTCCGGTCGGCACCAACCAACGAGTCGCCGAGCGTCTGGCCCGCCCTGACGTCGCGATCGTCTCGAATCCCGAGTTCCTCCGGGAGGGCCTCGCCGTCGACGACTTCCTCGACGCCGACCGGGTGGTCGTGGGTTCGACCGACCGGGACGCCGCCGCCGCAGTGGCCCGGCTCTACGGCGACACGCCCACCCACGTGCTGTCGACCGATCCGGCGACGGCGGAGCTCGTGAAGTACGCGACCAATGCCTTTCTCGCGTCGCGGCTGTCGTTCGTGAACGAGCTCGCGGCCATCGCCGCCAGCGTCGGTGGCCGGATCGACGACATCGTCGCAGGTCTGGGCATGGACCACCGGATCGGCAAGTACCACCTGTCGCCGGGTCCGGGATGGGGCGGCAGCTGCTTTCCCAAGGACATCCGCTCGTTGCAGGCCACGGCGGCCGACGCCGGCGTCGAGGCCCGCCTGCTCGATGCGGTCATCGCCGCCAACGAGGATCAATTCGATCGGGTGGCCGAGATGGTGGTCGCCGCTGCGGGAGGTTCGGTCCAGAAGTCTCGGGTGGGCGTCCTCGGGCTCACGTTCAAGGCCGGAACCGACGATCTGCGTGATTCGCCTGCACTCGCCGTCATCGATCGACTCGCTGCGCTGGGGCGCGGATCGTGGCGTTCGATCCGATCATCGCCACCTCGCCGGCCTCTCACATCGAGCTCGCCCCCGATGGCGTCGCCGCTGCAGTCGACGCCGAGGCGCTGGTCGTGCTCACCGAGTGGCCCGAGTTCGCCGAGCTCGATCTGGGCGAGGTCGCCCGGTTGATGCGGGGCAACACGATCATCGACGCCCGCAACGTGCTCGACGCGAGCGCCGTCGAGAAGGCCGGTCTCCACTACACGAGCATCGGTCGCTCGGCCATCTGAAGGCCGACGAGTCTCAGCTGGTTCGGGCCTCGGCGGCGTCCCGGTTGGCCAGGTACCACGCCACCGTGGCGGCCAGGCCCTCGCGGAACGACGTCGTCGCCTCGAAACCGAACAGCTGTCGGGCCCGTGAGGCGTCGACGCATCGACGGGGCTGGCCGTCGGGCTTGGTGTCGTCCCAGCGGACCTCGCCGGTGAACCCGCACGTCTCCGAGATCAGCGTGACGAGATCGCGGATCGGCAGCTCCTGGTTGGCTCCGAGGTTCACGGGTTCGGGGCCGTCGTAGAGCCGCGTGGCGGCGACGATTCCGGCGGCGGCGTCGTCGACGTAGAGGAACTCCCTGCTGGCGGCGCCGGTGCCCCACACCTCGATGTGGTCGGCTCCCGATTCGACGGCGTCGACGCACTTCTTCACCAGCGCGGGGATCACGTGTGACACGGCCGGGTTGAACTTGTCACCCGGTCCGTACAGGTTGGTGGGCATGAGGTAGATGCCGCGTTGCCCGTACTGGTCGCGGTTGGCCTGCAGCTGCACGAGCTGGGCGAGCTTCGCGATCCCGTAGGGCGCATTCGTCTCCTCGGGGTAGCCCTCCCAGAGCGACGACTCGGCGAAGGGGACCGGGGTGAACTTCGGGTAGGAGCAGATCGTGCCGACCACCGTCGTCTTGGTCGTCCCGAGCCGACGCGTGCTCTCGATCACGTTCGTGCCCATCAACAGGTTGTCGAGATACAGATCGGCGGGCCGTTCCCGGTTCGCGCCGATACCGCCGACGCGGGCGGCGAGGTGAATGACGACATCGGCGTGGGCGTCGGTCAGGAACTCGTGGGCCGCGTCGGCTCGGCGGAGGTCGACGTCGTGGCTCGACGGCGTGATGATCGATACCGGCCCGTGCGGTTCGAGTGCCGCCACGACTGCCCGCCCCAGGAAGCCTCGGCCACCGGTGACGACCACGGTGGCGCCCTCGAGCTCGAGCTCGAGGCCGGAACCCTCGGGGTGCGGAGTGGAGTTGGACACACGTCGAGGCTAGAGGCCCGACTCGCGCTTCGCCCCGTCGTTCTGGTGGAGCAGGCGCACGGCCCGCGGCCGGCGCGCTCCACCAGAACCTCTGCTGGCGTCGGTGTCCTGTCCGGCACCTGCCAGACTCACCACCGTGACTCGTGTGGCCGCCGTGGTTGAACAGTGCTGGCACGCCGTGCCCGGAGGAACGGCGACCTCCACCAACGCGCAGTTGGCCGCCCTCGTCGCCCTCGACGATGCGCCCGATCTCGTCGGGGTGGCCGCTCGCCACCGCCACCCGCCGCCCGCCGACCTCGTCCCGCCCGTGCCGGTGCGCCAGGCGCTTCTGCCTCGACGCGCGCTGTACGCCGGGTGGCTGTGGACCCGGCGTCCGTCGATCGAGTCGATCGTCGGACCCGTCGACGTGGTGCACGCCACCTCGGCGGCGGTGCCTCCGGCGGTCGGGCCGCTCGTGGTCACGGTGCACGACCTCGCGTTCCTGCACTTCCCCGATCACGCCAGCCGCGCCGGCCAGCACTTCTTCGAACGGTCATGGCAGGTCACCAAACGCGACGCCGATGTGGTCCTGTGCCCCTCGCGGGCAACCGCTGACGACTGCGTCGCCCATGGTCTCGGTGCCGATCGAGTCCGTGTCGTCCCCTGGGGCGTGCACATGGCGGAACCCTCGGCGGCAGAGATCGGGGCGCTGCGCCGCCGACTCCGCTTGCCCGACGAGTTCGTGCTCTTCGTCGGAACGGTCGAGCCGCGCAAGAACCTCCGGCGTCTGGTGGCGGCACTCCACAACCTCGGCGGGGCGGCCCCTCCGCTGGTGGTCGCCGGACCCTCTGGATGGGACGACGACATCGCCTCGATCACCGCACCGCTCGGTGACCGCGTGCACACGGTCGGCTATGTGCCGTCGGCCGATCTGCCGGCGCTCCACGCCGCCGCCACCGTTTTCCGCCTGGCCCTCTCTGCTCGAGGGCTTCGGCCTGCCCGTGCTCGATGCGATGGCCCAGGGCGTCGCCGTGGTGACCTCGGCCGGCACGGCAACCGAGGAGATTCTCGGCGCCGGCGGCGTGTGCGTCGATCCTCGTTCGGTCGGAGCGATCGCCGACGCGATCGGCGACCTGATCGCCTCGCCGCAGCTCCGCGGCCATCTCGGTGCCGCGGGCCGGGCGCGGGCCGCTTCCTACACATGGCAGCAAACGGCCGAGCTCACGGCGGCGGCATATCAGGAGCTGGCCCGGTGAGGGTGCTCGCCATCTGTCCGCATTTCCGCCCCGACACGGCGCCGACGGGCACCGTGATGTCGCGCCTCACCGACGAGCTCCTCGCGCTCGGCGTCGATGTCGACGTCGTCACGACTCTGCCGTGGTATCGAGAACACCGGGTCGAGGACGAGTGGCGGGGTGCGCTCGTGCGGCGCGAGATCCAGGGCGCACTCACCGTGACCCGGCTGCATCCCTTTCCGGCGAGCAAGCAGAATCTGGCGGCCCGGGCGCTCGGCTTCGCCGCCTTCACCGTCGAGGCTGCGGCATGGGCGGTCGTGCGGGGCGGTCGGCCCGACGTGGTGTTCGCGATGTCCCCGCCGCTGACCCTCGGCGCCGCCGGTCTGCTGGCGGCTCGCCGATGGGGAGCGCCCCTGGTTTTCAACGTCCAGGACGTCTTCCCCGATGCCGCGGTGGCGTCGGGCGCCATCACCAACACGCGCGTCATCCGCGCCCTCGGTGCGATCGAATCGGCCACCTACCGGCGGAGCGATGCCGTGACGGTCCTGTCGGAGGATCTCGCGACGAACGTGCGGGCCAAGCTCGACGCGGGCGACCGCGGGGCCCACCGCGACCGACCCACGGTGGAGGTCATACCGAACTTCGCCGATATCGCCACGATCACACCCCGTCGCCGCGACACGGCGTATCGCCGCGAGCACGGCCTCGGCGATCGCACCGTGGTGATGTACGCCGGCAACGTCGGATGGTCACAACCGCTCGACCTCGTGGTCGAGGCGGCCCGGCGTCATCGTCACGACGGCACGGTGGTGTTCGTGATCAACGGCAACGGCGGGGCCCGCCCCGCCCTCGAGGAGCAGGCGGGAGAGCTCACCAATCTGCGGTTCGTCGACTTCCAGCCGCAGGATCGCCTGCCCGAGGTGTTGGCCAGCGCCGACCTGCACCTGGTGCTGCTCCGGCCCGGTCTGGCGTCGGCCAGCGTCCCGTCGAAGCTGTACTCGATCCTCGCGGCCGCACGGCCGGTTCTGGCATCGGTCGACCCCGGCACCGAGGTCGGGCGGGTGCTGGGCGACAGCGGCGGCGGCGTGGCGGTCGACTCGGCTGATCCCTCGGCCTTCCACGACGCCCTCGATGCCATGCTGGCCGACCGTCCCGGGCTCCCGGGCATGGGTGCGCGTGGGCGCAGTTTCGTCGAGCACTGGGTCACCCCGCGGGCGGTGGCGGAACGCTATCTGGCCTTGTTCTCACGGGTTCGCAGTCGATCGCGCTGACCCGCCACCGTGCGCACGGAAAACCGCTCCGGTGCCAGTACCGTGTGGGCCCTATGGGAAGAGCTTCATCAGCAAAGAAGGTTGCTCGCGCGGCCAACGTCGGCGCGTCGCGCCGTCCGGGAGATCGCCGTGCCTTCGGGTTTCCCGCCGCCGTGGGCCTCACACTCGTGTTGGGCGTGGCGCTCGTCGTCTTCGCCGCTTCGACCCGTGACAGCGCCCCCACGCCAACGCTGCAGGACCACTGGCACGACGCGTACGCGATCTACGACTGCGAGACGTCGTCGTTCCTCGAGCCGCTCCCGGCCCTGCGCGACGCACAGGGCAACGGCTATGACCCCGATGGCATCCACAGCCACGAGGACGGACTCATCCACATCCACCCCTTCACCTCCGGGGTCACGGGCAAGGGTGCGCAGATGACGGTCTTCTTCGACACGGTCGGCATCGAGATGACCGACGACACCCTCACCCTCGCCGATGGCCGCACCTTCACCGAGGCCGGCACGACCTGCGACGACGAGCCGGTGACGCTGCAGATCCTGCGCTGGACCAATGCCGTCGACGCCGAAACGACCGAGCCCGAGGTCATCACCGAGAACTTCTCCGAGATCCGGTTCCTGAACGACGGCGAGGCATTCACGATCGCCCTGGCCCCCCTCGGCGCCGACATCCCACCGCCCGACACCATCCCGCGATTGATCACGGTGAACCCGACACTCTTGAACCCGACGCTGCAGACCGACCCCGATGCGGTCGTGGTCGACGGAGAGACCGACGGCACCGAGGCTCCGGCCGACGAGAACGCCGGCTGAGCGCAGGCTTCCGTCGAGGAAACGCCCGCCGAGCAGACGCGGCCGGCGGGGGCGGTATTCAGCGGAACAGATCGTCGGATGGCCGTCGCACGATGTCGGCGGCCACGCTGCCCCCGGTGAGCCAGGTCGGGTCGACACCACGGACGACGGCGACGGGTATGCCCGACGACTTGCCGCACACCAATTCGGCGGCGGCCGCCAGCTCGTCGACGATGGCGACCTCGGTGACCTGGAGCTCCCGGCCGAGCGCGTCGGTCGAACCGCGCAGATCGAGAACGGGCGCGATGCCGGCGGAGCCGATGGCCACGTCGGTCACCCCCCGGCGCCACGGGCGACCGAAGGTGTCGGACACGATCACCGCCACGTCGATGCCGGCCCTGCCCCGTATGCCGTCGCGGATGCGCCGAGCGGAACGATCGCTGTCGTCGGGGAGAAGCGCGGCCTGGCCGCGGGGCACGTTCGACAGATCGATTCCGGCGTTGGCGCACACGAAGCCGTGCTTGGTCTCGCTGATGACGAGCTCGCCGCGGCGGCGGAGCACGCGGTACCGATTCGCGTTCGACGATCGGCTTGTGGCGAGGGGGTTCGACGGGGTCGACGTCGACCAGCGTGTTCTCGGCCTTCGACACGATCTTCTGGGTCACCACGACCACGTCGTGGGCGACCAGATCGGCGTGGGCACAGATCAGCCCGGCGAGGTCGGCGCCCACCTCGATCTCGGGTAGCCCCTCGACGCGCGAAGATCTCGAGCCGGCTCATGCGAACGCCGCCAGCACGTTGCGGGCCACCTCGGCGGAGCGGCCGTCGTCGACCATCATGGTGTCGGCGACAACGGGCTCCATTCCGGCGTCGCGCACCGCGTCGGCGTGGTGGGCGTCGACCGTGTCGATCACCAGCCGCGAGGCCAGCGATGCGTACAGCCGGGCGACGCCGACCGCGCTCGACTTCATGACCGAGCTCGCGCAGCATGCGGTCGGCGGGTCCCTTCAGCGCGGCATCACCCACGATCGGTGAGACGGCGACGTTGCGGTCGCGGCGGGCCTCGACGGCGTCGCGGATGCCGGGAACGGCCAGGACCGGATCGATCGACACGATCGGGTTCGAGGGGGCCACGATCAGGTGCTCGGAACCCGTGATCGCGTCGAGCACGCCCGGCGCGGGCCGACACGATGCCGCTCCGTCGAAGCGCACCGACGTCACTTCGACATCGTGGTGGCGGCGCACGAAGTAGTCCTGGAACCCGATCTCGCCTTCGTCGACCACGCGTGACCCGCGTCTCGAGTCGATCGTCGGTCACCGGCACGATGTGCACGCCGACCCCCCAGGCCGCGGCGATCTCGGCCGTGACCGTCGACAGCGGAGCGCCCTCGTGGAGACGGGTCGTCCGGTAGAGGTGGGTACCCAGATCACGATCACCGAGGTTGAACCACGCGGGTCCGCCGTAGCGCTCGCAGCACCGCCATGGCCTGCCACGTCTCGTCGCGCAGTCCCCATCCGGTCTCGGGGTTGATCTCGCCGGCGAGCGTGTAGGTGACGGTGTCGAGGTCGGCACTCACGTGGAGGCCGTGCAACACGGTGTCGTCGCCGACGTTGACGACGGCGACGACCGAAGTCGGATCGACGATCTGCTGGAGCCCGCGGAGCAGCTTGGCCGCGCCCACTCCTCCGGCGAGAACGCAGATCACCGCACCGCCGCGCTCATGCCAGCGCTCGGAGCTTGCCCTCGAGGAGCTCCAGGTCGGCATCGACCATCATCTCGACGAGGTCGGTGAACGAGGTTCGCTTGATCCAGCCGAGCTCGGTCTCGGCCTTGGTGCAGTCGCCGACCAGCAGATCGACCTCGGCCGGGCGGAAGAACTGTTCGTCGATCACGACATGGTCCTGGTAGTCGAGACCCACATGGCCGAAGGCCACCTCGCAGAACTCGCGCACCGAGTGGCTTTCGCCCGTGCACACGACGAAGTCGTCGGGTTCGTCGAGCTGGAGCATGCGCCACATGGCATCGACGTAGTCGCCGGCGAAGCCCCAGTCGCGTTGGGCGTCGAGGTTGCCGAGACGCAGTTCAGTGGCCCGGCCGAGCGCGATCTGGGCGACGGTGTGGGTGATCTTGCGGGTGACGAACTCGAGGCCCCGGCGGGGACTCTCGTGGTTGAACAGGATTCCCGAAGAAGCGTGGAGCCCGTAGGACTCTCGGTAGTTCACCGTGATCCAGTGCCCGTACACCTTGGCCACCCCGTAGGGGCTCCGGGGATGAAACGGCGTGGCCTCGGTCTGGGGAACCTCGTGGACCTTGCCGAACATCTCGCTGCTCGATGCCTGGTAGAAGCGGATCTGGGGGTCGACGAGGCGAATGGCATCGAGGACGCGTGTGACGCCCAACGCCGTGGTCTCGCCGGTCAACACGGGTTGGCCGAACGACGTCTGGACGAACGACTGCGCCGCGAGGTTGTACACCTCGTCCGGGTCGTGCTGGCGGAGCGCCTCGATCATCGACACCTGGTCGAGCAGATCCCCGTTGACGAACTCGATCTGATCCTGGATGTGGGCCAGTCGCTCGAAGTTGACGGTGCTCGAGCGACGAACCATGCCGACGACGTGGTACTCCTTCTCGAGCAGCAGTTCGGCCAGGTACGAGCCGTCTTGTCCGGTGACACCGGTGATGAGTGCGGTGGGCATCAGTGTTCTCCGTGGGAAGGGATCTCGGATGATGGGTGGTGGCCGCGCCGCTCGTCGACCACTGCGTCGAGGGTTTCGGCGAGGCTGAAGCTCGGACGCCAGCCCGTGGCCTTGCACAGCTTGGTGTTGTCGCCGACCCGGCGGGGCACGTCGACGGGGCGGAGCAGCAGCGGGTCGACGACCGGCGTGATGTCGGCACCGCAGGCGGCGATGACGAGATCGAGAACCTCGCCGATGGAGATCTCGGAACCCGAGCAGACGTTGTAGGCCTCGCCACTGGTTCCCTGCTGCATCAGGAGTCGGTAGGCGCGAACGACATCGCGGACGTCGGTGAAGTCGCGGGTCGGACTGAGGTCTCCGACCGCCACCGTCGACGTTGCCTCGGCCGTTGCGGCCAGGACTCGGTCGACCAGAGCCGGGATGACGAAGCCCGTTCGCTGGCCGGGCCCGGCGTGGTTGAACGCTCGGGCCCGCACGACGTGGAGGCCGAGGCCGAGGCCGGCCTGGATGGCCACCATCTCCGCGGCAGCCTTGCTGGCGGCATACGGGCTCTCGGGTCGCAGTGGTGCCGTCTCGTCGATGGGTTGGTGATCGGGGCCGACGGAGCCGTACACATCGGCGCTCGTGACGGTCAGCACCTTCGTTGCGCCGGCTCGTGCCGCGGCGGCCCGCAGGACCGCCTGCGTGCCGATCACGTTGGTGACCATGGCCGCCTCGGGCCGTGACCATGAATCCCCGACGTCGCTGAACCCGGCCAGGTGATAGATCACGTCGGGTTCCGCCCGGGCCATCAGTGCCGAGACGGCTTCGAAGTCGGTGATGTCGACGTCGTCGACGGTGCGATCGGTGCCGATCACCTCATCGCCCTCGGCCCGCAGGTGGGCGCAGAGGAACCGGCCGACGAAGCCTCCGGCACCGGTGACCAGAGCGCGCGTCATCGCCGGAACCGATCGGAGGTCATGGTGGGCGAGTGTACGGCTCCGGTGCGGCGCCTTGCGGTCCCGGAGTCAGCCGGCGGCTGCGGCCCGATAGAGATCGGTCAGTTGGCGGGCGGTCTCGGCCCAGTCGAAGCGTTGGATGTTTGCGAATCCTGCGCGGATCAGCTCGTCGCGACGGACCGGATCGAGCGCGTTGCGCAAGGCTTTCGCCAAGGCCGCGGCGTCCCCCACTCTGGCGATCTCGGCGGCGTCGCCGACCACCTCGGGGAGTGCTCCGGCGTCGGTGGTGACCACGGGGACGCCGACCTGCATCGCCTCCAGCGGTGGCAGTCCGAAGCCCTCGTACACCGACGGATAGGCCAGCACGGTGGCGTGGCGGAGGAGATTGCGCCGGGTCGACTCGTCGACGTAGCCCAGGCTGATGATGCGATCACGGGCTCGTATCGTGTCGAGCACCCGCTGGTACTCGTCGGTGCCCCTGCCGTCGCCACCGGCCACCACCAGGCGCACGTCGGGCTGATCGGCCGCAAGCTGATCGAACGCCCGGACCAGGGTCGGATGATCCTTGCGGGGCTCGATGGTGCCCAACGCCAACACGTAGGGCCCTTCGATGGTTGCCGTCTCGCCGGCCTCGGTCGCCCCACCCAGGTCGCGGTCGAGGCCGTGATGGATCGCCACCACCCGGTCGGCGTCGACGTCGAAGGCGTCACGGATCTCGATCGCCATGGCCTCGGCGCCGGTGTGCACGATTGCACCGCGCTCGATCGCTCGTTGGACGAGTCGTGGGAACCGCAGAACCACCTCGTTACACCACTCGGGGTGGTGCAGGAAGGTGAGATCATGGACGCTCACCACCGCTTTCGCCCGTCGAGTGGGTGGGACCACGTAGTTCATCCCGTGAACGACATCGGCCGGGCCCGCCAGCCATTCCGCCCGGGGAACTCCCACATGCCGCCACAGGCGATGCGCCAGGCGGGCCGGAAAAGGTCGGGTGCGGGCCGTCGCCCCCGACGGGCAGACGCCGGGAAGTCGGCCTCGGCCACGCCAGGTGACCGAGTAGCACGCAATGTCGAGATCGGTGTGGGTGACGAGCGCCTCGATGGTCGATCGTGTGACGCGACCGATGCCGGTCGGAGCTTCGAGCAACGGGGTGGCATCGATGGCGATTCGCACCGCGCCAGTGTGCCAGCCCCGCCGCGGGTCATCGGAAAACAACCGATGCCGGCCTCAGAGAGGCCGGCATCGTCAACCGGGGTACGAGGGGGGAGTGTCCCCCGGTGAGATCAGGCGTCGAGGCCGAGGGCAGTGCGAGCCTGAGCCGTCGAGTCCTTGGCGACCTCGCGCACGGTGTTCAGCATGAACTGGGCGGGAGTCGGCAGCTTCGACTCGACGGCGTCGAGAACGGTGTCGACGCGGTCTTCGACGGATTGGACCTGCTCGTCGATCGCGTGCACGGCGGGAACGTCGCCGAGGCGACCGAACTGTGTGCGCACGGTGCCGAAGCTGTTGCGACCGGCGGTGACGGCCGAATGGGCCCAGTCGGACGGAGCGAACTCGACATCGATGTCGCCGAGCCGGGTCTGCAGGTCGCGACGGGCGACCTGGACGCGTTGGGCGGTGAGCACGCCACTGCCGACGGCGATGTACACGCCGTCCTTGGCGGCGGCGGTGACGTCGTCGGCGCTGACGGGGAACTCGACGTTCTTGGGGAGCTTGGGAAGAGCGAATGATGCCATGGTGGGGGATCTCCTGTGCGGGGTGTTGCTTGCAATACTACCACTCGTGTTTAACAGTTGCAAGCACTTCTGGAGCACGAGTCCGGGGTACCGCGCAGGCCGCGAGGCGACCACTACCCTGCGCCAGCAGTGCACATCCCCGCTTCGCCTTCCGCCGACTCGGCCGACCGTGGCCCCGCGGGTCGGCCGCAGGCGCCAGGCGTCACCGCTGTCGTCGTCACCCATCGACCGGGCGATTGGTTCGAAGAGTGCCTGGTGTCGCTGCGGGGCCAGGACTACCCGCGGCTGCGCGTTCTGGTGCTCGACACGAACGACTCGTCGGCTGCAATCGATGAACGCGTGCGCGCGGTACTGCTCGATGCCGAGGTCCGTGGCGTCGACGGACGGGCGGGCTTCGGCTCGTCGGTCAACGAGTTGAAGGGTGAGTCGGTCAGTCCGTTCCTGCTCCTCTGCCACGACGACGTCTCGTTGGCGCCCGACGCCGTCCGACGGCTCGTCGAGGAGGCCATTCGGTCGAACGCCGGAATCGTGGGTCCGAAGTTCGTCGACTGGGAGAATCCCTCGATCGTGCGCCAGGTGGGCCTCGGTGCCGACAAGACCGGCGCGCCCGTCGACTCCGTCGAGCCCGACGAGCTCGACCAAGAGCAGCATGATGGCGTTCGCGACGTCTTCATGACGTCGTCGGCGTGCATGCTCGTCCGATCGGATCTCTTCGATGCCCTCGACGGCTTCGACGAGGCCATCTCGTTCCGGGGCGAAGACCTCGACCTGTGCTGGCGAGCCCACGTGGCCGGTGCCCGCGTGCTCGTTGCGCCGGCCGCCGTGGTGCGGCACCGAGCCGATCTCGAATCGCGCCGACCCGGCGATGATCCACTGCGGCTGCGCCGCCGCCACCAGGTTCGCGCGATGCTGGCCAACTACAGCCGTGTGCACCTTGCGCGCGTCGTGCCCCAGGCCATTCTCGTCACGATCGTCGAGTTCGTCTTCGCCCTCGTGACGGCTCGGGTGCAGCGGGCCCGTTCGGTGCTGGGGGCGTGGTCGTGGAATCTGCGTCATCTGCCGTCTCTGTTCCGCCGCCGCAAGTCGCTCGCCTCGGTGCGTGCCGTCAGCGACAGCGAGGTGCGGCGGATCCAGGCGGCCGGGTTCGCCCCCATTGCCACCTACTTCCGTTCACGTCGGGAAACCGACCAGAACCACACCCGCGGCCGCCAGATGATCGAAGCGGTGCGCTCGGGCTCGGCCCGTGCGAGCGCCGTCACGTGGGCGCTGGTCATTCTGCTCTACCTCTTCGGTGTCCGACATCTCGCCACCCGGGGCATACCGATCTACGGCGAGATGACCTCCTTCGGTGGTGGTGCACGCGACGCGCTCGGCGAATGGTGGAGCGGGTGGCGCGACGAGGGTCTGGGCCGGGAGGCACCGTCGGCGATCGGCACGCTCTTCGTCGCACTAACTGGGTTCGTGTTTCTCGGCAAGATGGCTCTGCTCAGGACCGTCGTCGTGCTCGGTCTGCCACTGCTGGGTGGGCGCGGGATGTGGAAGGCGCTCACTCCTTTCGGCTCGCCGCGCGCCCGCATCGTCGGCCTGGTCGCCTACCTGGCCAACCCGCTCGTCTACAACGCCATCGCCAATGGGTCGCTCTCGGCCCTACTGTTCTTCGCCGGTGCGCCATGGCTCCTGGTGGCCATCGGCCGGGCCGCCCAGCAGTCTCCATTCGGCCTGTTCGACGGAGGGAGGGGCGATGGCGTCCCCGTCCCGTCGGTGGCGCGGGAGACGCTGACCCTGGGCCTGGTGCTCGGGCTGCTCGTCGCGTTCGCGCCGTCGGCGCTCTTCGTCCTGGCGCTCATGGTGGCGGCGGTGTTCGTCGGATCGCTGCTGTCGGGTCATGTCCTCGGCAGTGGTCGGCTTCTCGCCGTCGTCCTCGCCGGCACGATCGTGGCCGTCGCCTTGCAGCTGCCTTTTGCGCTCGATGCGCTCGACGGCGAGTGGGCCCTGCTCGCCGGCATCCGATCCGATGGAGCGACCGGCGATCGTCTCGCCGATCTGGCCCGCTTCGAGACCGGCCCGGTGGGTGGCGACCTGCTCGGATGGGCGCTCGTTGCCGCGGGGCTGCTGCCCCTGATGCTGGCCAGAGGTGCCCGTTTCGCGTGGGCGGTCCGGGGCTGGGTGATGTATCTCGGCTCGATCGCCTTCGCCATGGTGGCGGCGCAGGGCCTGCTCCCGGTCGGGCTGCCGCGTTCGGAGGTGCTGTTGGTTCCCGGTGCGGTCGGTCTGGCCGTCGCCACGGCGATGGGCATGGCGGCCTTCGAGACCGATCTGCGTCGCTACCGGTTCGGCTGGCGTCAGCTCGTGCCGATCACCTCGTTCGTCGCCCTGCTCGTGGCCACGTTGCCCGTGTTCGTTTCGACCTTCGACGGCCGCTTCGAAGCCCCGCGTCGGGATTTCGCCCATGTGTTGGCGAACGCGGCAGCCGACGACGGCCCGGGCGTGTCGAGAGTGCTGTGGCTCGGCGATCCCGACGTCGTCCCCACCTCCGGATGGGAATACGAGGACGGCGTCGGCTACGCGCTCTCGGACTCGTTCGAGACCACCATCCTCGATCGATGGACCGGGTCCTCGACCAACGAGACAAGGCTGGTCGCGGAGGCACTCGACCTCGGGTTCAGCAAGGCAACCAGTCGTCTCGGTTCGTTGCTCGGACCCATGGGTGTGCGCTACATCGTGGTACCGGAGCGGCTGGCGCCGGCTCCCCACGGCTCGTTGATCCGCCCGGCCCCGTCGGGATTGACGGCGATGCTCGGTGATCAGCTCGACCTCGAGCGCATCGCGCTCAACCTCGGCATCGTCGTGTACCGCAACGCTGCATGGATTCCGGTGCGGGCCAGCATGCCCGTCGGAACCACGACCGCGGGGACGAGCTCCTTCCAAGACGCCGTGCTCGTCGGGTTCGACGATGTGGTCCCGACCTTCGGCGAGGGGAGAACCTCCTCGACCGCCGTCGTGCCCGACGGCCGCGAGGTGTACGTGGCCGCCGGCGGGGACGGCTGGGAGGTCACCGTCGACGGTCGCCGCGCGCTCGAGACGAAGGCTCTCGGGTGGGCGCAGGCGTTCTCCGTCGACGCACCGTCGGGTTCGGCTACAGCGAAGCTGCGCTACGCGACCCCCTTCGCTCTTCGCCTCCAGCTGCTCGGGCAGTTGCTCGGGTGGCTGGTCGTGGGTGCCACTGCGGCCCGCCTGGTGTCGCTCGACCGAGAAGGCGCCTGAGATGCGAATTCCCCGCTGGCCGGCGCTGGTCCTCCTGTTGGCCGCAGCTGTCGGTCTCGTCCTGTTCGATCAGCGAGATCCGGCGCCGGAGCGATCGGAGCTCGCCGTCGAGACGACGCCCCCGATGCCCGTGGCCGCCGGGGCCGGCGCTCGGGCCTCGACCTGGTACTGCGCCGGTGGCACGGGTGTGGAAGGAGGAGCCGCCGACCACACCGTCGTCGTCATCAATCGCACCGACGACATCGTCTCGGGCACGATCGAGGTCTTCGGCACCGAGGTCCTCGACGACGAGAACCTGATCTACCTCGAGCCCATCGAGGTAGCTGTCGAGATCGCACCACGAGCCTCACTCTCGACTCGACTGGGTGACATCTCCGCCGCCGCAAATGTCGCTGCGCTCGTCGAGATGGCGTCCGGCTCGGTCGTCGTCGAGCACACCGTGACCGGCCCGACCGGCACCGACCAGGCACCCTGCGCCTCCAGCGCGTCCGATACTTGGTACTTCCCCGGCGGATCCACCAGCCGAGACGCCCGTGAGGTGATCTCGGTCTTCAACCCGTTTCCCGACGACGCAGTCGTCGACGTCACCTTCGCCACCGACGACGGCAATCGGGCACCACAGCGCTTCGACGGGGTCCCCGTGCCGGCCGGGACGTTGGTTCCCCTCGACGTGACCGAGGTGGTCGCGCGCTGGGACCAGCTGTCGCTGGCGGTCGAGACCAGGGTGGGCCGGGTGGTCGCCGATCGCGTGGTGACCTACGACGGCTCGACCGGCTTGACC
Organism: uncultured Acidimicrobiales bacterium; assembly: GCA_963787285.1. Taxonomy (GTDB): domain Bacteria; phylum Actinomycetota; class Acidimicrobiia; order Acidimicrobiales; family JAHEJN01; genus JAHEJN01. The sequence goes on along the minus strand of CAWBCM010000003.1, from coordinate 107,674 downwards.
GGGCTGACCCTCGCCAGTGGCGTGCCCCGCGCTGCGCCCGTCTGGGTCTTCGCGGCCGGTATCGCCGCACCGGGGGTGAGCCAGAGCTACGCCATCTACAACCCGAGTCCCGATCAGTCCGCCGAGGTCGACCTCGAGGTCCGCCTCGACTCTCCGGAGACCAACGGGGCGGTCGAACCCTTCGAGCTCACGATTCCACCGCTCCGGCGCATCGTGGTGGCCGTCAACCGCGACGACCTCCACCCCGTGTCGAGCACCGTCACCGTCGACACGGCCACACGGGTTCCCACCGACGTCGGCCATTCGGTCACGGTGCGCTCGTTCAACGGCGTGCCGGTTGCGGTGGAACAGCTGACGACGTCGGTGGACGCAGCCGGCGACGTGGCCCTCGGCGTCGCCGCGGTCGTGGGGGCCCCGGCCACTGCGACCTCGTTGGTGGTCGACCTCGGTCCGGCCACCCGTCGCCACCTGCTGGCCTTGATGAACCCGTCGTTCTCGACCATCGCCAGGGTGAGCATCTCGCTCGTGGTCGACGGCGAGATCATGCCCCTCGCCGACTTCGACGACATCGAGATCGGCCCGCAGCGTCGAATCGAGATACCCGATCTGGGTGCCGAAGCGGCCGCCGAGCCGACCCTGGTTCTGATCGAGGCGTCATCGGGGATCGTGGCCCAACTGGTCGAGGGCCAGCCCGGGGTGCTCGATCTCCGGTCGTCGATCGGGATACCGGTCGGCGGCGTGGTCGAGACCCCGGAGCTCTTCGGCTGAGCGGGCGGTTCAGACGGCGCTGATCAGCGGGTCGATTGCGTCGGCGATCTCGCCGGGCGCCGTCGGCCCGAGGAACCACCGGCGGACGATCCCGCTCCGGTCGGCGAGAACGGCAACCGGAACCGCGTCGATGCGGTACCGCTCGTGCAGGTCGAGTCGGTCGCCGACCTCGATTTCCTGCACGCTGAGATGGTCACCGGCGAGTGCCCGGGCCTGCCGGTACACCTCGGCGCACGAGGCACAGGTGGCCGAGGTGAACACCAACAGGGCGAAGGCCGCCTCGGGTCGGGCGAAGTCGTCGCGATCGACCTGCATGGGGACATGCCCGGAGCCGCCGGTGGGCGCATCGGGCCGACGACGTCGGATGAGCGCGGCAACGGCCACGGCGAACGCGCCGATGATCAGCGCGAGCAGCAGGCGTTCCACGCGACGACGGCTCTCCGGCCGCGATCAGCTCTGCACGTCGGCATCATCGGAGCTGGTGGCCACCTCGACCGGCTCGGGAAGAACGCCGGGCTCGGCGTGGGAGATCCCGATCAGTCGGTTGACCTCGTCGCCGCTGATGGTCTCGTGCTCGAGCAGAGCACGCGCGATCAGATCGAGGGCCTTTCGGTTCTCCCTGAGCAGTCCGGCGCAGCGCTGCTCCTGCTCCTGCAGGATCCGTTTGGTCTCCTCGTCGACCAACGCCGCGGTCTCGTCGGAGAACTTCTTCGACTGCATCAGGTCGTCGCCGAGGAAGACCGGACCCGGGTCGGTGAGCGACATCGGGCCGATTCGGTCGGACATGCCCCATTCGGAGACCATTCGCCTCGCCAGGTCGGTGGCCTGACGGAGGTCGTCGGCGGCGCCGGAGGTGACATCGTCGAACACGAGGGCCTCGGCGTTGCGGCCGCCGAGCATCATGACGATGCGGGCCTCGGCCTCTCGCTTCTCCATTTTGTAGCGGTCGGTCTTCGGAAGGGTCATGGTGACGCCGAGCGCCATGCTGGTGGGAATGATCGTGACCTTGTGGACGGGGTCGTTCTCGGGCAGCACTGCGGCACAGATCGCGTGCCCGGCCTCGTGATAGGCGGTCTTCTCGAGGTCTTCCTCGGTCTGCACCATCGAGTCGCGCTCGACGCCGAGGATCACGCGGTCGCGGGCCTGCTCGAAATGGATCGGACGGATCACGTCGTCACCCTGGCGCACGGCGAACAGGGCGGCCTCGTTCACGAGGTTGGCCAGATCGGCGCCGCTCATACCCGGCGTGCCGCGGGCAACGACGTTCAGGTCGACATCGGGCGACACCTTCTTGCTCTTGATGTGCACCTTGAGGATCGCCTTGCGATCTTCGAGCTCGGGGAGGGGAACGATCACCTGACGGTCGAAGCGCCCCGGGCGCAGCAGCGCCGGATCGAGGATGTCGGGCCGGTTCGTGGCCGCGATCATCACGATCCCCTCGGTCGCCTCGAAACCGTCCATCTCCGAGAGCATCTGGTTGAGCGTCTGCTCGCGCTCGTCGTGTCCGCCACCGAGGCCTGCGCCCCGCTTTCGGCCGATCGAGTCGATCTCGTCGACGAAGATGATCGCCCGCCCCATCTTCCGGGCGGTCTGGAACAGATCGCGCACACGGCTGGCACCGACGCCGACGAACATCTCCATGAAGTCGGAGCCCGTGACCGACAGGAATGGCACGCCGGCCTCGCCGGCGACCGCTCGGGCGATGAGTGTCTTGCCCGTACCGGGAGGGCCGACCAACAGCACGCCCTTGGGGATGCGGGCGCCGATCTCGGCAAAGCGTTCGGGCTTCTTCAAGAAGTCGACCACCTCGGTGATCTCCTGCTTGACCGGCGCATACCCGGCGACGTCGTCGAAGGTCGTGCCGGGACGTTCGGAGCTGTAGGTCTTGGCCTTTGACCTCCCGATCGACATGACGCTGCCCATCTGACCCTGGGCCCGCCGCTGCATGAAGATGAAGAAACCGATGAACAGCAGCGGGAACAACAGGAACGGCAACCAGGTGCTCAGGAATCCTGGCGTCGGCGTCTTGAACTTGACGCCGCCCGCCGGAATGTTCTCGGTCCACGACGCGCGGTCGACGGGGCTGGGTTCGAGCGGCCCGTTGGTGGTGAAGCTCACCTCGACGCCTTCGACGATGCGTACACCCTCGATCTGGCCGGTGTTGTTGTTGACCTCGATCGACTGCACCTCGCCGTCGGCGACGGCCTCGGTGAACTCGTCGTAGGAGATCTCGTCGCCGTTGTTGCTGGGAAGAATCGACGAGGCGAACAGCGCCACGATGAGCGCACCCGCGAGGGCCCAGACGCCCCACCGGCGCCATGCGGTGTCACCGGGCCCGCTCGGTCGCGATCCACCGGGACGCCGATCGGGAGGGGGCGGCGGGGGCGGCGGAGGTGGGGGAGGAGAACTGGCCATGACAACCATCGTACGGGGGAGGGGGACACGGGGCACTGCACCGGAGGCGCTGGGCCGTACAACCCTCGAGGGCGGGGATTGTTCCGTTACCCTGCCGCCGTGGCCATCTCCCCGGTCGATCGGCCGTTCCACCCGCGGAGCAGCGCCGTTGTCTGGCTCGGACTCGTGGCATCGATCGTGCTCCCCGCGGTCGTCGGCGTAACGTTTCTCGCCAACACCGACTACGACACGACCTCGCCCACCGGGACCGGCGCCTACATCGGACGGATCGGCGCCCAGACGCAGGTACTCGACACGGCACCGACGGCGCTGGGGCTGCCGTTGTGGGCGGTGACCCTCCTGCAGCTGCCCCTGTGGGCCGCTCTGCTCGCCGCGGTGTGGATCGCCGCCGGTCGGCGGATCGATGGTCTGCGTGACCGTCTCGGATTCACCACCCGCCGCAGTGACCTGCCATCCGGTCTTCTGCTCGGGGTCGTTGCCCAGTTGGTGCTCGTGCCCCTGCTCTACACGGTCATCTTCTGGTTCATCGGCGATCGCGACGTGGCCGACGATGCGCGGTCACTCACCGATCGGGCCGACTCCGTGGTCGGAGTGGCGCTGTTGCTCGTCGGCGTGGGCCTCGTGGCACCGGTGGTCGAGGAGCTCTTCTTCCGCGGCTTGGCCCAGACCACCTTCGAGCGAGCGGTCGGTCGTCGCGCCGGCCTCTTGGCCGCAGCGCTGCTGTTCGCGGTGATCCACTTCCAGGTGCTCCAGTTCCCGGCGCTGTTGATGTTCGGTCTCATCGCCGGAGCGCTGGTCCAGCGCCAAGGCCGACTCGGCGGGGCGATCTGGACCCACGTGGGATTCAACCTGACCACACTCGTGGTCCTGCTCTTCGTGGTCTGACGCGGCCGATGGGTGATTTCCCCCGCTGGCCGGCCGGTCACTCAACTTGGTCGTCGCTTCGCCGACGGGTCATCCGACGAAGATCCAGGCGACACTCCGGAGTACCCGATGACCACCTGCCCGCGATGTGATGGCGAGCTGATCGAAATCGACATCTCACACAACACGCTGACCTTCACGATGCAATCCTGCGCGCGCTGCGACACCCGTACCTGGGCGGTCGACGGCTCCCCGAGCCAGCTGCCGGCAGTGCTGCGCAGCCTGGCCGATGACGGCATCCCCATGGAGGCGACCGCCATCTGAGGTCCGGCCTGACACCATGGTGAGGTGGGCGCAAGGCTTCGGCTGCTGATCACCGAGTACTGGCAGGTCCTGGTGGCCGTGGTCGCGTGCGGATTCGTCGTCGAGCACCTGCACCCCGAGCTCCTCCTTCGTGACACCACGCCGACGGGCGGCGACACCGGCCTGCACATCTGGTCGCCCGACGCGCTGCGCGCCCTGCTCGCCGACGGACGGCTCTCGGGTTGGAGCCCCGACTGGTTCGCCGGGTTCCCGGCGTTTCGCTTCTACATGGTCGTCCCCACCCTGCTGGTGGTCGGGCTCGACGTCGTTGCACCCCAGAACGTCGCGTTCAAGCTGGTTGCGGCGGCCGGGCCGGTCCTGCTGCCGCTGGCCGCTTGGTTCCTCGCTCGTCAGGCCCGGCTCCGCGAGCCGACGCCGGCTCTGTTCGCCGTGGCGACGCTTCCGTTCCTGTTCGACCGATTCCATGTGATCTGGGGTGGCAACGTCGCCGCATCGCTGGCCGGCGAGGTCGGCTACTCCCTGTCGTTGACCGCGGGGGTGGTGGCGCTCGGGTGCGTCGCGAGAGGCCTCCACGACGGCCGGCTCCGATCCGGCGCCGGCGCCTTCGCGGCGTTGGCCGTGTTGTGCCACCCCATTGCGGCTCTGTTCGTCGTGGTGGGCTGGGTGGCGTTGGTGGTCACCGCGCCGATGCCGCTCCGGGCCCTGCGCTGGTCGCTGCCGCCGGCCGCGCTGGGGGTGGCCGCAACCACCTTCTGGGTCGGTCCGTTCGTGTGGGATCGCTCGCTCAGCGTCGACCTCGGGTGGGAGCGGCTCGACGACGTGTGGGCCACGCTCACCCGACTCGATGCCGGATCGTCCTCGTTGCGATGGCAGCTCGGCGCGGCGTTCGTAGCCGCCGTCGCGGCGGCCCTCCGGCGTCATCGGACCGAGATCGCGCTCGTGGTGACCGCGGTTGCCTTCGCCATCGCGGTTGCCGTGGTTCCCGAGGGACGGTTGTGGAACGCTCGGCTCGTTCCACTCTGGTATCTGGCGCTGCATCTCCTCGCTGCTCTCGGGGTGGTGGCCGTGTTGCGCTCGTTGGTGCTGGGGGAGTCGATGCTGCGCCCTACGGGGAACGATCAGTGGTCACGGCTCGATCCGCGCACACTTCCCGTCGTGTTCGGGGTGTTGGGTGTCGGTGCCGTGCTGTTCACCGGCTCGCTCGGCACCGTTGTCGGTGGGGCGGTACTGGCCATGTTGGCCGCAGAGCTGCGCTCGGTCGTCGCCGGTCGGCCCGAGGCGTACTCCGTCGTGCCGGCGGCCCTGGGCGTGGTGGTGGTCGTCCTCGTGACGGTTGCGCTCCCGTTGCGCTCGCTCCCCGGCGGCTCCACCGATGCCGACGGGGTCTATCACTGGGGCCCGCTGCACACCGGCGAGCAGAGCTTCGTGCCGCTGTGGGCGGCGTGGAACAACGAAGGCTACGAAGCCAAGATCGGTGACGAACGGGGTGGCGGGTGGAGTGAGTACGAGGCGATCGTCACCACCATGGCCGGTCTCGGCGAGGAACGTGGCTGTGGTCGGGCCATGTGGGAAGCCGGGATCGAGCTCGAGCGGTACGGGTCTCCGGGTGCCATGGGGCTGCTGCCCTACTGGACCGACGGGTGCATCTCGTCGATGGAGGGGCTGTTCTTCGAGTCCTCGGCGACCTCGCCGTTCCACTTCGTCAATCAGGTCGAGCTCTCCAAGAACCCGTCGCCGGCGTTGCGGGGCATCGACTATCCGGGATTCGACCCGGTGGCCGGGTTCGATCATCTCGCGGTCTGGGGAGTGCGGTACTACCTCGCGTTCTCGCCGGCCGCCGTCTCGGCCGCCCGGGCCGACCCGGCGCTGAGGCCCGTGGCGGAGAGCGGTCCGTGGAGTGTGTTCGAGCTGGAGGGGGTCGGACTCGTCGAAGGCGCGGACTACGAGCCCGTGGTGGTGACGGGAGTCGACGAGGGCAGCGGCTGGCGCGACACGGCGTTGCTCGCCTATCTGGGCCGGGTCGACCCGCGAGTCCCGCTGGCCGACGATGGGCCCGAGGAGTGGACCCGGGTCCCGGCTGATGCACTGACCGTCGGTGTCGGCGCGGTTGCCTTGCCGCCGGTCGAGATCTCCGATCTCTCGCTCGAGGACCACAGCATCACCTTCTCCGTCGATCGGGTCGGTGTGCCCGTCGTCGTGCGATCGTCGTGGTTCCCCAACTGGACCGCAGCCGGAGCCGACGGCCCCTACCGCCTCGCTCCCAACCTGATGCTGGTGGTTCCCACGGCGACCACCGTCGAGCTCCGGTTCGACGAGCGGATCGTCGACCGTGTGTTCCAGGGCATCTCGGTGATCGGCATCATCGGACTCGCCGTGCTCGGTCGGGCCGAACGTCCCCGACCGCGCTGCCTGGTGGCCGGGTAGCCTCGCCTGGTGCTCGATACGTCCGCCATCTTCAAGGCCTACGACATCCGTGGCACGGTCCCCGACCAGCTCGATGCCCCGCTGTGCGCTCGTATCGGCGCCGCCTTCGGTGCCTTCGTGCGACAGCGGGAGCCGGCGGCGACCGAGGTGATCCTCGGCCGCGACATGCGAGATTCGGGCGTCGAGCTGTCGTCGGCGTTCTCCGAGGGGGTGCGGTCACAAGGACTCGATGTCGTGAACCTCGGCCTCGTCTCGACCGACATGCTGTTCTTCGCATCGGGTCACCTCGGCCTCCCCGGCGTGACCTTCACGGCGTCGCACAATCCCGCTCAGTACAACGGCATCAAGTCCTGCCTCTCCGGAGCGGTGCCCATCGGTGCCGAAAGCGGTCTGGCCGACATCGAGGCGTGGGTGCACGATCCACCATCGCCCGCTTCCTCGGTGGGCACCGAGCGGTCGCTCGACCTGCTGGCGGAGTTCGTTGCCCATGTGCACACGTTCATCGACATCGGTGCGCTGCGGCCGCTCAAGGTCGTGGCCGACACGGCGAACGGCATGGGCGGTCACGTCGTGCCCCCCGCGTTCGCCGATCTCGTCATCGATCTCGAGGTCATGTTCGGTGAGCTCGACGGCACGTTCCCCAATCATCCGGCCGATCCGATCCAGCCCGAGAACCAGGCCGACCTGCGGGCCCGCGTCCTGGAGGTGGGAGCCGACGTCGGGCTGGCCTTCGACGGTGACGCCGATCGCGTCTTCCTCGTCGACGACAAGGCCGTGCCCGTGCCCGGCTCCACCATGACCGCCATGGTGGCCGACCGTGTACTGGCCGCCGAGCCGGGCGCGACGATCTTGCACAACCTCATCTGCAGCCGCTCGGTGGCCGAAGTCGTCGCCGAGGCCGGAGGCACGGCGGTGCGAACTCGAGTCGGGCACTCGTACATCAAGCAGGTCATGGCCGAGACCGGCGCGGCCTTCGGTGGCGAGCACTCCGGCCACTACTACTTCCGCGACAACTACCGCGCCGACAGCGGGCTCATCGCCGCCCTGGTGGTACTGGAGCTGCTCTCGAACAACTCGGAGCCCCTCAGTGAGCTGCGCAAGCCCTACGAGCGGTACTGGGCGTCGGGCGAGATCAACACCCGCGTCGTCGACACGGCCGCAGTGATCGCCCGTGTCGAACAGCACTATGGCCACCTCGAGCTCGACCACCTCGACGGTCTCACCGTCGACGCGCCCGACTGGTGGTTCAACCTTCGGCCGTCGAACACCGAGCCGTTGTTGCGCCTCAATCTCGAAGCCGCCGACGAAGCGTCGGGACTGGCCCGGCTCGACGAGGTCCAATCGCTCATGGAAGGCACCTGAACCGTGACCCTCGACCCCCGCCTGCTCGAGATCCTCGCCTGTCCCGACGACAAGGGTCCGCTGCTGTACATCGAGGACGAATCGGTGCTCTACAACCCGCGCCTTCACCGGGCCTACGCCGTCGACGGCGAGATCCCGGTGATGCTGGTCGACGAGGCGGCCGATGTCGACGATGTCGAGCACGCCCGGCTCATGGCGATCGTCGGCGAACGGGGAATCGAGCCCACCTTCGTGGTCGACTGAGACGTCGCCGACCCGACCGTGGATCTCCTCGACTGCCCGATCAAGGCCTACGACTGGGGTTCTCCCACGGCCATAGCCGAAATCCAGGGCCGGCGTCCGACCGGGCGCCCCGAAGCAGAGCTCTGGATCGGTGCGCACCCCTCCGGGCCCGCCCAGGTCCTTCGTGACGGTCGACGGGTGGGTCTCGACGAGGTCATCGCAGCCGATGCGGTGGCCGAGCTCGGCGCCGACGCTGCGAAACGCTGGCAGGGTCGACTGCCGTTCCTGCTCAAGGTGCTGGCCGCGGACCGCCCGCTCTCGCTCCAGACCCACCCCACGATCGCCCAGGCCGTTTCCGGTTTTGCCGCGGAGGAAGCGGCCGGGGTACCCATCGACGCACCGAATCGGCTGTTTCGCGACGTCAATCACAAGCCTGAGCTGATCTGCGCCCTCACCCCGTTCACCGCGCTGTGCGGGTTCCGCCGGGTCGACCTCAGCGTCGAGCTCCTCCGGGCCCTGGCCGACGCCGACCTCGGTGCCGAGCTGGTCACGATTCTCTCCGCTGAGCAAGGCTCGGACGCACCGCGTCGCGCCATGATCGCCGCGCTGGGTGCCCCGCCCCGGCGGGCCCGACGCGCCGTCGAGGCGTTGCGCGCCAATGCGGCCCGCGGCGTGCCGGGATTCGATGACGAGTGTCGTTGGTTGGCCACCCTGGCCGACCGCCATCCCGACGACCCGGCGGTCTTGGTGGCGGCCATGCTCGAGCTGGTGGTGCTGCAGGCCGGTCAGGCGATCTTCCTCACCGCCGGCACGCTCCACTCCTATCTCGACGGCGTCGGCGTGGAGCTGATGGCCAACTCCGACAACGTGCTCCGGGGCGGGCTCACGTCGAAACACGTCGATGTCGACGCCTTGGCCGAGGTCGTCGTCACCGAACCCTCGCCCGCTCCCGTGCAGACCGCCGACGAAGCGGTGTTCACGTACCGATCGCCGGTCCCCGAGTTCGCGCTCACCCGGTATGTCCTGCACGGCGAGACGGTGACGATGCCCTCGGGCATGGCGGCCGGCGTCGCCGTCGACGGCCACCTCTCGGTCGAGATCGACGGGGAGCCCCAGACGGTCGGTTCGGGCGCGGCGGTGTGGATTCCCGCTTCCGACGGGTCGCGCCGGCTCTCGGGCACGGGAACCTTCTTCCTCGCCACCGAGGGGAAACGGGCCCACTGAGGGCCCGGTCGCAGGCATGTGTCATTTCGCGGTGTGACTCTGGGACACTTGGGTCTGTGAGCGGCGAACGAATCGACTCCCTCGGCATGTTCGACGCCATGTTGCGGACGCCCGAGCAGATGGTTGCCGCGGTCGAGGCGGCCCAGGATCTGCCGGGTCTGCCCTCGGCGGCCGACATCGACAACGTGTTGGTGCTGGGCGTCGGCGACTCGGGGACCGCCGGCGATCTGCTCACGGTCACCGCCGGGCCCTTCATGCCGGTGCCCGTCGTTGTCGTGCGCAGCTACGTGTCACCGTCGTATGTCAACGAGCGCACGCTCGTGTTCGCCATCTCGTACTCCGGGAACACCGCCGAGACGCTCGAGGCCGCCAATTCGGCCGCCGAGCTCGGTGGCAACGTCGTCGCAGTGACCACCGGTGGAGAGCTGGCGGATCGAGCGGCGATCTGGGGCACCGGGGTGGTGGCGATCGACCCGACCATCCCGGGACCGAGGGCCGCATTCCCGTCGCTGGCCGTGGCACCGCTCATCGTCCTGGAAGACGTCGGTCTGTTCCGGGGAGCGACGCAATGGGTGATCTACGCGACCGAGCAGCTGCGACGACGCCGCAACGAGCTCGCCGGACCCGACAGCGTGGCCCGCCGTCTCGCCGAGCAGATCGACCACACAGCGCCGCTGGTGCAAGGAGGCGGCGGAATCGGCAAGGTGGCGGCCGACCGCTGGAAGACCCAGATGAACGCCAACGCCAAGATGCCCGCCTTCTCCTCGACGTTGCCCGACGCCGGCCACTACGAGATCGAAGGTTGGGCGCGTGACAGCCGCCGAGCCCGCGAGGCGATCTCGATCGTGCAGCTTCGACACGGTCACGAGCATCCGCTGGTCGAGCGGGCCTTCGAGGTCGTCACCGAGATGGTCGAGGACCGCGTCGCCACCGTCGTCTCCGTCCACGCCGAGGGCGAGGGGCCGGTGGCGCAGATGTTCGATCTCATGATGTTGGGTGACGCGGTTTCGCTCGAACTGGCTGCCCTCGACGGGGTCGATCCGGGGCCGGCTCCGGCCGTCGACGAGCTCGAACGGCGACTGGCCGAGTAGGGCGTCGCAGTCACGACCGCCAGGTCTCAACCTTTCGGAGGGTGTGCCGATGGAAGAACCCATGCCGCAGTCCGTTCTCGACGAGCTCACGCTCATTCCCCCGCGCCGCCTCGGCGCCCTGCTCCAACAGCGGCGACGGGAGTTCGATCTGACCATCGACGACATGGCTCGCCGTTCGGGCGGCCGTTTCCTGGTGAGCGATCTCGATTCCATCGAACAGGGCCTTCGCCCCATCGACGACGACATGGCCCTTGCCGTTGCCCGCATCTACCGCGTCGAGGCCGGCACCATCGCCCCTCAGCGGTCGCGGCTCGTGATCGACGTGGACGAAGGGGTCCTGTACGTCGGCGACACGACCCGCGAGCTGCCCGCCGAGGCCACGCCGCAGTTGGTCCTCGGTCGCTACCTGGCACTGGTCCAACTGCTCCGCGCCTGGACCCCCGGCCAACCGCTTCCGCTTCGCACCGACGATCTCGAGGTGCTGGGTGACTCCCTCGGTCTGACCTCGACGACCGTCGAGCGCCAGCTCCTCGACCTCCTCGAGCGGGGCCATTCGGTCGAGGGACTCGCCCGACTCCGTCGTCGGCTGGTGATTCCCGCCGCGGGTCTGCTGGTGGGCGGCACCGTCGCCGGTGCACTCGTGTTGGTACGGCTCAGCTCGTCCGAGCCCGGCGCCGAGAGCACCCGTACTGCGTCACCGGGCGCGCCCGCACCCCTCGACGACTCGTCGACCTCGCCCGCCTCTGTGGGGGCGCTCGCTCCGTCGCAGGCCGAGATCCCGCTCCGGGACGCCGTCCCGGCTGCACCGGAAACGCCGACCTCCGAGCCGACCGCCGCGGTGGCCGACGAGCCGATCGTCGCCGAGATCGGCGAACCGCTGACGCTCGAGGGGCAGCCGGCAATCGGAACCGATGCGATCCTGGCCGAGCCGCTGGTGGCGACGCCCACCGCCGAGACGACCGACGTGGTCTCCAGCCCGGCGGCCCAGATCATCGGCGACCAGGCGGAGTCGTCCATCACCTACCCCTGGCGGAGCTACCTGCCGGGCTGGACCGTTGCCTATCTCGACGGCGAGGTCGTCGCAGGGAACACCAACATCCCCACCCAGACGATCACGGTCACCGTGCCGCCCGGCGCGGCGCCCGGCTACGTGAGCGAGGTGCTCGCCCACGAGATCGGGCACGCCATCGACGTCAGCTACCTCAGCGATGCCGATCGAGCCCGCTGGCTCGCGGCTCGCGGCGCAACGGGAATCGACTGGTGGCCCGACGGCGGCCCGGGCGACTTCGACGTCGGTGCCGGGGACTTCGCGGAAGCCGTGGCCGCCTGGCTCACGGGGTCGGCCAACGACTCGACCGTCGCCGGGCCCTTCACGATCGAGCAACTCGACCTGGTCGCCGAACTGGCTCCCTGACCTCGCTCGGCTCGACCTGGTCGCCGAACCGGCTCCCCGACTTCGCTCCACAAACCGGTTCGACGCGGGTAACCTCGCCAACGGGGCTGACCAGATGGACATGGGTCGGATGATCCCAGCCCTCGTCTCGATCGAGCCGCGCTGCGGTGTTCGATCGATCGGCGTGCCCACTCTCGGCGCGCTCGTCCGACCCCGAATGTGAACCACGGAGGTTCCCACCCATGGCCGACTTCAAGGTTGCCGACCTGTCCCTGGCCGGCTTCGGTCGCAAGGAGATCCAGCTCGCCGAACACGAGATGCCGGGCCTCATGGCTCTGCGGGCCGAGTTCGTCGACGACCAGCCGTTGGCCGGTGCGCGCATCATCGGTTCGCTGCACATGACCATCCAGACCGCCGTGCTCATCGAGACCCTCACCGTGCTCGGTGCCGATGTCCGCTGGGTCAGCTGCAACATCTTCTCCACCCAGGACCATGCCGCCGCGGCCGTGGCGGTGGGCCCGACCGGCACCCTCGACGAGCCCGCCGGCGTGCCGGTGTTCGCCTGGAAGGGCGAAACGCTCGAGGAGTACTGGTGGGCCACCGAGCAGCTGTTCCACTGGCCCGACGGCCGAGGCCCCAACCTGATCCTCGACGACGGTGGCGACGCCACGATGATGGTGCACAAGGGTCTCGAGTACGAGGTCGCAGGAGCCATTCCCGAGACCTCGGAGGACGACTCCGAGGAGTGGGGAGTGTTCCTCGATCGTCTCCGCGACATCGCCGCTCGCGACGATCGCTTCTGGCACAAGATCGCCCCCGACATCCGCGGGGTGTCCGAGGAGACCACGACCGGGGTGCACCGCCTCTATCAGCTCGCTGCCGAGAACAAGCTGCTCTTCCCGGCGATCAACGTGAACGACGCGGTCACCAAGAGCAAGTTCGACAACCTCTATGGCTGTCGCCATTCGCTGATCGATGGCATCAACCGCGGCGTCGACCTGATGATCGGTGGCAAGACCGCCGTCATCTGCGGCTACGGCGACGTCGGCAAGGGCTGCGCGCAGTCGTTGCGGGGACAGGGCGCTCGGGTGATCGTCACCGAGATCGACCCGATCTGCGCGCTGCAGGCGGCCATGGAGGGCTATCAGGTCGCTCGCCTCGAGGACGTCATGGAGACCGCGGACATCTTCATCACCACCACCGGCAACAAGGACGTGATCACCGCTGATCACATGGAGCGGATGAAGCACCAGGCCGTGGTGGGGAACATCGGTCACTTCGACAACGAGATCGACATGGCCGGGTTGTTCAGGATGAGCGACGTGGTGCGCACCAACATCAAGCCGCAGGTCGACGAGTTCACCTTTCCCGACGGGCATTCGGTCATCGTCCTGAGCGAGGGTCGACTGCTCAACCTCGGCAATGCCACCGGTCATCCCAGCTTCGTCATGTCCTGCAGCTTCTCCAACCAGGTGATGGCCCAGATGGAGCTGCACGCCAACGCCGAGTCCTACGACACGACGACGGTCGTGGTCCTGCCCAAGGAGCTCGACGAGAAGGTGGCCCGGGCCCATCTCGACGCGCTGGGAGTGCGCCTCACCGTGCTCACCCCCGAGCAGGCCGAGTACCTCGGTATGCCGGTCGACGGTCCGTACAAGCCCGTCCACTACAAGTACTGAGCACAGGGCTGTCACGCCCACTTCCTAGTGTCGGGGAGATGCTGTTCCCGGTCACCTGCCCGCTGTGTGGTACCGCCGGGGCGGCGCCGTGTGCGGCCTGCATCCGGCGGCTTCGACCCGCCGGTCGGCCCCTTCCGCCGCCCGGACTCGACGAGCTCCGATGCCTCGTCGACTACGACGCGACCGGGTCGCAGCTGGTCGCCGCTCTGAAGTACCGCAATGCGCGTCGACTGGTGCCCTGGTTGGCCGCCGCGCTCGGGGCCCTCCTACCCCCCGACGTCCACGTGATCACCTGGGCTCCCACCACCCCTGTCCACCGGCATCGCCGTGGCTTCGATCAGGCAGCCGTGCTGGCGCGTGCCACGGGGCGCCGCGGCGGTGTTCGGGTCCAGAACCTCCTCCAACGCGTCGACCGGCGGTCACAAACCGGACGCAGCCGACGCGAGCGTCTGGCCGGCCCCCGCTTCGTCGCCCGCACGACCGACGTCGGCGGGCTCGTCGTCGTGATCGACGATGTGGTCACCACCGGGGCCACGCTCGCGGCGAGCGCCGAGGCGTTGCGGCGGATCGGCGCGCCACGGGTCGTCGGATTGGCGGTGGCCCACACTCGCGCCGGGCGTCGTGACCCGTCCTGGATTTGCCACGATCCGGAGTACTCACTGTTGGTGAAGACGGATAAGGTCTGCCGAAACGCAGACCAGGAGGCCACGCCCTATGGACGTCACGATCAGCAGCCGTAACACTCAGGTGAGCGAGCAGCTAGAGAGCGTGACACGCGAGAAGATCGGGCGCCTCGACCGCCTGCTCGAAGGACTCGAGCGGGCCAACGTGCACTTCAGCGAGGAGAAGAATCCGCGGATCTCCGACAAGGAGGTGTGCGAGGTGAACCTCGAGGGCCGGGGGCATCACGTTCGGTGCAAGGTGCGGGCGCGCGACGGATTCGTCGCGGTCGATCGTGCGGTGGCCAAGCTCGAGAAGCAGCTTCGCAAGGTGAAGACCAAGAACGTCAACCACAAGCACGGCGGCACCAAGCATGCGCCAACGGTGCCGGTCCTCACGCCGGAGCAGGCTCGGGCGATACCGCTGGCCGAGCGTGAGCCGGCGGTGGTGAAGGTGAAGGAGTTCGAGATCCGGGCCATGACCGCGCAGGATGCGATCTTCGACCTCGACCTGGTCGACCACGACTTCTACGTCTTCGTGAATGCCGACACGGGTCGTCCCGCCGTGCTCTACCGACGCGGCGACGGCGACTTCGGCCTCATCAACACCGAGGCCTGATCGCGGCGTTCACGCCGCGACCACGATCTCGAACCAGGCGCGAAGCGGCTTTCCCGGCTCGACGATCGAGGGTCCGGTGTTGAGGCCGTTGGGCGGGCCGCTCTGGGGTTCCACGCACACGGCGTGCTCGGGGTGGTCATAGATCACCCAGTGGTCACACGACGAACGCAACTCGACGGTGGCGAGGCCGGGCCAGGTGATCCGGGGTGGCATGGCCAGCTCGACGAAGCAGTTGTCCCACGGCGGTGCCGACGGCGCCACGAGGCGGCCGGTGGGGATGGCCCGGCGGTCGAGCTCGATCATCTTCCCGGGAGCCACCGCCAGCTCGAGCTCCCCGGTGCCGGCGGCGTCGAGCATCCGGCGAAACCAGGGGTGCCAGCCGAGCTGGGCCGGCATGGGAACCACCGACTCGACCGAGAGCTCGAAGCGGACCCGCTCGGCACCCAGCTCGAACCGGTGAGTCACACGGCCACCGAAGGGCCACGGGTCGCGGAGTGCGAGCTCGACGGTGTGATCGTCGACGGTGTGCCAGGTCGACGTGTAGCCGGTGCCGTGAATGGCGTGGGTCTCCATGTCGATCGGGAAGCGATGGAGCGTCCCGTCGAAGCGGAGCTCACCTCCATCGAGGCGTCCGGCCCACGGCACCATCGGGTAGGCACCCCAGCTCAACGTCGAGGCTGCGTCGGTGACCAACAGCTCGATGCCGTCGAGGCGCAGCGACGACACGCGTCCACCGTCGCTCGACAGCTCGGCGGCGAAGCGGGAGGCGGTGCTCAGGTTCGGTACCGGGGTACGTCGGGCCCGACGAGATCGGAGAACCGCGCGAGCACCTCGCCCGGCTCGGCGTGGCGGCCCGTCTCGTGCTTGGAGTAGAGCAGGTCGCCGTCGACCTTCACGTCGAACACGCCCTTGTCGCCGGTCACCAGCGTGAGCTCGTCGATCACGTGTTGGTAGTTCGACAGCAGATCATTCACCGCGCTCACGGCGCGGGACGAATAATCTCACGGGACGCAGTAGGTGAGCTCGATTCGATAGGTGGTCATCGGGTCAAGGTACCGTGCGTCGGGCGCGCGAGCGCACTCCCGAAACCCTCCGAACAGAAAGTCCTGTCCATGGCACAAATCACCCTCGGTGGCGATCCGGTTCACACGAACGGCGACCTCCCGTCGATCGGATCCCCCGCCCCTGCATTCACGGTCACCAAGAGCGACCTCAACTCGGTCACCAACGCCGATCTCGCCGGTCAGCGGGTCGTCTTGAACATCTTCCCGAGCATCGACACGCCGACCTGCGCCACCAGCGTCCGGACGTTCAACCAGCGCGCCTCCGAGGTGGAGAACACCGTCGTGTTGTGTGTGTCGGCCGATCTGCCCTTTGCCGCCGGTCGTTTCTGTGGTGCCGAGGGAATCGACAACGTCGCCACCGGCTCGACGTTCAAGAACCCCGAGACGCTCACCGACTACGGCGTCCTCATCGAGGACGGCAAGCTCGCCGGCCTCGCCGCTCGTGCCGTCGTCGTGATCGACGAGGGCGGCACTGTCGTCCACACCGAGCTCGTTCCCGAGATCGCCAGCGAACCCGACTACGACGCGGCGCTGGGCGCGCTCAGCTGAGACCGGCGACCTGGGTGACCCGGACGGCGCCGAAGGTGGCGGCGCCGTCCCCGTCCCAGTCGCCGACGACGATCCCGTCGTCGAGCAGGCCGAACTCGTAGTCGAACTCCGCGGGGCCGGCGACGAGGGTGTTGGAGACGAAGTTGGTGGTGCCACGGCGCACGGCGAAGGAGTCGCTGCCGTCGCCGTCGAAGTCGCCCACGTACACCTGGTCGGCGGCCCGTCCGTAGCCGAAGGTCACATCGGCGATCCCGGTGCTGTTCGAGTTGCGCACGAAGAACTCGTTGCCCCGTCGCACGGCGAAGGTGTCGCAGCCGTCGTTGTCCCAGTCGCCCACGAAGACTTCGTCGGCCGCCTTCCCGTAGCCGAGGACGACGTCGGCGTTGCCCGACGCGACCGTGTTCTTCAGGTAGAAGACGTTGCCCCGTCGCACCGCAAGGGTGTCGTCGCCGTCGCAGTCCCAGTCTCCGACGAGCAGCTGGTCGGTGGCCTTGCCGTAGGAGATCGATCCCAGCGGCGTGCCGTTCGATGTCAGCAGCTCGAAGATGTTCGCCGAGCGATTCCCGAGATCGGCCGACCCGTCGCCGTCGAAATCGCCGGCGACGACCGCGCTGCCCAACGTCGAGAACGAGACGCTGGTCTGGAGCTCCGCCGAGTGCGAGTTGGTCAGATGGACCGAGGTGACCGCCTGGGGTGGGGGAGTGGACCCGCCGCAGTTCGTCGAGACGACCCGCGGTGAGATGGCCGGGTCGTCGTTGCGGGTGGAGATTCCCCACTCGTAGGGCACCACTGCGCCCTCGAAGACGATCTCGGCCGGAACGCCGAGATGGCTGATTCCGAGATGCAGGTGGGCCCCCACGGCGTTGCCGGTGTCGCCGATGAGCCCGATCACCTGGCCCTGGCTGACCGGGCCGCTGACCGCAGAGCCTTCGACGAGGTGGAGGTACGTGCTCGTCCACCCCGAACCGTGATCGATGGTCACCCTCCAGCCGGCGCTGGGGCCGTAGCTGACCGTGGCCGTCCCGGCCGCGATCGCCAGCGCAGGTGCGCCGAGCTCGTCGTCGCCGGGTCCAACGGCGTTGGGGTAGTTCGGCCACTCGGGACCGTACCCGTGGAAGTCGATGGCGGGCACGTGGCCGGCACGACTGGCCGGGTACATGGTCTTGCCGCACTCCCACGGGGCGAGGAACAGCGGTTGAGCGTCGGCGGATCCGGCCGAGCCGCCCGCCGTGGCGAGGAGGATCGACGTGACCAGAGCGACGACGACGGCGAGAGGTACACCCAACCGAAGCTTGTTTGTACGGGGCATTCGGTGAACTCCAGGTCGGCCAGCGCCCGCTGGCGTCACGTCCGGGTCGGTGACCGTGGGCGACCGGCCCAGGGTATCGACCGCGTTCGGAACGGCGACCTGTCGAATTTACACCCTCGTACACTCGGTCCCTATGAGCCGTTCGCCCCTACTCGTCGTCGAAGTGCGCGGTGGCGGTCATCACGACCGGGCCGAGGCGGCGGCGGCGCTCATTCCCGGTTTGTGCGAGCTGGGTTCGGTGGTCGTCGAATCCACCCTGCGGCCGCGCCTTGCCGCCGACGTCGAGGCGCTGCTCGATGCCGGCGCCACCGGAGTGACGCTGGACGGTCCGACGTCGACCGGCCACTTTCGCACCGGACGCGACGCGCCGACGCTCATCGCGTCCGACATCGTCGTTCGACTCGTCGCCGATACCGGTCCGTGCCGGGCCGAGATCGTGGCGGGAGACGCCGAGGTCCGTGCTGCGGCCGCAGCCGTGCTCACGACGTGAACCGGTGATGGGTGAGCCTCCGCCCACCTTCGATCACCTGGCCGCGACCGTCGACGGGGTCGAGGTCGAACCTCCAGTGCTGGCTCGTGCGATCCGTCACGCCGGACGGGCGGGCCGCAGCCTCGTCGTCGGACTCGAACTGACCGATCGTCTGTCCGGGGTGGTCGATGATCACCGACGAGGGGTCGTGCGCCTGCCTCGTCGTGACATCGAACGCTTCGCCAGCGACCTGATCGAGACCGCACCGGGTCGGCTTCCGGCGCCGGCGCCGCTGCGCCGCCTCCTGCGCTTCGAGGTCGAACGGGCGAATGGTCTGCTCGATGCATCGATCACGGTGATCGGGCCGTTGCCCCTCCGCGATCGGCTCCGGGTCAGCTGGCTCGTGGGTGACGCCCGCGCCCGGCTCCAGGCCATCGCCCGGCGTCCCGACGTGTTCTCGACGCCGTCGAGTCCCTGGGCGACCAGCAGGGCGCTCGGCGCCTTCCGCACCCTGCGCCGGGCCCACCATCGACGCAGTGCCCGGCCCCGGGTCGGGTAGCGTCGCCCGCGTGACCTCGCTGTCTCATTCCCCAGCGCCGCCTCCCATTCTCGAACAGGCCCGCGACCTCGTCGAACCGGCCCTGCGGGCGGCGGTTGCGAACCTCGACTGCGAGCTCCGGCTGCCCGCCGACTACCACTTCGGGTGGGCGAGCGCCGACGGGGAACCGGCCGAGCAGTCGAGTGGCAAGGGCGTTCGCTCCGCCCTGGCGCTGCTGGGCGCCCGGGCGGCGGGAGCCGATCACGCACTCGCCGTACCGGTGGGGGTGGCGGTCGAACTGGTGCACAATTTCTCCCTGGTGCACGACGACATCATCGACGGTGACGTAGAGCGCCGGCATCGGCCAACGGTCTGGACGCAGTTCTCCACCGGCGACGCGATCATCGTCGGCGACGCGCTCCACACCCTCGCCTTCCAGGTGCTGCTCGAGAACCCGCATCCGGCCAGCGCCGCCGTGGCTCGACGCCTCGGTCGGGCCACGGCGGCAATGATCCGCGGTCAGTCCAACGACATGGGGTTCGCCGAGCGCAGTGACGTGACCATCGACGAGTGCGTCGCGATGGAAGCCGACAAGACCGGAGCACTGCTGGCCTTCGGGGTCGCTGGTGGGGCAACCATGGCCGGTGGGTCCGAAGCAGTGGTGTCGGGGTTGCACGACTTCGGGGTGGAGCTCGGTATCGCCTTCCAGGCCCACGACGACATCCTCGGTGTCTGGGGCGAGCCGGCGGCAACGGGCAAGGCGGCAGGCAACGATCTCCGTGAGCGCAAGCGCTCGATGCCGGTGGTGCTGGCGCTGTCGGCGGGGGGAGTCGACGCGGAGCGGCTGCGGGCGCTGTTCGCACACGACGACATCGACGACGAAGCCGTTGCCGAAGGGATCGCCATACTCGACGACGCCGGCGCACGGGCCGCGACCGCTCTGATCGCAAGCGAGCACCTCGGCGCTGCCACCTCCATCCTCGACACCATCGAGATCCGAAGCGATGCCCGCGACGAGCTCATCTCGTTGGCTCGCTTCGTGGTCGACCGCGATCACTGAGCCTCGGGTCCTACGCTCGTGCCGATGCGATCCCGATGCATGGCGATGTTCGTCGCCACTCTGGTTCTCGCGGCTGCGTGCTCCTCCTCGGGACCTGATGAGGCCAACCCCGAGAGTGCCACGGCGGTCGCGGTCGATCCGGAGACGGAAACGCAGGACGAACCGGCGGACCCCGACGCCTCGTCGACCGACGCCGAACCCCCGCCCGAATTGTTCCCCGACAACGCGATCATCATCGGGGTCATCTCGGACCGCACCGGCCTGATGAAGGATCTCGACGGCCCGGCGCTCGAGGCGGCGCGTGTGCAGGTCGCCCGGGTCAACGAGCGGGGCGGTGTGCTCGGGCGTCCGCTCGTGTTGGCCGAGTTCGACTCGCGGTCCCAGCTCAACGCCTCGTTCCAAGCGGCCAACGAGCTGGTGAACGACGGCGCCGAGGTGTTCCTCGTCACGTGCGACTACCAGTTCGCCAAGCCGGCCATCGAGGTGGCCAGCGAAGCCGGGAAACTGGTGCTGTCGCCGTGCGGCGGTACCCCCGAGTGGGGGAACCCGGCCGTCGCGGGCCGCAACGTGTTCTCGTTCGCGATGCCGTCGGCGGCCGAGGGCGTCCTCATGGCCGACTATGTGATCGAGCGGTACGGCACCACCGTGACCATGATCATCGACTCCACCGATCCCGACGCCCAGACACAGTGCGCCGCCTTCGAGGAGAGCTACCGGGCCGCAGGAGGGGGCTTCCGCGGTCGCCTCGAGGTCGATGTCGAGTCGGCCCCCGACCTCGAGGAGAACGTCGCGTCGCTGGTGCGCACCTCCTTCGAGCTTCCCGACGCGGTCGTGTTGTGTGCGGGCACGACCGTCGGTCAGGACGTGGTGTTGTTCCTCCGGCGTTCCGGGCTCGAGGCGCCCATCGTCGCCGGTTCGACCATGGATGGCGACGACTGGATCGTGAACGTCGAGCGCACGGGCGAGATGGTCGTGCTGTCCTACGCCTCGACCTTCGGCGACGATCCCGACCCGGCGGTCGACGAGCTCTTCGCGGAGATCGAGGTGTTCACCGGTGAGCGTCCCGACCAGGGGCGCCCGGTCACCGGTGCCGATGCCATCGAAGCGTTCGCGCTCGCCGCCGAGCGGGCCGGTTCCCTCGACCTGGAGTCACTCGTGGGCGAGCTCGAGTCGTTCGACCGCCAGAAACTGGTTGCCGCAACGGTGACCTTCACCGGCACCGCCCATCTCAGCTCCCGGGCCATGCGCCTGCTTCGCATCGAGGATCGCGTGCCGTCCTTCGTCGAGATGGTCGAGATCGGCGAGGACGAGATCGTCCCCGAGCCCGAGCCGACGCCTGCGCCCGAGCCGACGCCTGCTTCGGAGCCGACGCCCACCGCCGAGGGTCAATAGCCGAGGTCGGGGTACACCGGTCCGAGCAGTTCTTCACCGGCGAGGTAGCGCGCCACGTTCTGCCGCACGCGGCGGGCCAGCAACCGAATCCCCATCTCGGGCGTGTTCCCGACGTGGGGCGTGAGCAGGCAGTTGCCCGTCGTCCACAGCCGATGGCCGTCGGGGAGGGGTTCGGGATCGGTCACGTCGAGGCAGGCTCCCCCGATCGTGCCGGCCTCGAGCGCGTCGACCAGCGCGTCGGTGACCACGTGGGCGCCCCTGGCCACGTTGACCAGCCAGGCGTGGTCGCTCATCGCCTCCAGCTCGGCCCGACCGATGATGCCGGTGGTGGCGGGGGTGAGGGCCAGGGCCAACACGACGCCGTCGGCGGTCCGGAGAGCGTCGTCCAACGCATCGGTCGTGACGACGCGCGTGGCGCCCTCGAGGGCCTTCGGACGATTGCGCACGACGGTGACGTCGCAGTCGAAGGGGGACAGCAGCGGCAGGAGCTGCTCGGTGATGCCGCCGCCCCCCAGGATCGTCAGTCGTGCACCGCGGAGCTCGGTTCCGATCGGGCGGCCCCACGAGGTGGCGCGCCCGTAGGTGACGAGCCCGCGGAAGCCCGCCAACAGCATGGACAGGGCCATCTCGGCGACCGGCTCGGCGTAGATGCCCTTCCCGCAGGTCCATGTGCGACCGTCGTCCACGAGGTCCAGGTAGGGCTCGATGCCGGCGTAGGGGAGTTGCACCCAGTCGATCTGGGGGTTGCGGGCCAGGATCGGTGCGAGCTTTTCGGGACTCTGGGGATCGGCCCAGATCAGCCCGGTTGCCGACTCCGGCGCGGTCACGGTCGCCCCCGCCGTTGCCACGACGGCGGCGAGGTCTTCACGTCGCCATGAGCTCGGTTCGACCGCGATGTTGGTGGGAGCCATGATGCCCAGGTTCGCACGACGCTGCCGGCGGGGAGTAGTCGTCCTCATTTGCCTGCACTTTGTCAACTTCTGCTAATCTCACGGCATGTCTGGAGAACGTTACGACCCGATCGCCAATCCCTACGCACCCGGTGCCGGCACCCCGCCACCCGCGCTCGTCGGACGCGATGCGATCATCGAAGAAGCCGAGATCAGCCTCCGGCGACTCGCGTCGGCCCGTTCGAGCCAGCACCTGCTCATCACCGGCCTTCGTGGCGTGGGGAAGACGGTTTTGCTCGGCAAGCTCGCCGCCCTGGGCGAGCATCTGGGGTTCCGGGTGGTGCGGGTCGAAGCCGTGGGCGGCGACGACACGCTCCGCAGTTTTCTGCGCCAGGCCCGACGGGTCGTCGAGGATCTCGGTCGCAGCGGCAAGGCCACCCGTGCCCTGCGGTCGATCGAGTCGGTCACCCTCACCGTTGCCGGGACCGGATTCGGCGTCGACCGACTCGACGCCACGCCCGACCGTGAGGCATTGGCCGATGTCGTGACCGACATGGCTGCTGCCGCGGCCGAGAGCGACCAGGGAGTGATGATCGCCATCGACGAGGCCCAGATGCTCGACTCGCACGATCTCCGTCGGATCCTCGCCGGCGTCCACCGATGCGGACAGGACGGTCTCGGGCTCTACTGCCTGCTCGCCGGTCTGCCCAACCTGGTGGGCGATGTCGCCAAGGCGGCGACCTACGCCGAGCGGATGTTCACCGTGGCCGACCTCGGACCGCTCTCGGCGCTCGACGTCGGTACGGCGGTGAACGACCCGGCAGCGGAGATCGGCGTCGAGTGGTCGCCCGAGGCGATCGAGGCGATCGTCGACCGGTCCGACGGGTTTCCGTTCTTCGTGCAGACCTGGGCGTATCACGTCTGGAACGCCGCGCAAGACGAGCCGGTCTCCTTCGACGATGTCGAGCGGGCGGCGATCGCCGCCGATCATGCGCTCGACTCCTCGTTCTTCGCGGCCAGGATCGCCCGCATCCCGGCATCGGAGGTGGGCTACGTCCAGGCGCTGGCCTCGCTCGGCGCAGGTCCGCATCGATCGGGCGAGGTCGCGGCCGCCGCGGGACGAACGACCTCCCAGGTCGCGGCCTTTCGCGACCGGCTCATCTCCGAAGGGGTGATCTACGCGCCGCGATACGGCTGGGTCGAGTTCGCCATCCCCCACTTCGACGAGTACGTCCGCCGCCGGTTGCCGAAGCGGTGAGCCGGCGGCACCGGTACCGGGTAGCGCTCCAGTTCGATACGGAGTTCCCCGGGCATCTAGGATCGGACAACTCCACACGGGTCGTGCCATGACTGCCGAGCAAGCAGAGTTCGAGAGCGAAGTTCGCCAGCTGGTGGCGCGCGTGCTCGCGGGTGTGCTCGACGGGCCCACGCCGGCGGGGGTCGCCTCGACGCCCACCGCGTCGGGCTCCGAGACCGAGGAACGCATCGCCATCGGCGCCGATCACGGCGGGTTCGCCCTCAAGCAGGCGCTCGACGGCCAAGCTCGTCGACGCCGGCTGGGCGGTCGACGACTGCGGCACCGACAGCACCGAGGCGTGCGACTACCCCGACTTCGCCCACGCGGTCGCCCGCCGGGTCGGCCACGGGCGACGTGCGCGGCGGGCATCATGATCGACGGCGCCGGCATCGGCTCGGCGATGGTCGCCAACAAGATCCCGCGCGTGCGGGCGGCGGCCTGCTACGACCTCTCGACGGCGCGCAACAGCCGCGAACACAACCGCGCCAACGTGCTCACGCTCGGCGCCGGCCTCACCGGCCCGGCGCTCGCCTGGCAGATCGTGCAGGAGTGGCTGGCCACCCCGTGGGGCGGCGACCGCCACCTCCGCCGGGTGGCCCTGATCAGCGAGATCGAAGAGCTGTACGTCAGGACCGATGCATGACCGACCAACCGCTCGACCGCGAACTGCTCATCGAGCTGATCACCAAGGAGGTGCTCAGCACGCTCGCCGGCCAGCTCGACCGCTGCGACACCGCCGGAGGGTGTGCGCCAGGTCGTCGTCAACGGGGCCGACCGGGTCGCGTTCCACGGCGACGCCTCCCAGGTGCCCGTCGACCTGGCGAAGTACATCGACCACACCGCGCTCAAGCCGGAGACCACCGCCGACGACATCGACAAGCTGTGTCGCGAGGCCGACCAGTACCAGCTTCGCCTCGGTCTGCGTCAACCCGTCCTGGGTGAAGCGGGCCGCGCACGAACCTGCGGGGCACCGACGTCAAGGTCTGCTCGGTGATCGGCTTCCCGCTCGGCGCCACCACCGCCGAGATCAAGGCCATGGAGGCGCGCCGGGCGATCCGCGACGGCGCCCGCGAGGTCGACATGGTCATCAACATCGGCGCGCTCAAGTCGGGCGACCACGCACACGGTGCTCACCGACATCGAGAAGGTCGTCGACTCCGCGCACGAGGCCGGTGCCATCGTCAAGGTGATCCTCGAGACCTCGCTGCTGACCGACGAGGAGAAGGTGATCGCCTCGTCGCTGGCCAAGCAGGCGAAGGCCGACTTCGTGAAGACCTCCACCGGCTTCGGCGGCGGTGGCGCCACCGTGTACGACGTCGCCCTGATGCGCGAGACCGTCGGTCCCGACATGGGCGTGAAGGCCTCCGGTGGCGTGCGGACCAAGTCCGACGTCGAGGACATGATCGCCGCCGGCGCGACCCGGATCGGCGCCTCGGCCGGCGTGCAGATCGTCAGCGGAGATCGAAGGAGACAGCGGTGGCGACAAGTATTGAGATCCGGATCGTTCGCCTTCCTCGACAGCCTGCAGCCGCAGTACGCCGCCTTCCTCGGCACGGTGGCGCAGGGGTTCCTGCCGCTCGCCGGCGACGCCTCGCTGTACGTCGAGGTCGTCACCCGGGCATCGAGATCAACCGGCTCACCGACGTCGCGCTCAAGGCCACCGACGTCAAGCCGGGCATGCAGATCATCGAGCGCTACTTCGGCCTGCTCGAGATCCACTCGCCCGACCAGGCCGAGACCCGGGCCGCCGGCGCCGCGATCCTCGACGCGCTCGGGCTCGACCGAGTCCGACCGGCTCAAGCCGAAGATCCTGTCGAGCCAGATCATCCGCCGCATCGACGACCACCACGCCCAGCTCATCAACCGGATGCGGCACGGCCAGATGATCGTGCCCGGCCAGACGCTGTACGTCCTCGAGTGCGAGCCGGCCGGCGTACGCCGCGCTGGCCGCCAACGAGGCCGAGAAGGCCGCCGACATCAACGTCCTCGAGGTGCGGGCCGCCGGCGCGATGGGCCGGGTGTATCCTCGGCGGCGAGGAGCGACGACATCGACGTCGGCTGGCGGGCCGCCGTGGCCGCGCTCGAAGGACTCGACGGCCGCGAGTGAGGAGCGCCGACATCGGTCACGGACGAGATCCGTCGAACACACGATCAGACAAGCAATGAAGGGAGCCAGAGATGGCTGAAGCACTCGGCATGATCGAATGCAGGAGTTTCGCAGCGATGGTCGAGGCCGCCGACGCGATGGTGAAGGCGGCCAAGGTCGACCTGGTGTCGTACGAGAAGACCGGCGGCGGCTACGTCACCGCCGTCGTCCGCGGCGACGTCGCCGCGGTCAAGGCCGCCGTCGACGCCGGCGTCCGCGGGTGCCGAGAAGGTCGGCGAGGTCATCTCGACCCACGTCATCGCCCGCCCGCACGTCAACATCGACGTCGTGCTTCCGCTCGGTCGGGCCGACGAGGCCGCCGCCGAGTCGAGCTGATCCCGTGCGACCCCCGCACAACGCGTTGGCGCCGCCGGGAGGTGAGACGACCATGCTGCTCGGCCGAGTGACCGGCACCGTCGTCGCGAGTCAGAAGGAGCCGCTCATGGACGGGCTCACGATGCTCGTCGTGCGCCAGCTCGGCGTCGACAACACCGAGACCGGCGGCTACGTCGTGGCCGTCGACGCGGTCGGTGCCGGCGTCGGCGAGGTCGTGATGTACGCGACCGGCAGCTCGGCCCGCCAGACCGGCGATGACCCAGAACCGTCCGTGCGACGCCGTCATCATGGCGATCGTCGACACCTGGGAGAGTCGACGGCGAGACGGTGTACGAGAAGTGAGCGACGTCCGTGCTGAACGACGACGAGATCCAGTCGATCATCACCGGGTGCAGCGGCCGGGTCGCCGCCGCCGAGGGCGCCGGCGAGCGCGGTCCCGGGCTGCGGGCGGCCGACGATCTCGGCGCCGAGCCAAGGCGTTGCTGGGCGACGGCATCTACCCCATCGATCGACGCCGCCGTCGCGGCGGCCCGCGGCGTTCGAGGCCTACCGCGGGCATGGGGCTCGACTCGCGTCGGGTGATCGTCGAGGCGATGCGGGCCGCGATGCTGCGCGAGGGCGAGCGGCTGGCCTACATGGCCCACGCCGAGACCGGCCTCGGCCGGGCCGAGGACAAGGTGCAGAAGAACCTGATGGTCACCACCAAGACCCCGGGCCCCGAGGACCTCGAGCCGCAGGCCGTCACCGGCGACGGGGGCATGATGGTCACCGAGTACGCGCCCGTACGGCGTCATCGGCTCGATCACCCCGACGACCAATCCGACCTCGACGATCATCAACAACAGCATCGCGATGATCGCCGCCGGCAACGCGGTCACGTTCAACGTGCACCCCGGCGCCAGGCTGGTCTCGGTCGAGAACATCCAGCTCCTCAACCGGGCGATCGTCGGCGCCGGCGGGCCGCCCGACCTGATCACCGCGGTGCCCAACCCGACGCTCGAGTCGGCGCAGGGAGCTGATGGCGCACCCCGACGTGCGGGTGCTGCTCGTCACCGGCGGTCCGGCCGTGGTCGGCGAGGCGCTGCGCACCCGAAGAAGGCGATCACCGCCGGCCCGGGCAACCCGCCGGCGGTCGTCGATCAGACCGCCGACATCGAGCAGGCCGCCCGCGACATCGTGCGCGGCGCATCGTTCGACAACAACATCGTCTGCGTCGACGAGAAGACCACGATCGTCGTCGACACCGTCGCCGACGCGCTGGTGCGGGCGATGGTGCAGCGCCGGGGCCTATCGCCTGAAGGAGCACGAGCTGCGGCGGCTCGAGCGGGTGATCTTCAACGAGATGGGGGCGCCCAACAAGCCGGGGGCGATCAACCCGGCGTGGATCGGCAAGAACGCCGCCGCCCTCCTGGCCGAGATCGGCGTCGCCGTCGACGGCGACGTGCGGCTGCTGGTCGCCGAGGTGCCCGCCGAGCACAGCCTGGTGTGGACCGAGCAGATGATGCCGGTGATGCCGGTCGTCCGGGTCAGCGACGTCGACGCGGCCATCGATCTGGCGGTGCGCTCCGAGCACGGCTTCCGCCACACGGCCTCGATCCACTCGACCAACGTCGACACGATCACCACCATGGCGCCGAGCCATGAACTGCTCGATCCTGGTCGCCAACGGCCCGAACTTCGCCGGGCTCGGCGAGGGCGGCGAGGGGTTCACGTCGTTCTCGATCGCCAGCCCGACCGGCGAGGGCCTGACCCGACCGCGGACCTTCTCGCGCATTCGCCGGGTCGCGGTCGTGGGAGCGTCTGCGCATTGTCTGACCTCGGCCGACACGCTTCGATCCCGCCATCGGGCTGCTCGAGTTCGACGTCGATCGCGGCCGGCATCGTCGCCGGTGACGCGATGGTCAAGTCGTCACCGGTCTCGTCGCTCCATGCCGGCACCGTTCATCCCGGGCGGTACCTGGTGCTGGTCGGCGGCGACACCGCCGCCGTCGAGATCGCGCTCGAGAGCGGCGGTACCGACACCGTGGTCGACTCGCTGTTCCTCGCCGACGTGCATCCGGCGTCATCGCTGCCATCACGACGGTCCGAGGACGACCGCGTCGCTCGACGGCGATGCGCTCGGCATCGTCGAGACCTCCACCGCAGCGACCGCCATCGTCGCCGCCGACGCCGGGGTCAAGGCCGCCGAGGTGTCGCTGCTGGCCGCTGCGGCTGGCCGACGATCTCGGGCGGCAAGGCGTACTGCCTGTTCGCCGGCACGGTGGCCGACGTCGAGGCGGCCGTCGAGGGCGCGGTCCGGCGTCACCGAGCACACGCGACAAGCTGGTCGCGCAGCAGCGGTCATCCCGCAGCTGCACGTCGAGATGCGCGACAACCTCGCCGCCGAGCTGCGGTTCAATCGTCGGCTGCAACGACCCGACGGAGCGACCTGATGCACCTGGGGCGGGTCATCGGCACCGTCGTCGCGACGATCAAGTCCGAGGGACTCGACGGAGTGAAGTTCCTCATCGTCCAGCCGCTCGACAAGCACCAGCGACGACGACGGCGCCCCCGTGGTGGCGGCCGACGCAGTGGCCATGGCCGGGCCGGGTGAGCTCGTCTACTTCGTCGCCTCACGCGAGGCCGCCGAGGCGCTTGTCCGAACGATTCGTGCCCGTCGACCACGCAATCGTCGGGCTGGTCGACCACGTGACGTTCGCGCGAGGACGACCGTTGAAGATCGCTCGCGTCGCCGGAACGGTGGTCTCGCCGATCAGCCACCCCTTCTTCGAGGGGCAGCGGTTGCTCCTGTGCGACCTGGTCGACACCGACGGCTCGCCGCAGGGGTACCTGATCGCCGTCGACGTCGTCGACGCGGGCGTGGGCGACGAGGTGCTCATCTGCGACGAGGGCAGCTCGGCGCGTCAGATCTTCGGGCTCTCGACGGGTCCCGATCCGAGCGGTGATCGTCGGCATCATCGACGAGATCAGCTGATCGTGGTCGAGCTCGCGGTGGGGTGGTGAGGTCGGCTCCGTCGATCAGCTGCGGGCCTCGTCGAGTGCCGTCGCCAGTGCTTCGAGCGCCTCGTCGTCGTCGCTCCCGAGCGACACGGCGATCTCGGCGAGCACCGACGCCGCTTCGGCCAGCCGGTTCCGGCGTTCGACCACCGAGTAGGCGATGGGTGGGTTGTCGGCGACGAAGGTGCCTCGGCGGCCTTCGCCGGTGAGGATGCCTGCATACTCGAGCTCGCGATAGGCCCGTGCGACGGTCCCGTTCGAGAGATCGAGTTGCGCCGCGAGCTGTCGAATGGTGGGGAGGCGCTGTCCGGGTCGGAGGCGACCTGCGGCCACCTGCAGGGCGAGCTGGGCCCGGAGCTGTTCGAACGGCGGGATCTTCGAATTGGTGTCGAGCCGTATCGTGACCACGGTCTCTTTGTAGCATTGTTCTGCTACGTAATGCAAGTCAGCTGTCGTTCACGCTGGCAGCAGAGTGGTGACAGATTCGCGGTAATTCAGACTTCATGGGCGATTTGCGGTCACCTTCCTCGGAAACACGCTGGAAACGGTTGCGTTTTGTGTCAACCCGTGGCACTGTTTGTATCAACACGAACGACTCCCGTCGGAACCTTGGAAAGAGGTCGCAATGAAGCTCATCACCGCAGTCGTCAAACCCCACCAGGTCGAGGCCGTCAAAGATGCCCTTGCCGGGGTCGGCATCCAGGGCATGACGGTGACCGAGGCTCAGGGCTTCGGTCGACAGGGTGGCCACACCGAGACCTACCGCGGTACGGAGTACAAGGTCTCGTTCACGCCCAAGTCCCGGATCGACATCGTCGTCGACGACGATCAGGCCGTCGGCGCCACCGATGCGATCGTGGCCGCCGCTCGTACGGGAAAGATCGGCGACGGCAAGATCTGGACGTCGCCGGTCGAGAGCCTCGTGCGGATTCGCACCGGTGAGATGGGTCACGACGCGCTGTAGGCGTTGACGGGGGTGGGCCTCGTCACCCGTCGGGAACGGGCTCGAGCCATGGTCCGGGATCCGCTTCACCGTCGTGCAGTGGTTCGGTCAGCAGGTCGATCGCCCCCCAGATCCCCTTCGACATCGGGAAGAACACGGCGGGAACCACCAGCGCGACGGTGAGTACGGGCACCAGGATCGGTACCGCCTCGGGGTTCGGTCCGCTGAGCACGAAGCCCAGGATGAGGGCGACGAGCACGGCCCCGAACGACACGATGGTGTTCATTCCCACCGCGCCGACGAACTGCCCCTGCTCGCGTTCGAACTTCAGATTGCAGCGGGGGCACCGTTCGGCCATTCGCCAGCCTCTGAACACCCCGCGGCTGCCGCACAGGATGCAACGGAGTCGCAACGCTCGGACGAACAGGAGCGGTGCGGAGGCACTCGGCCGGTAGTCGGTGGCGATGACGGGATCGTAGTGGGAGGCGGGATGGCCTCCGAGCCAACGGCGGACGCGGCATGATGAGTGCGATGTCCACAGTGAGATTGGGCGCGGCCGCGCTCACCGTTGCGGTCCTGGTCGGGGCCTGCTCGCGGACCGAGGATCCGGGTGACCCCGAGGCGTTCTGCGCGTTGTTGCGGGACGGCATCGGCTTGAGTGCCAGCGGCACCGACGGGCTCGACGATCTCGAGGCGGCGGCGCCCCCCGACATCCGATCCACGGTGCGTGAGCTGGCCAACACGGCCCGCTCACTCGACGAGATTCCCGACTCGGAGCTCGACGAGCTGTTCTCCGCCGCCTTCGATCCCGAGGCGGTGGAGGCCCGAAAGGGCCTGCGGAGCTACGCCGTCGAGCAGTGTGGATCGACCTCGGTTCCCGTCGACCAGGCGGTCGACGGTCTCAACGACGAGGCCGACGCGGAGGCGCAGCTGGCCTCCTACATCGCCACCAACTTCGGAACGACCACGTGGGCGGGTCAGCTCTCGATCGACGCGGGGTTCGCCTTCGGACGTCTCGACTCGCTCCACGCCGAGTTCGCGGACGATCCTGCGGCACCCGACGATGCCCTGGCCGCATGCAATGCCCTGGCCGTGTTCCTCTACGAGATCGAGAGCGGCTCGGGCGAGATCACGGTCATGCGGGGTGAGACGCTCCTCGCGGGGCGATCGGGTCCCGGCGCACCCTGCGTGCGCCCCTGAACGGCAGCGGGCCGCCGACTAGGGTCTGCGGTGTCGGTTGGTCGGTAGTGGAGGATCCATGCGCGTTGTCGTCGATTTCGATCTGTGTGAGAGCAACGCGGTCTGCATGCAGATCGCGCCCGAGGTGTTCGAGGTTCGCGACGACGACTTCCTCTACATCTTGAACGAGACACCGGGAGAAGAGCTGCGCGGCAAGCTCGAAGAAGCGGTCCAACGATGCCCGAAACAGGCCATCTCCCTGACCGAGGGCTGAGTCCGGTTCGACATGGAGCGCATCGCGATCGTCGGTGCGTCGCTCGCCGGCCTGCGGGCGGCACAGGAACTGCGACGGCGCGGTTTCACCGGCCAGGTGATCCTGATCGGAGCCGAACCCGAGCTTCCCTACGACCGTCCGCCGCTGTCGAAGCAGGTCCTGGCGGGGGAGTGGGAACCGGCGAGGACCATGCTCGTCGACCGCGATGCCCTGAACGAGAGCTCCATCGAGATCTCGACCGACACCCGGGCGACCGGCGTCGACCTCACGACACGCCGAGTGCTGACCGAAGCCGGAGACGTCGAGTTCGATGGTCTGGTGATCGCCACCGGCGCCCGGCCCCGACGCCTGTCGACGGCCGCGCCCGCAGGTGTGCACGTGTTGCGCACGCTGGCCGACGCACGGGGCCTCCTCGCCGATCTGGGTGACGGCGCCCGCAACGTGGTGGTGGTGGGAGCCGGGTTCATCGGCGCCGAGGTGGCCGCCACGTGCCGATCACAGGGACATCGAGTCACGATCGTCGAGGTCGCACCGGTACCGATGGAGCGAGCGGTCGGACCCGAGATGGGCGCGGTGATGGCCGATCTCCACCGAGCCCACGGGGTCGACGTTCGTCTCGGCGTGGGGGTCGAGCGCTTCCTCGGCGCCGAGCGGGTGACCGGCGTGGAGCTCGGCGACGGCTCCGAGGTCGACGCCGATCTCGTCGTGGTGGGGATCGGGGTGGTACCCAACACCGAGTGGCTCGAGGGCTCGGGTCTCGTGATCGACAACGGCGTCGTGTGCGATGCGACGCTGCTCGCCGCTCCCGGGGTCGTCGCGGCCGGCGATGTCGCTCGGTGGCCGAATCGACTGTTCGACGAGACCATGCGCATCGAGCACTGGGACAACGCCGGCGCCCAGGGGGCGGCCGCCGCTCGTCGACTGCTCGCCACCGACGCCGACGCCGAGGACTTCGCACCGGTGCCATGGTTCTGGAGCGACCAGTACGACCGCAAGGTGCAGGTGGCCGGACGCACCAACGACGCCGACGAGGTGGTGGTCGCGCACGGGGCCGTCGACGACGGGCGCTTCGTCGCGCTCTACCGGCGGGGCGAGCGCCTTGCCGGCGCCTTCGGCATGAACCGACCCCGCCACGTGATCCAGCTGCGGTCGTTGATCGAGGCCGGGGGTTCCTTCGCCGAGGCGATCGACCGGTTGGCCGACTGACCATCGAAGGGCATCACCGGCCGGGCGGCCCCGGCGACCTAGCGTTTGGGCATGGATGCCGCTCTCCCCATCGTTGTCGTCACGTCGACCCACATCTACGAAGGGTCGATCGCCGTCGCGAAACGTCTCCAGGAGGTGCTCAACGACGAGCTCACCGACTTCGTGCACATGGAGAACGTCAGCGTCGTGCGGATCTCGGATCCCGACGTCACCATCCACGAGGCCGACGAGATGACCGTCTCCAAGCGCAGCATGACCTTCGTGCTCATCAACACCGAACAGCACGAGGACCCCAAGACGCGGGTGAGCCATCTCATGCCCAAAACCGCTCAACCCGTGTTCATCGGGGCGGTCGGCAGTGAGCTCAAGGGGCGGTTGCACCTCACCCGTCGGTACGACAACCCGACCGATGCGATGTCGCTCGAGCTCCACAAGTTCTTCGCGGTCACCGATGCGGTCCTCAGTTTTCCCGCCGTCGACGACGAACCGGTGTACTCGCCGGTGGTGCTGGTGAATCGCAGCCTGCTCACCGCACTGTCGATCGAGACCTGATCAGCCGGCGTCGGTCGGCCATCGATGGGTGAAGCAGCGGTCGTCGATCACGCCGGGTGACCAGCGCCCCCACAGCCCCAACGCCGCCCAACGGGTTCGCTCGGTCCATTGCAGACAGCTCGGCTCGGCCACGCGATACGAGACCTGTCGAATACCGCCTTCGTGCACCGCGTATCCGGCCCAGACGCCGGGATAGTCCTTGGGCGCGCCGACCTCGATCACGGGGATGCCGCGATGATCGCGTCGTCGGTTGCGGTGGGTGTGCCCGGACACGGTCAACGATGCCGGGGCGATGTCGGCCAGTCGGTCGAGGAAACGTCGGGCATGGTGCCCGGCGATGCCCGCCGGGAGGAACGTGGGCAGGCGATGGGTCTGGAGGTTGTGATGCAGGCACACCATCACCGGGGTGTCGGCCTCGGCCGCCGCCTCGATGATCTCGTCGGCCACGTGGGCAATGCCGCCTCGGTTGGTTCGTCGCACCGTGGTGTCGGCCAGCACCAGTCGGATTCCGGGGAGATCGCGCACACGGACCGGTTCGGAGAGATCGAAGCCCCCGGCGCCGGCCCCCACGACCGGATCGATGCCGTGGCGTGAGTTGGCTTCGTGGTTGCCGAGCAGCATGTCGGTCGTGACCGGGACCGACGCGGCGATCTCGTTCGCCGTCGCCCATTCGTCGACGCTGCCGCGATTCACGATGTCGCCCTTGAAGACGGCATGGTCGGGCTGCCAGGCCGCCATCGCGCTCACTGCGGCGCGGAGGCATCGTTCGGAGCTCGCCAGTTCGGGAGCCGGCCGTTCGCGGATGGTCTTGAGGTAGCCGAACCGGTTCCCGCCGAGGTGGGAGTCGTTCACGGTGACCACGCGGCTGAGGAGCTCCCCCGGCGGATCGATCGGTGTGGTGAAACGATGGCGGCAGTCGGCGACGGCGAGGCCACGGCCGGCGACGGTGAGGTCGTAGGTCACGCCGGGGGTGAGCTCGTCGACGAGCAGGGCCCCGGGTCCGCCGTCGGTGTCGACCGTCGACGAGCGCGATGAGCCGTCGGGCGCAATGCACGACACCCGCATGGGTCCGGGTCCGGCGCGACGCCACACGAGTTGTGCGGTCGACGGCTCGACGGCGAAGACCGACACCGCGGGAGGCCGGCGGGTGAGCCAGTGCACGATCAGCCGAGCGCGGTCGGAACGCGGTCGGTGACGCGAGCGCGGAGATCGACGTTCACGCGAAGCCGTTCGAGGTGCTGGGCGATGGTCCTGGCGCCCTGGTTGACCGGATGAGCGAGGCAGAACGCCTCGATCTCGTCGGCGAGGGGTTGGACGGACAGCGACCGAATGCCGCCGAGGAGGTACACCAACGTGTTCGAGGGGAACGCCGACTCGATGAACTCCCAGTTGTCGACGACGTGGGTCCACGCTCGCGGACCGTGGGCGCGGTTTCCCATGGCCAGGGACAGGACGAAGGGGGCGTCCTGGATGCGGATCGTGCCGTCGATGGTCATGGCCAACATCTTCTCGAAGTCGGCGAGACCGGGAACCGCCGCCAGCGCGTACGAGTATCGGCGCTCGTCCTGGGGCGTTTCGGCATGCTGGAACCGGCGCACGAGATCGTCGAAGGTGTCGGTGTCGGCGACCGATGCGACCACGCCGACTGCGGCCGCCCGCAGACTGGGGTCGGCCGTGTCGTCGTCGAGAAGGGATGCGGCTCGTTCGGTGGTGGGCGGGTGTTGCGCGATGGTGCCGAGCGCACCGAACGCGGCGGCCCGGAGCTCCCGGGTGCGATCGTCCTCGTCGGGTGCGGCGTCGGGGCCCAGTCGATCGGCCAGTGGAGCGAGCAGACCGGTGACCCAAAGGGTGTAGGCCGGTCGTGTGGCGTCGGGCAACAGGTTGTCGACGGCATGCAGCGTGCCGATGATGCGCTGCCACACCGAGAGATCGTCGTCGTCGGCGAAGGTCCGCACCAGTCCGAGGTACTCGGCGGGGTCGAGGACACCGGCGACCACGGCCGCCCAGGCGTCGTCGACGAGCCCGTAGCGTTCGACGGGCGCCACCGCTCCCGCCGGCAGCGCGGTCAGGGCGGCGCCAGCGGCGGTCGAGTAGTCGACTCGGTAGAAGCCCGAGGCGTCGGCGTTGACGAGCACGGCATCGTGGGCTCCCACTTCGACGGTCGCCTCGGTGGAGTCGAGCAGCACCGGTACGGACGCGACTCGTTTCGCCGTGGAACACGCGCATGACCACGGGCACTCCCCACTCCTCACCCGAGTCGACGCCGTCGTACCGGAACCGTCGCTGGCGGAGGCGCACCCGGGTGTCGTCGACCAGGTCGATCGAAACGAGTGGGTGACCGCCCTGAAAGATCCACGAGTCCATGATGCGGCGCACCGGCTGGCCCGACACGTGTTCGAGGTCGTCCCAGAGATCGGTGGTCTCGGTGGACCCGTAGGCGTGAGCGGACAAGTAGTGTCGGACGCCGTCGCGAAAGACCGTGGGTGTGAGGTACTGCTCGAGCATGCGCACGACGGCTGCGCCCTTCTCGTAGGTGAGCAGGTCGTACATGCCCTCGGCATCGGCGGGCGACACCACGGCGTACTCGATGGGGCGGGTTTCGGCCAGGGCATCGACGTCGAAGGCGGCTGAGCGCGAGAGCCCGAAGTCGACCCAGCGTTCCCAGTCGGGCCGCCACGCGTCGGTGGCGTGCATCTCCATGAAGGTGGCGAATGCCTCCTTCAGCCAGATGCCCTCCCACCACTTCATGGTCACCAGGTCGCCGAACCACATGTGGGCGATCTCATGAGCGATCACGTCGACCGATCGCTGCTGCTCGCGTTGGCTCGACCGCTGGGGATCGAGGAGCAGGAGGATCTCCCGGAAGGTGACGGCGCCGAGGTTCTCCATGGCACCGGAGGCGAAATCGGGAATGGCGAGCAGGTCGAGCTTGTCGCCCGGATAGGGAATGCCGAAATACTCCTCGAAATGGGCGAGCGAGAACACGGCCGCATCCATGGCGAAGTCGATCAGATGAGCCTTGCCGGGCACGTGGATGATGCGAACGGGCGTGGTGCCGACGTGCACCGGCTCGCTCGCCTCGAGCGGGCCGACCACGAAGGCCAGGAGGTAGGTCGACAGGAGCATCGTCGGTGCGAACCGGACTTCCCGTCTTCCATCCTCGAGCAGCTCCGATGCGATCTCGGCGCCACACGAGACGGCGAGGAGATCGGGATCGACCACGAGGGTGATCTCGAACACGGCCTTCAGGTCGGGCTCGTCCCAGCACGGGAAGGCTCGACGAGCGCTGGTCGACTCGAACTGGGTGGTGGCGAGCGTGCGGGTGGATCCGTCGGCGTCGGAGAACGAGCTGCGGTAGAACCCGCGCAGCTTGTCGTTGAGGAAGCCGTCGAAGTGGGTGACCAGCACGTACTCTCCCGGCTCGATGGCCGAGGTGAGCTCGAAGGTGGCGCGCTCGTGGTCGTCGTCGAGGCGGATCGTGCAGGCGATCGAGTCGTCGGTCGACTCGAGGTGGGCGTGGGTCACCACGAGCTCGGCGGCATTGCAGACGAGCTCGTCGGTGGCAGCGTGCACCGAGATGGTGGCTCGGCACGAACCGCGAAATGTCGCCGCCTCCAGGTCGGGTTCGAGGCGCAACTGGTAGTGCGAGGGGATCGCGGTACGCGGCAGCCGATACGGATTCTCGATCACGCCGGGATGGTATCGGCGAGGGCTGGCTCCGCTAGCCTGCACGCCGTCGGTACAGAGGGGACACCATCGTGAAGCACTACGACGTCGTCGGCATCGGCAACGCCATCGTCGATGTCATCAGCACCGAGCACGACCAGTTCATCGACGAGCTCGGTCTGGCGCGGGGAGCCATGACCCTCATCGACACCGAACGTGCCGTCGAGCTGTATGCGGCCATGGGTCCGGGATCGGAGACCTCGGGCGGCTCGGCCGCCAACACGATGGCCGGTGTCGCCTCGTTCGGCGGCTCGGCCGGTTTCATCGGCAAGGTGCGCAACGACCAGCTCGGC
The DNA here is from genome assembly GCA_963787285.1 of uncultured Acidimicrobiales bacterium. GTDB lineage: Bacteria > Actinomycetota > Acidimicrobiia > Acidimicrobiales > JAHEJN01 > JAHEJN01. The sequence goes on along the minus strand of CAWBCM010000003.1, from coordinate 70,410 downwards.
GAGGTGTTCCGCCACGACATCCGGGCCCTCGGGGTCGACTTCGACGTGGCCGGCGCCGACGCGGGACCGTCGACGGCGCGATGTCTGATCGTGGTCACGCCCGATGCGGCTCGGACGATGAGCACCTATCTGGGCATCGCCGGGCATCTCCATCCCGAGGACATCGACGCCGAGCTCGCGTCGGCGGCCAAGGTGTTGTACTGCGAGGGCTACATCTGGGACGTCGACATCACCAAGGAAGCGATCCGCAAGGCCATCGAGGCCACCAAGGCCGCGGGCAACAAGATCAGCTTCACGCTCTCCGACGCGTTCTGCGTGCATCGCCACCACGCCGAGTGGCTCGAGCTGATCGACGGAACGATCGACATCCTCTTCGGGAACCAGACCGAGCTGGCCGCGCTCACCGGGTCCGACGACTGGGAGGAGTGCGTCGCCGCCGTCCAGGGGAAGGTCGAGGTCGCCTGCCTCACCCGCAGTGCGGAGGGCTCACTCATCGTGACTCCCGACGATCGCATCTTCGTGCCGGCGGCGCCGGTCGAGAAGGTGGTCGACACCACCGGGGCCGGCGATCTGTACGCCGCGGGCTTCCTGTACGGCTACACGCACGGTCACGATCTGGCCACGTGCGGTGAGCTGGCGTCTCTGGCGGCGGCGGAGGTGATCGGTCACCTCGGTGCCCGTCCTCTGGTGAGCCTGGCCGAACTGGCGGCGCCCGTGCTGAGTCGGGCCGCCCCAGGCTCCGAGGTCTGACCAACGGGGTACGCCTGGGTCGAACGGCCCGCTTGTGCGGCTCTGACAATAATGGTTATTATCGAGTCGTGACCCACGATTCCGACGCCATCGACGACGTCGACGAGATTCGCGTCCGACTCATCGACGCGGCCAACGAGGTGTTCGCCGAACGCGGTTACGACGGTGCCGGCGTCCACGAGATCGCCCGGCGGGCCGGCTTGACCACTGGCGCCATCTACAGCCGTTTCCGGGGCAAGGACGATCTGCTGATCGAGGCCATCGACAAGTCGATGCCCGACGAGATCGAACGACTCCTGTCGGGGCAGGTCGATGCCGATGCGGCGAGCATCATCACCCAGCTCGGCAGCCACCTCGTCGAGGAGCGCCACGGGTCGTCGGTTCTGCTCGAGGCCATCGTGGCGTCCCGGCGCGAATCGGCGCTCGCCGCACGGATCGGCGCCCGACTCGACGACGACAGCCGTCGGCTGGCCAAGCTCGTCGACGAGGCGAAGTCGGCCGGCCTGGTCGACGACACCTACACGACCGAGGCCATCACCACCTTCTGCAACGCCGTCTCCTTCGGCATGTTGGTGACCAACGCACTGGATCGAGACCTACCCGACCACGAAAGCTGGGATCGGCTCATCGCCGGTCTCGTGACCGCACTCGCACCGGCCCGACCGGACCCGACCACGGGGGAACCACGATGAGCATCTCCGATGCCGACATCCGCAACGATCTCAACGATCCCGACCGCATCATGCAGCTGGCCGAGTTCAACTCGAACCCCGAGGAACTGATCCACGCGGTCACCGACAACAGCGAAGCCATCTTCACCTGGAACTACGACAAGGGCGAGCGGGCCAAGCTCGACAAGCTGTACGAGAAGGCGAAGACGTCGCAGTGGAACGCCCAGACCGATCTCGACTGGAGCATCGAGGTCGATCCCTACACCGCACTGGGCGTCCTGGCCGAAGGCGGCGACAACGGCTACTACGAGGCCCCCGAGTCCCCGTTCCACCACTTCGGCGACAAGGAGTGGAACGAGTTCACCTACCAGTCCTTCGCCTGGCGCATGAGCCAGTTCCTCCACGGCGAGCAGGGCGCGCTCCTGTGCACGGCGAAGATCGTCGAGACCGTGCCGTGGATCGACGCCAAGTACTACGCCGCGACCCAGGTGGTCGACGAGGCCCGCCACGTCGAGGTGTTCGCCAAGTACCTCGACGAGAAGATCGGTACCGAGTACCCCATCAGTCCCCATCTGCGCCTGCTGCTCGACGACATCATCGCCGACAACCGCTGGGACATGACCTATCTCGGCATGCAGATCATGGTCGAGGGACTGGCGCTGGCCGCCTTCGGTTTCATGCACCAGTTCGCCGACGATCCGCTGCTGGTCAAGATGTTGCGGTACGTCATGAGCGACGAGGCCCGACACGTGGCCTTCGGTGTGCTCAGCCTCCAGGAGCTGTACCCGCAGATGACCCAGGCCGAGATCAAGGAGCGCCAGGAGTTCGCGTTCGAGGCCGGCCTGCGCATGCGCGACCGTTTCCTCCAGCAAGAGGTGTGGGACCGCATGGGGGTGAACGTGCGCGAGGCGGTGAAGTACCAGCTCGCCGCGCCGGCCGAGTTCAAGCAGTTCCAGGCGCTGCTGTTCTCCAAGATCGTGCCCAACTGCAAGAAGCTCGGCCTGCTCGACGCCGGCGACGGGTGGCTCCGCAAGCGCTTCGAGGAGATCGAAGTCATCCAGTTCGAGAATTGGGCCGACACCACCGAGGAGTACGGCGATCTCGACCAGGTCGCCGCCGACCGCAACGCCGAGCCCGCTCCGGCGGGCTAGTTGTACTCGGCCATCAGGTTGGTGACAGTCGGGTGATTGGTGGGCGTCGTCCGAGTGAGCTGTGTTGCCGTCGGTGGTTGTAGTAGTCGAGCCATGGTGGCAGGGCGTCGGCGCGTTCGTCGTTGGTGGTGAAGACCTGCCGGTAGGCCCATTCGGTTTGGAGCGTCCGGTTGAATCGTTCGACTTTCCCGTTCTGCCATGGGCAGTGCGGCCGGATGGCTGATGTGGCTGGTGCCGCGATCATGCGAGGAGCTCGCGCAGTGAACGTGGCTCGGGTGTAGCACCAGTGGTTGTCGGTCATGACTCGTTCGATGCGGTCGATCCCGCACTGAGGCGAAGAACTCGCTGGCTCGGAGCAGGAACCCGGCTGCGGTGTCGCCTTGTTCGTCGGGGTGGATCTCTGAGTAGGCGAGCCGGGTGTGGTCGTCGACCGCCGAGTGCACGTAGTCGTAGCCGATCCTGGCCTTCTTGTGTGCGGCTGTTGACCCGGTCCCGTCGCCCTGGGCTCGCCAGCCGCCGCCGTCAGGGATCCGCCCGATCTTCTTGACATCGACGTGAACCAGTTCACCAGGCCGGTCACGCTCGTAGCGGACCCGTTCGGATGGAAGCAGATCAGTCGACCAGCGGATCGTCGGCCGGTCGGTAGACCAGCGCCAGATCGCCCAGACGAACGAGCGTCGAGGTGATCCACCCGCCCATCGACGCGAAGTGCTCGTCGAGATTCTTGCCGTCGTCGAGCGTGTTCTCGTCGAGCTCGTAGCTGCCCTCGTAGGACACCTCGATGGCGTATTCCGCGTCGCCGAGATCGTGCCCGTACACCGTCTCGATGGTGGGGCCGGAGCGGACGAGGGAATGCGGGCCGATGCTCGACGATTCCCGGGGCAGGACCCTGATCACCACGCTGGGATCGGGCGACTCGGCCAACCGCTGGATGCGCATCGTGATGCCGATGTCGATGTGGGGCGGGTCGGTCGGCGTGTCGCCGAGGTACCAGTCGCGGTACGCAGTTTGGGACCACGTCGACCACAACAGCGTGACGTCGGCCTTCACGCGGGCCGGTGCGCCCTCGCCAGGGAGGGAGTACGACGTTTCCCAGCTCAGGTCGCCCAACAGGATGTCACTCTGGAAGCGCTCCTCGAAGGCCTGACGTTCGAGCAACGCCGCTTCGATGGCGTCGCGCAGCGCGCCGATGGCATCGGTGAAGACGTGGTCGAGCATCGTGTCGGACCCTATCGGGGGGTTCTCCGAGCCGGCGGCCGACGGGCGTGGTTGACTGGGCGGGTGAGCGGACTGAGCGACGAACTCCGGTCGAGCATCGACGAATGGGTGCGGGCCGACCCGGATCCCGGAACCCGCGCCGAGGTGGCTCGACTCGTCGAGGACGGCGACGATCTCGGCCTGGCCGACCGCTTCACCAGGAGACTCGAGTTCGGCACCGCCGGCCTGCGCGGCGCCGAAGGCGCCGGCCCGAACCGGATGAATCGGCTCGTGGTCCGACAAACGGCCGCAGGGTTGATGCGCTGGCTTCCCGATGGCGCAACCGTGGTGATCGGCTACGACGCCCGGCCGACGTCGGAGGCCTTTGCCGACGAGACCGCCGCCGTCGTCGGGCACTTCGGTGGCGTGCCGGTCGTCGGGCAGGGCCCGATGCCCACGCCGGCACTCGCCCATGCGGTCATGGCCCACGGGGCCCATGCCGGGGTGATGGTCACCGCCAGTCACAATCCTCGGGGCGACAACGGCTACAAGGTCTACATGGCCGACGGTGCCCAGTTGATACCGCCGGCCGATGCCGAGATCGAGGCGGCGATCGTCGCGGCGGCCGAGACCACCCTGGCCCTCGATGTCGAGCGCCAACCCCGGGTCGACATGGTGACCCCCTACCTCGATGCCGTCGAGCGCCACCTCGTCGCCCTTTCCGACCAGAGCGACCTCAGGATCGTGTACACGGCCATGCATGGCGTCGGTTCGGCCGCCCTCCGTGCCCTGTTCGCCCGGCTGGGCCTCCCGGCACCCGTCGTCGTCTCCGAGCAGGACGAGCCCGACGGTACGTTCCCCACCACGGCGTTCCCCAACCCCGAGGAGCCGGGTGCACTCGACCTGGCCTTCGCCCTGGCCGATCGCGTCGGGGCCGACCTGGTGATCGCCAACGATCCCGACGCCGACCGCCTCGGCATCGCCCTTCCGGGCCCCGAGGGCTGGGCTCGGCTGACCGGGGACGAGCTCGGATTGCTGCTGGCCGACTCGCTGCTGCGTCGAACCACCGGCGACGATCGGATCGTGGCGTCTTCTCTGGTCTCCTCGAGCGCACTCGAGGTCCTCGCCGCGCGCCACGGTGTGCCGCACGAGTCCACGCTCACCGGATTCAAGTGGGTGGCCCGGGTCGGTCGGGACAGCGGCCGGCGGCTCGTGTTCGGTTACGAGGAGGCGCTGGGCTACGCGGTGACCCCGGCCGTGCACGACAAGGACGGCATCACGGCCGCGGCCGAGCTGGTGCACATCGCCGCCGACCGCAAGCGACAGGGTTCGGACCTGCGCGAGCTCCTCGACGAGATCATGGCCGAGATCGGTGTGTTCGTCACCGCCCAACGCACCCAACGGGTAGAGGGCACCGGGCCACTGGAGCGCCTGGCGGCGGCGATGGCGTCGCTCCGATCGACGCCGCCGCCCGACATCGGCGGCGTCTCGATCACCGCCACCGAGGATCTCCTGGTCGGTGACGTCCTGCCGCCGAGCGACGTCCTGATCTACCGACTCCTCGACGGCTCGCGGGTGATCCTGCGGCCGAGCGGCACCGAGCCGAAGCTCAAGGCCTATCTCGAAGTCACCGCGCCGGCCGGGCCGGACGGGACGGCGGCCACGAGGTCGGTGCTCACAGGCCGCATCGGGTCGCTGGCCGAGTCGGTCGAGGAGCTGCTCGAGGCCCGCCTCGACTGACGACAACGTCGGCCATTGGGCGACGGGGCGGTCAGTCGATGCCGAACTGGCCGCACACGCTCACGTCAGATCAAACTCGCAGGCACCGGGTAAATGAGGGTGAGGACGCTACTCGGGCCAAAGTTGAACCACCGCCCTGAAAAGCGGCGCGAGGTTGGTGTCCGCAGTCGAGGACACAGCGGAGGAGCGGGTGCAGGGGTGGCTCGGGAAAGCACTCCGGGCCCATATCGGGCCTCTCGAAAGCCCGCAAGGCCCCCTACTACGCCGTGCGGCAGCGAGCCCGCGAGAGCGAGCGACTCGACCTCGTGCTCCCCTCCAGGACGACCGACTCGGCGGACGATGCCGCCCGTGGGGGACGCGCTTGCGGGCGGTGCCCTCGTGGTGACGGCCTGGTCACAAGCGCGAGGGGAATCGTCCGGGATTCGTTGCCATGAGGGTTTGGGGGTTTCGGCCAAATCCACTCGTGACCTGCACGAGCGCCCATCGCCTGTCACCGGCCGGCCACGAGAAGTGCCCTCTACCAGGGGATGTGAGGGATGGTAGTGTTCGCACTCGTCACGTGCCCCGGGGCCAGGTGTCGGTCGCCGCCCCCGTGCGTCATGGAGGGGAGAGGAATGAGCACGCCGATCGCACCGGAAGACCTGACCTGGCTGCTGATGGACCGGCCGAACAATCTCATGCAGGTCAACGGCCTGATGGGTTTCGACGAGGTCCCGGAGTACGAGGCTGTCGTCGACCTGGTCATGGACCGCATGGTCCGCAAGTACCGGGTCCTGTCGCAGGTCGCCGTGAAACGCGACGGCGGCTGGATGTGGGAGGACGACGCCGACTTCGCCATCGACCGGCACGTCCACCAGGTGGTTCTCGACGACGGAGGTGTCGAGGCGATCCGAGCGTACGTCTCCAGCCAGTTCTCCGTTCCGTTCGACCGCTCCCGTCCGTTGTGGGAGGTGCAGATCGTCACCGGGCCCGAAGACGACCGGAGCGGGTACCTCTACAGCCGCTTCCACCACGGACTCGGCGACGGGATCAGGCTGGTCCAGATGCTCCTCGGGGCATGCGACCCGGCCGACGATGCCGCGCCCTCAGCGGTCGGCCGGAACACCTCCGACGAACATCACCACCCTCTCGAACGAGTGCTCCACGTCGTCGAGCACTCGGTCACCGACACCATCGACTACGTCGGTCACGCCGGGCAGGCGGTCGCGTCGGCGGCGCGGACCCTGATGACGACGACGAACCCGCTCGGGCTGTCCCACCACATCGGCGAGGCGTTCGACCTGGTCCGCCATCCTGACAAGCTCGTGGACGTGCTCACGAGTGTGGCGTCGCTCGACAACGAATACTCGAACTCCTGGCGGGAGATCGGTCGGATGCTGCTGTCCGACGGCCACGACGCCGAGGCGTGGAGTGGCCACCCGGGAGTCGACAAGTCCGTCGCCTGGGTCGAGGGCTTCCCGCTCGACGGCATCCGCGCCGCCGGCCGCGCCCACGGCGTCAGCTTGAACGACGTGTTGCTCGCCGCCATCTCGTTGGCGCTCACCGACTACCTGGCCGAGCGCGGCGTCACCGAGGTCACCGACCTGTCGTGGATGATGCCGGTGTCGCTCCAGCCCATCGATGCCACGCTGCCGGACCGACTCGGTAACCACTTCGTCGTCGTCATGCTCTCGATGCCACTCGGCGTCCGCCAACCCGAAGACCTGATCCGCGAGATCCACCAGCGCACCACCAGGCTGAAGAATTCCGTCGAGCCGATGGTTGCGTTCGGCTTCCAGCGAGCCATCGCCGAGTCGCCATCGACGGTCGCCCACCGACTCACCGACTTCTTCACCGGCAAGACGATCGGGCAGCTGACCAACGTCCCTGGGCCGCGGGTCGCGTTGGCGATGGCCGGGGCGCCGGTGCGCTCGATCCTCGGCTGGGTGCCGACGTCGGGGGACCAGCCACTTGGCGTCTGCCTGTTCAGCTACAACGGTTCGATCACCGTCGGTGTTTCCACCGATGCCCGGATGATTTCCGACCCGCTTCACTTCGTCGAACTGGTGGAGCATCATCTGGGCGAACTGGCGCAGATCGCCGACGTTGCAAAAGGCCCTGTTGGCGACCGGCCGACGCGATCACGATGACGAGATGAGCCCAGATCGAGGAGACGCGATGCCAGAGCCCGAGCAGGAGCACACCACCGTCGTCAACGTCACCTTCCAGGGTGACGAGTGGGACTACGACGAGCCTGTCACCCTCGGCGGACGCGACTTCCGACTCGTCAGGGTCGGCACGAGCGGCGACACCCGAGCCGCCGAGGACCACGTGTGGCGCTGGTCCCTCGAGGCCGATGCGATCGCCGTCAGCGGAATCCGGGAAGCCCGCGCAGCAGGTCACCTCGGGAACTCCGTCGAGGACGTGGAGCAGATCAAGCACACGACCGAGCGGGTGCCCGTCCGCGACGACTCCCTCCTCGCCGACATCTTCCAGGAGTGGGCGATCCGCCGGGTCGAGGCGGAGATGCCTGGGTACTTCGCCAACGCCAGGGTCGTCGTCGTCGGCGGGACGACCCGCGAGCGCACCATCGCGGTGCTCCACGAGTTCACCGACAACATCATCTTCGACACCGCGGGTCACGACCTCGTACTGCCCGGCCGGGTCAAGACGAACCCGATCACCGCGACCGCCGCCGGCATCGGCGAGTTCGCCTGGCGCCACGTCCCCGGCACCGTCAAGGAGCAGGTCCAAGGCCCGGTCGGCTGGGTCAGCGACAAGGTCGCCCACGTCGCCGTCGAGGACGCCGACGTCCTCATCGGCTCGTTCTCCGAGCTGATGCGCTTCGGTCTACCCGACCTCACCGGGAAGGCGGTGATCACGAGCACGGTCACCGAGGACCGGTTCACCGCGCTGAGCGATCTCGGCGCCGACCTCGTCGTGGACGTCACCCCGCAACCCTTTGATTTCGTCCTCGTCCCCGCGATGTACGAGGCGATGGTCGCCGCAACGCTGCCGCCCGGCCAGGAGCTCACGACCGACGACCTCGCCCAGTTCATCCAGGGCGCCGAGCTCGAACCGCGTCTGCTTTGGCCGAAAGGCCGTCGCCGCAAGAGCCGCTTCTCGTTCGTCATCCACCCGCTGTCGACCGAGTACTTCAAGAACGTCGAGCCGCTCGCGCAGATCGCGAGCATCCCCGGGATGGGCCGGGTCGTCGAGAAGACCGTCGCCTACATCCCGCCGTTCGTCTACAGCCACGTGACCGGCATCGTCTCCGACACCGGCGACGAGGCCGAGGGCTGGCTGATCACCGTCGGCGGGACCCCGAAGGAGATGCTCGCGCACCCGCCCGAGTTCACCTATTCACGGCTGCTCGAGGCCGCCGATCTGTCCCGGCGCCTCGGCGCCCAGATCATGGGGCTCGGCGCGTTCACGAAGGTCGTCGGCGACGCCGGCGTCACCGTCGCCAAGCAGGCGCCACTTCCGGTGACGACCGGCAACAGCTACAGCGCCTCGGGCGCGTTGTGGGCGGCCCACGAAGCGGTGCGCCGGCTCGGGATCGCAGAACCCGATGAGAACGGACTGCTTCACGGCAAGGCGATGGTCGTCGGCGCCTCGGGAGCGATCGGCTCGGTCTGTGCCCGCCTGCTCGCCCTCGCCGCCGACGAGGTCTGGCTCGTCTCTCCGGAGACCGCCAAGCTGCTCCAGATCAAACAGGAGATCGAACAGGAGAACCCGCGCGCCGTCGTGCACGTCGCAACCAACCCATCGGCCGCGCTCCCGGACATGGACATGATCGTCACGGCGACCTCGGCCGCCGGGCAGAAGGTGCTCGACATCATGAGTGTCAAGCCGGGTTGCGTGATCACCGACGTCGCCCGCCCTCTGGACATGTCCCCCGAGGACATCGCCAAACGGCCCGACGTCCTGGTCATCGAATCCGGGGAGATCGAACTGCCCGGTGAGGTGCGGATGAAGGACATCGGGCTACCCGACCGGGTCGTCTTCGCCTGCCTCGCCGAGACAATCGTGCTCGCCCTCGACGGTCGCTACGAGAACTTCACCGTCGGTCGCAGTATCAGCTGGCCGAAGGTCAAGGAGATCTACCAGCTCGGGCTGAAGCACGGCATGCAGCTGGCGACGATCTCGGGGGTCAACGGGCCGTACACCGACGAGGACTTCGATCGAGTCCGCACCGCTGCGCTCGCCGCTCGAGCGGCGAGGGAGCCGGTGGGTACGGCGGCCGAGTCGACAGAGTCGGCATGAGGTCGGTCAAGGGCAAGAGCGTCCTCGTCACCGGCGCGGCGATGGGGATGGGCCGGATGTTCGCCGATCGGGCGATCGCCGAGGAGGCCTCGGCCGTCGTGCTCTGGGACGTCGACGAGTCCGCCCTCAACGACACGCTGGCCGAGCTCGACGACGGGTCGACCGAGGTCGGTGGCTACCTCGTCGACGTCAGCGACGCCATGGCAGTCGCCGACACGGCCGCCATGGTCCTCGACGATCTCGGCCGGATCGACGTCCTGGTCAACAACGCCGGCGTCGTCCGGGGCAACCACTACTTCTGGGAAACCGACCTCCAACGCGACGCCAAGTTCACGATCGACGTCAACACTCTGGCCCCGATGTACGTCGCCCACGCGTTCCTCCCGGCGATGATCGATGCCCCGGGTGAGTGCCGGCTGCTCAACCTGGCCTCGGCGGCGGGCTTCACCCCCAACCCACGGATGGCGGCGTACGCCGCCTCGAAGTGGGCGGTCATCGGATGGTCGGACTCGGTCCGGCTCGAGCTCAAGCAGGCCGGCCACGACCACGTCAAGGTGACGACCGTGTGCCCGTACTACACACGCACCGGCATGTTCGAGGGTGCCAAGTCGGCGCCGCTGCTGCCGATCCTCGACCCCGCCGAGGTCGTCGACGAGGCGTGGAAGGCGACGCTCGCCGGCCGGCCCTTCGTCGTCATGCCCAAGACGGTGCAGCTCAGCGAGATCCTCAAGGGTGTCGTCCCGACCGACGTGCGCGACTTCCTCGCCGACCGAGTCTTCGGCGTCTACCACACGATGGACGACTTCACCGGCCGTGCCGACCCCTAGGCCATATCTTCACGAGGGGTAGCGGAAACCGCTACCCCTCGTGAAGATATGGTCGCCGACGAAGAGGGGAACCGACCGGACCGTCGGACGCCTCGGCCTCGCCGGGTCGCTGACCTTCCTGGTGTACTCGATCGCCATCGCTGCCTACCCGATCGCGATCGTCAACGTGATCGCGGCGGCGATCCACGGGTGGTATCTCCGCAAGGTCATTTGATGTCTGCTCGACTTCCTCGACTTCGTCATCCCTCAGTACCGGGACTCCAAGATCGGCAGCGACGTCGACTTCCGGGCCCAGATGCTCGGCGAGATGCTCGAGAAGAGCACCCGCGGCATCGATGACGTGGTCATGGCGCTCGATGCGCTCTGGACGGAGGTCGAAGCAGGCGACCACCGCGGCTGCCTGGCCGCCAACACCTCCACCGAGCTCCCCCCGCGCCGTGCTCGAAGGCTGGCGCCGGTCTCACTGAAGAAGCTGATACCGATCGTGCCGCAGGTCAGGGCGCCATTCGAGTCGAAAATCGCAGGTCACCGAACACCCTGAATCAGTCGATGCCGAACTGGCGGTCGCCGGCGTCGCCGAGTCCGGGGTAGATGTAGGCGTTGTCGGTGAGGTACTCGTCGACCGAAGCGGTCACGACGTGCACGTTCTCGATGGCCTCGTCGAGAGCCGAGAGTCCCTCGGGTGCGGCCAGTACGCAGACCACGATGAGGTTGCCGGCGTCTCGTTCGCGGAGCAGCTCGCAGGCATGGATGAGCGATCCTCCCGTGGCGAGCATGGGGTCGAGGACTATCGCCGGCCCGTCCTCGAGCATGGGCACCGTCTGCATGTAGACCTTGGGCTGGAATGTGTCCTCGTCGCGCTTGGCGCCGACGAACCCCACCGGAGCATCGGGCAGAAGGGTGCGCCCGGCCTCGAGCATGCCCAGACCGGCTCGCAGTACCGGGACCAGCACCGGTGGCTGGGCGATGATGTCGCCGGTGGTCGGCCCGAGCGGCGTCTCGACGTCGATGGTGGCGACCGGACAGTGGCGCAGGGCCTCGTACAGGAGGAACACCGAGAGCTCGTGGAGGGCGGCGCGGAACTCCGCCGCGGGGGTCTCGGCATCGCGCAGGGTGGTGAGACGGTCGGCGGCCAGCGGATGATCGACGATGGTGAGTTCCACCCGGCCAACCTACTCCGCCTCGGCCACACACGCCCGACCGCGATCACGAGCCGAACGCCACGGCGATCTCGGTGGCGACGGCGGCATTGTTGGCGACGAGGGCAATGTTGGCCGGGACCGATCGACCCTCGGTGGCTGCACCGATGCGGGCGAGCACGAGGGGGGTGACGCCGGCACCGCGCACCCCCGACGCCTCGGCTTCGGCGAGCGCGGCAGCGATCGCCTGGTCGACTTCGTGACGGGGGAGCGCGGTGGCCTCGGGTGGGGGCGCGCACACCAGAACGCCACCGCTCGACAGTTCGTTGTGGGCGCGATAGGTGGCCACGACCTCGGCGGCCGTGTCGACCCGGTGCGGAACCGGGAGGCCGCTGCTGCGGGTGTAGAAGGCGGGGAGCTCGTCGGTTCGCCAGCCCAGCACCGGCACCCGTCGCGTCTCGAGGTCTTCGAGGGTCCTGGCCAGGTCGAGGAACGCCTTGGCGCCGGCACAGACGGTGATCACCGGGTGCTCGGCGATGGCGCCCAGGTCGCCGCTGACGTCGCCGGTGAGGTGTGCATCGCGGTGAACGCCACCGATGCCGCCGGTGGCGAACACCGGGATGCCCGCCCGGGCGGCGATGGCGAGTGATGCGGCCACGGTGGTGACGCCCACCGGCCATCTCCGGGCCACGGCCACTCCGAGGTCGCGTTCGGCCACCTTCCTGTCGGCGCCGAGCATGCGGGTGACCTCGTCGTCGTCGAGACCCACCGTGGCGACGCCGTCGACAATGGCGGTGACTGCGGGGGTGGCGCCACCCGAGCGGATGGCGTCGAGGCAACGGTCGAGCGCCTCGCGGTTGGCGGGAGCCGGCAGCCCGAGGAGGCTGTAGACGGTGGATTCGAGCGCGACCACGGGCCGGTTGTCGGCCAGTGCTGCGGCGACTTCGGGGTGGATGCGGAGGCTCACGAAACGAGGGAGGCCAGAGCCGACGGCAACAGGTCGAAGCGATCGATCTCGACGTAGCCCTGACCGTCGCCCTCGGCATGATCGAGCGCCCAGTTGGTCTCGTAGGGGATGTGGACCGCCCGGGCGCCGACTTCGAGCACCGGCAGGATGTCGGAGGCCACCGAGTTGCCGACCATCACGAAGGAATCGGCCGCGATCCCCCGTTGGTCGAGCACCCGTCGGTACGTGGCGGCGTCCTTCTCGGCGAACACCTCGACGCCGGCGAGGTGTTCGGCCAGGCCCGAGGACGCGACCTTCGATTCCTGGTGGAACAGGTCGCCCTTGGTCATGACCACGATGTCGTAGGACCGGGCCAGGCATTCGACCGTCTCGGCGACGCCGGGGAGCAGTTCGATGGGATGAGCGATCATCTCGCGGCCCCAGTCGATGATGGTGGCGATGTCGTCGGCAGGGACGGCGCCGTCGGTGAGCTGGATGGCCGTCTCGATCATCGACAGGACGAAACCCTTCACCCCGTAGCCGAAGATCTCGAGGTTGTGACGCTCGACGGCGAGGAGGTGCTCGTTCACCTCGTCGACGTCGCCGTGGGCCGAGACGAGGTCGGCGAAGCGGGCTTCGATGAGCTTGAAGTGGGGCTCGCAGTGCCACAGGGTGTCGTCGGCGTCGAGACCGACCGTGGTGATCGCGGCGGCAGAGCCCGACGCGGCGACCGTCATGCCATCAGTGTGGCGTACCGCGGCTTGATCACCTCGTTGATGAGTCGCAGTCGGTCGTCGAAGGGCCAGAAGGCGCTTTTCATCGCGTTGATCGTCACCCACTGGATCTGTTGCCATCCCCACCCGAAGGCTTCGCTGCAGAGCGAGAGCTCCTTCGAGAGGGTGGTGTCGCTCATCAGTCGGTTGTCGGTGTTCACGGTGCAACGGAACTTCAGATCGGCCAGCATTCCGATGGGATGATCGGCCACCGATGCGCACACGCCGGTGTGGACGTTCGAGGACGGACACAGCTCGAGGGGAATGCGGTCGTCGAGCACGAACTGCGCCAACGGTCCGAGGACGTAGCCGTCGTCGGTCTTGTCGATCTGGTCGACGATGCGGACACCGTGGCCGAGACGTTCGGCGCCGCAGTACTGGATCGCCTCCCAGATCGACGGCGGACCGTAGGCCTCACCCGCGTGAATGGTGAAGTGGAAGTTCTCGCGCTGGATGAGGTGGAAGGCGTCGAGATGGCGAGTGGGGGGATTCCCGGCCTCGGCGCCGGCGATGTCGAAGCCGACCACCCCGTGGCCGCGGTGTCGCACCGCCAGCTCGGCGATCTCGAGCGACCGGGCCGCGGTGCGCATGGCGGTGAGCAGGGTGCCGATGGCGATGTCGCGACCGGCCGAACCCCGTGCGAACCCGGCGAGGACCGCTTCTACCACCTCGTCGAGGGTGAGACCCTTCTCGACGTGCAGTTCGGGCGCGAAGCGCACCTCGGCGTACACCACACCGTCGTCGGCCAGGTCTTGGGCACACTCGGCGGCGACTCGTTCGAGTGCGTCCTTGGTCTGCATGACCCCGACCGTGTGGGCGAAGGTCTCGAGGTACAGGGCCAGGTCGAGGCGGCTGGCCCCCCGAAGCATCCAGGAGGCCAGGTCGGTGGGGTCGGTCGTCGGGAGGTCGCGATAGCCGTGTTCAGCGGCCAGTTCGATGATGGTGGTCGGGCGCAGCCCACCGTCCAGGTGATCGTGGAGCAGCACCTTCGGCGCGGTGCGGATCTCCTCGATCGAGAGGGGGTTCGGAGTATCCATGCCTCATGTTATGCCGCCCGACCCCGTCGAGGGACCGAACCCGGAGGAGCCCGATGCGGTGCAGACGGCTTTCGCAACGAGGTTGCGGAGGGGTTACACCTGCGCGCCATGATGAGCGCAACGACGACGGTCGCGCTAGCTTGGCGAGCCTAGGTGCGTCGGCCGAACGGTCGACGCGTACAGATGTCAATGGAGGGTTCATGCAGAAGCGATTGCTGAGACTGCTGAGCGTATTGTTCGCGTTCACACTGATTGCCGCGGCCTGCGGCAGCGACGACGACACGGAGACGGTGGCCGAGGAGCCGGCGGCCGAGGAGCCGGCGGCCGAAGAACCGGCGGCCGAGGAGCCGGCCGAGGAGCCGGCCGAGGAGCCGGCCGAGGAGCCGGCCGAGGAGCCGGCCGAGGAGCCGGCCATGGAGGAGGCGAATTCGTTCGTCACCCTCGATGACCAGTGCGCGAGCTACGACGGGCTCCAGGCGCCCGAGGGCTTCACCGCCAACCTGGTCACCGACATCGGAAAGGTCGACGACGGCACGTTCAACCAGTTCGCCTTCGAAGGGCTGACGGCGGCAGTTGAGTGCTTCGGCATCGAGAACACGAGCTTCATCGAGACGGTGTCCGAAGCCGACTATGCGGCCAACATCGCCACGTCGCTCACGAGTGACCCGAACGTGTTGGTCACGGTCGGGTTCCTCATCACCGACGACACCGCGGCCGCGGCCGCGGCGAACACCGATGTCGACTTCATCGGTATCGACCAGTTCCTCCTCGAATATCCCGAGAACATGGTTGGCGTGCTCTTCAACGAGAACGAGGGCGGCTTCATCGCCGGTGCCCTCGCGGCCTCGTTGTCCGAGAGTGGCGTGGTCGGCGTGGTCGGCGGTCGTGAAGACGTTCCGCCGGTCGTGAAGTTCGTCAACGGCTACTCGGCCGGTGCGAAGTCGATCAACCCCGACATCCGGGTCCTCGAGATCTACAACGAGAGCTTCACCGATCCGGCCAAGGGTGCATCCGACGCCGCGCAGTTCATCGGTGAAGGCGCCGACGTGATCTTCGGGGCCGGCGGTCCCACGGGGTCCGGTGGGGTCAAGGCCGCGGCCGAGGCCGGTGTCTGGGCCATCGGTGTCGACCAGGACGAGTACTTCACCACCTTCTCCGGAGGTACCGCACCTGGTTCCGACCGGCTGGCCAGCTCGGCCATGAAGCGTGTCGACCTCGCGGTCTTCGACAACATCGCGGCATCGATCCAAGATGCGCTCGTAGGAGGCGTCTACGTGCTTTCGGCCGCCAACAACGGCATCACCTACGCACCGTTCCACGATGCCGCCGTGTCTGACGCAGCGGCGGCAGCGGTCGAGTCCGTTCGGGCGGGCCTCGCCGACGGCAGCATCGAAACCGGCGTATGTGGCATCGACGGGCTCTTCATCGGCGAAGGGTCTGCTTGCGACTGACGGGTTCATCGTGAGCCGGTGAGGGCCTGAGCCGCCACCCGTTCACCCAACTCGCGAACGAGAGCCCGACACCCTCCCGGGTGTCGGGCTCTCCCGCGTCCGCCCCTCGGTTCGACCCGTCGGACGATCCGTCGTATTGTCGGGCGTCGGTCGGCAGCGGCAAAGGAGCGTGATGGCGGTCAGTGCGAACGGCACTCCGGTGTTGGAGGTCCGAGGAGTCACCAAGACCTTCCCCGGCGTCATTGCCAACGAGGACGTCGACCTCATTCTCAACCAAGGGGAGATCCACTGCCTGCTCGGCGAGAACGGGGCCGGCAAGAGCACACTGGTGAACTGTGTGTTCGGCCTCTACCAGCCCGACGCCGGCAGCATCCGAGTCCGCGGTGAGCAGACGCAGTTCTCCGGGGTCGGCGACGCGATCTCCGCCGGCATCGGCATGGTGCACCAGCACTTCCAGTTGATACCGGTGTTCACCGTGGCCGAGAACGTCATCCTGGGCAACGAGCTCGTCAGGGGGCCCTTCCTCGATCTCGACGACGCTCGCAAGCGAATCCGCGCACTCGAGGAGCAGTACGGCCTGATGGTCGACCCCGATGCGAAGGTGGGCGACCTGTCGGTGGGCGAGCAGCAACGAGTGGAGCTGATCAAAGCACTGTTCCGGGAAGCCGAGATCCTCATCCTCGACGAACCGACTGCGGTGCTCACACCGGGTGAGGTCGACGACTTCTTCGCCGTCGTTCGCAGCCTCGTCGACCAGGGAAAGTCGATCATCTTCATCACCCACAAGCTGCGTGAGGTGTTGGCCGTCGCCGATCGCATCACGGTGTTGCGCAACGGCCGGGTCGCCGGCACCGCCGATCCGAAGACGGCCACGCAGCAGTCGCTGGCCAACCTCATGGTCGGTCGTGAGGTGGTGTTCCAGGTCGAGAAGGGCGACGCCCACCCCGGCGACCCGGTGATTCGCATCAAGGGGCTGGGGGTCGACGACGTTCGCGGTGTCCGCACCGTCGACGGCCTGTCGGCCGAAGTGCGTGCAGGGGAGATCTTCGGCGTCGCCGGCGTCGAGGGCAACGGTCAGCGCGAGCTTGTCGAGGCCCTCACCGGAATGCGTCCGAAGGCTGCGGGCACGGTCGAGATCCTGGGTCGGGATGCGACCAAGATGAGCCCGCGGCAGATCACCGAGCTGGGCACGGGGCACATCCCCGAAGATCGGAACAAACACGGCGTGGTGGGCTCCTACTCGATCGCCGACAACCTGGTGCTCAATCGGTACTACCAGGCACCGTTCACCCAACGGTGGGTGCGCAACACCAAGGCGATCGACGAGGAGGCCGAGCAGTTGATCGAGCAGTTCGACGTCCGTACGCCGAGCATCCATGTCGCCGTCGACAATCTGTCGGGCGGCAACCAGCAGAAGGTGATCGTCGCCAGGGAGCTCACCGGCGACGTGAAGGCGTTGATCGTTGCCCAGCCCACCAGAGGACTCGACGTCGGATCCATCGAGTTCATCCACAATCAGATCATCGCCCTGCGCGACAAAGGTGTCGGCGTACTGCTGGTCTCGGCCGAGCTCGACGAGATCCTTTCGCTGTCGGACCGGATCGGCGTGCTCTATCGTGGCCGCCTCGTCGGCACCTTCGATGCGCCCGACGCGACCCGTGAGGGGCTCGGCTACATGATGGCCACCGGCGCCGTCCCCGAGAGCGAGGAGGTCCGGTCATGAGCATGGGAGCCGACCAACGCGAAGTCGAGCCTTCCAGCTTCCGACTGAAGGTCCAACAGGCCCTCGATCTGCAATCCGTTCTCGTCCCCCTCTACGCGGTGCTGCTGTCGTTCATCGTCGGCGGTGTGCTCATTGCCCTCATCGGCGTGAACCCCTTCAAGGCGTACTGGGCGCTGATCGACGGCATGTTCGGAAGCAAGGACAACATCGCGGGGTCGATCGCCCGCTCGGTCCCGTTCATGGGTTCGGCCCTGGCGCTGGCCTTCGCCTTCCGAGCCGGCCTCTTCAACATCGGGGCCGAGGGTCAGTTGCTGGTGGGCGGCATCACCGCAGCGTGGGTCGGCACCTGGGCCTGGATGACCGACGCCCCCGGCGTCGTCGCGGTGCCCGTCATCCTGCTCGCCGGTGCCGTCGGTGGCTTCGTGTGGGGTTGGGTGCCGGGCATCCTTCGCGCCAAGACCGGTGCGCACGAGGTCATCAGCACCATCATGTTGAACAGCATCGCCCTGTTCCTGGTTCGCTGGATGGTGAACTCCCGCGATCCGTTGATCCTGCGCGATCCGACGGCGTCGGTGCCCCGAACCGACGCCATCTCCGACACCGCGATCCTGCCGACGATCATCGAGTCGCAACCCCCGCTCCACTGGGGACTGTTCGTCATGATCGGCGTGTGCCTGCTCATGGCGTTCGTGTTGAAGCGAACGACGTTCGGGTTCGAGGTGAACACGGTCGGCGCCAACCCTCATGCCTCCTTGTACGCCGGCATCAGCGTCAATCGCATCATCATCCTGGCAATGGCGATTTCCGGGGCGTGTGCGGGCATCGCCGCCGCGTCCGAGGTGTCGGGCACCAACCAGGTGTTCCAGCCCGGCACGTTCGCCTTCATCGGGTTCGACGGAATCGCCGTGGCCCTTCTGGCCAGGGCCAACCCCGTCGGCATCATCGCATCGTCGTTGTTGTGGGGTTCGCTGTTGTCGGGCGCGCCGCTCATGCAACAAGAAGCCGACGTCTCCATCGACGTCGTCCGCATCATCCAATCCATGGTGCTGTTGTTCGTGGCGGCCGACGCGATCGTCCGCTATCTGTTCCGTGTCCGCGGTGAGGCCGGAAGCCACATCCAGGCCACGAGCACGGGGTGGGCCTGATCATGAGTGCACAGGCCATCGATCTCGCCGACGAGCAGCGAACCGAGTCACGTCGGCTGGGGCGACGTCAGGTCACGGGGTTCGCGTTCGGCCTCGCGGGTGTCGCGCTCATCGCCCTGGTGGCGCCGAACATCACCGGCGACACTCGAACCTTTGCGTTCGAGCCGCCGCCCGATCCGCTGAACTACAGCTTCGACCCGCCCACCGCGGTGGTCATCATCGGCGTCATCTACCTGCTGGCCGCGGCCTCGTCGCTGCTGCCGGAACGACTCGACCGCTGGGGGCGGGCGGCCCAGATCCTGGCGGCGGCGGCCACCGTTCCGTTGATCCTCGTGGTCGCGCTCGGCCTCTCGGCCGCCCCGGCCACCAACGTGACCAATCTGCTCGACGAATCACTCGTGCTCTCCACGCCGATCGCGCTGGGTGCGATGACCGGACTGTGGTCGGAGCGATCCGGAATCATCAACATCGGCATCGAGGGCACGATGTTGGGATCCGCAGGGGTGGGCTTCATGGTGTTCGCCACACTGGGCGACGCGAGCAGCACCGGATGGTTGTGGTTTGCGATCCTCGTTGCCGTGCTCACCGGCGGCGCCCTCGCGCTCCTGCTGGCCGTGCTGGCGATCCGGTATCAGATCAATCAGATCGTTGCGGGCGTGGTGATCAACCTCTTCGCGCTGGGACTCACCGGCTTCCTGCGTTCGGAAGTCATCGTTCCCTCGGGCAGCAGCAAGGGAATCTCGACGGCCGAGTTCGGCTTCCCGTTGCTCGAGAACATCCCGATCCTGGGCGAGACGCTGTTCCGGGGCAAGCCCATCCACTACATGATGTTCGCGGTGGTGTTCCTGACGTGGCTGGTGATGTTCCGCACCGCGTGGGGGCTGCGAGTCCGATCGTGTGGTGAGGACCCGCATGCCGCCGAGACACTGGGTATCGACGTCATCAAGACGCGGTATCGCTCCGTCGTGCTCGGCGGATTCATCGCCGGCCTGGCCGGCGCGTGGTTCTCCATGGAGTCCCAGTCGGGTTTCGAGGACAACATGACCAATGCCGCCGGCTTCATCGCTCTCGCCGCCATGATCTTCGGCAAGTGGACGCCGTGGGGCGCTTTCGCGGGCGCCCTGCTCTTCGGCTTCGCGCGGGCGCTGGGCTCACGCCTGCAGTTCCTCGACGTGGAGATCAGTGGCTTCGGCATCCCGAGCGAGTTCTTCCAGAGCATGCCCTTCCTCGTGACCCTGGTGGTGGTCGCCGGTGCGCTCGGTCGATCGATCGCACCGGCCGCAGAAGGGCAGCCGTACAGCCCATCGAAGTGATCGCGTCGATCGGCGGGTCGACGCGTGGGGACTACAGTGCGGTCTCATGCGGCGAAGCGACACATCGGGCCTGAGCGCGCTGGGTGCCGGCCCCCTCCCGGCCTCACGAAACCTCGAGATCATCGCGCTCGACACTCCGGCGGCAGTGGAGATCACGTTCCGCACCTCCGAGCTCCTCGCGCTGTGCCCGGTCACGGGGCAGAGGGACCTCTATGACGCCGAGATCTCGATAGTCGCCAGGGCGACGCTCGAATCGAAGTCGTTGAAGCTCTATCTCGCCACGTGGGACCGCGAACAGATCCTGGCCGAGGATCTGGCCAACTCCATCGCCGACGACGTCGCGGCGGTGCTCGGCGAACACGCCGACTCGGTCGAGGTCCGGCTGCACCAGCACGTGCGAGGCGGTCTCGACATCACGGTGGCGACCCACCGCCCGGTGGACTGACGGGCATCACCGGCCGCGAGCTCGCCGGCTCAGCTCCGGGCGGCGATCTTGGTCAGGATGCCGTGCAGTCGCTCGCCGACCGACGTGCGTGCGACCCGTCCGGCCTCGACGACCTCGTCGTGGCTCAGCGCCTCGCCGCTCATCCCCGCCGCCGCGTTGGTGACCAGTGACATGCCGAGGACCTCGGCGCCGAGGTGGCGGGCGGCGATGGTCTCCAGCACCGTGGACATGCCCACCAGGTCGGCACCGAGGGTGCGCAGCATGGTGATCTCGGCCGGGGTCTCGTAGTGCGGTCCGCCGAGACCGGCGTACACGCCCTCGGCGAAGGTGGGGTCGACCTGCCTGGCCAGGGCCCGCAGCGCCGGGGAGTAGGCGTCGGTGAGATCGGTGAAGCGAATGGGGTAGGGCTCGGGGGCGGCCGGACCACCGACCGGTGACTTGCCCGTGAGGTTGAGGTGGTCACGGAGCAACACCAACTGGCCCACGCCGTAGGCGGGGTTGATGCCTCCGCAACCGTTGGTGATGATCACGGTCTTGCTGCCGGCGAGTATGGCCGTGCGCAGGGGATGGACGACCACGTGGGGGTCGTGGCCCTCGTACAGGTGGATCCGGCCCTGGATGAGCAGCACCTTCGACGAGTCGACCTCGACGAGCGACAGCGCCCCACCGTGGCCGGGCACGCTGGGTGACGGGAATCCCGGGAGGTCCTCGTAGGACACCGTCGAAACGGCGTCACCGATCAGTGAGACGGCGTCGGCCCAACCCGATCCGAGCACGACCGCCACGTCGGGGGCGGCGCCGAGGGCGTCGGTGAGGCGGTGAGCGGCTTGTTCGGCGGCAACGATGGGGTGGGGCTCGGTGGGGTCGGTCATCTGCTCAGCGTGGCAGACGGCAGGCGTCGGTGCTGACGGGAAGGGGGCACCGGTGCGCTCGCAAGGTCAGGAATTGCGCCCCATGTTGGGCTTGCGCCCATGGTTGGCCTTCTTCTTGCGTGCGTTGTTCTTCTTCTTCTGCGTGCGTTTCGACACGACAACCTCCACGAAATCGAAGCTGAAGTGTACTGGGTGGGTGGGCGCACCCCCCTCAGCGGTGGGAATGGGTCCAGGCCAGGAGGTCGTCGGCCCCCAGGGCGTTGACCACGCGATCGGCTCCGATGCCGGCGGCGGCGGCCTTCTCGCATCCGTAGGGCTGCCATTCGAGCTGGCCGGGCGCATGGGCGTCGGTGTCGATGGCCACCTTCACGTCCCATTCGGCCAGCTCGGCCAGGAGATCGTCGGGCGGGTCGAGTCGTTCGGGGCGGCAGTTGATCTCGACGGCGGTGTCGAACCGCTCGCAGGCCGCCCACACCATGGCGGAGTCGAACTCCGACGGCGGCCGGGGGGTGCCGACGATCTTTCGATTGGTGCAGTGTCCGAGGATGTCGACATGGGGATTGGCCACGGCGAGGACGATGCGGCGGGTCATCTCGGGTTCGGGGAGCCGGAGTTTGCTGTGCGCGCTGGCCACCACGACGTCGAGTCGGGCGAGGAGGTCGTCGGGCAGATCGAGCGAGCCGTCGACCAGGATGTCGACCTCGCAGCCCGTGAGCACGCGGAAACCCTCGTTCTCGGGGTCGTCGGCCAGAGCGGCGTTCACGTCGGCGATCTCGTCGAGCTGGTCGGCCAAGCGCTCCTCGGAGAGTCCGTGGGCCACCGTGAGCCGGGGCGAGTGGTCGGTGATCACCAGGTACTCGTGCCCGAGCGCTCGGGCGGCGACCGCCATGTCGCGCACGGTGGCCCCGCCGTCGGACCACACGGTGTGGCTGTGGCAGTCACCGCGCAGCGCCTGTCGGATCGCCACTCCGGCCTGCATCTCGATGCGGGAGCGTTCGTCGAGCTTTCGGAGGTAGTCGCCGTCTTCACCCCGGACGGCGGCGGCGATCACCGCGCCGGTGCTCGCACCGATGCCGGCCAGCTCGGTGAGCGTGCCCGCCGCGACTCGTCGTTCGACCTCGGCCGGGCCGACGTCGTTCACCACCTCGATGGCCCGCTGGAAGGCCCGCACCTTGGTGGCGGGAGCCAGTTCGCGGTCGAGGTAGTAGATCGCCCGGCGCAACTGCGTGATGGGGTCCACGGGCTGACCCTATCGAGTGGGACGGCGACGCTCGGCCTACTGCTCGGCCTCGGCGGTGTCGGTGCCCTCATCGGCCGAGGCAACACAGAAGAGGTTCTCGCCGGTGCTCACCACGCCGTCGACGCCCAGGGGGCACTGGTCTTCGCTGTCGACCAAGGCGATCACCAGTTGGGCGCCCGGTTGGTCACAGCCCACCCGTTCCACGTCGATCTCCTGGCCGGCGGCCAGCGACCCGAGGGTCTGTGCCCCCAGAACGCAGTCGTCGACGGCCACTGCAGGCTCGGCCCACGGGGGCGTGATGATGCCTTCGTTCACGGCGTACTGACCGCCAACGCCCGCACCGATCAGCAGGAGCGTCGTGAGGAAGAAGGCACCCTTGGCGCCCTTCTTGGTCTCGGCATCGGGCCGCGGGCGCACCTGCGACAGCGGTGTCGGCTTCCGGGGGGCGGCAGCGACGCGGACCGGGGCGGCCCGAACGTTCGGCGCGGCGGCCACCGCTGGCTTCTTGGTCTTGGTCTTGGTCTTGCGGAGGCCGCGGCGCTTCTTCGGCTCGTCGCCGGCCTCGGCGTCAGCGGCTCGGGCCTCGGGGGCGTCGACACCGCCGGCGATCTGACCGCTGGCGGTGATGGCGGCCATCTTGGTCTTGCCGGGTGCCGGCTTGGCGGCTCGACTGGCGGCAATCGACGCAGCAATCTGCTCCGACATCGACTTCACCGCAGGGGCAGCGGCGGCCGCACCGTTGCCGGCGGAGGGGAAGACCTGTTCCTTCTTGGGCGCCGGGGCGGGGTTGAGCAGCGAGGCGATGGTGCCGGGTGGGGCCGACCGGGGTGCCGGCGACGGTGCCGCTGCGGGAGCCGTTGCCGGCACCGGGGGGTGAACGGCGGGAGGGGCGGCGACCGGTGCTTCGGCAGTGGGAGGGGCCACGGCGGCGACCGGTGCTTCGGCGGCGGGAGGGGCGACGGCGGCGACCGGTGCTTCGGCGGCGGGAGGGGCCACGGGGTGGGCAGCGGCTTCGTCGACGGCCGGCGCCGCTGCGGGGGCAGGGGCTTCGGCTGCCGGCGCAGCGGCTTCGGGGACCGGGGCCGGAGGGGCCGGCGCAGGCGGGAACGG
The DNA here is from genome assembly GCA_963787285.1 of uncultured Acidimicrobiales bacterium. Classification (GTDB taxonomy): domain Bacteria; phylum Actinomycetota; class Acidimicrobiia; order Acidimicrobiales; family JAHEJN01; genus JAHEJN01. Next base: position 46,635 of record CAWBCM010000003.1, on the reverse strand, counting down.
CTGGGGGGCGAACGCGGCCGGCACCGAGGGGGTCGGAGCATGGGGATCGCCGAGGGGAGCCAACGAGGCCGGCGCCGGGACAGCCTGGTAGTTGGCCGCAGAATGGTGCTTCGGCGGAGCCTGGTCGAGAGGGTTCCACGGAGCTGGAGCCTGTGGACGCGGCGCGGCGGTGGAGGGTGGGTTTCCGGGCATCTTCTTCTCATCGGCAGCGATCATGACAATCTTGAGTCAACGGTTACGGCACGATCGTCGTGGCTGTCCGCCGGTAGCCTCGCCCGGTGGAACGCTTCGGGTTCGTCGGCCTCCCCAACGCAGGCAAGTCATCGCTCTACAACGCCCTCACCGGCGGTGGGGCCCTGGCCGCACCGTACGCGTTCGCGACCACCGACCCGAACGTCGGGGTCTGCAAGGTGCCCGACAGCCGCCTCGACCGACTGGCCGCAATGAGCGCCAGCCGGAACGTGGTGCCGGCGAGCGTGCAGTTCTACGACATCGGCGGTCTCGTCGAGGGCGCGAGCCAGGGTGAGGGGCTCGGCAACCTGTTCCTCGCGGGGATACGCGAGGTCGATGCCATCGTGTACGTGCTGCGGGCCTTCGACGACACCGACGTCCCCGGCTCCCCCGAGCCGCTCGAACACCTGCGCGTGCTCGAGATCGAACTGGCCCTCGCCGATCTCGAGGCGGTCGAGAAGAACCTCGAGAAGAAGCGCAAGACGGCCCGTCTCACCAACGACCGGGACGGCATGGCCGAGGTGGCGGCCCTCGATGCCGCCCGCGCGGCCCTCGAGGCCGGGCAACCGATCTATCGCAGCGACCTCTCTGCCGAGCAGCGTGAAATCCTGAGGCTCACGTTCCTGCTCACCAACAAGCCCGTTCTCGCCATCGTGAACGTGGGCGAGAACCAGCTCGACGACGTGGCGGCCGTGGTGGCTCCGGTCGCAGCCGAGCTCGGCGACCGCGCCGAGGTGTTCGGCGCCTCGATCCAGCTCGAGGCCGAAGCGGCCCAGCTCGAACCCGACGAGCGGGCCGAGATGCTCGACGGGTTCGGCCTCGGCGAAGGAGCGGTCCCCCGTTTCATCCGGGCGGCCTACCACGCGCTGGGCCTGCGCACGTTCTTCACCACCGGCGAGAAGGAATCGCGGGCGTGGACGTTCCGGGAGGGATCCAAGGCGCCGGAGGCGGCCGGTCGCATCCACACCGACTTCCAACGAGGGTTCATCCGCGCCGAGGTGATCCAGTGCGAGGAGCTCCTCGCCGCGGGCAGCTGGAGCACGGCACGCGACCTGGGCAAGGTTCGGGTCGAGGGCAAGGACTACGTGTTCCGAGACGGCGACGTCACCGAGTTCCGCTTCAACGTCTGATCGAGGCGGCGGGCCGGGCGGGCGGCGGGGGCAGTAGGATTTCGCGTCATGGCATGGTTGGTGTGCGAGGCGAGGGTGCTGGCCAGCCTCGAGATCGCCGATACCCGCAAGTCCCGGCTCAAGGGCCTGCTGGGACGATCGGCGGTCGATGGTGCGCTCCTCGTCGCCCCGGCCCGCTCGATCCACACGCTCGGCATGCGATTCCCCATCGACGTCGCCTTCTGCGACAAGGACCTGACCGTGCTGGCCACCCGGCGGGTCCGTCCGCACCGCATCCCGTTGCCGCCACGAGGTACCCGAGCGGTGATCGAGGCCGAGAGCGGTTCGTTCGAACGGTGGAAGCTCACTTCCGGCGACCAGTTGGAGATTCGCCGGTGACCGACCGCGAGGCGAGCGCCGGGGCCGGGCCCGGTCGACTCGTGGTGGTGGGTACGCCGATCGGCAACCTGGGTGACCTCTCACCCCGGGCCACCGAGATGCTGGCGAGGGCCGATGTCGTCGCGTGCGAGGACACCCGTCGCACGGGGCGACTGCTGGCGCACGCCGGGGTGCGGGCCGCCCGGCTGGTGTCGATCCACGAGCACAACGAGTTCGACATGGCGCCGAAGGTGGTCGACATGGTCGCGGCCGGCAAGACGGTCGCGATCGTGACCGATGCGGGCATGCCCTCGGTGAGCGATCCGGGTGAGCGTGTGGTGGCGGCGGTCGCGGCCGCGGGCCTTCGTATCGACGTCGTGCCCGGTCCGGCGGCGTTCGTGGCCGGCCTGGTGGCCAGCGGCCTTCCGACCGGGCGTTTCGTCTTCGAGGGCTTCCTGCCTCGCCGGGGCCCCGAGCGCCGGACCCGCCTGGCGCAGTTGGCCCGTGAGCCGCGCACCATCGTGCTGTACGAGGCGCCGCACCGGCTGGCGGCCACGCTCGCCGATCTCGTGTCCGGCCTCGGTGGTGAGCGCCGCGTGGCGTTGGCCCGCGAGCTCACCAAGTTGCACGAAGACGTCTGGCGAGGCGATCTCGGCGGTGCGTGCGCCGAGGTCGAGAACCGCGAACCACGAGGCGAGTACGTGGTGGTCATCGAGGGCGCGCCGCCCCCCGAGCCGGTCACCGACGCCGCGATCGCCGACGCCTTCGCCCGCCACCGGACCACCGGGGCCGGCACCAAGCAGGCGGCGGCGGCGGTTGCGGCCGAGCTCGGGGTGTCCCAACGCCGCGCCTACGAGATCGGCATTGCCTGACCAGCACCTCTGCCGGTATCCACGGTGTTGTCACACCTTCTCCTTACTGTTGGATCCATGAGCTCCCCCATGGTTCTCGTCGTAGTCGTGTGCACCGTCATCGCCGTTCTCGCCGCGGCCGCCGTCGGCCTGGTGGCCGGTATGCGGCTCATGCGCCGCCAGACGGCGCTGCTGCGGGCCCAGGTCGAGACCGATCGCGACCTCGCGGTCGAAGCCGCCGTCTCGTCGGTGCTGGCCGAGCGCGAAGCGACTCTGCAGGCCGTGGCCGCCGAACGCGACATCACGGTGCAGTCGGTGGTCGACACCACCATGCAGGTGGCCAACGACAAGCTCGGGGCGTCGGTCGCCCGCGGCAGCCAGGAGCTCGAACTGCGGAACCAGGCGATCTCCCGTCAGGTCGACGGCATGAACGCCGAGCTGGCCAAGCTGAACGACGCCGTCCAGGGTCTGCACCGCGATCGCGCCACCCAGCACGGCCAGGTGGTGGCCCAGCTCAAGGCCGCCCAGCACATCACCCAAACCCTGGCCGACACCACCCAGACCCTGCGCGAGGCACTGGCCAGCCCCAAGGCCCGGGGACAGTGGGGCGAGCGGATGGCCGCCGACGTGTTGCGTTCGGCCGGTTTCAGCGAGGGGGTGAACTTCCGCCAACAGACGGCCATCCCCAACGGCGCCATCCCCGACTTCACCTTCCTGTTGCCCCACGGGCTGGTGTTGCACATGGACGTCAAGTTCCCCTTCGCCAACTACATCAACTTCCTCGATGCCAAGACACCGGCCGAGGCCGATCGCGCCCGGGCCGAGTTCGCCCGCGACGTCCGCAAGCACGTCAAGTCGCTCAGCGACCGGGGTTACGTCGATCCCCCGACCACGGTCGACCACGTGCTGTTGTTCGTTCCCAACGAGAGCGTGTACACGTTCCTGCACGACAACGATTCCGAGATCCTCGATGTCGCCATGCGCCACAAGGTCGTGTTGTGCTCGCCGTCGACGCTGTTCGCCGTGCTCGGAGTGGTGCGGGCGGCCATCGACAGCTTCGCGCTCGAACAGACGAGCAACGAGATTCGCGACTGCCTGCAGAAGTTCTCCAAGCAGTGGCAGTTGTTCGGCGATCACCTCGACAAGGTCGAGCGGCAGTTCGACACGGTGCGTCGATCCTTCGACGATCTCACCGGCAAGCGTCGCCGACAGCTCGAACGCGAGCTCGACCGCATCGATCAGCTGGCCGCCGATGCCGGCCAGGAATCGCTGCTGATCGACCCCGAGCGGCCCACTCTGCGAGAGATCTCCGCCGGCTGAACCCCGCTCCGAATGGCGCCTTGGGCCTCGGGCGGCGCCGGTAGGGTGAGCGGGTGGGCCGCTACTTCATCACGACACCCATCTACTACGTCAACGATGCGCCGCACATCGGCCACGCCTACACCACGGTCAACGCCGATGCCCTCGCCCGGTGGCATCGGCTGTCCGGCGACGACGTGTTCTTCCTCACCGGGACCGACGAGCACGGACTGAAGATCCAGCGGGCGGCCGAGGCCAACGGCATCACCCCGATCGAACAGGCCGACCGCACGAGCGTGCGGTTCCGCGACGCCTGGGACTCTGCTCGACATCAGCAACGACGACTTCATCCGCACCACCGAGCCCCGCCACCGGGTGGCCGTGCAGCAACTGCTCACCGCCGCCTACGACAACGGCTACATCGAGAAGGGCACCTACGAGGGTCAGTACTGCGTGTCGTGCGAGGCGTACTACACCGACGACGAGCTCGTCGACGGGTGCTGCCCGATCCACAAACGCCCGGTCGAGCACATGAAGGAGGACAACTACTTCTTCAAGCTCTCGGCGTTCGAGGACCAGCTCCTCGAGTGGCTCGAGGCCGATGCCCGACGTGATCGTGCCCGAGGGCAACCGCAACGAGGCGATCGGCCTCGTCAAGCAGGGCCTCGACGACGTCTCGATCACCCGGACGCTCGCTCGACTGGGGCGTGCCCGTGCCCTGGGACGACGGCCACGTGTTCTACGTCTGGTACGACGCGCTGATCAACTACGCCACGGCGGTCGGCTACGGCAGCGACCCCGAGCGGTTCGCGACGTGGTGGCCCCACATCCATCACCTGATCGGCAAGGACATCATCCGGTTCCACTGCGTGTACTGGCCCGCGATGCTGATGGCCGCCGGAATCACCGATCTGCCGAAATACCACGTGCACGGTTTCCTGCTCGTCGGCGGCGAGAAGATGTCGAAGACGAGCCTCAACCAGATCGCTCCGGCCGACCTCGTCGCCGACTTCGGCGTCGACGGCTTCCGCTACGCGCTTCCTGCGGGACAACTCCTTCGGGCCCGACGGCGACTTCAGCTACGAGGGCCTGCTCACCCGCTACAACAGCGATCTGGCCAACAAGTTCGGCAATCTGTTGCAGCGGGTCACCACCGTGGTGCACAAGTCGTGCGGCGGCATCGGCCCGGCGCCCGACCCCCACAGCGTCCTGCGGCCCAAGGCGGAGCAGGCGCTCGCCGAGTCGACCGAAGCGTGGCGGAGGGTGCAGCCATCGGCGGCCCTCGACGCCACGATCCGGCTCGTCCGGGACACCAACGAGTATCTCCAGGACGCCGAACCGTGGAAGCTCGAACCCGGAAGCGAGGTCGACCGCATCATGGGCGACGCGCTGGAGGCGCTGCGCATCACGGCCCTGCTCATCAGCCCGGCCACGCCCGGATCCGCCCAGGTGGTGTGGGAGCGGATCGGCCTCGACGGCCGACTCGACGACCAACGGCTACCGGCTGCGGGCGAATGGGGCGGGTACTCCGGCGGGCACGGTGTCGTCATGGGTGATCCGTTGTTTCCTCGCCTCAAAGGCTGACGGTGTCCACCGCGACGACCACCGGCGACGGCGTCACCCGAATCGAGTGGATCGACAGCCATTGCCACCTCCCTCCCGGCGACGAAGGCGGCGCGCTCGTCACCGAGGCGCTGGGCGCCGGCATCGTGGGCCTCATCACCATCGGTACCGATCTCGGCACGTCGCGGGCCGCCGCCGCCCGAGCCGAAGCCTCCGACCGGGTATGGGCCACCGCCGGCGTGCATCCACACGACGCCGAGGTCGACGGTTCGCCGGCCACCTCGCTGGCGGGGTGGGCCGAGCTCGTCGAGCTGCTGGCCCGGCCCCGAGTGGTGGCCGTGGGGGAGTGCGGGCTCGACTACCACTACGACCATTCGCCTCGTGCGACGCAGCGCCAGGTGTTCGAGGCCCAGATTCAGCTGGCCAACGACCTCGATCTTCCGTTGGTCATCCATTCTCGCGAAGCGTGGGACGACACCTTCGCGGTGCTCGACCGGGCGTCGGTTCCCTCGACAACGATCTTCCACTGCTTCACCGGTGGCCCCGCCGAGGCCGAGCGCTGTCTCGAGCGGGGCGCGTTCCTCTCCTTCTCGGGAATCGTGACGTTCGGCTCGGCCGACGACGTCCGGGCGGCGGCGGCGATGTGTCCGCTCGACCGCATGCTCGTCGAGACCGACTCGCCCTATCTGGCACCCGTTCCGCACCGCGGCGCCGTCAATCGGCCGGCGTTGGTGGTCGCCGTCGGTCGAGGGCTCGCCGAAGCGTGCGGGCACACCCTCACCGAGGTCGCAAGCGCGACGACGACCAACGCCCGGCGCGCCTTCCGACTCGCGCCCTGAGCGAACCGTGGCCCGTCGCGATTGCGTCGGACGGGTGACAAAGGTTGCGTTCGTGTTACAGAGCTTCTATGGTTCGACGCTCGGAGTAGGGGTCTCGACCCCTGCCCGCTGTCCTGTCCGCCAGTGAGGGGTTCGACCTCTGTCTGCACTTCGCCGAGTTCCGATCCTGGTCCTTCCCGTCCTGGCCCTCATCGTGCTCCTCGTTGCGCTCCTGGTGTTCTCCGGCGCGTCCGGGCCCACTCTGGCCGGTGCGGTGGGCTTGCCCGAGGCCGAGCGACCCGGCGAAGCGGTAGCACCAGCGTCGGAGCCGGTGGCCCGAATCGACGTTGCCGACTCCGGACGAGCGGTAGTCGATCTGTCGAGCGCGACCGATCTCGAAGTGGCACTCGACCAGCGAATCGCCGCCGCCGGCGCAGCTGCCTCGGCGAAGGCGCTGAATGCGCTGGCGGCCGCCCGTGCCCCCGAACCCACGGCGGAAGCCACCCCCGCGCCGACGCCCGCTCCGGTCCCCACCGCCGCTCCTGCTCCGACCCCCGAGCCCACGCCCGAGCCGACCCCCGCTCCGACGGCGGCTCCGGCGCCCGAACCGGTCGAGGAGCCGCCCGCGGCGGCCCCCGTGTCGGGTCCATCGGGCGACCAATGGGCGGCGCTGCGAGCCTGTGAGTCGGGCGGCAACTATTCGGTCGACACCGGAAACGGCTACTTCGGCGCCTATCAGTTCGCTCCCGCCACGTGGGACTGGATCGCCAGCATCGCCGACCCGAGCCTGGTCGGCGTGCTTCCCCACCTCGCAGCGCCGGCGCAGCAGGACGCCATGGCCGTGGCCCTGTTCCAGATCAGTGGTCCGGGCTCCTGGCCGGTGTGTGGCCAGCATCTCGTCTGAGTCGTCATCGGTGCGACTGACGCTCACGGCGATCCGTGAGCTCCTGGATCGCCACGGAGCCGAGCCGAGCCGAGCGCTCGGGCAGAACTTCATGGTCGACGCCAACACGGTCGACCGAATCGTTCGCCTGGCCGGAGTGGAGCCGGGCGATCGAGTGATCGAGATCGGTCCCGGGGTGGGCGCACTGACGGTGTCGTTGGCCGATCATGGTGCGTCGGTGCTCGCCGTGGAGGCCGATCGACACCTCCTCGCACCCTTGGCCGAGGTGGTCGAGGGGCTCGACGTCGAGGTCGTTCACGCCAACGCCACCGAGCTCGGCTGGGTCGGACACCTCGGTGATCATCGCTGGAAGCTGGTCGCCAATCTCCCCTACAACGTGGCTACTCCGCTCGTGCTCGATGTGCTCGAACGGCTTCCCCAGGTCGACGAGCTCACCTTTCTGGTCCAACGAGAGGTGGGAGAGCGATTGGTGGCCGAACCGGGTTCGAAGGCCTACGGTCTGCCGTCGTTGCACGCCTCGTACTGGGCGACGGGATCGATCGTCGCCCGGATACCCCCGACAGTGTTCTACCCCCGGCCACGGGTCGAGTCGGTCCTCGTACGACTGGTGCGCCACGAGACCCCGCCGGTCGAAGCCGACTTCCCTGCGATGATGAGTCTGGCCCGCCAGGCCTTCGGCCAACGCCGAAAGATGCTGCGCCGGTCCCTCGGCGACCGGGTGAGCGACCGCCAGTTCCACGAGGCATCGGTTCGGGGGGAGGCGAGGCCCGAGACACTGTCGCTGCGCGACTGGAGCCGACTGACCACCGTCGTCGGGGCCGCATCGTGAGCGCCGAGGTCGCCGCGCCGGCCAAGCTGACGGTCTCGCTGCGGATAACCGGACGGCGCGACGACGGCTACCACTTGATCGACGCCGAGATGGTCTCGATCGACCTCTACGACACCCTCGTATTCGATGTCCTCCCGGAGGGGTCGGCGACCAGCTCGGTCACCGTCGCGGGCCGCCGTGAGGGGGTTGCGCTCGGCGCCGACAACCTGGTCGCCCGAGCGCTCGCCGCCGCACGCCTCGTCGTCGACGTGACCGTCACCAAGCACATCCCCGCCGGTGCGGGCCTGGGCGGCGGATCGGCCGACGCCGCGGCGGTGCTGCGCTTCGCCGGTATCGACGACCTGGATCTGGCGGCATCACTCGGCGCCGACGTGCCGTTCTGTCTGGTCGGGGGGCGGGCCCGGGTACGTGGCATCGGGGAGATCGTCGAGTCGTTGCCGTTCGAACCCCGGACGCTCACCCTCGTGACGCCCGAGTTCGGTTGCTCGACACCCGACGTGTACGCCATGTGGGATCGCCTCGGTGGACCGCGAGGCGACAACGGCAATGATCTCGAGCCGGCGGCGGTGGCGGTCGAGCCGCGCCTGGTCGGAACTCGTGATCGCCTGGCGGAGGAGAGCGGTCTACGGCCTCGTTTGGCCGGGAGCGGATCGACGTGGTTCGTCGAGGGCGCTCACGAGGTCACCGGTGGCGTCGTCGTGCGAACCGTCGACTCGAAGCGCTGACCGACCGACCCGACCGTCGTGCGCTGAAACCTACTTCTTGCGCTGGAATCGGGTACGACGAAGCATCTTGCGGTGCTTCTTCTTGCGCATGCGCTTGCGGCGCTTCTTGATCAACGATCCCATGGCTGCCGCACACTACCGGCGGGCGAGGGGTGCGCCAACCCGAGCCGGCAGCGACCTGGTCTCGGTTAGGCTCGACGCAACAGTGCCCGGTAGTTCAACTGGCAGAACGTCGGCCTTTGGAGCCGAATGTTGGAGGTTCGAGCCCTCCCCGGGCAGCGACGGAAAAGGTTCGACACCGAAGGGCACCCACATGACATCGCAGAGGGCCTCCCGATGAGCGACACGCCCCTGTCGGCGGTCGTCCTGGCGGCAGGATCCGGAAGCCGTATGCGCTCGACGCGTCCCAAGCCGCTGCACCCGCTGTGTGGCAAACCGATGCTGGTGTACGTGATGGAGGCCCTGGCGCCCCTCGGTCTCGATCGCCAGATGCTGGTGGTGGGCGCCGGCGCCGAACAGGTCTCGAAGAAGCTGGTCGAGGTCGCGCCCGACCTCCCGTTCGAGATGGTCCATCAGCGGAGCCCCTCGGGCACCGGTTCTGCCACGGCGGCCGCGCTCGACGTCTTCGACGACAACCTCGACATCGACGATCACGCCGACGTGATCGTCGTTCCCGCCGACATGCCCCTCGTCACCACCGACACACTTCGCCACCTGGTGACCGAACATCGCGCCACCGGGGCGGCGGCATCGGTCCTGGCGCGGCGTGGGTCGGCGGACTCGGGCTACGGGATCCTGGTCGATGGCCGCGCCGGAGAGGTCGGATCGATCCAACGGAACCCGCTTCCCGCCGGGTCCCCCGGACTGATTGCGGCGGGCGTGTTCTGCTTCCGCCGGTCGCTGCTGACTCCGGCGCTTCGACGGGTGTACCCCGAGGACCTCACCGACGAGATCCGCCTCGGCGAGGTGGTCGAGGTCCTGCACGACATGGGGTATCGCACCATTTCCGTCGTGGTCGACGATCCGGTCGAGGTCCAAGGGGTGAACGACCGCGTCGATCTCGCCCGCACCGAGGCCCAGCTCCGCGCTCGCATCAACCTCGACTGGATGGCTCGCGGGGTCACCATGGTCGACCCCACCCGTACCGTCATCGACACCACCGTCGACCTGGCCGTCGACGTCACCCTCTTTCCCGGCACGCTGTTGCAGGGACTCACCGTGATCGGTGAGGGCGCCCAGATCGGCCCCGACACCCACCTGATCGACTGCGCAGTCGGCCAGGGGGCACGTGTGCGCCATTCGGTGGGTCGCGACGCCGAGGTCGGCTCCTTCGCCGAGGTCGGCCCCTTCGCCGTATTGGAGCCCGGTGCCTCGGTTGCTCCCGCCAGCACCGTCGGTCCGTTCAAGGTCGTTTCGGGCGGCGGTTTTCCCGACGCGCCCACGTGACCTTGGCTACGGTGCGGTTACGAGTCGTGCCAACCCGCCAGATGCGCCTCCGGAGGTTCCCGTGGAGCTCGTGACCAAGAAGCGCCTGTACATCGTGTCGGGGCGGGCCAACCCTGCATTGGCCGATGCGATCGCCCTCACCCTCGGAGTCCAGCTCGGCGAGCCGAACATGGCCGGCTTCGCCAACGGGGAGCTCCACTGCCGCTTCGGTGAGTCGGTGCGGGGCGCCGATGTCTTCATCATCCAGTCGCACTGTGGTTTCGGCGACGGCCACACGGTGAACGACGCGATCATGGAACAGCTGCTCATGGTCGATGCGGCCAAGCGGGCCTCGGCCAAACGCATCACCGTCGTGTGCCCCTTCTACGGCTATGCCCGCCAGGACCGCAAGTCCGAAGGTCGCGAACCGATCACCGCCAAGCTGGTCGCCAACATGTTCAAGGTGGCCGGTGCCAGCCGCATGGTGGCCGTCGACCTGCATTCGGGCCAGATCCAGGGCTTCTTCGACGGGCCGTGGGATCACCTCACGGCCATGCCCGTTCTCGTCGATCGGCTGCGCGCCCTCGGCGACGACATCGTCGTCGTGTCGCCCGACGCCGGTCGGGTGAAGGTCTCCGAGCGGTACGCGAATGCGTTGGGCGCAGATCTGGCCATCGTGCACAAGCGCCGGGTGAAGGGCCAGAAGAACGTGGTCGAGGCCAAAGAGGTGGTGGGCGAGGTCGACGGCCGTATCTGTGTGCTCATCGACGACATGATCGACACCGGTGGCACCATCGTGGCCGCGGCCGAACAGCTCGTCGAGCGGGGAGCGACCTCGGTGTGCGCGGCGACCACCCATGCGGTGCTGTCGGATCCCGCCGTCGATCGCATCAAGAACTCGGTCATCGAGCGGGTGGTGATAACCGACACGCTGCCGCTGCCGCCCGAGAAGCAGATCGACAAGTTCGAGACCGTCTCGGTCGCGCCGATCATCGCCGCGGCCATCGACGCCGTGTTCGAGGACACCAGCGTCAGCGACATCTTCGGCGGCAGCAACCTGAGCTGACGGTGGGTCGCGCCGCCGATCCCGATCGAGGGCCCGGCGGGTGAGGGTTTCGGCTCTCCGCCGCTAGCATGGCGGGTCGGTTTCACCGCACTCGTCAGCCGTTCTCATCGGAGTCGTTCCACCATGGCCGAGCTCGTTCTCACCGCATCCACCGGGCGCCCCCAGGGCACCCGTGCCACCCGTCGTCTGCGTCGCGAGGGCAAGGTTCCCGGTGTGGTCTACGGCCTCGGTGCCGACCCGGTAGCGGTGAGCGTCGAGTACTCCGAGCTGCGCACCGTGCTCACCACCGACGCGGGCCTCAACGGTCTGATCGCGCTCGAGGTCGACGGCGGAAGCCAGTTGTGCATCGTGAAGGAACTGCAGCGTCACCCGGTTCGTGGTGAGGTCAACCACGTCGACTTCATCCGCCTCGACCCCGATGTCGAGGTCGAGGTCGAGGTTCCCATCGTGTTGCTCGGCGTGGCCAAGAAGGTGCTCGACGAGAACGGCATGGTCGACCAGCCCATGCACTCCCTGCTCGTCTTGTCGAAGCCCGACGCCATCCCGAACGAGCTCACCGTCGACGTCTCCGACCTCGAGGTCGGCTCCAGCATCCGGGTGGGCGATGTCGCTCTCCCGGTCGGTGTGCGCACCGAGGTCGACGCCGAGGATCCGGTTGCCATCGGCACCCTGACCCGCTCGACCCTCGAGGCGATCGCCGAGGACGAAGCGGCCGAAGCCGAAGCCGAAGCCGAGTTGTTGTCGGGTGAGGCGGGCGGCGAGTCGGCGCCCGAAGGCGACGCCGATGAAGCTTCCGACGCCGAGTAGCTGACGATGGCGGCGCTGCGACGCGCCAAGCGGTCGGCCGAGCGCCGGGGCACTCCCGCCGACCTGCTCGTGGTCGGCCTGGGAAACCCCGGTGAGCAGTACGCCGGCAGCCGCCACAATGTCGGCGCCCGGACCGTCGACGTTCTGGTCGAGCGGCATCACGGTCGGCTGCGCTCGTCGAAGGAGCAGGCCATGACCGACGAGCTGCGGCTGGGCGACAAGCGGGTCGCGGTGGCGTTTCCGCTCACGTACATGAACGAGTCGGGCCGGTCGGTGCAGTTGCTCGTCCGGCGCTACGGGATCGACGATCTCGCTCGCCTCGTGGTGGTCCAGGACGAGCTCGACCTCGAACCGGGTCAGGTGCGGGTCAAGGCCGGCGGCGGCCTGGCCGGCCACAACGGCCTGCGCTCCATCCAGTCGCACCTGGGCTCGGCCGAATTCACCCGGGTTCGGATCGGCATCGGGAAGCCACCGAGCAAGGAACGCGGCGCCGATCACGTGCTGCGCCGGGTGGGAAAGGCCGAACGGGCCGAGCTCGACATCGCGGTCGAGATCGCGGCCGACGCCGTGGAGACCGTTGCCGCCGAAGGGGTCGAGGCCGCGATGCAGAAGATCAACGGCTTGGTGTGAGATCGACGACGGCGCCGTTGGCGCCCCTGGTCGAGCTGATCGCCGATCACCCTGCGGTGATCGATCTGGTCGGCCGACGGTCTCCCGCCGTGGCCGTTCCGGCGCCGGCTCAGCCGATCACCCTCGCCGCGGTGGCCCACGTGGGCGACCGGTCACCCGTATTGGTGGTGGTGCCCGGTGGCATCGATGCCGACCGGCTGGGCAACGATCTGCGCGCCTTCGTCGGCGAGGCGGTCGAGGTCTTGCCGGCATGGGAGACGTTGCCCTTCGAACGGGTGAGTCCGACCGTCGAGACCATGGGTCGGCGGTCGCGGGTGCTGTCGAATCTCCACCACCGTCGCGGGGCTCGTCTGGTGATCGCATCGGCCAGGGCGGTCGTGCAGCGTCTCGCGCCGGGTGCGACCGACATCGAGCCCATCGTCGTCGGCGTGTCCGACGTGGTCGACCCGCACGAGCTGGTGGCGCGACTGGTGGAGTGGGGCTATCGACGCGACGTCCAGGTGGAGCATCGTGGCGACGTCGCGCTCCGTGGGTCGATCGTCGATGTCTTCCCGTCGACGGGCGACACGCCGGTCCGTATCGACCTCTGGGGTGACGAGGTCGATCGGATGACCGAGTTCTCGATCGCCGACCAACGCTCGACCGTCGAGCGATCCGAGGTCACGATCTTCCCGGCCAGGGAGTTCCTGCTCGATCAACCGAGTCGCGATCGGGCCGAAGAGCTGATCGGCTCGGCGCCGTGGGGCCGCGAGCAATGGCAGCGCCTGGCCGACGGCGAGTCCTTCGACGGCATGGAGTCGTGGTTGCCGTGGATCGCCGACGACACGCAATCGGTCGTGGACCTGCTCGATGCCGACGCGCAGATCGTGCTGGTCGACCCCACCCGGCTCCGGAGCCGGGCCGCCGATCTTCTCGCCGAGGAGCACGACCTTGCCGCGTCTCTGGCTCGCACCTGGGACGTGAGCGACGTCGAGAACGTCCCGCGCCTGCACCTCCAGCTCGACCATCTCCTCGAGCGCTGCGCGGCACCCACGTGCACCATCGCCACGCTGGCGGCGGGGCCCGACGTCCCGCGACTGGCGGCATCGGCGCCGGCGCCGTCGAGCGCCGAGGGGGGCGGGCCGGTACACCAGATCGCCCAGCTCCTGGCCGACGGGTATCGCGTGGTGGTCACCGCCGACGGACCGGGCTCGGCGGAGCGTCTCGCCGAACGTCTCGGCGACGGTGGCGTCGATCTTCCGGTGGTCGACGAGCTCCGCGATCGGATCGGGGGCCAGCTGATCGTCGCCGGCATCGACCACGGTGTGGTCCTGCCCGAGGTCGGGTTGGCGATCATCTCCGAGTCCGACCTCACCGGCCGACGGCGTACCCACCGCAGGCGGCGGGCCCGCCAGGTCGACGCCCAGCGGTTCTTCGACGATCTCGCCCCGGGCGACTACGTCGTCCACCAGACACATGGAGTGGCGCGGTACGGCGGCATGGTCACGCGCTCCATCGGCGGGTCCGAACGTGACTACCTGCTCCTCGAGTACCGGGGTACCGATCGCCTGTACCTGCCGAGTGACCAGATCGACACGGTGCGGCACTACACGGGCGGCGACAGCCCGTCGCTGTCGCGGATGGGCGGCGCCGATTGGCAGAAGGCCAAGGGCAAGGTACGGGCCGCGGTCGCGGAGATCGCCCAGGAACTGGTCGTGTTGTACCAGCGCCGTCTGGCCACGCCCGGTCATCCCTTCGCCCCCGATACCCCGTGGCAGGCCGAGATCGAGGCGGCCTTCCCCTACCAGGAGACCCTCGACCAGCTGGCCGCCATCGAGGCGGTGAAGGCCGACATGGAGCGCGGCGAGCCGATGGATCGCCTGGTCTGCGGTGATGTCGGCTTCGGCAAGACCGAGATCGCGGTTCGTGCCGCGTTCAAGGCCGTGCAGGACGGCAAGCAGGTGGCGGTCCTCGTGCCGACCACGCTGTTGGCCCAGCAGCACCTCCAGACCTTCTCGGAACGATTCGCCGCCTATCCCATCCGGGTCGAGGCGCTCAGCCGTTTCCTGAGCACCAAGCAGGCGAAAGAGGTCATCGCCGGCGTCGAGTCGGGTGAGGTCGACGTCGTGATCGGCACCCACCGGCTGCTCTCCCAGGACGTGACCTTCAAGAACCTCGGGCTGTTGGTGGTCGACGAGGAGCAACGGTTCGGGGTCTCGCACAAGGAGGCCATCAAGCAGATGCGGGCCGACCTCGACGTGCTCACCCTGACCGCCACGCCGATTCCGCGCACGCTCGAGATGAGCCTCACCGGCATTCGCGACCTCACCGTGCTCACCACGCCCCCGGCCGAGCGCCAGCCGATCCTCACCTATGTGGGCGAATACGACGAGCGGGCCGTCTCCGAGTCGATCCGGCGCGAGCTCCTACGGGACGGACAGGTGTTCTTCGTCCACAACCGGGTGATGGACATCGAGCACGTCGCGGCCGACCTCAAACGGCTGGTGCCCGAGGCGCGCGTGGCGGTCGCCCACGGCCAGATGGACGAAGCTCTGCTCGAGTCGGTGGTGATCGACTTCTGGGAGGGCAAGTACGACGTGTTGGTGTGCACCACCATCATCGAGTCGGGCATCGACATGCCGACCGTGAACACTCTCGTCGTCGATCGGGCCGACCTCATGGGGCTGGGTCAGCTCCACCAGCTCCGAGGCCGGGTCGGGCGCTCGGGCTCGCGTGCCTACGCCTACCTGTTCACCCCGCCCGATCGGGTACTCACCGAGGAGGCCTTCGAACGGCTGAAGACGATCGGCGAGACCACCGAGCTGGGTTCGGGCTTCAAGATCGCCATGCGCGATCTCGAGATCCGTGGCGCGGGCAACCTGCTCGGCACGGGACAGTCGGGCCACATCGCGGCGGTCGGCTACGACCTGTACTGCCAGATGGTCACCGAAGCGGTGGCCGAGCTGAAGGGTGAGACACCCGAGGTCGCCCCCGAGGTGAAGCTCGACCTGCCCGTCGACGCCCATCTCCCGGCCGACTACGTGCCCAAGGAAGTGCTCCGGCTCGAGGCCTACCGGCGGCTGGCCGCCGTCGTGACCGACGCCGAGGTGAACGACATCGAGGCCGAGTGGATCGATCGCTACGGTCCGATCCCGGAGGCGGGCGAGGCCCTGCTCGCGATCGCCCGGCTGCGGGTGGCGTGTTTCGACCGCAACATCGAGGAGATCACGGTGGGCAAGGGTCCGGGTCTCGGCGGACCGAAGTGGATTGCGAAGATCTCACCCGTGGAGCTTCGCGTGAGCAAGAAGATGCGCCTCGAACGGGTCTACCGCGGCTCGACCTATCGCGAGCAGGCGCAGATCCTGCAGTTGGCGCTGCCGTCGGCCACCACCGCGGCGGTCGATCTGGTCTCTGCGTTCGAGGAGCTGCTGCCCCGGGCGGAGATGTCCACGCCGTGAGCATCGTGGCGCTCGAAGCCATCCACGGCCGCCTAGCCTACGCTCCGTGATGAATCGCCTTCTCGCCCTTGTCGCCTTCGTTGCACTGGTGGCCGCCGCATGCGGCTCACAGCGCTCCGCCCTCGAGGTGGGCGATGTCTCGGTCAGTCGCGGCGATCTGCTCGACGCCCTCGACGAACAGGGCCAGATCAACGACGGCGTGGCGTCCAATCAGGCCGCGGCGCAGTTCCTGACCGACGCGGCGCGTGACGTCCTGTTGCAGGGTGCGGCCGACCGCGCCGGGCTCGAGGTCACCGTCGACGCGGCGAATGCCGACCAGGTCTTCACCACACTCGTCGCGGCCGAGGTCGAGCAACGGGTGCCCGACATCCGGGCGGTCGCCGCGGCTTCGCTCACCTGTTCGCGCCACATTCTCGTGACCACCGAGGACGAGGCGACCGATCTGCTCGCCCAGCTCGACGATGGCGCCGACTTCGCCGCTCTGGCGGCACAGTTCTCCATCGACACCGGATCGGGAGCGGTGGGCGGTGACCTCGGTTGTGTCCCGCTGGGCTCGTTCGTACCGGAGTTCGAGTCAGCGCTGCTCGAAGCCGGGGAGAACGAGGTGGTCGGGCCGGTCGCAACCGATTTCGGGTTCCACCTGATCGAGAAGCTGCCCAACAACGACGTCGACGACCAGAGTGTCGTCGAGGCCGGTCTCGGCACGGCCTTCGAGACCCAGGAGGACTTCGATGTCTGGCGCAGCGAGATGCTCCGGGTCGACGACGTCCTCGTCGATGCTCGCTACGGCGAATGGGATCCGATCGGCCTCCAGGTCGTTCCCCCGGCCGTCGTCGCTCCCGGGTGAGTCCGCGCATCGACGTCGTCGGTCTCGGGCCGGGCGACGCCTCGCTCCTGACGCCGGCCACCCGCGAGATCATCGACGGGTCATCGCATCGGTATCTGCGCACCCGGCGCCATCCGAGTGCCGCGGTGATGCCCGAAGCGGCGAGCTTCGACGAGGTGTACGAGCGAGGGGACACCTTCGCCGACGTCTACGAGGAGATTGCCCGGCGACTCCTCGAGGCCGCCGGTCGCGAGGGGTCGGTGGTGTACGCCGTGCCCGGGTCACCGTTGGTGCTCGAGCGCACGGTCGAGCATCTGCGGGCCCAGTCCGCGGTGCAGGTGGTGGTGCATCCGGCGCTGTCGTTCCTCGATGTGGCGTGGGCGCGCCTCGGCGTCGATCCCGTCGACTCGGGAGTCACGCTGGTCGACGGCCATCGCTTCGCCGAGACCGCCGGCGCCATCGCCGGGCCGGCGCTGGTGGCGCATTGCCACAACCAGCGGGTGCTCTCCGACATCAAGTTGAGCACCGATGTCGCACCGCCCCGACCCGTCACCGTGCTTCAGCGGCTCGGCACCGACGACGAGCGGGTGTTCGAGGTCGACTGGTGGGAGCTCGATCGCGGCGTCGTCGCCGATCATCTCACCTCGCTCTACATTCCCGAGCCGGCACCGACCGCGGCCCGGGCCCTCGGTCGGCTGAGCGATGTGATCCACGTCCTTCGCCGTGAGTGTCCCTGGGACCGCGAGCAGACCCACGCGTCCCTGCGTCGCCATCTGGTCGAGGAGACCCACGAGGTGCTCGAGGCGATCGACCGTTTCGTCGAGGCCGACGAGACCGCCGACCGCTCTGGCGTCGAGCGAGCCGACGAACATCTCTGTGAGGAGCTCGGCGATCTGCTGTTCCAGGCGTTCATCCACGCCGTCATCGCCGAGGAGGACGGACGGTTCTCCGTGGCCGACATCGCCGACGGCATTCACGACAAGCTGGTCAGCCGGCACCCTCACGTCTTCGGTGATGCCGAGACCGTCGACACCGCACAGCTCGTCGTGCAGTGGGAAGCGGCCAAGGTGGCCGAGAAGGGTCGTGCGTCGGTGTTCGACGGCATCCCCTCCGGGATTCCCGGGGTGGCGCTGTTGGCCAAGGTTCAGCGCAAGGCGGCGACGCTGGGCGTCGACGTCGGCGCATCGGTCGAGCGTCTGCGGGCCGAGCTCGACGCGATCGACGCGACCGACGGTGAGGAGGCGATCGACGAAGCCGGGGTCGGTCGTCTCGTTGCCCTGCTGGTGGCGGTGGCGAACCAGGCCGGGGTCGACGTCGAGGACGCCGCCCGCAATGCGGCGCGCCGCCTCCGCGACCGAGCAGCCGCGGCCGAGGGACTCGGCGGCGTCGGGTCCGAGATCGGTGCCTTCGACCCGTGAGAACGGCCCAGAGCTACCATCCACACCAGCCACACGACTAACGTGGTCCCCACTGGCAACTCCAGCCACACTGTGGTGCGAGGGGCCCGAGGGCCCGGTTGCGCAGCGAAGGGCGACCACTTCCTCGTTTTTCGTAGGACCAACACAAGGCAGGAGCTCCCCGTGAGCATCATCGAATCCGTGAGCGCGCGCGAGGTCATCGACTCGCGAGGGAACCCCACCGTCGAGGTCGAGGTCGAGCTCGATTCGGGCGCCGGCGGGCGAGCCCTCGTGCCTTCGGGCGCCTCCACGGGTCAGTTCGAGGCGGTCGAGCTCCGCGACGGCGGCGAACGCTTCGGCGGCAAGGGCGTGACCGGTGCGGTGAACAACGTCGATGGCGAGCTCGCCGATCTGGTGGTGGGCTTCGACGCGCTCGACCAGCGAGGTATCGACGCGGCGATGCTGACCCTCGACGGCACCGACAACCTCGGCCGGCTCGGGGCCAACGCCGTTCTCGGCGTTTCGCTGGCGGTGGCCCGCGCCGCGGCGACCGAGCTCGGCCTGCCGCTGTACCGGTACGTCGGGGGAGTCAACGCCCACGTCCTTCCGGTGCCGATGATGAACGTGCTCAACGGTGGCGAACACGCCGACAACAACATCGACCTGCAGGAGTTCATGCTCATGCCCGTCGGGGCGGCGTCGTTCAGCGAGGGCCTGCGGTGGGGCATCGAGACCTACCACGTCCTCAAGAAGGTCCTCCACGATCGCGGCCTCGCCACCGCCATCGGCGACGAGGGTGGCTTCGCGCCGAACCTCGGGTCGAACGAGGAGGCGTGCCAGCTGCTGGTCGAGGCCATCGAGAAGGCCGGCCGGGTGCCCGGCGAGGAGATCGCGCTGGCCCTCGACCCGGCCAGCACCGAGTTCTACCGCGACGGCGCCTATCACCTCGCCGGTGAGGACCGCGTGCTGAGCTCCGACGAGATGGTCGAGTACTACGCCTCGCTGAGCGACCGGTATCCGATCGTCTCGATCGAGGACGGCATGGCCGAGGAGGACTGGGAGGGCTGGAAGACCCTGAACACCGCCATGGGTGATCGACTTCAGATCGTCGGCGACGACCTGTTCGTCACCAACACCGAGCGCCTGGCCCGCGGCATCGAGCTCGACGTCGCCAACTCGATCCTCGTGAAGGTGAACCAGATCGGCACCCTCACCGAGACGCTCGAAGCCGTCGACCTCGCCAATCGACACGGCATGACCGCGGTGATCTCGCATCGGTCGGGTGAGACCGAGGACACCACGATCGCCGACCTGGCCGTGGCCACCAACTGTGGCCAGATCAAGACCGGGGCACCGGCTCGAAGTGACCGTGTGGCCAAGTACAACCAGCTGCTGCGCATCGAGGACGACCTCGGCGAAGCGGCCGCCTACCGTGGCCGGTCGGCGTTGGCCGGGGCCGGCTGAGCCCGTGACGATCGCCCGCCGCACGCTGGTCACGGCGCTGCTCGTCACCACGGTGATCGTGGTGCTCGTGTACGCGGTGTTGCCGTCGCGGGCGTATTTCGACCAGCGCGAGGCACTGTCCGATGCCCGAGCCGAGCTCGGAGAGCTCGAGACGGAGAACGAGCAGCTCGCCACCCGGATCGCCGAGCTCGGAAATCGATCCGAGATCGAGCTGCTGGCCCGGCGCGACTTCAACCTGGTCTACCCGGGGCAGGAGACCTATGCGATCCTCCCGGCGCCGCCACCGCCGGTCTCGCTGCCCGCGACCTGGCCGTTCTGGCCGGTCGGTCGCCTGCTCGACGACGTCGGCGGCTGAGCCCGAGCAACGCCGCGCCGGCGCAACCGCCGCGTTCGAGAAACCGGCCGACCGGCTTTCACATCGGTCGGTGACTGCGACTAAGGTCGGCTCCGCCAGGGGCTCGAGAAGCAAGGAGCGAGCGTGCAGATCACGGTCACCGTCAACGGTGCTGCAACAACCCACGACGTGGAGCCACGTCGGCTGTTGGTGCACTACCTCCGAGAAGACGCCGGACTGACCGGCACCAACATCGGCTGCGACACCTCGTCGTGTGGCGCCTGCACCGTGCACCTCAACGGCGAAGCCGTGAAGTCCTGCACCGTGCTGGCCGTGCAGGCCGACGGCCAGGAGGTCACGACCATCGAGGGTCTCGCCGCCGCCGACGGAACCCTGCATCCGATGCAGCAGGCCTTCCACGAGTGCCACGCCCTCCAGTGCGGGTACTGCACGCCGGGCATGGTCATGGCCGCGATCTCGCTCCTCGACGAGGTGCCCAACGCCACCGAGGCCGAGGTACGTGAAGGCCTCGAAGGCAACCTCTGCCGCTGCACCGGCTACCACAACATCGTCAAGGCCGTGCTCGCAGGCCGCCGGAGGTGCCCAGTGATCCCCGCCGCGTTCGACTACGTCCGGGTCGACACCGCCGACGAGGCTCTG
Source organism: uncultured Acidimicrobiales bacterium (assembly GCA_963787285.1). Classification (GTDB taxonomy): domain Bacteria; phylum Actinomycetota; class Acidimicrobiia; order Acidimicrobiales; family JAHEJN01; genus JAHEJN01. The sequence continues at coordinate 25,882 of CAWBCM010000003.1, read as the reverse complement.
GCTGCGCTCGCCGAGCACGGCGACGACGCCAAGCTCCTCGCCGGTGGCCACTCGCTGCTGCCGCTCATGAAGCTGCGCCTGGCTGCGCCGGCGGTGGTCATCGACATCGGCCGGGTGGAGGAGCTCAAGGGCGTGACCGACGGTGGCGATCACGTCGCCATCGGGGCGCTCACCCGCCACCGCGACGTCGAGATCAACGATCTGGTCAACGCCGAGGTGCCACTGCTGGCGGCGGCAACCCGTCACGTCGGCGATCCCCAGGTGCGCCACCGCGGCACCATCGGTGGTTCGATCGCCCACGGCGATCCCGCCAGCGACATCCCGTCGGCGCTGCTCGCCATGAACGCCACCATGGTCGCTCGCGGTCAGGGCGGCACCCAACGAGAGATCAGCGCCGACGACTTCTTCAGCGGCTTCCTCGAGACGGCGTTGAACGAGGACGAGCTCCTCACCGAGATCCGTATCCCCAAGCTGGGCGGTGTGGGGTTCTCGTTCCAGAAGTTCACCCGCCGGGCCCAGGACTGGGCCATCGTCGGCGTCGCGGCTGTGCACGGCAACGGCACTGCCGGCGTCGGTCTGGTCAACATGGACTCCAAGCCGGTTCGCGCCGCGGCCGTCGAAGCTGCGCTCCGTGACGGCGCCGGGGCCGCCGACGCCGCCGCGCTGGCGGCCGAGGGTGTACATCCGTCGTCCGATCTGAATGCCAGTGTCGAGTACCGCCAGCATCTGGCCCGGGTCCTCACCCGGCGAGCCCTCGACGAAGCCGCCGGCTGACCCGTCCCAAGGGTGGTCGCCGGGCGTCGCCTCTAGCCTGAGTCCGTGACCTCCTTCCAGTCCGTCGACGATGTCCGCAGCGGGCTCGAAGCCCACGACTACCTCCCCGACGACGGGCTGGCCACGGCCATCTTCCTTGCGCTCGAGCTGCAGCGTCCGTTGCTGCTCGAAGGCGAGCCGGGGGTGGGCAAGACCGAGGTGGCCAAGACGCTGGCCCGCTGGACCGGCGGCGATCTGTTGCGTCTGCAGTGCTACGAGGGCATCGACGTCTCCCAGGCGGTCTACGAGTGGGACTACTCGCGTCAGCTCCTGCATCTGCGCACCGCCGAGGCCACCGGACGAGCATCGGGCATCGACGCCGACGAGCTCGAGTCCGAGCTCTACAGCGAACGCTTCCTGGTGAAACGGCCGCTGCTCCAGGCCATCGCCTACGGACAGCCACCGGCACCGGTGTTGCTCATCGACGAGATCGACCGCGCCGACGACGAGTTCGAGGCCTTTCTTCTCGAGGTGCTGTCGGAGTACGCGATCACCGTGCCCGAGCTCGGTCGGTTCCACGCCGAGGTACCGCCGATCGTGGTGATCACTTCGAACCGGACCCGCGATGTCCACGACGCGCTCAAGCGCCGCTGTCTCTACCACTGGGTCGATCATCCCGACTACGACCGTGAGGTGGCCATCATCTCGCGCCGAACCGACGGAGTCTCCGAGATCATCATCAACCAGGTTTCGTCGGCGGTGGCCCGGTTCCGACAGCTGGGTCTGTACAAGCCGCCGGGTGTGGCCGAGAGCATCGACTGGGCGAATTCGCTCGGCCGACTCGGCGCGGCAGCGCTCGACGTGAAGACCGCCGAAGCCTCGATCGGGGCCGTGCTGAAGTATCGAGAAGACCAGCAGCGGGTGCGCGAGTACGGCCTGGCCAAGCTGCTCGAAGCCGACTCGAACGTCTGACACCGTGGTCGAGGTCGACGCCACCCACCTCGATCGAATCGTCGCCGGGTTCGCCGCCGCCCTGCGCTCGGCCGGCCTGGATGTTCCCGTGGGCAGCGTGGTGACGTTTCGTCAGGCGCTGGGCGTGGTGGGTTTGGGCCAATGGCATCCGGTGTACTGGGCGGGTCGAGCCACGTTGGTGCACCGGCCGGAGGACACGGCGCTGTTCGACGACGTCTTCGCCGCCTACTGGCACGACCAGCTCCGCCCCGAGGTGGCGGTGGAGACGATCGAGCACGAGCTCACCATTGCCCTCGACACCGACGAGGAGACCGACACCGGCCCCGACGACGCCGAGGGGGCTGAGGAGGTCGACCTGGTGCTGCGGTTCTCGCCCACCGAGGTGCTCCGGCGGAAGGACTTCTCGTTGTTCACGGTGGAGGAGCTGGTCGAGGCGCAGACGCTCATGCGTCAACTGAAGCTGGCCACGTCGGTTCGGCCTTCCCGGCGACAACGACGGGCTCGCCACGAACGCGGCCGGCTCGACATCCGCCACACCGTGCAGCGGGCCCTGCGCACCGAGGGCGAGCCCCTGATCCGGGCTTCGACGGTGCAGAGCGAACAACCGCGCCGGCTGATCCTGCTGCTCGACGTGAGCGGTTCGATGGAGCCCTACGCCCGCGCCCTGCTCCGCTTCGCTCACGCCGCGGTCGTGAGTCGGCGGCGCGTCGAGGCGTTTGCGCTCGGCACCCGCCTGACTCGCATCACCCGGGAGCTGTCGTCCCGCGATCCCGACGACGCGTTCCTGGCGGCGTCCGACGCGGTCGAGGACTGGTCGGGTGGCACGCGGCTCGGGCCGGTGCTCCGGCAGTTCAACGACGAGTGGGGGGTGCGAGGCATGGCGAGAGGCGCGGTCGTCGTGATGCTCTCCGATGGCTGGGACCGGGGTGATCCCGACGTGCTGGCCGAACAGATGCAGCGCCTCTCGCGGGTGGCCTACCGCGTGGTCTGGGTGAACCCGCTCAAGGCAACCGAAGGCTACGAACCACTCGCCGCCGGGATGGCGGCCGCATTGCCCTTCGTCGATCGCTTCATCGAGGGTCACAACATCGTCTCGCTCGAAGAGCTCGTGGCTGCGGTCGCCGCATGAGCGGCGCCAGGGCATGATGGGATCGTGAAAGAGATACTCCCGGATCTGAAGAAGTGGAAGAAGGCGGGCAAACGCATCGCCGTGGCGCGGGTCGTCGACGTCGACGGTTCGGGTCCCCGACTGCCCGGCGCGGCCATGGCGGTGAACGAGGACGGTGAGGTCACCGGTTCGGTCTCGGGCGGCTGCGTCGAAGGGGCGGTGGTGATCGAGGCGCTCGACATCATCGACTCCCGCAACCGCCGTATGGTCACCTTCGGCTACAGCGACGACGAGGCCTTCGCCGTCGGCCTCACCTGTGGCGGCACCATCCACCTGTTCATCGAACCCCTCGACTGGTGACGCCATGACCGGCTCCGACGAAACACCGATCTTCGACCGGCTGACTGCCGCCATCGCCGTGGAGGCGCCGGTCGCCTTGGCCACCATCATCGAGGGTCCCCACGTGGGCGCCAAGCTGCTGTTCCAGCCGGGCGAGCCGGTGGTGGGCACGCTCGGCGATCCCGATCTCGACCGGGTCGTCACCCGCGACATCGAGGGTGAGCTGGCCTCGGGTCGCACCGGCGTGCGCCACTACGGCGAGCACGGCGAGGCCAACGAGACCACCGTCGCCGTCTTCATCGAGTCGTTCGCCCCGCCGCCCCAGATGCTGATCTTCGGCGCGGTCGACTTCACGGCGGCGCTGGCCAGGGTGGCCAAGGTGCTCGGCTACCGGGTCACGGTGTGCGATGCCCGCGAGGTGTTCGCCACCCGGGCCCGTTTCCCGATGGCCGACGAGCTGGTCGTCGACTGGCCCAATCGCCTGCTCGACCAGGTCGGTGGAGGTCTGGGCGCTCGCGATGTCGTGTGCGTGCTCACCCACGATCCCAAGTTCGACGTGCCGGCGATCACGTCCGCGCTCGAGACCGGCGTGGGCTACATCGGGGTCATGGGCAGTCGCCGCACCCACGACGACCGCACCAAACGACTGGTCGAGGCGGGCGTGACGCCCGAGGGGTTGGCCCGTCTGCGGTCGCCCGATCGGTCTCGACCTCGGCGCCCGCACGCCCGAGGAGACCGCCATCTCCATCGTCGCCGAGATCATCGCCCTGCGCACGGGCCGTTCGGCTCCGGCGCTCAAGGACACCGAAGGGCCGATCCACCGCTGACGTCCCGGCGGGATCAGGTAGGCGGGGGCGCGGGGGTGGGTTGTTCGGCGCGGGTGTGGAACGAGACCCGCCAGTCGGGGCGACTCTCGCCGTCGATCGACAGCTGGAAGTCGTAGTGCTTGTCGCCCGGCAGCCGGAGCGCGCCGAGATTGAGGGCCAGCGGCACCGGCAGGGGAGCGCCCGGTCGGGCGCCGGCGGGGCGCCCGGCCACGACGTTGCCCCGGATCTGGAGCGGTCGGTCTCCGACCATCACCGGCTGGCCGTCTTCGTCGAGCATCTCGATCATCCACTCGTGACGGATGTTGGCGCGATCCCACGGGACGAGGAGCCGAATGGCCAGCGCAACCGGTTGGGGACGCGGCCCGATGAGGCTCAGGCCGCCACCGAGGATGAACAATTTGCGGTCGGCCACCTGGGCCGAGTCGGCCAGCAACATGGTGACGCCGATGCTGCGGGGCCCTTCGTCGAGGAGATCGTCGGCGGAGTCGGTCATGGGCTCACCCTAACCAACCGGCGGCTTGCCTCGGGGCGTCGGGGCCGGCGCCGGGCACACTGGAGCCATGACCATTGCTGCTGTCATTCTCGCTGCCGGTGAGGGCTCGCGCTTCTCGGGTCCCGGGCACAAGCTGGTCACTCCGGTGGGAGGCAAGCCCCTCGTGGTGTGGGCGGTCGAGCATGCGCTCGAGGCCGGCCTCGACGAGACCATCGTCATCGAGGGGGCCGTCGACCTCGCCTCGGTCGTACCCGAGGAGGTCACCCTGGTTCGCAACGACGATTGGCAGCTGGGCCAGGCCGTCTCCCTCCAGGTGGCGGTGCAGTACGCGTCGATGAGGGGCCACGAGGCCATCGTGGTCGGTCTCGGCGACATGCCGTCGGTTCCGGCCAGCACCTGGCGAGAACTGGCCGACTACGACCACACTGCGCTCATCGCCACGGCCTCATTCGACGGACACCGGAGCCCGCCGGTGCGTCTCGACGGAGCCGTGTGGCCAATGCTGCCGATGACGGGCGACGAAGGAGCCCGCACGCTGATTCGATCGCGGCCCGACCTCGTTGTCGATGTAGCCTGCGAGGGCCAGTCGCTCGATATCGACACCGTGGAGGACATGCACCAATGGAGCTGAAGAACGACGTCATCGTCAACGCATCGATCGAAGACGTCTGGGAGGCCTTCAACGACGTCGAGCGGGTGGCACCGTGCCTGCCGGGCGCGCAGCTCCAGGAGATCGAGGGCGACGAGATGCGGGGCATCGTGAAGGTCAAGGTCGGCCCGATCACGGCCCAGTACAAGGGTCAGGCCACCTTCATCGAGCAGAACAAGGACGCCTGGAAGATCGTGATCGAGGGCAAGGGCCGCGACGCACGCGGCGCCGGCGATGCCAGTGCGCTCATCACCGCCCAGCTCACCGAGATCGACCCCAGCTCCACCAAGCTCGATGTCACCACCGACCTCGCGCTCACCGGAAAGGTGGCCAGTTTCGGGGGCCGCTCCGGCGTCATGGAAGACGTCAGCTCGAAGCTCATGGGCCAGTTCGCCGACAACTTCGAGAAGATGATGGAAGAGGCGAAGACGGCGCCCGAGAAGCCGGCGGCCGCCGCCGACGAGGGCGCCGAGTCCGGCGAGGCGCCCAAGATCCGCAAGGTGGAAATGCCCGAACCCGAAGCCGTCGACCTGCTCGAACACGCCGGTGCACCGGTGATGAAGGCGATCGCGCCCATCGCCGTCGCCATCCTGGTCATCTGGCTCCTGCGCCGCATCTTCGGTGGCAACCGCGGCTGACGCCGACCGAGCGGCAGTCGCCGAGCTCCTCGGGCGCTCACCCCAGGGTGACTTCGAGGTCGTGGTCCGCGACGCTTCCGGCGCGCCCCGGGTGATCCGCAACGCACCGATACTCGACGACGGCACTCCGATGCCCACCCGGTACTGGTTGATCGGCCCCCGCGACCGCCTCCTGGTCGGTCGCCTGGAAGGGGCCGGCGGGGTTCGCCGTGCCGAGGCCGACGTCGACCCCGACGCCCTCCAGGCGGCGCACGATCGCTACGCCGCCGAGCGCGACGCACAGCTGCCGAAGGACCACCAGGGTCCCCGGCCGAGTGGCGGCGTCGGCGGCACCCGAGTCGGGGTCAAATGCCTCCACGCCCACTACGCCCACCATCTCGCCGGAGGCGACGATCCGATCGGCCGGTGGGTGGTCGACCATCTCCACGAGGTAGAGGACAGCTCCGGTGGCCGATGACGTCCTCGCCGCCATCGACTGCGGCACCAACTCCACCCGCCTCCTGGTCAGCCGCGGCGGTCACACCACGCTCGAACGCCTGGCCACGATCACCAAGCTGGGCAAGGGGGTCGACGGATCGGGCCGACTCGCCCCCGACGCCATCGAACGGGTGGTGACGGCGCTGCGCGCCTACCGAACGGTGATGGATCGCCACGGCGTCGAACGGGTTCGGATGACCGCCACCTCTGCGGCGCGAGATGCCGCCAACCGCGACGATTTCTTCGACGCGGCCGAAGCGGTGATCGGCGTCCGACCCGAGCTGCTGAGCGGCGTCGAGGAGGGCGAGCTGTCGTTCCGTGGGGCAACGGCCGATCTCGACCCCGACGGCGGGCCCTACCTCGTGGTCGACGTCGGGGGAGGATCGACGGAGTTCGCGGTCGGCGGCGCCCAGTTCGAAGGGGCGGTCTCGGTCGACATGGGCTGCGTGCGGATGACCGAGAAGTACCTCGTGTCCGATCCGCCCGGCCCCGACGAGCTCAGCTCGTGCATCTCGGTGGTGGGCAGCTATCTGAGCGATGTGCTCCGCGAGCTTCCCGCGGCGGCGTCGGCCCGGCGTTTCGTGGGTTTGGCCGGCACGATCAACTCGGCGGCCCAGGTCGAGCAGGGCCTCACCAGCTACGACCGGGACGCCATCCACCACTTCGTTCTCACCAAGGCCGCGGCCGAGGATGTCTTCCGAACGCTGGCCACCGAGACCGCAGCCGAACGGGTCGAGAACCCCGGTCTCGAACCCGAGCGGGTCGACACCATCGTCGGCGGCATGTGCATCGTGGTGAAGATCATGCGTGACTTCGGCTTCGACGAGTGTCTGGTGTCGGAGACCGACATCCTCGACGGGCTGATTCTCAGCCAGCTCTGAACGAGTCGCCGTTCTGGCGCCGGGTGAGCCGCTCGGCGCCGGCATCGATCCCTGGCAGCTGCGACTCGAACACCCCGAGGTGATCGGCGGCCAGCTCGGTGACCATCGCCTCGACTTCGAGCCAGTTCATGGCGCGGGGTCCCCCGACGTGTTGGTTGTAGGGCTGGTCGAAGGTGATGACGTCGTTGCCCGCGGCCCGCAGCTGCTCGATGTTGTGGGGCGCATCGTCGATGTAGGCGTCGGCTTCCACTTCGGGCTTGGCGCCGAGGAAGCAGAGGTCGCGGTAGGGGATGCGGTGGTTGTCGAGCCACATGGCCGTCTCGCCGACCGCGGTGCCGTGGCCCCAGTTGAGGTACAGCCGATGGGTGATGATGCGGATCCAGATGCCGGCGTCACTCAACCGCCAGAGCACGTCGGCCGCGTTCTCGATCACGGGCATGGTGGCGAACATCGCGTGTTCGAGCACGGCCACGCGGTGGTACTCGGTGTACTCGCCGGGGGCGAACCCCCATTCGGCGAAGTCCCAACTGCGCTGGATGGGATAGCTGGCGGGGTCGACGCCGTTGATCGACGCCACGATCTCGCGGAAGCGGCCGGTGTGGTCGGCAACGACACCGTCGAGGTCGACTCCGAGGATGAACTGGTCGCTCATGTCCTCCAGCCTGCCAGACTCGACGCCATGAGCCTCCGATTGGGTATCGATCTCGATGGCGTCGTCGCCGATTTCAACGAGGGATGGACGCGTCTGTACAACGCCGAGTTCGGGGCGAGCGTCGACCCCGACGAGGTCGCGATGTGGGATGCACCCGTCGAGCTGACCCACTTCCGGTCGATGGCGGCGTTCTGGCGATGGGCCGCCACCTGCAGCAACGGGTCGAGCCTGTTCCGGGTCCTGCAGCCCTATCCCGGTGCCGTCGACGCTCTGTCTGCTCTCGCCACCCGGCACCACATCGTGATCCTCACCACCAAGCCGGTCTACGCGGCGTCGGACACCTTTGCCTGGATCGCCGAGCACCGGCTGCCGACCACCGAGGTGCACATCGTCGACGACAAGACGTCGGTGCCCTGCGATGTCTATCTCGACGACGGCGATCACAACCTCGAGGCCCTGCTGGCCGCCCGGTCCGATGCGGTGGTCTGTCGGTACGTCCGACCGTGGAACCGGGCCCATCCGGGGGCCGTCGACATCGATTCATGGGCCGTTTTCCGGGCGTTCATCCGAGATGTCGAGGTAATCGGCTCGGCAACTGGCTAGGTTCTCGGGAAGTCAGACAAACCCTTGGAGGGGAATCATGCGACTACGACGTCTCTTGGCGGCACTCTTCGCGCTCAGTCTCTTTGCTGCGGCCTGCGGCTCCGACGAGCCGTCGACCACCGAGGCGGCCGACGAACCGGCAGCCGAGGAGCCTGCGGCCGAAGAACCGGCGGCCGAAGAACCCGCGATGGAAGAGGAGCCGGCCGAAGAGCCGGCCATGGACGAGGGCGTGCCCGAGGGCTGGCCCGACAAGCTGGTCTTCACTCTCACGCCGTCACAGGAGACCGGTGGTCTCATCGAGACGGCCCAGCCACTGGCCGACATGTTGGCGGCCGAGCTCGGAATCGAGGTCGAGGCGCTCGTGCCCACCGACTACTCCGGCGTGATCGTCGCCCTCGAGTCGGGCCAGGCCCAGGTGGCCGGCGGTCTCGGACCTCGCCAGATGGTGCAGGCCGAAGAGCAGGCCGGTGCCAAGCTGATCCTCCAGGCCGAGCGCTTCGGGTCGCTGCTGTATGTCACGCAGTGGTTCACCAACGACCCCGACACCTACTGCGAAGACACTCCGGTGGCCGACGAGGACGGCTACCTGTTCTGCAACGGCGTCCTCGACGCCAGCGGTCCCGAGGTCGGGCCGATCGGTCAGGACGAGCTCACCAAGGTTGCCGGCCAGACGGTGGCCTTCGTCGACCAGGGTTCCACCTCGGGCTACGCGATTCCGGCGCTTCAGCTCATCGACGCGGGTGTCGACCCGATCGACGGCATCGATGCGCTGTTCGCCGGTGGTCACGACAGCTCGGTGCAGGCCGTCTACGACGGCGACGCCGTGGTCGGTGTGTCGTTCAACGATGCGCGCGGTCAGATCGTCGAAGCCACCCCCGATGTCGGCGAGAAGGTCGTCGTGTTCGGTTGGTCGGGCCCGATCCCCAACGACGGCTTTGCCGTCGCCGGTGATCTGCCCGACGATCTGATCGAGGCCATCACCGCCGCCTTCGTCAAGATCGCCGGTACCGAGGCCGGCGCCACGGTGCTCGACGAGCTCTACGAGATCGACGGACTCGTGCCGGTCACCTCGAGTGACTACGACGTGATCCGCGACCTCGAGACCGAGCTCGGCGACGTCTTGTCCTGAGTCGAATTGCGTCGAACGGCCCCGACCCGCAAGGGTCGGGGCCGTTCACGTTTCCCTGGGGGCTCCATGATTCGCTTCGAGAAGGCATCGGTCACCTATCCGGGTGGCGTCTCGGCCATGCGGGATCTCGACATCGAGATCGACGAAGGCGAGTTCGTCGTGATCGTCGGGTTGTCGGGTGCCGGCAAGTCGACCCTCATTCGTGCCGTGAACGGACTGGTCCCTCTCACCAGCGGCAAGTTGCAGGTGAACGGCCACGAGGTCACCGAGCTCAGCCGAGCGGGCATGCGCGAGCTGCGTTCGGAAGTGGGCATGATCTTCCAGGGCTTCAACCTGGTCGAGCGCACCACGGTGCTCAACAACGTGTTGATGGGTCGCCTGCATCGGGTGCCGACGTGGCGCACGCTCCTCGGGAGGTACCCGAAGGCCGACGTCGACATCGCCGCCCGGGCGCTCGAGCGGGTCGAGATCATCGAGAAGGCCTACACCCGGGCCTCGGATCTCTCGGGCGGTCAGCGCCAACGGGTGGGCATCGCCCGGGCGCTGGCCCAGGAGCCGTCGATCGTGCTCGCCGACGAGCCGGTGGCGTCGCTCGACCCACCGACCAGTCACGTCGTGATGCGCTACCTCCAACAGATCAGCCGCGATCTCGGCATCACCACCATCGTCAACCTGCACTTCCTCGACCTCGCCACGGCCTACGCCGACCGCATCATCGGTCTCCGCGACGGTGCTCTGGTGTTCGACGGACCCGGCAGCGCGTGCGATGCGCAGGTGTTCGAGGACATCTACGGCCGCAGCCTCACCGCCGACGACACCATGCACAAGCAGGCCGCCTTGTGACCGACACGACGGTCGGCGTCGAGGCCCCCGACCTCCCCGACAAGCCCCGGCCGTCGGCCTTCGCCATCGGTCGGCACCCTCGCCGCCCTCGTCATGACGATCGTCACGGCGCGCGAGTGTCGGGTTCTCCTTCAGCGACATCCTCACCAACCTCGGCCGCAAGAACTCGGTGATCGAGGGGCTGTTGAATCCCGACTGGGGTCAGATCTGGTCGCGCCGCTCACGAGCACCGTTCATCGAGACGTTTCAGCTGGCCGTGCTCGGCACCATCACCGGGGTCGCTGCTCTCGCTGCCGTTGGCCCTGTGGTCGACCCGATTCGGCAACCCGAACCCCGTGCTGCGAGGCATCCTGCGCAGTTTCAACAACGTGATCCGGTCGATTCCCGACCTGCTGTGGGCCCTGCTGTTCGTCTCGGCGGTCGGCATCGGCGCCCTCCGCGGGTCTGTTCGCCCTGTTCTTCTTCTCGCTCGCCGTCACGACCAAGCTCACGTCGGACACGCTCGACGGCATCGACATGGGCCCGATCGAGGCCGCCAATGCGGCCGGGGCGAACCTCTCGCAGATGCTCCGCACCGCAGTGGTGCCCCAGATCCTCCCGGCGTACTCGTCGTTCGTGCTCTACAACTTCGAGCTGAACCTCCGGGCCTCGGCGGTGCTCGGCCTGGTCGGTGCCGGTGGCATCGGGAATCGCATCGAGTTCTTCCGCGGCCGGGGCGAGTGGGAGGAGCTCTGGGGTCTGGTGTTCATGTTCTTCCTCGTCGTGTTCTTCGTCGAGCGGCTCTCGGTCACCCTCCGGCGCAGGCTCGTATGAGCACCAGCTTCGTACCGGGTCCGACCCCGGATCTGCCGGCCAGGCCCATCGACCGATTCAGGTGGTTCTTCTCGCTCGGGGTGGTGGTCCTCGTCGTCTGGTCGGCGCTGAGCATCGACCTGAAATGGTCGCGCCTGATCGAGGCGCCCGGCGATCTGTGGACCCAGCTCCGGCTGATGTTCACCCAGATGGAGGCGGCGGAGATCCCCGATCTGGTGGGGGCCATGTGGGAGTCGATCTCCATTGCCTGGATGGGCACGCTCATCGCCGCGTTCTTCGCCGTGCCGATGTCGTTTCTCGCGGCCGAGAATCTCGTCGGCCGGCCCGTCGCATGGCTCATGCGCCAGATCCTGAACATCCTGCGGGCGGTGCCCGACGTGATCCTGGCCCTGGCGTTCATCCCGCTGTTCGGGCTCACGCCCATGGCGGGGGTGATGGCCATCGGTGTCGGCTCGATCGGCACGCTCGGCAAGCTGTTCTACGAGATCATCGAGGGCATCCAGAAGGGCCCGATGGAGGCGGCCGACGCGGTCGGCGCCACCCGCTCACAACGGCTGCGGTGGGGGGTCATCCCCCAGGTCACGCCCGAGCTGGCGTCGTTCATCCTGTACCGCTTCGAGGTCAACATCCGCGCCTCGGCGGTCATGGGTCTGGTCGGGGCCGGTGGCATCGGCGCCGACCTGGCCCAGTCGCTGCGATTCAAGGACTACGGCGGCGCCGGACTGGGCCTGCTCATCGTGGTGCTCGGCACCATCATGGTCGACTTCGTGTCGGGTTCGGTCCGCCATCGCATCGTCGCCGGTGCGAGTCGCACGGAAGAGATCGACGACGACGAGCCCATCGGCTTGCCACCGGGCCACGCCGGCGGGGTCTTCGTCCCCTGATCGGTCGTCGGTATCACCCGCCGGCCGGGTTCTCGCTAAGGTCGCCGCCGTGGTGACCACCGATCGAATCCTCATGGGCCCCGGCCCCTGCAATCCCTATCCCGAAGTGGTCGAGGCGATTGCCCGACCCATGCTGGGCCATCTCGATCCCGAGTTCATCGGGATACTCGACGAGACCAACGAGCGCCTCCGGCAGGTGTTCCGTACCGCCAACGAGCTCACGTTCCCGGTGAGTGGTACCGGCTCGGCCGGCATGGAGGCGGCGTTCGTGAACTTCGTCAACCCCGGCGACGTCGTCGTGATCGGCGTGAACGGGGTGTTCGGCGGCCGGATGTGCGATGTCGCCGAACGATGCGGGGCCGAGGTGATCTGCGTCGACTTCGACTGGGGTCAGCCCGTCGACCAGCAGGCACTGCTCGACGCGCACCCGTCGCCCGCGATCATCGGCATGGTGCACGCCGAGACCTCCACCGGGGTGCGCTCCGATGTCGAGGTGCTCGGTGCCGGCAAGGGCGACGCCCTGCTGCTGGTCGACTGCGTCACGTCGCTGGCGGGCATCCCGCTCGAGATCGACGCGTGGGGCGTCGACATCGCCTACAGCGGCACCCAGAAGTGTCTCGGTGTGCCCCCCGGCCTGGCTCCGCTCACCGTGAGCCAGCGGGCCCTCGATCGGCTGCTCAAGCGGCCCCAGAGCTGGTATCTCGATCTCAACATGATCGCCAACTACGTCACCGGGGGAGCAGCCCGGGCCTATCACCACACCGCACCGATCTCGATGATCCAGGCCCTCCATGCCGGCCTGGGAGCAGTGCTCGACGAGGGGCTCGAGCAGGCGTGGGCCCGCCACGCGGCCTGCGGCGAACGGCTCCAGGCCGGGCTGGTGAGCCGCGGGTTCGAGTTGTTCGCGGCCGAGGGTCATCGCCTGCCCGAGCTCACCTCGGTGCTGATCCCCGAGCACCGTCTGCCGCCGGACATGAGCGAGGCCGACGTGCGCGGCCTGTTGCTGGATCGCTTCGGTATCGAGGTCGGCGGCGGCCTCGGCGAATACGCCGGCAGCCTCTGGCGAATCGGTTGCATGGGCCACACTGCCCGCGAGCGCAACGTCACGTTGCTGCTGGGGGCCCTCGACGAGGTGCTGACCTGATGCTGCGCAGCGGTGCCAAGCGCGCCGCAGCCGGTTCCAGCCCGCGCCTGCGGGGCCGGCGGGTGCTGCTGCGCCCGCTCGAAACGGGGGACTACCTCCAATGGCAGCAGGTGCGCAAGGCCAACGTCGAGTGGCTCACGAAGTGGGAGCCGCGGCGGGCGCCGGGCCAACCCGACACGGTCGATCAGCGGGACGCGTTCAGTGCCCGCTGCGCCGCGCGTTCCCGCGAACGCCAGCTGGGCACCGGATTCGGCTTCGGTGTGTTCGTCGACGGGTCGCTGGTCGGAGAGATGAACATCAACTCGATCCAGCGGGGTCCGTTCCAGAACTGCTACATCGGCTACTGGATCGACCAGGCGAAGGCCGGGGCGGGCTACACGCCCGAGGCGTTGGTGGTGGCGTTGCGGTTCATCTTCGACGAGCTGCGGTTGCATCGGGCCCAGATCGCCATCATTCCCCGCAACCTGGCCAGCCGGCGGGTGGTGGAGAAGCTCGGGTTGCGCTTCGAGGGCATCGCCGAGCGGTACCTGGAGATCGCCGGTGTGTGGGAGGACCACATGCGCTTCGCCATCACTACCGAGGAATGGTCGGAGCGTGGCCCCGAGTTGAGCGCCCAGTGGCTCTAGTCACGTACTGCTGATCTCGTTCTTCAATCGGCTCACGAGCGCCCGGAACTCGGGTTCACCCATGCTCCAGAGCTGGGGGGCGAGCTCGTGATCGACGGCGCCCTCCGAGTCGGTCACGTCGTCGAGCGACAGGATGGTCGCCTTGGTGCGGGCCACCAGCTCCTTCGGGAAGCTCGCAGCCCGGGCCGCGAGCTCCTGGGCGCGCGCCAGGAGTGCTTCGGGGGCCACCGACTCCCATACCAGGCCTCGGGTGGCGGCCTCGCTGCCGGTGAGCACCTGACCGAACACCACCATGGCCATGAGGGTCTCGTGACCGGCGATACGGCGCATGCGCCAGGTGTGACCGCCACCGGGGTGCAAGCCGATGGCCAGGAAGCGGCTGTCGAGCTTGGCGTCGTGGGCGGCCACCACGATGTCGCAGGCGAGGAGCAGGTTCATGCCGGCACCGACGGCCGCGCCGTTGACGGCGCCGACGGTGGGCAGTGACGTGTCGGCGATGCGCAGGAAGCCGCTGTAGATCTCCCGCATGCCGCCGGCCTCGTGCCCGGCCAGCAGGTCGTTCAGGTCGGCGCCGGCGCAGAAGCCCTTGCCCTCGCCGGTCACCACCAGCGCGCCGACGTCGGCATCGGCCTCGAGGCGATCGACCGCGTCGATGATCTCGGCGTTCATGGCGTTGTTCAGCGCGTTGCGTTTGGCGGGATCGCGCAGGGTGAGGGTGGCGACCCGATCGGTGATGTCGACGGAGATGAAGCTCATGGTCGACGATTCTTCCACGCTCACCAGCCGGGGTCGTCACCCTCCTCGCCGGCGAGGTAGGCCTGACCCTCCCTGCAGGTGCTCGAGATGGGGCACCAGCGGCACGCGGGCCCGGGAAGCTTGACCGCCTCACGTTCGGCGGAGACGAGGTCGATCATGCGCCGAACGCCGTCGATCACCCGGGCCTCGGTCGCGTCGAGAATCCGGGTGGTGACCTCCTCGGTGACGAGCTCGCCCTGGTCGAGGTAGTACGAGGCCAGCATGCGGGGCGGTACGCCGACGCGCAGGGTCTCGAGCAGGGCGTAGAACCGCAGGTCGTCGGTGTGCCGTGAGAAGTAGCGCCCGGTCTTGAAGTCGATGAGCACCTTGCCCGCGATGGTGCCCCGCGCCTGGCCGAGGGCGAGATCGACCTTGCCCCGCAGGAGCACCTTGCCGCCGAGCAGCTCGACGGTGGAGCGGCTCTCGGTGACCGGTCGCCAGGCCGGCTTCAGCGGGGGAAAGCACTCGCTGAAGGTGGTGTAGCGCTCGACCGCATCGGAACGGAGCTCGGCCTTCTCGCGCTCGGAGCGGGTCTGGATGAAGTCGGTGGTCCAGGAGTCGCCGTTTTCGAGGCTGGCGATCGCGTGCTCGACGAGGTCGGCCGGGACGATCTCGCCGTGCCAGTGCAGCGAGAGCTCGATGGCCTTGTGGGTGACGGTGCCGATCACCATCGGCAGGTTCACCTCGAACTTCTGGTCGCGGTCGGCGAGGTAGTGGGCTTCGCAGCCGTGCACGAGGCCGAGCGAGTGCTTCGAGACGAAGACCACCTGGTCGTCACCCAGTTGTCGCTTGGAAGGGGCCAGACCGGCATCGAGTCGGGCGCGTAGCAGGGCGCGCAGGTCGCGGTCGAAGGTGGGGCGGTGGGCGGCGTCGGCGCCGAGCTGATCGAGCACCTTCTGCTGTGCCGGGGTGAGCGGCCCGTCGGTCATGACCCGACACTACGTCGCGACGTTGCCCTCGGCGCCGTCTACCGTCGGGTTCGTGCAACGGATCGTCGTGGTGGGCTGTTCGGGAACCGGGAAGTCGACCGTGGCCCGGCAGCTGGCCGCCCGGCTGGGCCTGCCCCACATCGAGCTCGACTCGCTGTGGCATCTGCCAGGGTGGGAGCACCGCCCGCCCGAGGAGTTCCGGCGTCTGCTGGCGGAGCGGATGGAGGCGGCCGCCGACGGGTGGGTGATCTCGGGCAACTACGTCACGCCGTCGGAGCAGCTGCATCTCGACGCCGGGCGCCCGGGGTGCGCCGACACCGTGGTGTGGCTCGACCTGGATCGACCGTTGGTGATGCGGCGGCTGGTCTGGCGGACGATGCGGCGCGTGACCACCCGGGAGCAACTGTGGGGCGTGGTGCGCGAACCGTGGTCGAATCTGTACTCCTGGGACCCCGAGAAGAACATCATCCGTTGGGCCTGGACCACCCACGCCAAGTACCGCACCGACTACTCGGCCTGCATGGTCGACGGCACCTGGAACCACCTCACCGTGCATCGGCTGCAAACACCCGGCGATGTCGAGCGGTTCGTGGGTGGTCTCGACCCGACGGTGTGACCACCGCTGTCACACCTGCTCGGTACGGTCGAAGTCATGGAAGCCAACGCCGTTCGTTTCGCCGACGCTGCCCGTCGGCTGAGCGAGACGGTGCGCGCCGGCGGCTTGGTCGTGCCCACCTTTCGCAGCCCTCCGCGGCCGGTTGGTGCGAAGCGAGCCATACGTCGGCGGCCCGACGGTTCGGTGTCGGTATCGGTGGCGTTGCGTGGCCGGCCGTGGCCGGCGGTGGTGGCCGACATGATCGACGGTGTTGTCGCCGCCAATCGGTTGTCCGAGCTCGAGGCCGGCGAGTGGCGCGATCGGATGTGGCAGGCGCTGGGGGCCGAGATCGGTGCCGGCCTCGCCGTGGGCGAGGCGGCGTGATCAGTCGGTGGGGTCGGCGAAGTCGGGGGTTCGCTGCTCGAAGTAGGCGGTGACCGCCTCCACCTGGTTGGGCGACCCGATGAGCGCGCCGATCTCGGCTCGTTCGGCGGCGAAGCTCTCCACCGGCGGCCGGTGCGGCGACGCGTTCAACATCCGTTTGATGGCCTGCATGGCGTGTGGTGAGCGACCGGCGATCTCGCGGGCGAGCTCCATGGCCTCGGCCCGCGGGTCGTCGGCCAGTCGGGTGGCCAGGCCGATCTCGACCGCCTCGGTGCCCGAGACCATCCGGCCGGTGAGCGCCAGCTCCTTGGCCCGGTCGAGACCGACCAGCTCCACCAGGCTCACCGTGGCGGTCATGTCGGGCGAGATGCCCCACCGGCTCTCGAGCACCGACAGCTTGGCGTCGGGGGCCACGATCCGCAGATCGGCCGCAAGGGCGAGCTGGATGCCGCCGCCCAGTGCCACCCCGTGCACCGCCGCGATCACCGGTGCCGGCATCTCCCGCCACACCCAACAGGTCTGCTGGGCGTTGTGGGTCACCGCACCTTCGGGTACCTGGCCGATCCAGTTCACGCCGCCCCCGTCGCCGCTGTCGTTGCCGGCCATCGCCATGAACCCGCCGAAGTCGAGACCGGCGCAGAACCCCCGGCCCTCACCCGACAGCACCACGGCGCGCACCGAGCGATCGGCCGCCAGCGCCGCGCCCGTATCGAGCAGGGCGCGGAACATCTCGCCGTCGAGCGCATTCATCTTGTCGGGGCGATTGAGGCGGACGTCGGCCACGCCGTCGGTCATCTCGACGGTTACACGTTCGGTCATGCCCGCACCGTAGAACACCGGTGTGGGTGGGCCCCAACGCCCTGCGCCATGGCAGGGTGAAGGGGTGCGTGGCCTTCGTGTTGCTCTTGCGGTGTCGGCGCTGGCGGCTGCGTGCTCGGTGTCGGGGTCGATCGATGCGGCGGTCGATGGGCCCGATGGTCGAGGTCGTCTGGCCGTCGTCCAGGACGACGGGTCGCTGGTCACCCGCCTTCCCGACGGAACCGATCAGATCGTGGTCGCCTCCGGACCCTCGTCGCAGCCGCCGATCGCGGTGACCTGGTCGCCCGACGCGTCGCGGTTGGCCTGGTCGAGCTTCGACGATGACGGGCCGGTGGTGGCCGTCGCCGAGCCTGGCGGGGGTGAGCTGCAGCGGGTACCCACGCCGTTTCCGTCGTTCTTCCTGATGTGGGACCGCCAGGGCGAACGCGTGGCCTCGCTGGGAACCGCCAACGGTGGGGTTTCGCTGAACCTCATCGCCGACGAGGCGGGGGAGATCCTCGTGACCGGACGGCCGCTGTACCTGAGCTGGGCGGCCGACGGGGCGTCGCTGGTGGCGCACCGCTCCGACGATCTTCGCATCGTCGATGCCGACGGGGGCGACACGGTGGTGCCGGTGGCCGACGGACTCTTCGACACGCCGCTGTGGCTCGACGACGGCCGGGTGGTGTTCGCCACCGCGGACGGCGTCGACACCGTGGTGCAGGTGGGTGACCTGGTGGGCGAAGGTGCATCGCGGGAGCTGCTGCGGGTGCAGGGTCGAGTGGCGCTGGTGGTCGATGACCCTGGTGAGCACCTGGCGGTGGCCGTCGTCAGCCCGTCGGCCGAGACGGGGCTGTACGTCGTCGACCTGGCCACCGGTGACAGCCGCCACGTCGCCGACGAGCCCGGGTTGTGGTGGACGTGGTCGCCCGACGGGAGCCGGTTGCTGGTGATGACGCTGTCGGGGGCCGGCGACCGTGCCGGTTGGTCGGTCTGGGACGGCGCCTCCTTCGACGTGGTCGTCGAGGCCTTCCGGCCGACCACCCGGTTCGTCGTCGACTACCTCCCGTTTGCCGACCAGTGGGACCTGGCCGTCGATCTGTGGGCGCCCGACGGTTCGGCCTTCGCCTTCACCGGCGTGTCGCCCTCGGGCCAGAGCACCGTCTTCGTGCAGGATCTCGACGGCGGCCTACCCGAGGCCGTCGGCGGCGGCTACTTCGTCACCTGGTCGCCCGAGTGAGCTGACCTCGGCGGCGTCGGAACGGCTACGTTGCGCCGATGCGCTTCGGATACTGGACCAACGCCGGCTCGGACTGGACCACCGTGGTGGAACGGTGTCGTCACGCCGCCGCCACCGGTTGGGACGGTCTGTGGTTCGCCGATCACTTCATGCCCTTCGCCGGCGACCCTTCGGGCACGATGAACGAGTGCTGGGCGGTGCTCGCCGGGCTGGCCGCGTCGATTCCCGATGTTCGGGTGGGGGCCATGGTGAGTGGCAACACCTACCGCCACCCGGCGGTGTTGCTGAAGCAGGCGGTGACCACCGACCACATCTCCGGTGGGCGGGTGGTGCTGGGCCTCGGGGCGGGGTGGCAGGAGAACGAGCACGTCGCCTACGGCCTGCACTACGGAACCGTGAAGGAGCGGCTCGACCGGTTCGAGGAGGCGTGTGAGCTGATCGTGCGACTGCGCGACTCCGACGGCCCGGTCGACTTCGACGGCGCGTACTACCAGCTGGCCGAGGCGCCGCTGTCGCCGCGTCCGGTCGGTCGACTGCCGCTCATGATCGGCGGCGGGGGAGAGAAGCGCACGCTGCGCGTCGCAGCTCGCTTCGCCGACGAGTGGAACGTGTGGGGCGATGTCGAGGTGCTGCGCCACAAGCAGTCGGTGCTCGATGCCCACTGTGCCGAGGTCGGCCGTGATCCTGGCGCCATCCAGCGGTCGGCCGCCACGATGCTGATTCTGGCCGACGAGGGCGAGCATCTCGACCGGGCCCGGAATGCCGATCTCGGTCGGGCGGCCATGGTCGGTACCCCCGCCGAGCTCCGAACACTGGTGGCCGGTTTCGTCGACGCAGGGGTCGACGAGCTCGTGATCGCCGACTTCCTCGCCCCTCCCTTCGCTCCGTCGGGGGAGATGTTCGAACGTTTCCAGGCCGAGGTCGCGGCAGAATTCCGCTGATCTACCGGCGTTCAGGCCCGCGTTGCAGGGTCACGACGGTGCCGTAACCCGATTGCAACCCGGCCCTCGGAACCAACGCGGTCGACGGGCTCGTCTCACCCGCATGAACCCAACGACGGCAAGCTCGACTGTTCTGTACCGACTCATGGCCTTGATGGCGGTGGTGGCGCTGTTCGCGTCGGCCTGCGCCGGGGATTCCGGGGACACCGCCGACACCGACGACGCCATCGGCGAGATCGTCGGCGGCGACCGCTCCGGCGCCGACGACGAAGCCGACTTCGCGCCCGAGCCGCAGGAGAAACCGGCCGAGGAGCCGGCCTCGGAGAGCGTGGCTCCCGGGGAGGCGATGGACGCCGAGGCACCTGCGGCCGAGGAGGAGTCGGCTTCGGCCGGCGGTACCAGCGGTGAGCTGTTCGCGCCCGAGCCGCCGCCGGTCGATCGCGACGACGCCGAGGCCCGGTTCGACGACAACACCTTCGAGGACTACGGCCAACGGGTGTTCATCGACGCCGACGAGGATCCGCTGTCGACCTTCGCGCTCGATGTCGACACCGGCTCGTTCACCGTCGCCCGTCGTTGGATCGAGGAGGGCGCGCTGCCCCCACGGGAGTCGGTGCGGCCCGAGGAGTACATCAACGCCATCCGCTACGACTACGACGCCCCTCGCCGTGGTCTCGACGTGGAGATCGAAGGGGCACCGTCGCCATTCGACGGCGACAACGTGCTCGTGCGCATCGGTGTGTCGAGCGAGATCGTCGAGGACAGCGAGCGTCCGCCGGTCGCCCTCACCTTCGTGGTCGACACGTCGGGTTCGATGGATCGTGATGATCGGCTCGGGCTGGTGAAGGAGAGCCTCGGCATCCTGGTCGACGAGCTCGACGATGACGACACCGTGGCGATCGTCACCTACTCGAATTCCTCGGGCATCGTCTTGTTCCCCACTCCGGTGTCGGAGCGGCGGGAGATCCTCGACGCCATCGACGACCTCCGGCCCGGCGGCTCGACCAACCTCGAGGCCGGCCTGCGCGAGGGTTACGAGCTGGCTCGGGAAGCGTTCCGTGAGGACGGGATCAACCGGGTGGTGCTGGCCTCCGACGGGGTGGCCAACGTGGGCGTGACCGATCCTGATCAGCTCGCCCGGATGATCCGTGACGACGCTGATGCCGGGATCAACCTGGTGACCGTCGGGTTCGGCATGGGCAACTTCAACGACGTGACCATGGAACAGCTCGCCGATCAGGGCGACGGCTTCTACGCCTATGTCGACACCGACGACGAAGCCGAGCGGCTGTTCCAGGACGAGCTCACCGCCACGCTGGTGACCGTCGCCAAGGACGCCAAGATCCAGGTGGAGTTCAACCCCGAGATCGTCGACGAGTACCGCCTCATCGGTTTCGAGAACCGGGGCGTGCGTGACAGTGACTTCCGCAACGACGAGGTCGACGCCGGCGAGATCGGTGCCGGTCATCAGGTGACGGCGATCTACGAGATCAACCTGCGGGCCGGGGTGGAGCTGAGCGACCGGGACGAGATCGGCGTGGTGTTCCTGCGCTGGGAGGATCCCGACTCCGGTGAGGTCGACGAGATCGACGAGGACATCGACCTGCGTGATGTCGCCGAGAGCTGGGACGACACGTCGACCTCGCTGCGCACCGCAACGGTGCTGGCCGCCTTCGCCGAGATCCTGCGGGGCAGCGAGTTCGTGACCGACTTCGACCTCGACGACGTGGCCGAAGCGGCCGCCGAGCTGGCCGATCTCACGGGCGACCGCGATATCGATGCTGTCGCTGACATGATCGATGACGCCTCCCGGCTCCGCTGATCAGGCCAGACCGGGCCCGATCATGTGCGGGGCCGGGGGCAGATCAGGTGGTGGGTTCTCGTGGAGGGGCGGGAACCCACCACCGACGCTCGCCTGGGGACCAGGCAGCCCCGGTGCGTCGGGGCGCTGACGGGTGAGGCCGGTCAGATCTCGCCGTGCGCCTGAGCCGCGTCGAGATCGTCTGGAGTGCAAGCTGCCTCGCCGACCCCGCGGATTCCGGTGGCGCCCACGATCCTGGTCCCGGCCGCTTCGGCCTCGTCGAGACTGTCGAACAACTCGGATCCGTCGGGGTCCCAGAGGCGGTTCTGCAGCGTGAAGAACATCTCTTCGGAGTCGGTGCGGCACAGGGTGACGAGGTTCTCGGCCTCTCGCTGGGCTGCGTCCGGCGTGAGAAACGCCTCCAACAGCGCGGCCGTGTCGGCGATCCTTGTCTCGGTCGGCACCGCCGTGTCACCGGCGCAGCCTGCGGTCATCACCAAGGCGACGATCACGGCCCGCCCGACGAGAACTCGGAGTGGGCTCGGCATCCGGCCACGACGATAGGCGGTGCGGGAGCGGGCTACGGTTCGAGCGCACGCCCGGGTGGCGCAACTGGCTGACGCAGAGGGCTTAAACCCCTCGGATTCCTCGGAATCATGTGGGTTCGAATCCCACCCCGGGCACGGTCTGACCTGCGGATATGCGGTTTTCGCCCTTGCGCTCACCTCGCCAAAAGGGCAAAGTAGTCGCGTGAATAGTCGCGAGAATCGCGACTACCCAGGCGACAGGAGCGACGGTGCGGGGAAGCGTCGAACGGTACGGACGGGGATGGCGGTACCGAACCGAGCTGCCCCGCGACCCGGGCACCGGTCGACGACGATTCGCCACCAAGGCGGGCTTCGCCACCCAGGGCGAAGCCCGCAAGGCACTGAACCGGGTGCTGGTCGACCTCGAAGCCGGCGCCTACGTCGATCGCAGCACGCGTGACGGTGCGGGAGTACCTGGCCGACTGGTTGCACCGGGCGGTGTCGGGCCGACGGCCCACCACGATGGCCGCATACCGACGCGGTGCAGAGCACCTCGACCCGTACATCGGGGGAGCGAAGCTGCAACGGCTCACGCCGCTGATGGTGGAGAACGCCTACGCCGATCTGCTCGCCACCGGCCTGGCGCCCAAGACCGTGCGCAACGCCCACACGGTGTTGCGGCGAGCGCTGGCCGACGCCGAGCGGCTGGGCCTGGTGGTGCGCAACGCGCGCGGCGGTGGCGAGGCCTCCGCGGCCGTCGAAGGTCGAGCGACCGACGTGGACGCCCGAGGAGTTGTCGACGTTCCTGCGCTTCACCGCCGACCAGCCGTTGCACACGGCGTTCGTGTTGCTGGCCACCACCGGCCTGCGCCGCGGCGAGGTGTGCGGCCTGCGATGGGCGAACGTCGACCTCGAGGTCGGGGAGTTGTTCGTGGTGCAGACGCGCACCACGGTCGGCAGCGAGGTGATCGACTCGCCGACCAAGACCCACAAGAGCCGTCGCCGGGTGTCGCTCGACCACGGCACCGTGAGCGTGCTGCGGTCGCATCGGGCCAGGCAAGCCGAGGAACGGTTGGCGGCCGGCGAGGCGTGGGTGGGCGAGGGCCATGTGCTGTGCGAAGACGACGGTGAGCCGATTCATCCAGATCGGCTCACCGGGGCGTTCCGCCGACTCCGCGATGCCGCCGACCTGCCGCCCATACGCCTGCACGATCTGCGCCACACCTACGCCACCCTCGGCCTGCGGGCCGGGATTCATCCGAAGGTGATGTCGGAGCGGTTGGGTCATGCCACGGTGGGCATCACCCTCGACCTGTACTCCCATGTGGTGCCCTCCCTCGACCGTGAGGCCGCCGATGCGGTGGCCGGGCTGCTCGACTACCGCAGCGACGGCTCGGCGTCGGCGGGCGGCGCCGAGAGCATCTGATCGAGCACGGCGGCCGCGATCACGATCCGCCGCCGAAAGCGCAGACACGGGATCTCACCCGTGCGCACGCACTCGTAGGCAGTCGAGCGAGAGATGCCGAGCTCGTGGGCGGCTTCCTCGACGGTGTACGTCTTCTTGGTGCGTTTTGGTTTCATGCCTCCCAGAGGGACCATCGAGGTGCCGATGTGTGACATGGCATCTGTTTGGTGGCTCTGGATTCCGGACGGCCGGGCGGCCGCCGAGAGGGGAGGTCGTAGACCTCCAGTTGTGTCTCGGGTTTTTCGTTGGGAGATGAGGAGTTTGGGATGACTGCAGGCGTGGGCTTGTACGGGGTCCTGTGTTGGAGCCGATCGCAGAGATTTCGGTGCGGGGCGGGCTTGTCGGCTGTGGGGGTGTTTCGTGGGGTTCGGGCCGAGTTTTCTAACCTTCATCTAACATCTCGTCTTCCTGAGGGGTTGACGAGCGGTGTCCCCGACGGCGCTTCGCCAACCGGGTCGTTGTCGTGAAGGGGCACGTCGCGAAGCGCAGGTGGAAGACGAAGTCGGGCATGAAGACCGGCTGGTACGTCGTGATCGACATCGGCCGGGATCTGGACGGCAAGCGCCGCCAGAAGTGGCACAGCGGGTTCGCGACCCGAGCCGAAGCAGAGGCCCGCCGGGCCGGACTGGTGGCCGAGCTAGAAGCGGGGAGCTACGTCGAGCCGAAGGCGCTGACGCTTGACGAGTGGGTCAACGGCGGGTGGTGGGCGCTGATCAAAGATCGGGTGAAACCCTCGACTGCCGCGTCCTATCAGGCGAACCTTCGCCATCACGTTCTCCCCACACTTGGGCGGGTCCGGTTGACCAGTCTGCAGACCGAGCACCTAAACCGGCTCTACACCAATCTGTTGACCGATGGCCGACTCGATGGCCGGGGCGGACTCGGGCCTCACACGGTCCGGAACGTGCATGTGGTCGTGCGCCTCATCCTCCGAGATGCCTGCACAGCGGGGATCATCGGCCGCAACGTCGCCGAACTCGCATCACCCCCGCCCAGGCGGACGCCACGGACGGCACCGATGCGGTTCTGGCAGCCCCACGAGTTGAGGCTGTTCCTCTCCGGGGTGCGAGGAGAGCACTTGGAAGCAGCTTGGCATCTCGCTGCACTGACCGGCATGCGACGCGGTGAGATCGCAGCGTTGCGATGGGATGACGTCGACTTCGCCAACCAGCGGGTCTATGTCCGACAGACCCGAGGCCGGATCGGGACCGACATGGTTATCAGTAGCCCGAAGAGCGGCCGGGGTCGACTCATCGATCTCGACACCGAAACAACTCGCCGTTTCATCGAGCACCAGAAACGACAGAGCGAAGCAGCGCTACGGCTCGATTCGGTGAACCCGAATCGGTTCGTGTTTCTCACCCCGGACTTCGCCCCGGTGCGTCCGGACTACTTCTCTGAGCGGTTCCTGCGGATCGGTGCACACCTCGGGCTGCCCCGGATCCGATTTCACGATCTTCGGCACACCTACGCAACCATCGCGTTGGCGACCGGTGTACCGATCCACGTCGTGTCCGAGCGGCTCGGTCACGCCAACACCTCAACCACCCTGAACGTGTACTCCCACGTGATGCCCGGGATGGGCGCCGACGCGGCACAAGCCATCGCGGACCGTGTCATCGGCTGTGACGGACTCGAACAAGCCACCACCGTCGCAGCGAAACTCACTCTCAACAGCCGCCACAGCCCATGGCACCACCAACTCGAACAACATCAACCAAGAACCCGACCGAAATATGAGCGTGGCAACCACGCCCCGGACCACCCGATCTAACGTGCCGTTTCCGGACGGTCTGGTGGCGTGTCGACTGCTGTCGATATGCGCTCTTCGCTTTCCGTGATTGTCCTTGACCCTCTCGCGGGTGAGGCCGCCATGATGGCCCATGAGTGCGCACGACGAACAGTTGCAGGTCGGCGCATTTGGCGAACTCGTGCCGTTCTGATCGGCATGCTTGCTGGTTGCGTCGGTGTGATATGCGTGTCCTCGCACGGCGTGCCCCGTTACCCGAATGGCGCAGACATTGCGACTAACTTCTTCTCCTGGACATCGGGATGACTGGCTAGCTAGCGCCTATTGGTCATCGGTCGATCGCTGCAGTCGGTGATGCGGCTGCGAGCCACAGGAGCCTCGTCTAGTTATCTTCTTGGGAGATCTGCCCCTCCTCAATCGTGACGATCTCACCAGGGATGTCGGATGCGAAGCGCTCGTCAAGCCGGTCCAGGTTCTGGACCACGACTCGAATGTGTCGCCCGTTGAGCGTCGAGTCGATCAGTACGTCGCCAGCGACTCCGGCTCCTCGAAGTTCGGACACGAGACGATCTCTGAACTCGTTGACTTCCTCGAACGTGTACGGAACCTGGATGAGTCGCACCGAGTCGGCCCCACCGGCGATCGCAGCGACGCGATCGGGATCGACCTGGGAACAGTCCAGCACGGCCGCAACCCATCCGCCAGCGAAGTCGCCCCACACTCCGCCGTAGTTCGGATCGTCGTAGACGATGTCGACCCCTTCTTGCTCTTCCAGCAGGATCAGCTCGTCGATTCCGGACAAATACTCGACGAGGGCCTCGCCGCG
>CAWBCM010000002.1:0-30077 GCA_963787285.1 uncultured Acidimicrobiales bacterium | reverse complement strand
AACCAATTACGCAATTACCAAGCCATTGTCAGCAAAGCCATTACCATCTAAATGATGGTTTAATAACAATTCTTGCACTGTAGATACTAAAACTCATTGTTGGCGTTTCATTCAACAAGTGCGAGAACCATTCGTGGCGAAAACGATTGGCAAATTCAAATCGCGGTTGGAATTACAGTTACCGCTGACATCAATATATCCAAATTTATCGATCGAATTGCCCATGGCTCGGCACCAGCGGAACGCACCACCCAGAAGAAAGCGGCAGGGAGAGGTGAGCGGTCGGTGCCGACGACACCACCGAGCCCGTCGACCGACTGCCAGATCTTCGTCACTCGGTCGACGGTCTTGTCAGGTGCCCATGCGAGCTCGAAGCGGAAGTCGGCGACGTAGGCGCCCGGCCGGCTGGCGAAGGCGATCGCCGTGCTCGCGACGACGATCACGAGTGGGAAGAGAACCTCACGTCGACCACGATGCCAACTGCGCAGAGGTCGCGGACGAGGCACCGCTGAGTCGGTCATGGCAGGCGAGAGTGTATTCCTGGAGGTGAGCGCGGATAGATTTCACAACGGATGCCAACGGTGGACGAGATATGCGCGCACGTCGCCACGATCGACGGCTGGCTCACCCGCCGACAGGCTGCTCGGTTGTCCGAGATGGCAGCACGCGTCGACGATTCGGCGTCAGTGGTCGAGATCGGCAGCTACCACGGTCGTTCAACCATCGTGCTTGCGCTGTCGGTGCCTCCCGGGGTCGAAGTGGTGGCGATCGATCCCCACGCCGGCAACGATCGCGGCCCGGGCCAGTGGGAGAGCTCCACCGAGCTGGGCGAAGCCGATCACCGCATCTTCGTCGCCAATCTGGAAGGGCACGGCGTGGCTACAACGGTGCGGTACGTGCGCGATTCTCCGATGCCGCACATGGTGCGGTCAGCGGCGACATCGCGTTGTTGTACATCGACGGCGCGCACCGCGTCGGACCGGCGCGGCGCGACATCTCGAAATGGGGTGATGCCGTGGTTCCCGGGGGCACGATGGCCATCCACGACTGCTATCACTCGGTCTTCGTCACCCTGGCTGTGGTCGCCGAGCTCTTCCTCGCGAAGCACTGGCGCTATGTCGGGCGCGAGACGTCGATGGTGATCTACGAACGCGCTGCGCTGCGACCCGGGGAACGAATGGCCAACCTCGGCCTGCAGATGGCCCAGTTGCCATCGTTCGGCCGGAACCTTCTGCTGCGCTCGTTCGAGCAGATCGGGGTGCCCTGGCTCGGGCGGTTGCTGGGACACCGTCCGGGAACGCCGTTGTACTGAGAGGGCTGCCGGCGACCGGGTCGGACTAGCCTCGCTGCCTGTGCCAGTCCGGTATGAACGATTCGATCGTGACGAGTGGGCCGAGCTTCGAGCGGCGACACCGTTGACGCTCGACGACGACGACCTCGACCGACTGAGAGGCATCAACGAGCAGGTGGACCTCGACGAGGTCACCGCCGTGTACCTGCCGCTGTCGCGTCTGCTCAACCTCCATGTGCGGGCCACGATGGACCTGCACGAGGCGAGCTCGATCTTCCTCGGCAAGCTCGCCCCCAAGGTGCCCTACGTGATCGGGGTGGCCGGCAGTGTGGCAGTCGGCAAGAGCACCTTCGCCCGGATCCTGCGTTCGCTGCTCGCCCGATGGCCCGATCATCCCCGGGTGGAGCTGGTGACCACCGATGGCTTCCTGTTTCCGAACGCCGAGCTCGAGGCTCGTGGGATCATGCACCGCAAGGGGTTCCCCGAGAGCTACGACACCCGTGCCCTCCTCGCGTTCCTCCACGATCTCAAGAGCGGCGCGCCTGCAGCGACCGCCCCCGTGTACAGCCACGTGGAGTACGACATCGTGGCCGGTGCGCATCTCACCGTCGAGGCCCCCGACATCGTGATCCTGGAGGGGCTGAACCTGTTACAGGTCGGCACGCAGGCGACGTCGTTCGTCAGCGACTACTTCGACTTCTCGATCTACATCGACGCGGCCGAGGACGACGTCGAGCGGTGGTACGTCGACCGCTTCCTGACGCTGCGCGAGTCGGTTTTTCGAAACCCGGCGAGCTACTTCACCCACTACGCCGAGTTGAGCGACGAGGAGGCGGCCGAAACCGCTCGCACGATCTGGAACACGATCAACCGGCCGAATCTGCGCGAGCACATCGAGCCGACGCGCGAGCGCGCCGCGCTCGTGCTGCACAAGGCGTCGGACCATCGCATCGACGAGATCCGGTTGCGGAAGCTGTAGGTCAGTTGTTCATCACGAGGACGCCGCGGATGTTCTTTCCGCTGCGCATGTCGACGTAGCCCTCGTTCACCTGATCGAGGGTGTAGCGCTTGGTGACCAACCCCTCGAGGTCGATCTGACCGTTGCGCCACAGGTCGATGAGCTTGGGGATGTCGGCGCGAGGGTTGGCCGAGCCGAACAGCGAGCCGATGACCCGCTTCTCCATGAGCGTCATGTCGAGGAGGCTCATGGTGGCATTGACCTCTTCGGCCGCGTGGAGGTTGGTGACGACGACCTTGCCCCGCTTGCCGGTGAGGGCGAGTGCGCCGGCCATCAGGTCGCCCTTGCCCTCACCCATCGTCATGAGCACCTGGTTGCACATGCGGCCGTAGGTGAGATCGGTCACCTCGACCATCGCCTCCTCCATCGAGGCGAAGGTGTGGGTGGCACCGAGCTCCATCGCCTTTTCCCGCTTGAACTCGACGGGGTCGATGGCGATGACGTGCTTGGCTCCGGCCAGCTTCGCGCCCTGAACGGCGTTGGCACCGATGCCGCCGATGCCGATGACCGCCACGGAGTCTCCGGGGCCGACCTCGCCCGCGTACACGGCCGAACCCCAACCGGTGACCACGCCGCAGCCGAGCAGGCAGGCGACATCGAGGGGAATGTCGTTCTCGATCTTGATGCAGCTCGCCTGGTTGACCACCGTGTGCTCGGAGAACGTGCCGATGAGGCACATGAGCCGGAGGTCTTCGCCCGAAGCGGAGTGGTGTCGGGCGGTCTGGTCGGAAACCTGGAGCCCGATGGCCAGATACTGACCCAGGTCGCACAGGTTCTGGTGTCCGGTGCTGCAGCTGGGACAGGTGCCACACGAGGGAACGAAACCGAACACCACATGGTCGCCGGGGGCGACGTTGGTGACGCCGGCACCGACTTCGAGTACCACGCCGGCGCCCTCATGTCCGCCGATGACCGGCAGCTCGAAGGGAAGATCGCCGGTCACCACGTGCTCGTCGGAGTGGCACATGCCCGATGCATGCATCTCGACGAGGACCTCGCCGGGCCCGGGAGCGTCGAGCTCGATCTCCTCGACCGACCACTCCTGCTCGATCTCTCGCAGGACTGCAGCTCGTGTCTTCATGGTGTTCCCCCGGGGAGTTGGTTGGACGGTGCTACGGCTCGGACGTTAGTCGGTGGGAACTGCGGTGCGCCCGTCGGCGTGGCGGGCGAAGCGCCCTCGTCGCGGCCGTGAACCGGATCGTCGTCGGCGAAGGGCCAGCCGCCGAACTGCGTGCGGCGGTAGTCGGCGAAAGCCTGCTCGATCTCGGCGCGGGTGTTCATGACGAAGGGGCCGTGCTGCTCGACCGGCTCGGCGATCGGACGGCCCTGGAGGAGCAGCGCCTCGGTGGTCGCGTCGGCGGCGACGAGATCGATGGCGGGACCCGGAGCCAGTACGCCGACCGTCGATTCGCCGATGCGCTGGGGCCCGACGGACACCCCGGGGCCGTCGAACACGTAGAGCGCCCGTACGGCCTGATCGCTGGTGGGCGGCAGCGTGAACCGGGCGCCAGGCTCGAACGACAGGTGCCAGATGGCGACCTCGGCATCGGCTCGGCCGGCCCACGAGTCGGGGGGAGGCGCTGGTGTCGCCGCATCGGCGTAGGCGCCGGCGATCGTGGTGACCTCGGTGGCTGCTCCATGGTCGTCGACGATGCGGTGCTTGGGGATGTCGGTGTCCCACAGCATCGTGAAGTACGGGTCGACGAGCTTGTCGGCCGCGGGCAGGTTCAGCCAGATCTGGAACAGCTCGAGCGGATTCGGGCCGTCGAGGTCGAGGAGCGGGAACATCTCACTGTGAACGATGCCCTTGCCCGCCGTGAGCCATTGCACGTCGCCCCGGCCGAAGCGAGCGGCCGCGCCGAGCGAGTCGGAATGGTCGATGATGCCGCGCCGCACGTACGTCACGGTCTCGAACCCCCGATGGGGGTGCTGTGGGAAGCCCGGGACGGTGGTGCCGTGATACATCCGCCAGCCGTCGATGCCTTCGAAGTCCTGGCCGATCGCTCGACCGGTCAGCGCCGCGGCGGGCCCCATGGCCTCGTTGCCCGCAGGGTACGCGTCGTCGTGATGGACACAGAAGAGGAACGGGTCGATGGTCGGCCACTGAAAGCCCAGCGGCGCGGTTTGCAGCACGAGATCAGCCATACCCGCCAGGCTACGGGGATGCGATCAGTCCTGGATCAGAGCAACGCGGGACGGGGCGCCCCGGTGGCCAGGCGATGCAGCCTGCCGTCGGTCAACCGCCATCGGGCGCCGCACGCGACGCAGTCTCCGGTGACCGGACCGTCATCCGATTCGCAGGACACGGCCACGCGATGTCCACAACCCTTCGTCGCACATCTCGTGGTGATGGTGGGCGCCATGGGACAACGATGACACAGCCCCACGACCGGATGGGAGGCTTCGGGTGCATCCCCTCATGGCAAGTGGGCCGTGCGGATCAGCGTGAGACCGCCACTCGGGGTATCCGAGATCGCGCCGACGGGCCCTGCCGTGCTAAGCAAGCAACACTATCGAGCGCGATATCGACGTTCCGCCAGACATCCAGGAGGGTGAGATGAAGTCCACAAGGTCCACACGCGCGGTGATGCGCCTGTTCGCGATACTGCTCGCCTTGGTGATGGTCGCCGGTGCCTGTGGCAGCGACGGCGACGACACCTCGGCGGAACCCGCAGCCGAACCCGCAGCCGAACCCGCTGCCGGAGACGACTGCCAGGTGATCAAGGCCGCGTTCGTGTACGTCGGACCGATCGGTGATGCCGGTTGGACCAAGAAGCACGACGATGGACGCCTGGCCCTCGAGGCCGCCGAAGGCGACTGTGTGGAGACGACCTTCCTGGAGAGCGTGCCGGAAGGTGCGGAGTCCGAGGCCGTGTTCGAGCGTCTCGCCCGCGACGGCAACAACGTGATCTTCGGCACGTCGTTCGGCTACATGGACCAGATGCTCGCGGTGAGCGAACGGTTCCCCGACGTGGTCTTCGAGCACGCAACCGGCTTCAAGACCAGCGACAACATGGGCACCTACTTCGGCGCCGCCGAGGAGGCCCGCTACCTCTCGGGTATGGCCGCCGGTGGGGTGACCGAGACCAACAAGCTCGGCTACGTGGCGGCCTTCCCGATTCCCGAGGTCTTGCGGGGCATCAACGCCTTCACGCTCGGCGCCCAGCGCATCAATCCCGATGTCGAGGTCGAGGTGGTGTGGACGAGCACGTGGTTCGACCCCGTGATCGAGAAGGAGGCCGCCGAGGCCCTGCTCAACGGTGGCGCCGACGTCGTCGCCCAGCACCAGGACACCCCCTCGGCAGGCGAAGCCGCCCAGGCGGCCGGCGCCAGCTGGGTCGGGTACAACGACGACATGTCGCGATTCGCCCCCGAGGCGTGGCTCACCGCACCGGTGTGGGACTGGGGTCCGTACTACATCCGCACCGTCCAAGAGGTCCGCGACGGCACCTGGGTCAGCACCCAGTACTACGGCACGATGGCCGACGGCCTGGTGACGTTGTCGGCGGTCGCCGACAAGGTCCCCGAGGACGTCCGGGCCGAGATCGACTCGGTTCAAGCCGAGATCGTCGCCGGCAGCTTCCCGGTCTTCACCGGTCCGGTCATCGATCAAGCCGGCAACGAGGTGGTGGCCGCCGGCGAGGCTCCCGATCTCGGAAGCCTGCTCGGCATGGACTACTTCGTGCAGGGTGTCGTCGGCAGCGCCACCGGCTGAGTCGTGCCGCCA
Source organism: uncultured Acidimicrobiales bacterium (assembly GCA_963787285.1). Classification (GTDB taxonomy): domain Bacteria; phylum Actinomycetota; class Acidimicrobiia; order Acidimicrobiales; family JAHEJN01; genus JAHEJN01. Next base: position 24,041 of record CAWBCM010000002.1, on the reverse strand, counting down.
TCTGAGGCTGCGGCCGACTCCGAGACCGCTCGGGGTCGGCCACCGGCCATCGCCGCTGTTGGGGTGACCAAGCGCTTCCCCGGGGTGATCGCCAACGCCGATGTCGACTTCCACGTCGATGCCGGGGAGGTGCACACCATCCTGGGCGAGAACGGCGCGGGCAAGAGCACCCTCGCGGCGATGCTGTGTGGCCTCTACCGACCCGACGAGGGCACGGTGCTGCGCGACGGATCGCCGCTGCGCCTCCGTTCGCCTCGTGACGGGCTGGCCCACGGCATCGGCATGGTGCATCAGCACTTCCGCCTGGTCGACCGGTTCACGGTTGCGGAGAACATCATCCTCGGCGACCCGGCGCAGCCTTGGCTGATCAAGCCCGAGGCGGTCGAGGACGAGGTTGCCGAGATCGGCGATCGCTTCGGCTTGCCCATCGATCCCCACGCCCGTATCAGCGAACTCACTGTCGGCCAGCGGCAGCGGGTCGAGATCGTCAAGGTCCTCTACCGCGGCGCCGACGTGTTGCTCCTCGACGAGCCGACGGCGGTGCTCACACCCCCCGAGGTCGAGGCCCTCTTCGTCACGGTGCGCGCCATGGTGGCCGAGGGCAAGGCCGTGGTGTTCATCAGCCACAAGCTCGGCGAGGTGATGAGCGTTTCCGATCGCGTCACGGTGATGCGCAACGGCCGGGTCACCGGCGAGGTCGCCACGGTGGACACGAGCCAGCGCGAGCTGGCCGAGCTCATGGTCGGTCGCTCGGTGGTGCTCGAGACCCGCCGCGGTACCGGATCCGGCGAGGTCGGTCTGTCGGCGACCGGTCTGGTCGTACGCGACGACGACCAGGTGGCGCTCGACCATGTGAGTCTCGACGTGCACAGGGGCGAGATCGTGGGTATTGCCGGAGTGGCCGGCAACGGGCAACGCCGGCTGGCCCGAGCGCTGACGGGCATCGAGACCCCGGCGGAAGGGACCATTGTGATCGGTGGTGTCGACGTCACCGGTCACGGTGCACTGGCCGCACGACGCGCCGGGTTGGCCTTCGTGCCCGAGGATCGCCTCGGCACGGGGCTCGTCCCGGGTCTGAGCCTCACCGACAACATGTTGCTCACCCGACGCCGAGGCTTCTTCGTCGACCGCAAGGCGGCCCGGGTCGATGCCGAGCGGGCCATCGACGAGTACGAGATCAAGGCACCGGGCACCGAGGCCGAGGCACGCGTGCTCTCGGGCGGCAACTCGCAGAAGGTGCTGTTGGCACGCGAGCTGGCCGAGGTGGGCGCACCGGGAGGCCCCCAGGCCATCGTCGTCTCCAGCCCCACGCGAGGGCTCGACGTGGGTGCGGCCGAGTTCGTCCGGGGACTTCTACACCAGGCCCGCGAACGCGGTGCCGCCGTCCTGGTGATCTCCGAGGATCTCGAGGAGGTGCGCAGTCTCGCCGATCGCATCGCCGTGCTCTACCGTGGCCGGATCGCGCTCCAGGGCTCGGCCGACGAGCTCCGTCTCGAGGAGATCGGCATGGCCATGGCCGGCGTCGATCCGGAGGAGGTGCACTGATGGGCTACACGGTCCAGCTCGAACGACGCCTCACCACGAACTGGAAGCAGTCGCTCTTCACCCCGATTCTGTCGGTGCTGGCCGCGCTCGTGGCCGGAGCCGTGTTCCTTTTGATCGAGGGCTTCGACCCGATCTTCGTCTACCGCGAGCTGTTCGACGCCAGCTTCACGTCGAAGTTCGGCATCACCGACACCCTCACCATCGCCGTGCCGCTCATACTCACCGCCCTGGCAGCAGCGGTGGTCTTCCGCATGAATCTGTTCAACATCGGTGCCGAAGGTCAGCTGTATCTCGGCGCCGTCTTCGGCAGCTGGGCCGGCCTGGCCCTCACCGACGGACTGCCGACGGTGCTCGGGGTGGGGGTGGTGCTGGTGTTCGCGGCCATCGGCGGCGCACTGTGGGCGGCTCCGGCCGCGCTGTTCAAGGCGTTCTTCGGCACGAGCGAGATCATCACCACGCTGATGTTGACCTTCATCGGCCTGTTCCTGATGCGGTATCTCATCTTCGGCTCCTCCTCGTACTGGCGTGACCCCGAGACCACGAACTTTCCCCAGGGCAAACGAGTACCCCCATCGGCTCGGTTCGAGCTGTTCGGCAACACCCGACTGCACTGGGGGATCGTGGTGGCATTGGGCATCGTCGTCATCGTCTGGGTGCTCATCCGTTTCACGTCGATCGGTTTCGACATGAATGTGGTCGGCTCGTCGCCGGCCGCAGCCGCCTATGCCGGCATCTCCACCCGCCGCACCGTGATCATCGCGCTGTTGATGTCGGGTGCCCTCGGCGGTCTGGCCGGAGGGTCCGAGGTGGCCGGTCGTGCCTATGCGCTCGACCCGAACGGGCTCGAGCTCGGCCTGGGCTTCACCGGAATCGTGGTCGCGGCGCTGGCCCGGTACAACCCGTTCGCGATCGTGATCGTCGCCACCTTCATCGCGGGGCTCCGCAACGGCGGCGTTGCCCTTCAGGGTCTTCCGGGTGACCGCGTCCCGGTCGAGGTCTCCCTCATGCTCCAGGGCGCGATCCTGTTGTGTGCGATCGGCGGCGAGATCTTCGCCCGCAACCGCCTTCGTGTGGTGCGCACGGCCCCGCGCACGGTCGAGGCGACGTCGTGAACGACACCACGTTCGTCCTCACCCTCGCCGCCTCGGTGGCCGCCGCAGTCCCCATCGCCCTGGCCGCTCTCGGGGAGTTGCTCAGCGAACGCGCCGGTGTGCTGAACCTCGGTGTCGAGGGAATGATGCTCGTCGGGGCCGTCAGCGCGTTCCAGGCCGGTGACGCTTCGGGAAATCTGTGGGTGGCCCTGGTGGTGGGCGCCCTGGCCGGGGCCGTCTTCTCCTCGATTCATGCGTTCCTGTCGGTCACCCTCCGGGCCAATCAGATCGTGTCGGGCCTTGCGTTGGTGATCTTCGGGACCGGCCTGTCGACCTTCATCGGCAAGTCGATCGAGGGAAAGCCGCTCGACACCGACTTCACGCCCACCCGATGGGGGGCGTTGGCCGATCTTCCGCTGGTCGGGCCGCTGCTGTTCGATCAGGACCCCATGATGTACATCACGATCGTGTTGGCTGTGCTGATCGCCTTCTACCTCAACCGAACGCGAGCCGGGTTGGCCGTTCGAGCGGTCGGCGAGTCGCCCGCCACCGCCGACAGCCTCGGCGTGGCCGTCGCCCTTCAGCGTTACCTGCACGTCATGGCCGGGGGGTTGCTGGCCGGCGCCGCGGGGCGTACCTGGTGCTCGGGCAGGTGCCGGCGTGGAGCCAGGACGGCACCACCGCCGGGCTGGGCTGGATCGCCTTGGCGCTCGTGGTTTTCGCCTCGTGGAAGCCCATGCGGGTCCTGCTCGGGGCGTTTCTGTTCGGGTTCGCCCGGCGCGGCGAACTTCTGGCTCCAGGGTGAGGGTGTCGACATACCGGCCGAGTTCCTGTCGATGCTGCCGTATCTGCTCACCGTGATCGTTCTCGTAGTCTGGGGGAGCCGAGATCTGCGGCGCCGAGTGGGCGCCCCGGCGGCGCTCGGCGTTCCCTACGTTCGCGACGAGAGGTAGTCATGCACCAGGTACAGCATGCGCCCACCCGGGTGCCGGCGTATCGGGCGCCGGCCTCGATCACCGAGGCGCTGGAGGTTCTCGCCGAGCACCAGAGCACGGCCCGGGTCGTTGCGGGCGGAACCGATCTGCTCGTGGAGCTCGACCAGGGTGCCCACGCCGACGTCGAGGTTCTGGTCGATCTCAGTCGGATCGCCGGCGCGGCCGAGATCACCCTCGGCCCGGGCGGGGAGCTTCGGCTCGGTCCGTTGGTCACGCACAACCAGGTCGTCGCGTCGCCCGAGTGTCGCCGAGGCGCGCTGGCGCTGGCCCAGGCATGCCTCGAGGTGGGTTCGCCGCAACTGCGCAATCGGGCGACGATCGTCGGGAATGTCGTCACGGCCAGTCCGGCCAACGACACCATCTCGGCGCTCATCGCCCTCGAGGCGACGCTCGAGCTCTCGTCGGCGGGTCGAGGCAGTCGGGTCGTGCCGATCGTCGACTTCTTCTCCGGGTTCCGGCAGACGGTGTGCGAGGCCGACGAGCTGGTGACCGGGGTGGTCATACCGCCCCCGCCCGCCGACCAGAGATCGGTGTACGTGAAGTCCGGACTTCGCCGGGCGCAGGCGATCTCGGTGGTCCACCTGGCGGTCGTGCTGCGCATCGACGACGCCGGTTCGGTCAGCCATGCTCGGCTCGCGCTCGGCTCGGTCGCACCCACCGTCCTACTCGTCGAGGGTTTCGAAGCGGTCCTGCGGGGCCGGCCGCTCGACGACGCGACCATCGCCGAGGCCGCTGCGGTCGCCGCTCGTGCCGCAACACCGATCGACGATCTCCGGGCTACCGCCGACTACCGCCTCGACCAGGTGGAGGTCATGATCCGTCGGGCGCTCGTCTCGCTCCGTGACGGCACCGGCGATGCGACCTGGCCGACCGGCGAGCCGCGGTTGTGGACCGACGGGTTCGACGGCCGGTTTCCCCCGATAGCGACCGCCGTCGAGCTGACCAGCGGTTCGTCGGTCGACGCGATCATCAACGGCCAACCGACATCGGCGGTCGGTGGCGTCGGAATGACGCTGCTCGACTGGCTCCGCGACAACGTGCGGCTGTCGGGCACCAAGGAAGGGTGTGCCGAAGGTGAGTGCGGTTCGTGCACGGTGCACCTCGATGGTGCCGCGGTGATGAGCTGTCTGGTGCCGGCCGCACGAGCCCATGGTGCCGTGGTCACCACGGTCGAGGGGCTGGCCGATCCGGAGGGAGCCCTGCATGCGGTGCAGGAAGCCTTCGTCGCCTGTGGTGCGGTCCAGTGCGGGTTCTGCACCCCGGGCCTGCTCATGTCGGCGGCCGCGCTGCTCGACGAGCACCCCGACCCGTCGGTCGACCAGATCGACGCCGGTCTGGCCGGCAACCTGTGTCGCTGCACCGGCTACTACACGATCAGGGCCGCAGTCGAGCGAGCGGCGTCGAGGTTGCGGTCGTGACCGTCGGGACGAGCCCACTGCGCATCGACGCCGATGCCAAGGTCCGCGGTACCGCGGCCTACCCGGCCGATCGCATCCCGGCCGGGTCGCTGGTGGCCAAGGTCGTGTTCACCGACCAGCCCCACGCACGGCTGCTTCGTCTCGACACGTCGGCGGCCGAGGCGATCGACGGCGTCGTGGCGGTGTTCACCTCCGCCGACGTGCCGGTGAACGAGTACGGCCTCACGCTCTTCGATCAGCCGGTCTTCATCGGGGTCGAGCACAGCGGCCGCTCCGCGGTCCCCTGTGACGTCAGCCGGTGGGAGGCCGACCACCTGGCACTCGTCGTCGCCGAGTCGCCGGAGAGCGCCCAGGCAGGGGCCGCAGCCATCGAGGTCGAGTGGGAGCAGCTCCCGCTGGTAGCCGACATCGACGCCGCGTTGAAGGACGACACCACGCTCGTGCACGCCGAGAACGGCCTGCCGACCAACGTCTACTCGCACCTTCGCATCCGCAAGGGCGACATGGAGCTCGGCTGGGAGCAGGCCGCCGTCGTGGTCGAGGGCACCTACGAGGTGCCCCACCAGGAGCACGCCTTCCTCCAGCCCGAGGCGGCTCTCAGCTACGTCGACGACGATGGTCGGGTCACCGTCGAAGTGGCCGGTCAGTGGACCCACGAGGACCGTGAGCAGATCGCCCACGCGCTCGACCTGCCCGAGGATCGGGTCCGGGTCATCTACCCGGCCATCGGCGGCGCCTTCGGCGGCCGCGAAGACATGTCGCTGCAGATCGTCATGGCGCTGGCCACGTGGCGACTCCACACTCGGGGCGACGCACGTCCCATCGGGTCACAATGGTCACGCGAGGAGTCCATCGTCGGCCACCACAAGCGGCATCGGGGTCGTATCCGGGCCAAGTGGGGCGCCGACGCAGAGGGCCGCATCACCGCGGTCGAGAGCGAGGCATGGCTCGACGCGGGCGCCTACAACTACACGACCAACAAGGTCCTGGGCAACCTGCACGTCTCCCAGGGAAGCGCCTACGAGGTGCCCAACGCCCACATCGACTCGCGGGCCGTCTACACGAACGCCGTGCCCGGTGGAGCCTTTCGCGGTTTCGGCGGCCCGCAGGGTTCCTTCGTCGCCGAGAGCCAGATGAACAAGCTCGCCGTTGCCCTTGGCATCGACCCGGTCGAGATCCGGCTTCGCAACGTGTTGCGTGAGGGAAGCATCGGTATCACGATGACGCCAATGCCCGCCGGCGTCACGTTGCCGCAGGTGGTCGAGGCCTGCGCCGAACGCTCCCTGTGGGCCGAGCCGCTGCGTGTCGCTCCGTCGTTCAGCCCCTTCGCCTCGCTGCCGCCATCACCGGATGCGTTGCTGCGCGGTCGCGGATTCGCCTGTGCCTTCAAGAACGTCGGTTTCTCGTTCGGCTTTCCCGAGCGCTGCGATGCCGAGATCGTCCTGCACGGCGACCCCGACGCCGAGCGGCCCGAGCGGGCCGACGTCTACCACGCCGGCGCCGAGGTCGGTCAGGGGTCCCACACCGTCTTCGTTCAGATGGCCGCCGAGGCGGTCGGGCTCCCGATCGAGGCGGTCACCGGGCACTTCTCCGACACCTCGACTTCGGGGGACTCGGGTTCGGCCTCGGCCAGTCGTCTCACGTTCATGTCGGGCAACTCGATCCTGGGGGCGGCCGAGGAGGCCGACAAGGCGTGGCGCGACGGTGATCGACCGGCGATCGGCCGATTCCGCTTCGTGCCCCCACCCACCGAGGTTCTCGACCCCGAGACTGGTTTCGGTCAACCGAACTTCTGCTACGGCTACGTCGCCCAGGCGGTGGAGCTCACCGTCGATCGCGACACCGGCCACATCGTGGTCGACCGGGTGGTGAGTGCCCACGACGTCGGCAAGGCGATCAACCCCGATCTCGTGGTGGGTCAGATCGAGGGCGCGGTGGTGCAGGGGCACGGATACGCGCTGAGCGAGCGTCTGCGCGTGGCCGAAGGCCGCGTGCTCACACCACGGTTCAGCAGCTATCTGATCCCCGGCATCGGCGACATCCCGCGCGTGGTCGAGAGCGTCGTGCTCGAGTTGGCCGATCCGATCGGCCCGTGGGGAGCCAGGGGAATGGCCGAGATGCCGATGATGACCTACGCCCCGGCGGTGGTCGCGGCAATGTTCGATGCCACCGGCATCTGGTTCGACGAGTTCCCGCTCACTCCCGACCGGGTGAGGGCTGCCCTCCTCGGTTGAATCGGCCCGCATGAGCGGCGATGTGCCTACTGTGGTGACGCTCTCTGCGAAGGAAGGCACTCATGTCTGACTCATCGGACCAGCTCAAGGATGCGTTGCTCGATGCCGTCGTCGCCCTCACTCGCGAGCGGTACACCCGCGCGTCGGCCGACGACGGCGAGGCTTTCATCCGTGGGTATTACCAGCGGGCCGCACCACAGGACCTGATCGGCAAGGATCCGATCGATCTCTACGGCGCGGCGGTCCGTCATGTTCGCCTGGGAGACGTCCGCGAGCCGAACGAGACCCACGTCAGGGTCTACAACCCCTACATCACCGACGACGGCTGGTCGAGCAATCACACGGTCGTCGATGCCGTGTGCGAGGACATGCCGTTCATCGTCGACTCGGTCCTGGCCCTACTCGAACAGCAGCATCGTCAGGTGCACGTACTCGTGCACCCGATCTTCGACGTGGTCCGGTCCGCCGACGGCACGCTCGAACAGATCGCCGTGCAGTCGAACTCCACGTCGTCGTCGGACTCAGCCGGCGGTGCCGAGTCGTTCCTGCACGTGGAGATCGACCGCCTGGCGGCGGACGAGCTCGAGCGGCTCCGCGACGCAGTCATGGCGGTGATCGCCGATGTGCGAGCCGCGGTCACCGACTGGCGAGCCATGCGCGAGCAGGCGCTGGCCGTCGCCGCCGAGATCGAGGGATGGGCCGACGAATCCCCGCTTCGCTTCGAGGCCGTGGTGGGGGAGGATCCCGTGGAGCTCGGCGCGTTGCTGCGGTGGATGGAGGAGGGCTACTTCACCTTCCTCGGCTACCGCGAGTACGACCTGGTCGACGATCCCGAAGATCCACAGATCATCAGCCGACCGACCACCGGGCTGGGAATCATGCGCCAGCTCGAGCCGTCGGTCCGGCATCTCGGAGCCCTTCCCGTGGAGACCGCCGAGCGGGCCCGTCGGCCGAACATCCTCAACCTGACGAAGGCGAACTCACTGTCGACCGTGCACCGAGCGGTTCCGCTCGACTACGTCGGAATCAAGGAGATCACCCCTGACGGCACCGTCACCGGTGAACGCCGCTTCGTCGGCCTGTTCACATCGGCGGTCTACAGCGGACGGGTGGGCGACATCCCGGTCGTGCGGGCCAAGGTGGCCGAAGTGGTGCGACGATCCGACTTCGCGCCGGGCAGCCACGATCACAGCCGCCTCGTCAACATCCTCCAGCTCCATCCGCGCGACGATCTGATCCAGATCGGCGCCGATCAGCTCGAAGCGATGGTGCTCGACATCCTCGACCTCCGCGATCGTCGTCAGGTCAGTCTTCTCGTTCGCCGCGACGATTTCGGGCGCTTCTTGTCGTGCCTCGTGTTCGTCCCTCGCGATCGCCACTCCACCGAGGTCCGTCTGGAGATCCAACGCATCCTGCTCGAGGTGTACCACGGCACGTCGGTGCGCTTCAGCACGGTGATCTCCGACGATCCACTGGCTCGCCTGCACATCGTGATCTACTCGAAGCCCGTGGCGGCCTCCGAGCTGCCCGACGTCGAGGCGGTCCAGGCCCGTCTGAGTCAGGTGATCCGTACCTGGGACGACTACCTGCGCAAGTCGCTGGTGGCGGCCCATGGCGAGGGTCAGGGTCTCGATCTGTTCGGACGGTACCGCGGGGCGTTCTCCGCGGCCTACCGCTCGAACGTGTTGGCCGAGGCAGCCGTCGACGACATCGGTCACCTCGAGGCGTTGGGCGACAAGGATCTCGACGTGGTGCTCCAGAAGCCGCTCGATGCCGACTCCAAGGTGCTGCGCTGCAAGCTCTACCGGGCCGAGGAGCCCATCACCCTCAGCCAGTTCATCCCGCTTCTCCATGATCTCGGAGCCGTGGTGATCGACGAGATCCCCTTCGCCGTGCGTGTCCCCGGGGAGCCTCGTCGATTCGTGTACGACATCGGCATCCGGCTCGAGGATGATCTCGATCGCGAGGGTCGCGACCGGCTCCGCGATGCGGTGCTTGCGGTCTGGAACGACCAGGCCGAGAGCGACAGCCTAGCCCGACTCGTGACCATCGCCGGCGTCGCCTGGGACGACGTTGCTGTCCTCCGGGCCTTCTCCCGTTACCTGAATCAGCTCGGCACGCCGTTCAGCCCCACCTACGTGCGCGACACGATCAACCGCAATCCCGAGATCGCGTCGCTGCTCATCCAGCTGTTCCATGCCCGCTTCGATCCCGACCAACACGATCCTGACGTCGCGGCCTCGGTGCTCGCCGACGTCCGCCGCGCCATCGATTCGGTTGCCAGCCTCGACGCCGACCGCATCCTGCGGTCGATCCTCTCGCTCGTCGGGGCCACCGTTCGCACGAACCGGTGGCAGGTCGATGCCGACGGGGCCCCGCCTCGTGCCTTGTCGTTCAAGGTCGACCTGTCGCACTTTCCCACTGCGCCGCGACCGGTGCCGGCCGCGGAGATCTTCGTCTACAGCCCACGAACCGAAGGGGTGCACCTCCGGGCCGGTCGCACGGCCCGCGGCGGATTGCGGTGGTCCGACCGTATGGAGGACTACCGCACCGAGGTCCTCGGGCTCATGAAGGCCCAAACGGTGAAGAACTCGGTGATCGTGCCGGCGGGCGCCAAGGGTGGCTTCGTGGTCCGTCGCCTCCCGTTAGGTGATCGCGAAACGGTGATGGCCGAAGTGGTCGGCTGTTACCAGACCTTCATCGGGGCCCTTCTCGACGTGACCGACAATCTGGTCGACGGCGACGTCGTGACCCCGTCCAGGACCGTCACTCATGACGGCCCCGACCCCTACCTGGTGGTGGCGGCCGACAAGGGAACCGCCACGTTCTCCGACATCGCCAACGAGATCGCGATCGATCGTGGGTTCTGGCTCGGCGACGCTTTCGCCTCGGGTGGGTCGTCGGGGTATGACCACAAGGCCCTGGCCATCACGGCGCGGGGCGCGTGGGTGGCGGTTCAGCGACACTTCCGCGAGTTGGGTATCGACGTGCAGGCCAGCGAGTTCACGGCGGTGGGCATCGGCGACATGTCGGGCGACGTGTTCGGGAACGGCATGTTGTCGAGCGACAAGATCCGGCTGGTCGCTGCGTTCGATCACCGGCACATTTTCATCGATCCCGAACCCGATGCTTCGTCCTCGATCGTCGAACGCCGGCGGCTCTTCGCCATGGCCCGGTCGTCGTGGGACGACTACGACCGCACGCTGATCTCCGCGGGAGGAGGGGTGTTCGCCCGCACGGAGAAGTCGATCGCCATCACTCCACCCATGCGGGCCGCGCTCGGTATCGACGACGATGTCGATCATCTGCCCCCCAACGAGGTCATTCGCGCGATCCTTCGGGCGCCGGTCGACCTGTTGTGGAACGGGGGCATCGGCACGTACGTGAAGGCGGTCGCCGAGACCGATCTCGATGTCGGCGACCGGAGCAACGACCACGTCCGCGTCGATGGCGCTCAGCTCCGTTGCCGAGTCCTGGCCGAGGGGGGCAACCTCGGAGTCACCCAGCGAGGTCGGATCGAATTCGCGTTGAGCGGTGGTCGGATCAACACCGACGCCATCGACAACTCGGCCGGCGTCGACTGCTCCGATCATGAGGTGAACATCAAGATCCTGCTGGCTCAGGCCATGGCTGCGGGTGACTTGACCCTCAAACAACGCGACGAGCTCCTGGTCTCGATGGCCGACGACGTGACCGACCACGTCTTGGCCGACAACCACGCCCAGACCGGCAGCCTCACCGAGGCCGTCGCCGAGGCCGCGGGCATGATCGACGTCCACGTGCGGGTGATGCACTGGCTCGAGCAGCGTGTCGCGCTCGACCGCGAGCTCGAGGCGCTGCCCAGCGACGAGGAGCTGGTGGCGCGCCGCGTCCATGGCAGTGGTCTGACCCGACCCGAGCTCGCCGTGCTCATGGCCTATGTGAAGAACGTGCTGGCCGATGAGCTCGCCGGGTTGTTGCCACCGAATGATCCTGCTTTCCACAACCATCTCCTGGGATACTTCCCGCCCCTGATAAGGGAACGGTTCGCCGAGCTGGTGAGCGTTCATCCGCTGCGTCAGGAGCTGGTGGCGACCCTTGTGGCCAATGAGCTGGTCAATCGGGGAGGCATCTCGATGGTGCATCGTCTGGCCGGCGAGACCTCGGCCACCCCACCCGACATCGCGCGGGCCCACATCGCTGCGTGGCGCATCTACGATCTCGACACCGCGTGGTCCGCCATCGACCGGCTCGATCTGCGAGTGCCGGCAGCGGTGCAAACCCAGATGCAGCTCGACGTCACGCGGCTGGCCGAACGGGCGACCCGGTGGCTGCTGAACAACGCGGCGCAACCGATCGACATCGATGCCGTCGTGTCGGTCTACGCCGAACCCATCCGTTCGCTCTACGAGTCGATCGGCGAGGCCACCATGGCCCTCACCGAGGACGGTCGAGTCCAGCTGGCCCAGTTCGTCGCCTGCGGCGTGCCCGAAGAGATGGCGGCACGGGTCACCGCGATGGGGACGTCGTTCGGTTTCCTCGAGCTCGTCCGGGTGGCCGGGTCCACCGGAGTCGGGCTCGATGTCGTCGCTGCGGTGAGCCAGGCGTTCGACGAGCAGCTCAACCTGTCGTGGTTGCAGCAGCGCATCGTCGAGCTCCCGAGAGACGACCACTGGGAGACCATGGCCCGGAGCTCGCTCCGTGACGAGTTCTTCCGCTTCCACGCCGAGCTCCCGGCCGCTCTTCTCGCGCATGACGACTGGGATGGGTCGCTGCCGCCGGCCGCCGCCGTGAAACGATGGCTGACCGACAATGCGGTTGCCGCCGAGCGCTGCCGGCGCACCTTCGACGAGATCGAGGCGGCCGGGGTGCACGATCTCGCCCGCGTCTCCGTGGCGGTGCGGGCCCTGAGCCAACTGTGCCGGAGTCGCTGAGCGCGTCCGTCCGGGAACGGGGACCTTTGACCCTTTCGCCGTGGCCCCATCCGAGGTCTGCTGGCCGGATGGAGATGCCTGCCGAAGTCGTCGATCACCTGTCCGAAGACGAGTCGTGGGAGTTGCTGAATGCGACCGAGTTGGGTCGGCTGGCGGTGAACATCGCCGGGCATCCCGACATCTTCCCGATCAACTACATCGTCGACGGCGATCAGCTCGTGTTCCGCACGGCGCCGGGCACCAAGCTGGCGGGAGCCGTCCTCGGCCGCTACGTCGCCTTCGAGATCGACGGGTACATGCCCGAGCGGCGCGAGGCGTGGAGCGTGATCGTCAAGGGATCGGCCACCGAGATCGACGGGATGCAGGAGCGATTCGACGCCGAGGATCTCCCGCTCTTCTCGTGGATCGCGTCGCCCAAGCCGAATTTCGTCCGTATCACGCCGTCGGCGATCACCGGGCGGCGGTACCACCTCAAGGACCGCTCGGAACCCGATCTGAGCTAGTCGCTCGGTGGTTGGAACCGTCGGCTGATGCGACGGTGCTGGGCCAGCATCGCCTCGACGTCGTCACTCACCAGTTGGCCCCCGACCACGACCGGTGAGCCGTTCACCACGGTGTGGTGGGCGCCGACCGGTCCACAGCGCAGCCACCCTTCGATGAGATCGTCGTGGACACCGGCGAAGGCCGGCCCGTCGAGCTTCCAGGCCACGAGGTCGGCCACCGCACCCACCGACACCTCGCCGAGCTCGCCGCCTCGGCCGAGACACCGTGCTCCGCCGCGAGTGGCGATCTCGAGCGCCGTGCGCGCCGGCATGGCGTGGGCGCCGTTGCGAAGCTTGCCCAACAACATGGCCAGCCGGGTCTCCTGCCACAGCGATGCGGCGTCGGCCGACGACGAGCCGTCGCAGCCGATGCCCACCGGCGAGCCCGCAGCCAGGTAGTCGATCACGGGTGCGATCCCCGACGAGAGGATGAGGTTCGAGCTCGGACAGTGCGCGACACCCACGCCGGCGGCACCGAGACGCCGTACCTCGTCGGGATTGGGCATCACGCAGTGCGCCGCCCAGCTGCGATCGGTCATCCAGCCGACGTCGTCGTAGTGATCCACGCAGCGTCGACCGAAGCGCTCCATGGAGAACGCGTCGTCCTCGGAGTTCTCGGCGAGGTGGGTGTGCAGCCGCACGTCGAGGCGTTCGGCGAGCTCCGCGGTTCGTTTCATCAGCCGGGGAGTCACGGTGAACGGCGAGCACGGAGCGAGGGCGATGCGGACCATGGCGCCGTGGCTGCGGTCGTGGTGGGTGGCCACGAGTCGTTCGCTTTCGGCCAGGATGAAGTCCTCGTCGCGCACGGCGTCGTCGGGCGGGAGCCCTCCGTCCTTCTGCGAGAGACTCATCGAGCCGTGGGTGGGGTGGAATCGCATTCCGAGGTCGACGGCGGCGGCGATCTCGGCGCCGATGAGATCACCGGCCCGTTCGGGATGGACGTAGTGGTGATCGGTCGAGGTCGTGCAGCCGCCGAGCGCCAGTTCGGCCAACCCGACCCACGCCGCGGTGTACACGGCCTCCTCGTCGAGGTTGGCCGTCCACAGCGGGTAGAGCGTTTGGAGCCAGCCGAAGAGCGGCGCGGAAGTCATGGGCGGATACGCGCGGGTGAGGTTCTGGAACAGGTGATGGTGGGTGTTGACCAGTCCCGGCGTGACCAGACACCCGGCGGCCGAGAGGCGCCGCGTTGCCGCCGGCGGGGGATCGGCCGGTCCGCCGATCGCGGTCACGAGCCCGTCGCTCACCGCCACCCAGCCGCCGCGGATCTCGCGCCGGTCGTCGTCGACCGTGGCGAGAACCTCGGCATCGTGGACGAGGAGATCGGCGGAATCGGCCGACGCGGTCTTCACAGACCGAGGTCCTTGGCGATGATCGTCTTCATTATCTCGTTGGTGCCGCCGTAGATGGGGGTGACCCGGGCGTCGGCGAAGGCCCGGGCGATCGGGTACTCGAGCATGTAGCCGTACCCGCCGAACAGCTGGAGGCATCGGTCGACCGCCCGGTTCTGCAACGACGTGGCCCAGTACTTGGCCTTGGCCGCCTTGGCGTCGGTGAGCGTGCCCTCGACGAGCTCCATGGTGCACTCGTTGACGAACGCCTGGGTCACGTCGACCTCGGTTTGCACCTCGGCCAGCACGAACTTGGTGTTCTGGAACGACGAGATCGGCTTTCCGAAGGCGGTCCGTTCCTTGGTGTAGTCGACCGTCCAGCGCACGGCCTGGCGGGCCACCGCCACCCCGGAGACGGCAAGACTCATGCGTTCCTGGGGAAGGTTGGCCGTGAGGTACCGGAAGCCCTGGCCCTCTTCTCCGAGCAGATTGGCCACGGGCACGCGCACGTCGCTGAAGAACAGCTCGGCCGTGTCCTGGGCGTGCATGCCGATCTTCTCGAGGTTGCGGCCGCGCTCGAAGCCGGGCATGCCCCGCTCTACCACGAGCAGGCTCATTCCGGCGTGGCGCTCGCTCGGATCGGTTTTGGCGACCACCACGACGAGGTCGGAGTTGATGCCGTTGGTGATGAAGGTCTTCGATCCGTTGAGGACGTACTCGTCGCCGTCGCGCACCGCGGTGGTGGCCACGCCGGCCAGGTCGGAGCCGGTGCCGGGCTCGGTCATGGCGATGGCCAGGATCAGCTCGCCGCTGGCGATCCCCGGCAGCCACCGCTCGGCTTGTTCGGGGGTGCAGTACTCGACGAAGTAGGGCAGTGTGACGTCGGTGTGCAGCGGAAACCCGCCGCCGCTGCCCCCGACACCGGCGTAGGCGAGCTCCTCGTCGATGATCTGGTTGAAGCGGAAGTCGTTCACCCCGCCGCCGCCGTACTGCTCGGGCACCGCCATGCCCAGGAAGCCGTGCTTGCCGGCGTCGGTGAACAGCTCTCGGGGCACGATGCCGGCCTTCTCCCACGCATCGACATTGGGCACGATCGTGGCGTCGACCCACGCCCGGAAGCTCTGGCGGAACAGCTCGTGGGTGTCGTCGAAGATGGTCACGTGTCAGCGGGTCGGGTGCAGGTCGGATGCCGTCTTCACGCCGGGGCGATCGAGCAGCTCGACGGGCGTCTCGGCCTCATCGTCGACGTCGGCCAGCGCCTCGGTGAGCAGATCGGCCACCTGGCGGTCGCTGACGATCTCGAATCCGGCATCGACGATCATCTGGTACGTCCGGGCCACCGACGCCCCCTTGGCGTTGAGGTAGCCGTCGAGGAAGAGGGAGTTGGCAGGGTAGAGCGACAGCACCTCCAGCGAGCGGAGGTGGAACTCGCGGCCGGCGGTGCACCGGACCTCGGCCGCAGGATTGGTGAACCGGAACATGGCGAGGACCCGCAAGCAGTACTC
This sequence comes from uncultured Acidimicrobiales bacterium, assembly GCA_963787285.1. Classification (GTDB taxonomy): domain Bacteria; phylum Actinomycetota; class Acidimicrobiia; order Acidimicrobiales; family JAHEJN01; genus JAHEJN01. The sequence goes on along the minus strand of CAWBCM010000002.1, from coordinate 8,470 downwards.
GGGTGTGAGGCCGGTGGCCTCCTGCAACACGTTGCCCTCGAAGGGCAGCAGGAAGTTGACCGGGATCGACTCGCTGCCGAGCGTGCGCAGGGTCTTGGCGATCTCGATGAGATCGGTCGGGGGCTCGCCCATCCCGGCGATGAGCCCCGAGCAGGTCTCGATGCCGTTGCGTCTCGCCGCCCGCAGTGTTTCGATGCGGTCCTGGTAGGTGTGGGTCGTGCAGATCTCGGCGTAGTGTTCCTCGCTCGTGTTGAGGTTGTGGTTCAGTCGATCGAGCCCGGCCGCAGCCAACACCGCGGCCTTGTCGTCGTCGAGCAGGCCCGCTGAGACGCACACCTCCAAGGGGTAGGTCTGCTTGATGCGTCGCACCAGGCGGGCCAGCTGCTCGGTGCCCTTTTCGATGGTCCCCGGCCCGACATGACCAGGCAGTAGCGGAAGGCGCCCGCCTCGTACGCGCGTTCGGCCTCGTCGAGGATCTCGTCGTCGTCCTTCATCGAGTACTCCTCTATGGGAGCCTCGCTGGTGCGCGCCTGGCTGCAGTACGAGCAGTCTTCGGGGCACTTGCCGTTCTGCGCGTTGTTGAGCACGTGGACCTGGACGGTCTTGCCCCAGTGGGCGTGGCGGACCTCGTACGCGGCGTTGAGCAGGGGGAGGAGATCGACCGCCGGATCGGTCAGGATCTGCAGGCAGCGGTCGTCGGCGATGTGGGCTCCGGCCAGGGCGTCGTCGGCGAGTCGGCGGTAGAAGGAAGGTTCCATTGGGCTCAAACCTAGGCGGTGGGCGTGGGTGGCACTCAGTCGATGGTGGCAGCGTCGTGGGGGAGGGAGCCACGGGCCGCGCGTAGGTAGGCGTAGGGGGTCTCGAAGGCGAAGTTGGACACGCGTGAGGTGTACACATCGGCGTACTTCTCGACCTGGCGGGCGAAGAGGCTCTTGTCGTTCCCGCCTCGCATGAGGGGGCCCCAGATCTCGTTGCCGAGCGAACCGGATCTCTGCGCCAACGGCGAGATGCGACGGTCCAGGGCGATGGCTTCACTGGTGGCGCGATCGAGGTCGGACGAGAGCTCACGGGTTCCTCCGTCGCGATCTCGTCGCAGCCGCAACTGGGCTTGAAGGCGATCGGCGGCAACCTTGACCCGCATGAGCTCGACCAGCTCGCGCTGCTGCGGCGCGAAGGCGGCGGCGGCGCGGATCTCGTCCTCGAGCTCGCGGGCGATGAGAGCCGTGCGCCAGCGCAGGACGTCCTTGGTCACGTGCACGTCACCGAAGAGATGATCGCCGACGTACAGGAGCTGCGACGCCGACAGCCCCAGGCTGGACTCGACGGCCCGAGCGTTGCCGCCGAAGTACACGTGACCCGCCTCGATGGCCTCCCAGTGCGGTCGGAGCAGCGACTCCTCCTCGTCGACCACCAGGTACAGCGGGTCGGAGCCGGCGAAGAACCGCGGCTTGTTGGCCGACACGATCACGACGTCGAAGAGATCACGCCAGGTGGTGCCGGGTGAGCAGTACCGATCGAGGCAGTACGACATCATGTGCTGCGTGTAGAACCACTCGGAGTTGGTGATGAGCAGCAGCTGCTTTCCGGCCAGACGCAGGTCGGTGAGCGTGCCGAGCAGGTCGGGGTCGTGATCGACGAAGGTGTCCGGGTCGGCCAGGATCTCGGCTTTGAGCGCGCCTTGGGTGTGTGACTCGTTGAGCGCTTCGTCGATGGCCCCGTAGAGGTCGGCGTAGCTTCGCACGCCGCGCAGCGGCGTCTGATCGTGCAGTTCGACCAGCTGGGTCCACAGGCTGGCACGGGAGATCTCGAACAGAGTGTTCATGAACGTGAACCGCTTCTCGCTGAGATCGACCACCACCTCCTGATAGCCGAGCCGTTGGGCGTCGAAGTCGAGGAGCTCGTTGCCGTGCTGGGCTCGAACCACGTAACCGAACCGGGTGGCCTTGACCAGGTTGCCGAGCTCGATGTCGAAGGTCAGTCCGAGACTGAAGCTGGTGGGATCGAACACCAGATCGGCCACCGGCCAACCCCGTTCGGCCAGGATCACTCGAGCGTGTTCGAACGCCGCCCCCTCCCATTTGTCGGAGAAGTAATGGATGAGCGTGTAGTCCATGTCGAACCCGATGGCCTGAACACTGCGCAGGTTGAGGGTGCGATTGCAGAAGATGCCACGCTCGGGTGGCGGGAGAACGGGATCGGTCATCGCCTTCAGCCTCGCGCACCCGTGCGGGTACTGTGCGCCCATGCATGTAGGGACCGTGTTCTCCCAGGCCGACAGCGGAACCGATGCCGGGGCGATTCGCGAGTGGGCGCAGCGGGCCGAGGCGGCAGGATTCCACCACCTCATGGCCTATGACCACATCCTCGGTGCCACCCAGGAGAAGCTCGGGCCGGGTCCCTTCGGCATCTTCCCGACGCCGGCCTACACCATCGAGCACACCTTTCACGAGATTCTCACGCTGTTCTCCCACCTCGCAGGTGTCACCTCCACCATCGAGTTCGTGAGCAGCGTCATCGTCGTACCCCAGCGCCAGGCGGCCCTCGTCGCCAAGCAGATCGCGACCGTCGACCGCTTGTCGAACCAGCGGCTCAACGTCGCCATGGGTGTCGGATGGAACCGAGCCGAATACGAAGGACTCGGAGTCGACTTCTCGAAGCGCACGGCGATCGTCGAGGAGCAGTTCGAGGTGATCCGCCGGCTGCTGACCGAACCGGTGGTGCAGTTCGAGGGTCGTTTCCACCGCCTCGACGGTGTGGGTCTCAACCCGTTGCCCGACCGGCGAATACCGCTGTGGATGGGCAGTGGGGCCGCCGAGCCCGTGTTGCAGCGGGTGGCCCGGGTGGCCGACGGGTGGATGCCCCTGCTCATTGCCGGCATGGACGAGCTGGCCATGGGCGACAGCGTCCGCCGCCTGCATCAGATCTGCGAGGACAACGGACGGGACCCCGCAACGATGCCGATCTGGGGCAAGCTCTACCTCGACGGCACCGATTCGTGGAAGCCCGAGGCGGCAACGGCCGCCGAGCTCGACTACGACTTCCTCACGGTCGGGTTCAATCGGGTGGCGATCCCGGGCCGCAGCCACGACGAGCATCTCGATCTGGTGATCGACACCATCGACGAGATCAAGGCGTTCATCGGCCTGGCACCCCATACTGAACGCCCATGAGCGCCACCGAGTCAGAGGCCCAGCCGGCCTCGAACTTCATACGCGACATCGTCGCCGCCGATCTCGAAGCCGGCACCTTCGCCGGCCGCGTGACGACCCGGTTTCCGCCCGAGCCCAACGGCTACTTGCACATCGGCCATGCCAAGGCCATCAGTGTCAACTTCGGGATCGCCGCCGAGTTCGGGGGCGTGTGCAACCTGCGCTTCGACGACACCAACCCCGACACGGAGGAGGTGAGCTTCGTCGAGGGGATCATCGCCGACCTGCGCTGGCTCGGATTTCCGGTCGAATCCGACCCGTTGTATGCGAGCGACTACTTCGAGCAGCTCTACGAATGGGCCGAACTGTTGATCGGCAAGGGGCTGGCCTATGTCGACGAGCAGGACGGCGTCACCATCTCCGAACAGCGAGGCGGGTTCGGGCGACCCGGTATCGAGAGCCCGTTTCGAGACCGACCCGTCGACGAGAACTTCGATCTGTTCCGTCGCATGCGCGCCGGTGAGTTCGCCGAGGGCAGCCTCGTGCTGCGAGCCAAGATCGACATGCAGCATCAGAACATGCAGATGCGCGACCCGGTCATGTACCGCATCCGCAAGGCGCATCACCATCGCACACGCGACGCGTGGAACATCTATCCAACCTACGACTGGGCCCATGGCCAGAGCGACGCCATCGAGGGGGTCACCCACTCGCTGTGCACCCTCGAGTTCGACAGCAACCGCGAGCTCTACGACTGGTACCTGTCGCAGCTTCCGCTGCCCTTCGAGGCGCCGAAGCAGATCGAGTTCGCCCGCCTCGAGCTGACCCACACCGTCATGGCGAAGCGCAAGCTCGCGCGGTTGGTGGCCGACGGGGTTGTCGACGGCTGGGACGACCCGCGTCTGCCGACGCTGCGCGGGCTGCGCCGGCGCGGCTATCCCGCGGCGGCCATTCGCGACTTCGCCACGTTCATCGGCGCAGCCCGGACCAACAGCCGCCACGAAATCGAGCTGCTCGAGTCCTTCGTCCGCAGGGAGCTCAACCGAGTGGCGCTGCGGCGGATGGCCGTTCTGCGCCCGCTGCGCCTGGTGATCACGAACTGGCCCGTGGCTTCTGACGGCGCGCCGGTCGTCGAGTTCTTCGAGATCGCCAACAATCCCGAGAACGCCGACGACGGAGTTCGCTCGGTGGCCTTCACCGGTGAGCTCTTCATCGAGCGCGACGACTTCATGGTCGATCCGCCGAAGAAGTTCTTCCGTCTGTCGCCGGGCGTCGAGGTACGGCTTCGTGGCGCGTACTTCGTCACCGCCACCGACTATGTGACCGATGCGAGCGGTGAGGTCGTCGAGGTTCACGCAACGTATGACCCCACGACGGTGGGCGGGTCGGCACCCGACGGGCGCAAGGTGAAGTCGACGATGCACTGGGTGTCGGCACACCACGCCGTCGAAGCCCGAATTGCGCTGTACGAGCGGCTGTTCTCCGCCGCGGTTCCGGGCGAGACCACCGGCGAGGTGTTCGACGATCTCGATCCCGAGTCGCGTCAGCTGCTGACCGGGTGCAAGCTCGAGGCGGCGCTGACCGAGACGCCGGGCGGCGACGTGGTGCAGTTCGAGCGCCTCGGCTACTTCGCCCACGATCCCCGTGAGCCGATGATGTTTCACCGCACCGTCGGTCTCCGGGACGAATGGGCCAACATTCAGAGGCGTCGATAGCGCTCGCGGCCGAAAAGACTCATCTCTGGTGGTTCCCGTGCCGATTGCACTCTGGGAACACAGGAGGTCTCGATGGTCACCCCCCTTGATGAGCTGTTGGCGAAGATGGTGGAGGTCGGCGCGTCCGATCTTCATCTGAAGGTCGGCTCACCTCCGGTGGTTCGGATCGCAGGAGATCTGCACCCGACGAAGCTTCCCGCATTGGTTCCCGACGACACCCTCACCTACGCCGAGAGCATCTTCACGCCGAAGGCGTCGGCCACCTTTCGAGCGACGAGCGAGGCCAACTTCGCGTACGGCCGTCGCGAGTTCGGTCGGTTTCGGGTGAACGTGTTCCGTCAACGTGGGTCGGTGGGCGTGGTCATGCGCCGGGTCCTTCACGACCTGCCGAGCTTCGAGGAGCTCGGGCTGCCTCCCGCGCTGGGTCACCTTCGGACCGCCAAGAGCGGTCTGGTCATCGTGGCCGGCCCGGCGAGCTCGGGCAAGACCACGACGCTGGCGTCGATGCTCGACTTCATCAATCGCACCCGCGCCGTGAACATCGTGACGTTCGAGGATCCGATCGAGGTGGTCCACACCGACCAGATGTCGATCGTGTCGCAGCGTGAGATCGGCATGGACACCGAGAGCTACGACACCGCGCTCGAGAACGCGCTGCGCCAGGACCCCGACGTGATCATGATCGATCGGATGAAGGACGCGGCAACGGTGCGCGCCGTTCTGGCGGCCGCGGAGATGGGTCACCTGGTCTTCGCCTGCATGTCGACCGTCGACGCGGTGGAAACCCTCACTCGGATCCTCGACTTCTTTCCCGAGCACCTGCAGAAGCCGATCCGTTCCCAGCTCGCCGGTCAGCTTCTGGCTGTGGTCTGCCAGCGGCTGCTCGAACGAGTGGACGGCGAGGGCATGGTGCCTGCCGTCGAGTACCTGCAGCGCAGCGAGGAGCTGAGCGACTGCATCGTTCGGGCCAAGCGGGCGTCGAGGCTGGTGGAGATCATGGAGCGGCCCGGCTCGAACATGCAGACCTACGACCAGTCGATTGCGAGCCTCTACACCTCGGGTCTCATCAGCTACGAGACCGCGGCTGCCGCCCTCGTCGACGGCGACATGCTGCGGCGCATTCCCGAGGTCGACGCTCGTCTGGCCGAACCCGCGTTGATCGAGCCGACCGTGCCCGAGCCGGTGCCGATGACCTCCGAGCCGGCGCCGGAACCCGAGCCCGAGCTCGAGCTGGTGGCCGAGCAGGACCCCCAGGCCGAGTTCGAGCCGGTGGCCGAGCACGAGCATGTCGACGAGCCGGAGCAGGACCACGAGCCCGAGCCCGAGGCCGTTCACGAGCAGGACCACCAGGCCGAGTTCGAGCCGGTGGCTGAGTACGAGCAGGACCACGAGACCGAGCAGGACCACGAGACCGAGCAGGACCACGAGACCGAGCAGGACCACGAGATCGAGCAGGACCACGAGCCGGAACCCGAGCCCGAGGCCGTTCAGGAGCACGATCACCAGGCCGAGTTCGAGCCGGTGGCTGAGTACGAGCAGGACCACGAGTACGAGCAGGACCACGAGCCGGTGGCCGAGACCGACCAAGAGGCCGAGCCCGAGCCCGAGCACGAGCAGGATCCGGCACCGGTTGCGGTGGGTCCGGACCTGTCGGCTCTCCCTCCACCTCCGCCGATGTTCACGCCGGTGAGTGTCGCCTCGTTCGACTGAGCGGGCCCTGCGGCCCAGTGCTGGCGAAAATCACCCATTCGGCGTCGACGCAAGTCCGTCGATGACCTGTTCATAGCCCGTCGGGAGCCCACCCGGCCCATATCCAGGAGAGCTTCGCTATGACCAAGTGGCGCCAGACAACCTCGGAAGCGGTTCAGCGGGAGATCGACTCACTTGTTCGAGTCGCTCTCGGGGTCGCGCAACAGCGACTGTCGACGAACGGATCGCTCCGACACGGCTTGGTCGCCTCCGATCTCGACGGCAATCTCGAGGTCGAGCGGGAAGAGCCGCCGTCGCCTTCGGACTCGCTCACGGGCCGCCTCTATCGCTCGCCCGAGCAGTTTCGGGCCGCCGCCTTGCTCTCGACGGAGCGCGACGCCGGGGGAGAGCTGGTGCGGATCCATGTCGAGCATGTCCACGGGATCGCCCTCGAGCTGACCGCCCGGTTCGAGATAGTGGGACTCGGAGGCGAAGTCGCGATGGGCCGAGTGGTTTCCACCGAGGCCGAAGTGCAGGTCTGGGTACCCGAGCTGCTCGAGGCCGTCTGAGCCCGAACGCGCAATGTGGCGCCCACCCGTAGGTGGACGCCACATCGGCTGGGGGGATCTGTCGATCAGGCGGGGGGCAGGAGCACGGCGTCGATCACGTGGATGATGCCGTTGCTGGCCATGATGTCGGTGGTGACGACGTTGGCGTCGTTGACCATGACGTTCTCGCCGTCGATGGTGATCAGAACGGTTGCGCCGTTGACGGTCTCCACTTCCTGACCGTCGAGGCCCACGACATCAGCGGCGGGAACTGCTCCGGCCACGACGTGGTAGGTGAGGATGGACCCGAGGTCGGGGTTGGCAAGGAGCTCTTCAGGGGTCGTGCCGAGGGCTTCGATGGCAGCGGCAAAGGCTGCATCGGTCGGGGCAAACACCGTGAAGGGGCCCTCACCCGAGAGGGTGTCGACCAGGCCGGCGGCCTGCACTGCAGCGACGAGCGTGGTGAAGTCGCCGGCGCCGACGGCGACGTCGACGATCGTGCCCGGGGCGCTCTCGCTGTCGTCCATGGCTGGCTCTTCGGCCGCCGGCTCCTCGGCCGAAGGCTCATCGGCGACAGCGGTGGGCTCGTCGCTTCCGCAGGCGGCGGCGATGAGCGTGAAGGCGAACAAGAGGGCGAACATCCGAACGAATTTGGTACGCATGGGGGATCTCCGTGATTGGTGGACTGTGACCCCTACTTCGCGGCCGCTCCGGCTCCTGGATGCGCCCGAGTGATGTGACATCGGTCACCTCGTGTCGATCGGTGGGACCGGGCCTGTCAGGCTGGACGTCGATGGCGCAGGGAGAGGAACCAGTCGAATCGATCAGTGCGGTCACACTGTTGACCGCCGACATGCCACAGGCCTGTTCGTTCTACGACTCGCTCGGCTTCGCACGGGCCTACGGCGGCCCCGATGCCGCCTTCACGAGCTATCGCGCCGGTTCGGGTTTCCTCAACCTGCAACTCGCGCCCACGTGGAGGGCCGAGCAGATCTGGGGCCGCACCATCTTCTGGGTCGACGACGTCGACGCGATGTACGCGAGGGCGGTGGCGGCTGGTTTCTCGCCCGAGGCGGAGCCGGCCGATGCACCGTGGGGCGAGCGCTACTTCCATCTGGTCGACCCCGACGGCCACGAGCTGAGCTTCGCCCGGCCGCTTTCGTGAGCCGTCACCGCTGGCCGCTCGGCGTGCGACCGACCGTTGCGCTTGGCGTCGCCATCGCCGTTGCGACTTGGCTCGTGGTCGCAGGATGGCTTTTCGTCGCGCCGTCGTCGGATGAGCTTCGACCCGTCGATGCCGTGTTCGTCTTCGCCGGTGGTGGCCCCAGGGCCGATCGAGGTGTCGAGCTGATCGAGCAGGGCCTCGCCG
>CAWBCM010000001.1:0-515592 GCA_963787285.1 uncultured Acidimicrobiales bacterium | reverse complement strand
GCCGATGCCCGGTTCGGGCTCGGCCACCATGGCGGTGGTGAGGGCCCAGACGGTTTCGCGCATGGCGATGATCTCGCCGATGGCCGCCTCGACGGCGCGGAAGTTGCGGGTGCCCGACGCCTCGGTAGCCCGCAACAAGAGACCGGCGGCGAAGTCGAGCTTCACCGCCAACCGGGTCGAGCCCTGGAGGTTGTACCGGTTGAAGAAACCCGACTCGGCGTAGAAGCCCTTGGCCAACGCCACGTCGCGATACACCAGCACGTTCTCCCACGGGATGAACGCCTCCTCGAAGACGACCACGGCGTCGTTCTCGTCGAAGCGACTGGCCAGGGGCGCCTCGAACGGGCTCCGGGCTGCGGCCTCGTACGACGGCCGACAGATGAGCTTCACCCCCGGGGTGTTCATGTCGGTGATGAAGACGAGAGCCATGTCGTCGTCGCGGCCGGGCTCCATGCGGGCGGCCACGCCCGAGTTCACGGCCACGAAGGTGGCATGGGTGAGCGCCGAGCCGGTGGCCACCATCTTCGCGCCGCTCACGTAGATGCCGTTGTCGTCGCTGCGATCGAGGGAGACGAAGGTGTCACGCACGTCGATGCGCTCGGCCGCCCGATCCACCGGCGGATCGATGAGCACGTGATTCATGAACAGCACCTTGGCCGCAGACTGCTTGTACCACTCGAGCGCGTTGGCGCCGTACTCGCCGTAGTAGGCGTGACCCTCGGCCAGCTGCGCCATGAACGCCGCCTTGTAGTCGGGTGTACGGCCCATCCACCCGTAGGCCATGCGTTGCCAGTTCTCGATGGCCCCCCGGGCGCCCCGCAGCTCCTCGGCGGAGTACGACGGGGCGAAGAAGCGGTGGGTCCGGTGGCCGAATCGATCGACCATCGTGAGGACGTCCACGGTGGCGGGGTCGTGGAGGGCGTCGTACATGCCGGCCACGGTGCGCGCCGCGTTGGCGAACGCCGGGTGGGTGGCCACGTTGGTCACCTTCTCGCCGTCGAACCAGATCTCGCGTCCGTCGTCGAGGCTGGCGAGGAACTCGTCGCCCGTGAACATGACGTTGGTCTCCGCAGGAGCCGCCACCGGTGCCGTCATTCTTCCCTCCGTACACTGACCATCGTGAACCTGCAGCTTCGTGGGGCCCGCCGCCCGGCGCAAACGCCCTCGCCATGAGCGTCGTCGCCCTTCACGTCTCCCCCGCCACCAAGCTCGACATGCGCGCCGTCGAATCGGTCGAGATCGCCACCGGGCACGGCATCGCCGGTGACCGTTACGAGAACACCCGCCACCGGCACGTGACCATCCAGTCGAGCGCCGAGCTCGACGCGGCGGCGCGGGTCTTCGGCTCCCCGATCGACCCCGGACTGACCCGACGCAACATCACCGTCACCGAGGCACCGCTGCCGACGGCGCGGGGCTCGCGCATCACGGTGGGCGAGGTCGCCTTCGAGGTCGTGCGCATCGCCGCCCCGTGCAAGCTGATGGACCTCATCTTCGGCGACGACGCCAAGGCCGCGCTGCGTCGCCGGGCCGGGGTGGTGTGTCGCACACTCGATGGAGGCACCATCGCCGTCGGCGATGCGGTGAGCTTTCCCTCGGTCGAGTCGGCCTGAACCGCTACTCGAAGGTGTCGTCCATGTGTCCGAGCTGGATCTCGGCGGCCGCCTCGATGTCGCCGACCATGCGCCCCAGTGCCTTGAGCTGCACCGCCGAGCCGACTGCGATGATCACGTCACCGGCCGACAGGATGACATCGGGATCGGGATTGGGCAGGTAGTCGCCTCGACCGTCCTTGCGCAGCGCCACCACCAGGGCCCGCTCGTCGCCGGGATGCGACAGCTCACCGACCTCCATGCCCCGCGCCCGCGACGCGCTGGGCACGGTGAACTCGATCACGGCCACGTCGTGCTCGTCGTCGTGCAGCACCTCGTCGAAGAACTCGGCCACGTGGGGCTGCATGGCCACCGCTCCCATGCGCGAGCCGCCGATCTGGTGGGGATTCACCACTCGGTTGGCGCCGGCCTGGGTGAACTTGGCTTCGTTTCGGCTGTGGCTGGTGCGCGCCACGATGTAGAGATCGGGGCACAGTGCTCGAGCCGACAGCGTGATGTAGACGTTGTCGGGATCGTTGGGCAATGCCGCGATGAGCGAGTGGGCACTGCGGATTCCGGCCGCCAACAGCACCGAGTCCTCCGTGGCATGGCCCTCGATGCGAAGGTAGCCACTGGAGTCGACGTCGGGGTCGTTGTCGATGACGACGACCTCGTGGCCCATGCGGCGCACGAACTCGCCGATGGCCTGGCCTACCCGGCCCCAGCCGGCGACGACCACGTGGTCGGACAGCTCTTCGATTCTGTTTCTCATGCGTCGTCTCCGGAGGCGGTCGTTCAGGTTGTCTTCGATGACGGCCTCGACGAACACCGAGACCGTGTACAGGGCCGAGAGAGTTCCCACCACCACCAGGAACAGCGACCACATGCGGTACTGCGTGTCGATGTTGTCGCCGCCGATCTCGGCGAAGCCGACGGTGGTGATGGTGATGACGGTCTGGTACAGCGAGTCGAATGGGGTGAGCCCGAGCAGCATGTAGCCGATGGTCCCGGCCATGGTGATCGCAAAGACGGCGGTGACGCCCGCGTAGACCCGACGCCATGGCGAACGCCGCTGGTTTCGGATCAGCAGCGCATCGACTCGTCGGGGAAACCTCACGCGGGACATTCTCGCATCTCTACCCCGCACGTGTGGCCGCTCCCGATGGCTCGGGCCCGACAACCTACGTCTGGCAGAAAATGTGGGCACCTTGTCGTTGACGCCACTCGGCGACCGGTTCAGGATCGAGCCATGCCACCCGGTGCCGGCGCTGTCCGCTTCCTCCTCTATCCCGGCGTCAACGCCCTCGATGTCGTCGGCCCCGTCGAGGTGTTCGACGGGGCCAACCGGTGGCTCGCCGGCAACGGTCGTGCGCCGCACTATGTCGTGGAGCTGCTGGGAGCGTCGCTCGATCCGGTGGTGACCGAATCGTCGATCCGGCTGCCGCCCACCCACAGCTACCCGACCGTCGATCCGACCACACCGTGCGCCACCCTGATCGTTCCCGGGGGCAACGGCGTCTACGCGGCCCGTGACGATGGAGATCTCGTCGGGTGGATCCGAGCGGCCTGCGCCGAGGCCGAGCGGGTGGCGTCGGTGTGTTCGGGCACCTTCTTGCTGGCGGAGGCCGGCGTGTTGGGCACCGGCACGGTCACCACCCACTGGGCCTGCGCCCGTCGCCTGGCCACCGAGTACCCCGAGCTCACCGTCGACTCTGAACCCATCTACATCCGCAACGACCGGATCTGGACCTCGGCGGGAGTCACCGCCGGCATCGACCTGGCGCTGGCCATGGTCGAGGACGACCTCGGCTCCGAAGCCGCCCAGACCATCGCCCGCCACCTGGTGATGTTCATGCGCCGCCCCGGCGGCCAGTCGCAGTTCGCTCCCACCGTGTGGGCCGACGCGGCCGACCACGAACCGATCCGCACCGTTCAGGACCACATCGCGGCGTCACCCGACGACGACCTGTCGGTGCCTGCCCTCGCTGCCAGGGCCGGAATGAGCGAACGCAACTTCGCCAGGGTGTTCACCCGCGAGGTCGGCGACTCGCCGGGCCGCTACGTCGAACGGGTGCGCGTCGACGCCGCTCGGCGCAGCCTCGAGGTCGCCGACCTGGGCGTCGATGCGGTTGCCCACCGATGCGGCTTCGGCACCGCCGAGACCATGCGTCGCGCCTTCCTGCGCCACGTCGGCGTTGCTCCCACCCCCTACCGCAGAGCGGTTCCGCCGTTCTCGATACAGCAAGGAGACACCATGACCACCTTCGGACTGCTGTTGTTCGACGAGGCCGAGGAGCTCGACTTCGTCGGGCCGTGGGAGGTGTTCACGGCGTCGTCGATGGGCCGTGAGCTCGCCGGGGAGGCGCCCGACACCGTGATCACCATCGCCGAGTCGCTCGACCCGGTGCGCTGCGCCAAGGGGCTCCGGGTGCTGCCCGATCACACCCTCACCGACCATCCCCCGCTCGACGTGCTGCTCGTTCCCGGCGGCATGGGCACCCGCCGAGAGATCAAGAATCCGGTGATCCTCGACTGGGTGGCCGAGGTCGCCGCCGGTGCCGACTGGACCACCAGCGTCTGCACCGGTTCGCTGGTGCTGCACCAGAGCGGCGTGGCCCGCAACAAGCGACTGGCCACCCACTGGGCGGCCGAGGATCTCCTCGAGGGCCTCGGCGAGGTCACCGTCGTGCGCGACGCCCGCTGGGTGCGCGACGGCAAGGTCGTGTCGAGCCAGGGCGTGTCGGCCGGCATCGACATGGCGCTGTGGCTCATCGGTCAGATCCATGGCGTCGATCACGCCCGCACCACCCAGCGCTACATCCAGTACGACCCCGCTCCGCCGTACCAGGCCGACGCCTAGAGTCTCTTCCCGCACGAAACACAGGCTCATCGGGGCGACAGCTCTGGACAGCCTGCTCAGAACCGTCGACCGAAGACGATGCCGCCCTCGTAGCCGTCGACCTCGGTGAAGCCGAGATGGCGGTAGAAACCGATCGCCCTCCGGTTGGCGTGGTCGACGCCGAGATGCACGCCGGATGAGCCCCGCCGGTCGAGCTCATCGACAGACCCACTCGATCGAGCATCCGACCCCAGCCGTGGCCCTGCACCTCGGGCAGCAGGGCGACGTGGAGGTGCGACGGGTAGTCGCGGGCCAGCAACACCTCGGTGCGTTCGGGACGGTGGATGGCGGCCATGGCCTGCTGGTCGAGCGACCACGGCTGCGACGTCGTGAGCGGATTGCGGTAGCGCTCCCGCAGAGGCGGCCACCATTCGTGCTCGCATCGCTGCTCGAATCGAAGCGTGTCGAGAGCGGCCACGACGAAGCCGGCCGGGCGGCCTGAGCCGTCCTCGACCACCCGGGCCAGCTCGGGCTCGAGGGCCAGATAGGCACCCAGCCAGCAGGTGTCCGAGCAGCTCCGGATCGTCCGTACAGGCTCGCTGGCGTCGCCGCCGTCGACGTCGCCGGTCTTCGAGGCTCACCTGGTAGAGCGCAGGGGTGTCGTCGGCGCCGGAACTCCCGCATGCGCACGGTGGTCAGACTGCGGCGCCCGCGGGGATCTCGCCGAAGTACTCCACGAGCTTCTCGTCGGCTCGATCGCCGAAGAGGATCTCGGCCACCTCGCGGAGGCCCTCGGAGTTGCGGACGTCGTCGTCGGTGATCACCAGGTCGATCTTCGAGCGCCGGCGGAGGAAGTCGTCGAGCCGGGTGACCATCTCGGTGCGGGCGGCGAGATGCAGCTCGACCCGGAGGTAGTCGGCGGAATTCATGATGTCCTCGCCCATCAGCGGGTCTTCACGTATGGCCTCGAGCATCGGGAAGGCCCGCAGGCCGTAGCGCCGCCAGAGGCGATCACTCAGCGGCTCGACGCCGGGCTTGGCTCGCAGCCCGTCGAGGCGCATGAGGCGGGCCTGCCGGTAGAACTCCTTGCGAGAGTCCGCACCGGGCTCGCCGTACCAGTCGTGTCGATCGGGATCGAGGCCGATGCCGAACCGCTCGACCTCGTCGCACACCTCCTCGCCGACGTTGAGACAGTCGGTGAGCTTGCCGCCGAAGATCGTGATGATCTTCTGGGTCGGATCGGCTTCGATGGCGTGCTTGCGCGACAGGGAGGTCCAGTCGACGTCGGTCTTGTCGTCACCGTCGTTGGCCACCACGAGCGGACGCACCCCGCTGCGCTCGGCGATGATGTCGTCGACGGTGAGCGGTGAGTCGAGGTCGAGGCGGGAGTTGATCTGCTCGAGCAGGAAGCTGCGGTCGTGGTCGTCGACGGCGGTGAAGGGATCGTCGACGCGAGTGTCGGTGGTGCCGATCACCGAGCGCTTTCCCATCGGGATCACGTAGAACAGTCGCTGGGTGTCGTCGAAGAAGGCAAGGACGCGCTCGCTCTTGGTGAGCCGCGGCACCACCAGGTGGATGCCCTTGCTGTACACGATGCGGTGTTCGGTGTGCAGGCCCCACTGGTGGTTGAGATTGTCCACGAACGGTCCGGCGGCGTTCACGATCACCTTGGCCCGACAGGTGAGCAGGGTGTCGTTCTCGACATCGCGCAGCTGGGCATGCCACAGCCCGTCCTGCGCGCTCGGCACCGAGCAGCTCGACGTAGTTGGCGGCGATGGCACCGACATCGAGCGCCGACCGGACGAAGGAGAACACGAAGCGGGCGTCGTTGTCGTTCAGGTACGCGTCGTAGTACTCGACGCCGCCCCGCACGTTGCTGGTGTCGATCACCGGCTCGAGGGCCTCGATCTCCGTTGCGCTGAGGAACGACGGTCGCTTGGTCTTGAAGTTGCCGATCGCCCAGTACGCAGTGGAACCGAGGGCGGCCAGCCACGGGGGAAACGGGGCCGACCGGTCGAGCGCGGCCAGGAAGCCGATTCGCTTCACGTTGGCCGGATAGGCCTTGATGAGCCGGTTGCGCGACATGCACAGCTTGCGCACGAGCAGCAACTCGTAGTTCTCGAGGTACTTGAATCCACCCCACACCAGGTTCGACGACTCCTGGCTGGTGAAGCCGGCGAAGTCGCCGCGATCGACCAGCGCCACCCGTGCCCCCCGAGCGGCCAGTGCGGCGGCCGAGACGGCACCGTTGATGCCGCCGCCGACGATCAGGGCATCGAACTCCTCGTCGTCGAGGCGATCGATGTTCGTTGAACGCAACGCCATCGCTTCACGCTATCGGCGCCTCACCACTACCCGCAGCGGTGGTCGTCGCCGGCGACGCGGTGTCGGATCGCGCCCGAAGGAGCGATGGTGACCGTGGCCGGTTCGCCGCCGGGATCGGCCGTGACCGCCGTACCGTCGACCAGGAGGTGCAGCTGCTCGCGATCGGTGTCGGGCGCCGGCCACACCAGTGTGACCGCCGGTCGTTCGAGGGCGTTGCGCGCCGTGCCGCCGCCGACCTCGGCCACGATTCGCCGCTCACCCTCCTGCCAGGTGACCGTGCCGTGGTGCACCTTGGGCACCGAATCGGCTCCGACGGTCACCACGAAACACGCCGGACCCCGGCTGGCGATCTCGTGGCCCAGATCCTCGACCTTCACCTTGATGCTCATGGCGTCAACCGTAGTGGTCGGCGCCTGACTAGGTTCGGGGAGTGTCATCCACGCGGGTCATTTGCGGAGCGGTCCTGGCGACCCTGTTGCTGCTCGCTGCGTGCGGAGCAGGATCGGGCGTGACCGCCGACGACGCATCGGACCTGATCGACTCGGTCACTCCCGAATCGGCGTCGACGCGACCGACCGCCGAGCCCGTCGCCCCGTCGGTCGCGGGGGTCTTCGCCGACCTCGTTCCGGGCCGCAACGACGTCACCGTGGGTCTGGCCGACGGACGGCCGCTCGACGTCACGATCCTCACACCACCCGACTGGCAGGCCGGCAGCACCACGCCCGCCGTTCTTGCGCTGCCGCCGGGTGACCAGTCGATGGCGACGGTCGATGCCGTCACCGGGAGGTACTTCGGCGACTCGACCGCAGCGGCTGGTTGGGTGGTCGTGAGCCCGGCGGCACCCGAGCTCGTCGAGAGCTCCGAGGAGGGTCGCTTCTTCTATCAGAACCCCGAACCACTCGCTCAGCTCCTCGACCTGCTCGAGGGCGTCGTGGTACCCGAAGGTGGCCGGTGGCACGTGGCCGGTCCGAGCAACGGTGGGCTCAGCGCCTTTCGGTTCGCCACCGACCACGCCGACCGCGTGGCGTCGCTCATCGGCCTGCCGGGCTACCCGGCACCACCGGCTTCGAACACGGCCGAGTCGGCGCTGATCGAGATCCCGGTGGTGCTCTACGTCGGCGAAGACGACCCCTCGTGGCGCGAACCGATGGAAGCCTTCGCGGCGTCGTTCCGCGAGGCCGGCGGAGATGTCACCCTCACCGTCCGGCCCGGGCAGCCCCACGTCATCGGCGATCTCTCAGCCGACGAGCTGCTCGAGGTGCTCGATCGCCTGCGTCTCTGAGCCCACCGCTTGGCGGAGCTCGCGCCCGTTGCGGTGATCGGCCAGGGCACGGAGCACGATGTCGAGGAGGGGGCCGATGGTGAGCGCGAAGACAACCGTGGCCACACCGAAGTCACCGCCGGCAACGGCGCCGGCGGCAAGGACCGAGATCTCCAGCGCAGTCCGGAAGGCCCGGGGGCTGCGGCCGCGGCGGGCGGCAACCTGGCCCAGCATCTCGAAACCGCCACCACCGGCGGTGGTGTGCACCACGGTCGCCACACCGGCGGTGATGGCAAGAACGCCGGCGACCATGAACCCGGCACGTGCGACGTCGCTGGCGGGATCACCGACGAGACCGTAGGTGGCGTCGACCATGAGCCCGGTCATCACGATGTAGGTCACCGACGCGAGCTTCAAGCGGCTGCCGAGAATCGCGGCGAGCAACATCAACGCTCCGGAGAACGCCCAGGACGCCTGACCGTGGGTGAGCTGGGTGTGACGATCGATGGCCGACATCAACACGTCGTAGGGCGGCACACCGAGGTCGGCTCGTCGAAACATCGTGACGCCGGCACCGATCAACGTCGATGCCGACAGGAGATACACGATCGAGCGGGCGGGGCTCAGCACCCGCGACCCGTACGCAATGCGCGCCGCGTCGATCACGCCCTGGCGCGAGAACGCCAGCCAGCGCACACTGCGCCTCGCAACTCGCTTCATCTCGATCATCGGCTCGGTGACTTTCGTGGTCGACGGCGGCCAGGCCGTCGCGTACCGGTTCAGTATCGGCCGACGGCGACGGGGCTGGAGCCGAATGAGAGGGGTCATCGGTCACACCCCGGGAGACGGCGGGTGAGCGCCCATGCCATCAGTACCCTGCACGGGTGCTCACTGCGTCCGGACTGTCGAAATCCCACGGAACTCGGGTGCTGTTCCACGACGTCTCCCTGCGGCTCTCCGACGGTCGTCGAGTGGCGCTCATCGGCGGGAACGGCGCCGGCAAGACAACGTTGATCGAGATCCTGCTCGGCATCCAGGAGCCCGATTCGGGTGAGGTGCACGTGCCCAAGGAGCAGCGGGTGGGCTATCTCCCCCAGGATCTCGAGGCCGCCTCCGACCGGCTCGTGATCGACGAGGTGATGTCGGGCTCGGATCACATCATCGAGGTGCACGAGGAGCTCGAGAAGCTCGAAGCCCGTCTCGGCGATGTCGACGCGGCCGACTACGCCGAGGTCATCGACCGCTACGGGGCCCTCCAGAGTCGTTTCGAGCAGCTCGGGGGCTACGCGCTCGAGGCAGAGGCGCACCGGGTGCTGGCCGGTCTCGGTTTCGCGCCCGACGACGCCCGACGACCGGTGAACGAGATGTCGGGAGGCTGGCGCATGCGCGTGGCCCTCGCCCGTCTGTTGCTGTCGGCGCCCGACGTGTTGATCCTCGACGAGCCCACCAACCACCTCGACGTCGACAGCGTCGGCTGGCTCGAGAACCACCTGGTGACCTACCCCGGCGCAGTGCTGTTCGTCAGCCACGACCGAGACTTCATCGACGCCGTGGCCGAGCGTGTGATCGAGATCGCCAACGAGACCGCCACCGAGTACGTCGGCGGATTCGCCGAGTTCGTCGTCGCCCGTGAGGAGCGCATCGCCCAGATCGAAGCGGCCGCGGCCGCCCAGAGCCGTCAGATCGCCCACGTCGAGCAGTTCGTGGAGCGGTTCCGGTACAAGGCGACCAAGGCCCGCCAGGTGCAGAGCCGCATCAAGACCCTCGAGAAGCTGGCGGCCATCCCCGTTCCCCAGAAGCCGCAGCTGGTCAAGAAGTTCGGCTTCCCGGAACCGCGCCGGTCGAGCCGGGTGGTCGTCGAGCTCGACCGGGTCGACGCCGGCTACGACGGTGAGGTGGTCGTGGGCGGTGTGTCGATGGCCATCGAGCGAGGCCAGAAGATCGCCATCATCGGCCCGAACGGCGCAGGGAAGACCACCCTGCTCAAGGTCATGCTCGGTGAGCTCGGCCCGATGGTGGGCACCGTCGAGATCGGCAACAACGTCGACATCGCCACGTTCAACCAGCACCAGGCCGAGGTGCTGCGGCCGGAGCGAACCGTGTACGAGGAGTTCTCGGGCATCGTACGCGAGCCCGGCAAACGCAACCTGCGCACGGTGCTCGGTTCGTTCGGCTTCTCGGGCGATGCCGCCGAGCGGCGGATTCTCGAGCTGTCGGGCGGCGAGCAGACCCGCCTGTCGCTCGCCATGGCGTTGGTGAACCCGGTGAACCTGCTGGTGCTCGACGAGCCGACCAACCATCTCGACCTCCCGAGCTGTGACGTGCTCGAGGACGCCCTCACCGCGTACCCGGGCACCGTCTTGTTGGTCACCCACGACCGACACCTCATCCGGTCGGTGGCCGACGCGCTGATCGAGGTCCGGGACGGCCGCGCCCGCTGGCACGACGGGGTGCCCGAGAAGGTGCTCATGCCCACCGGCGAAACATCGCGACGGCCTCCGTCGACATCGACCAAGAAGTCGGCGTCGTCGCAGCTGTCGAAGGCCGACAAGCGAAAGGCCGGCGCCGCCGAGCGCCAACGCGGTTCCGATCTGCGCAAGGTGGTCAACAAGGCCGAGCGGGCCATTCAGAAGGCCGAGGCCCGGGCGGCCGAGATCGAGACGAAGCTCGCCGATCCCGAGCTCTACGACGACGCCAAGCGGGTGCGCGCCCTGGCCGACGAGCTCGAGGCGGCCAAGGCAGCAGCGGCCCGGCACCTCGCGGAGTGGGAGACGGCCAGTCTCGAGCTCGAAGCGCTCGACTGACTCAGCCCCGCCCGTAGGCCCTGGTCACCGTGGCCACACGGGTCTCGTAGTGCGAGTACCAGCGGTCACGGCCCTCGGCCTGGGCGATCAGGTGCTCGGGGTGCTGCTTCCACGCCGCCGCCGATGCCTCGTCGGCCCAGTACGACACGGTGATGCCGAGACCGGTCTCGGCGTCGCGCACCGATTCGACACCCAGATGACCGGGCTGCTGTGCCGCCAGACGAACCATCGAGGCGGCCATCGCCTCGTAACCGGCGTCGTCGAGGGCGGTTCGATGGGCCGTGAAGATCACGGCCACATACGGCGGGTCGGCGGTGGTGGCGAACATCGCGCCACCGTAGTGAACGACGCCGGGCCCGGTGCACCCCGACTCAGCGACGTCGAGAAGTCGGTGTGACCACCGCCGACATTGCCCTCTAGTGTGCGCGCATGGAACAACCGACCCCCGACCTGGCCGACTGGACCTGGGTGCTCGATCGACCCTGCCCCGAGTGCGGCTACGTTGCCACCGACTTCGACCGCAACGAGCTCGGTGGGAAGGTCCGGGCGAACGCGGCCACGTGGCGTCAGCTCCTCGGCATGGGCGACATCGTGCCCGTGCGTCCGCCGGTGCCCGCGGGCACCAGCCCCGTGTGGTCGGCTCTCGAGTACGGCGCCCACGTGCGTGACGTGCACCAGCTGTACCAGGAGCGATTCGAACTGATGCTGAAGAAGAACGGCGCCTCGTTCGCCAACTGGAACCAGGACGACACCGCCATCGAGTCCGGGTACCACCTCGACGACCCGGGCGCGGTGGCCTATGCGCTGGCGGTGAACGCCGGCAAGGTGGCCGACCTCTTCGATCGGCTCAGTTCCGCCGAATGGGAACACACGGGGCACCGATCCGACGGCGCAAGCTTCACTGTCGAGTCGATGGGCCGCTACCTGCTCCACGACCTGGTGCACCACGTGTGGGACGTGCGCAAGGGCTTCGAGGCGATAACCGCCGAGACGACCTAGCCGAGCGGCGGCAGCTTGCCGAACTCGAGCTCGACGGGTAGGTCGTCGTCGGCGTGGTCGTCGTCGACCTGGACCACGGCGACGGTCTTGGCCTTCGAAGGATCGATGATCTCGCCCAGCGCCACCATCGCCGCACCCAACGCCTGGCTTGCGCCCGACTTCTTGCGCCGTTCTTCGAGCCGGGCCTGTTCTTCCTCGGTGAGGTCGCGGTCTTGTTCCCAAACGAACTTGGACGGTTCGGCCATCCCCCAAGGTTGCCAGGTCGTCGACTCATTTGCGACGCAGGCCCTGCCAACGGCTATACCCGCGACATGAGTTCTCGTCCCACACCAGCGGCCACCGTCATCGCCCCCCACGGCATGGTGGCGTCGGTCGATCATCTTGCGTCGTCCGCGGGAGTTGCGATGCTCCGGGCCGGAGGTACCGCAGCCGACGCCGCCATCGCCGCCAACGCCGTGGTCACGGTCACCGCACCGAACATGTGCGGTATCGGCGGCGATCTGTTCGCCCTCGTCCACGAGCCGGGCCGGCCCGTCGCCTGCCTGAATGCCAGTGGCCGGGCCGGCTCGGGCGCCGATCCCGGCGCACTGCGAGACGAAGGCAGGACGACGATGCCGTTCAACCGCGACATCCGATCGGCGCCGGTTCCGGGATGCGTCGACGGGTGGCAGGCCCTGCACGATCGGTATGGCCGGCTCCCGCTCGCCGAGGTCCTTGCTCCGGCGATCGATCTCGCCGGCAACGGGTTCGCGGTGTCGCCGATCCTCGCCGACGCCGTCGAGCGCCTTGCCGGCACTCCCTACGCCGACGAGTTCGCGACCGACCCACCCCTGCGTGGCGGCGACCAGATCCGCCGGCCCGATGTCGCCGAAGTAATGCAGGCAGTGGCCGACGGTGGCCGCGCCGGCTTCTATCTCGGCGAGTTCGGCCGCCGCCTCCTCGACTTCGGCCGCGGCGAGTACCTCGCCGCCGACCTCGCCCACATCCACGCCGACTGGGTGGAGCCACTCACCGCCCGGGTCTGGGATCACGAGGTTGCGACCGTTCCGCCCAACTCGCAGGGCTACCTGACCCTCGCCGGTGCGCTGATCGCCGCAAAACTCGACCTCCCGGCCGACACCGACGACTCGGCCTTCGCGCACCTCTTGGTCGAAGCCGCCCGCCAGGCCGCTTTCGACCGCCCCGGCGTCCTGCACGAACACGCCGACGGAGACGCGCTGATCGCACCCGAGCGGCTCGATCCCCGAGCCGCGGCCATCGACCCGGCCCGAGCGGCAACGCTGCCCGACCAGTACCGAGGGGGCGGCACCATGTACCTGTGTGCGGTCGACGACCAACGCATGGGAGTGTCACTCATCCAGTCGCTGTGCTCGACCTTCGGCACCCACCTCGTCGTGCCCGGCACCGGGGTACACCTCCACAATCGGGGCACCGGCTTCTCGCTCGAACCGGGTCACCCCGCCGAGTACGGACCCCGGCGCCGACCGCCGCACACGCTTGCGCCCGCCCTCGTCCGGCGTGCCGATGGCTCACTTCGCGCCGTCCTCGGCACGATGGGCGGAGATGCCCAGCCCCAGGTGGTGCTCCAGCTGCTCGCCCGACTGCTGGTCGCCGACGAGTCCGCCGGTCGATGCATCACGGCGGGGCGGTGGACACTGCAACCTTCCGAGGGCAATGGATTCGACACGTGGACCAACGCCACACCGCCGAAGCTGGTCCTCGAACCCCACTGCCCCGATGCGTGGTCGGCCGAGCTCTCGGCCAGAGGACATCCCGTGGCCACCGCAGCCGAAGGCCACGGCCACGCCCATCTGATCGAGGTGCACGGCGAACAGCTGCGGGGCGCGGCCGATCCTCGCGCCATCGTCGGGGCCGCCATCGGCTACTGATCGCGCCGCCCACTAGGGTCTCCGGCGATGGCATGGTGGCTGATCGTCCCGGTGGTGGCCCTCGCCGTGGTGGTGCTCACCGCTGTCTGCGACCTGACCCAGCGCAAGCATCGCGATCCTTCGCAACATTCCCGTAGTCGCGCGACATCGCCCACCTCCAACGGTGAGCGCATGAGCGTGCAAGCGGCGGAGCCGTCCCTTTGTCTCGTGGCGATGGTGAAGAACGCCGCCGGCCTGATCGAGCCATGGCTCGACTACCACCACGCCCTTGGGGTGGGAGGGGCCGTCGTCTTCCTCGACGATCCCGACGACGACACCCGCGATCGACTGCGCCGCTACGAGTGGGTGACGGTGCTCGACGCCCCCGCTCGATCCGATGCGCGGCAGTCGCTGCCCGACCGCCAGGAGCTCTTGTTGCCCCGCGGCGTCGCAGTGGCGAAGGAGGCGGGATTCGACTGGGCGCTCCTCATCGATCCCGACGAGTTCCTGTGGCCCCACGATGCGCGCACCCCTCTCGCCGCCGACGTGCTCCTACAGGGTTCATTGCCGGCGCTCTTCGCTCGGGTCGACCCGTCAGTGGAACAGGTCCGGTTCCGATCCCACGAGGCGATTCCCGTGCCGAGCGCCACTGCGGCGACCTTCCTCGACAACCCGTACGTCGCTCGGCACCCCGTCACCCGTGATCTGGTGTTGCCCGACGGGTCGGGTCGGATCCGGCTCGAGCGGTTCCTCGGCCATCGGCTCGGCAAGGCCGGCGTTCGAACCGACCTCGACATCAGGCCCGAGCACGTCCCCCACCGCTGGCGCCATCGTCACGGCGATGCGCTGCGCACACTCTCGATCGGTTGCCTCATCCATCATTACGCGGCCGACGTCGACATCTGGCAGACCAAGTTCGCCCAACACAGCTGGCAGGACGTCCGATGGAGCCACACCGGCACACCCGTGCCCGAACACATCGTCGCGTGGCGCCGCTGGGCGGCCCAGGCGACCACCGACGAGGCCCGCCGCTACTTCGACGACCAGGTGGCCCTGGCACCCGAGTTGCTCGCCGCAGCCATGGCCGAAGACACCGTGGTGGAGCTGCCGGTCGTCAAGCGGGTGCTCGACGCCGTTGGCGACAGCACGCCGCCGGTCACTTCATCCGACTCCTCCCGCGTTGTGTTCCTCGCCTTCGACGCCTGCGACTTCGAGCGCATGCTGGAACTGGCCGACCGCGGCGACGCGCCGAACATCGCCAAGCTGCAGGAGCGGTCCTACACCGTGCCCACCGTCGGCCCCCCGGGCGTGTACGTCGGCGCAATCTGGCCCGACTTCCACACGGCGGCACATGCGGGCCATCACGGACGCCACTCCTGGAAGCAGATCATTCCCGGCTCCTACGACATCAACGTCGCCGGCGTACCCGTCGGGCTGACCCACCCGACGATCTACGAGCGCCTGGTCACCGCCGGCCGTCGCGTCGCAGTGGTCGACCCGCCGTTGATCCCCCTCCTCGACGCGAACGCCACACAGGTGATCGAGTGGGGCAGCCACGATCCCGTCTTCGGTCCGATGTCGACACCCGTCGAGCTCATCGACGAGCTCGTCGACCGCCATGGCCGGCACCCGGTCGTCGAGAACTGCAACTCCCACGACCGCAGCCTCGAACGCCACCTCGCCCTTCGCGAAGCGCTCATCGAGGGAGCCCGCCGCAAGACGGCGCTGCTCCTCGACGTCTACCACCGCTTCGACTGGGATCTCTTCGTGGGCGTGTACAAGGAGTCGCATTGCGTCGGCCACCAGATGTGGCACGTCACCGATCCCACGTTCCCGCATCACGATCCGGAGATCACCGCGGCGCTCGGCACACCGATCGACGACGTCTACCGGATCCTCGACGCGCAGATCGGGGAATGGATCGAGACCCTCGACGAGCGCACCACCCTCGTGCTGTGGCTCACTCACGGCATGGGACCCCATACCGATCCCACGTACTACCTCGACGTCATCCTCCGGCGCCTCGAGTCCACCCGGCGCTACCACGACGAGTGGCGGGCTGCCGCCACCGTCCTCGCGGCCACGCCCGTCGACACGGCCCAGCGCACCGAGGCACAGCGCAGGCTGCGAGCGGTGAACGACAAGATCTGGGACGACGTCCACACCCGGCCGATCGACGAGCGTGACTTCTTCTATCTCGTCAACAACGAGACCGAAGGTGGGATCCGCCTCAACCTGAGGGGTCGGGAGCCGGCCGGCACCGTTGCCCCGGACGCACGTGCCGAGCTCGTGCACTGGATCCGCGAGCGCCTGTTCGAGCTCACCGATGCCGACACCGGTGAAGAGCTCACCGCCGAGGTGCTCGACCTGCACCAGCACTACCCCGGGCCCTTGACCCACCATCTGCCCGACCTCGCCGTGTTGTGGAATCGCCCGCAACGTCTCGTGGAGGCAGTGGCCTCTCCCTTCCTCAACGGGGCCCAACGTCTTCCCTACCGCGGCACCCGGTCGGGCGACCATCACCCGCGCGGAGTCGCCTTCATCGCCGGACCGGGGCAAGGTCGAGGCCACCACGAGGTCGTCGTCCGATCCGGCGAGCTCGGTGCAACCGTGGCTCGCCTCGCCGGCTTGGCCCCGGGTCGAACCGTGTACGAAGCCATCGAGTTGCCTCGGCCCGGTGGGCGCCTCACACCGCCGGCAACTCGGTTCGTCGATTGATCCGAAGAATTCCTCAACATCGGTCGGGGTGCTCCGATGGAGAGGTGGCGGAACACCCCCTCCTCCGCCACTCTCCCTCCTGAGACTGCAACAGCCCGCCGAATCGGCGGGCTGTTGCGGTTCACGAAACGAATCGAGCGGTTGGCCCGGATGACCCGGGCGACGATCAGCCGGCCGAGACCGGACTTCCGTCGAGGCTGATGCGAAGGGCTTCGAGGGTTTCCATCCACCAGCGGTTGGGAACCGAGCTGACACCGGGCATCTCGAGAAGGGCCCGGTCGATCTGGGCGACGATGGCGGTGTTTTCGGCTGCACCCAGGCGCAGGTCGAGCAGCCCGTCGATGACACGTGATTTGGTGCTCACGTCGCCGTCGATGCCGTCGAGCAGCAGGTCGATCAGGTGTTGCAGTAGTGATTCGCTCATGGTTGTCGTCTCCTGTCGGTCTGCAACCTCATCGGCCATGATGGCATTCCCTTTCGGGAAACCTCGTGCAGATCGGCCCGCGTCACACGATCTTCACACGGCGTCACGAACTCACGAGCTCGCCGTGGAGCGCTCCCAGCTACTGAAAAGCTCGGCATAGCGGCCTCCGGCAGCGACCAGGGCAGCGTGGGTTCCCTGTTCCACCAGGCGGCCGCAATCGAACACCAGCACCAGATCGGCATGCTCGGCGGTCGACAGACGGTGGGCGATGGTGATGGTCGTGCGGTCGGCGGCGAGACGCTGGAGTGCGCCCGACAGGATCTGCTCGGTCTCGGGATCGACCGAGCTCGTGGCCTCGTCGAGCACCAGGAGTCCGGGATCGGCCAGTGCCGCCCGGGCCAGAGCCACGATCTGGCGTTCGCCGACCGAGAGTCGCTCGCCCCGCTCGCCGACCTCGGTCTCCAGTCCCTCGGCCAGCCCGCTGACCCAACGGGCGAGACCCAGGTCGCTGATCACCCCATCGATCTCGATGTCGGTGGCGCCGTTGCGCCCGTACCCGATGTTGGTGCGAATCGATCCATCGAAGAGGAAGCCGTCCTGTGGCACCATCCGCACCGCCGCCCGCCTTGCGTCGGCGCTCACCCGGGCGATCGAGATTCCGTCGAGGCGGATCTCGCCCGCAGTCGGATCGGCGAGGCGCACCAGCAGCCGGGCGAAGGTGGTCTTGCCACTGCCGGTCTCACCCACGACGGCGACATCGGTTCCTGCGGGGATGGCGATCGACACGTGAGTCAACACGTCGACACCCGGAAGATACGCGAACGACACGTCGTCGGCCTCGACCGAGAGCGGACCGGGGGGAAGGACCAGACCGGCAGCGGGCTCGGTGACCGTGGGCTCGGTCTCCAACAGGCCGAGGACCTTGTGCCAGCCGGCCAGGGCGGTCTGAGTTTGGTCGAGCACCTCGATCAGTTGGGAGACCGGCCGCTGCAGGATCCCGAGCAACAAGAGGAACGCCACGACTTCACCGGTATCCAGACCCCAGCCGTCTCCCCAGACCACGAAGGTCACGGTGACCGAGATGAGCGTGACGGCCGTGAAGACCTCGCCGAGGGCGAAGATCGTGGAGAAGTACCGGGCGGCGCCGACTCGGGCTCGATACTCGCGCGCAATGCCCCGGTCGAGCTGGGCTCCCAGCTCGACGCGGTAGCCATAGGCCCGCACTGTCTCGCTGCCGCCGAGCATCTCACCGGCGAGCCCGAGGAACTCGCCGACGCGTGTGCGGACGAGGTCGTAGGCCCTGAGCTGACGCCGTTGAAGCGTCTTCACCACAGGCCCGGTGATCAGCATGGCGACAACGACGACAAGGGTGAGCTGCCACGAGTACAGGGCCATCAGGGCGAGCACCCCGATGATGAGCGTCGACTCGACGATCCACGACAGCGCCCCCCAGTCGACGAATCGCGTGATGGTGTCGACATCGGAGGTGACCCGGGCGACAAGCGCGCCCCGGCGCTGTTCGTTGTGGTCGGACAGGCTGAGCTGGTGGACCCGCTCGAACGCAGAGACCCGGAGCTCGTACAGGGTGGCCTCGGCAGCGCGGATCATGCGGATGCGAGCCACGAGCGCCGGAACGCCGACCAGGACGACCACTCCGGCGGTCAGCGAACACGCCCAGACGACGTAGCTCGTGTCGACGCCCGACTCGTCGAAGCCGTTGTCGATCACCGATTGCACCAGGACGGGCACGACGAGACGACCGACCGCGGCCAGCACCGCGAACCCGAAGGACCATGCCAGTCCGCGCCTCAGCACGGGCGTCCGCGCCACCGCCCGTCGCAGCGTGGCGAGCGCCGGGATGTCGTCACCCTGCAGATCGTCGTCGAACTGATCGGTCGATGCTGCCGCGGTCACGTCGGCACTTCGCTCTCGTAGGCCCGCACCAGCGCCGCGTAGTCGGGCAGATCGAGCAGCTCGTCGTGGGTGCCCGAGGCGACGACACGACCGTCGGTCATGAACACCACGCGATCCGCGAGGGCAATCGTGCTCATGCGGTGCGCCACCACCACCACGGTGGTGTCGAGCCGGCGCAGCTGCTCGAGGATCCGTTGCTCGACGACCGGATCGACCGCCGAGGTGGCGTCGTCGATCAACAGCAGTCCCGGTCCTCGCGCCATGGCCCGAGCCAGGGCGACCCGTTGACGCTGGCCGCCCGACAGCGTGACCCCGCGCTCGCCGACCACCGCCTGCAGCCTGCCATCGAGATCGTCGACGAATTCCGCTGCCGCGATGGTGAGGGCGGTGTCCAGATCGGCGCCGTCGACCTCGTTGCTCTTCATGCCCAGGCGAAGGTTGCGCTCGATGGTGTCACCGAAGAGGAACGGCTCTTGCATCGCCACCGCCACCCGCCGCCGCAGACTCTCCTCCTCGATGCGGTCGAGCGCCACACCGGCAATGGCGATCGACCCGACTCTCGGGTCGATCAGGCGGGCGACGGCCCGCAGGAGCGTGCTCTTGCCGGATCCGGTCGGTCCGACCAGCGCGACGGTCTCGCCTGCGTCGACGGTGAGACTGACGCCGTCGATGAGCGACACGTCGTCGACGGCAACGGTGAGCGAGTCGACGACGAGGTCGAGGTTGCCCGGACACAAGCGCTGAGTGGCGTCGACGTGCAGCAGCGGATCAGTCGCGATGGCGAACACATCGCTCAGCCGCTCGCGCGCAACGGTGCCCGGGGGAAGCGACGCGAAGAAGTACCCGGCGACGGCGATGGGCAGAGCCAGAACTCCGAACACGGCGACCGCCTGAACGAGCTGCCCGGTGGAGATCGCCCCGGCCTCGACCCGCCATGCGGCCACCAGAACCAGCGTCACGACGCCGAGATCGGGCAGGATGTCGAGACTGCGCTCATAGAGCCCGCGGATGATCGACTGGCGTATCCGGGCGTCACGCAGCTCGGCGGTGGCCGCGGCGAAACGTTCGACTTCGGCTCGCTCGCGGCCGAGGGTCTTCACCACCAGTGCGCCGTCGAAGCTTTCGTGGGCGATCGAGGCCACCTTGCCCAGACTGCGACGGACAGCGAGGGCCGGTCGTTCGACGAGCCGCCCGTGTATGCGCTGCAGGACCAACAACAGCGGTATCAAGACGAAGCCGACCAGCCCGAGCCAGGGATCGATGAGCACCAGACTCGCCTCGGCGAAGACGATGATCGCGATGGCCCCGAGACTGAACGGGAGCGGACCGAGGGATTCGGTGGCGGCGTCGGCGTCGGAGTCGACGTGGGCCAACAGCTTGCCGGTGGCCGAGACGCGAACGTGGGCGAGCGGTGCAGCCAGCAGGCGTTCGGTGGCACGGTGCTGCAACCTCGCCTTCGTGCGGGCCTGCAACATGCCCGCCGAGTACCGTCGAAGCACGACGCCGGCGGCCCGCGCCACGGCCAGAATCGCGACGATCACCAGTACCTGAGCGGCACGTGACCCGTCGAACCCATCGTCGATCAACGGCACCACCACGTCGTCGACCAGCAGGCCGAGCGCGTAGGTCGAGCCCACGGCGGCCGCTGCGAACAACACGGCCCCGGTGACCGCAGCCGCCAGCACCAACCGCTCGTCACGGCAGTAGCCGACGACGAAGCCCAGGCCGCGGCGAAGCAATGAGGGTTCAGGCAGGCTCGGACTCCGCAGCGGAGGCGTCGATGGAGTCGCTCGACGTGGTGGGGGTCTCGTCGTCGAGGATGCCGACGGCTCGCTCGATCAGATCGGCCGCCCGGGCGGTGAGATCCTGGTACGCACCGAGGTCGCCGTCGCGGAGTGCCGCGTCGGCCTGCTCGAACAACGACGCGGCCTCATCGAGCAAAGACCTCACGTCGTCGGGGACCTCGAGGGGATCGGCATCGACCGGAGGAGATGGTTCGGTGGCGCCGTCGTCGGCCGGTGGCTCGGTGGGATCGGTCGTCGGAGCGCCGTCGAGAGGCTCGTCGGGTTCCTCCTGGAGCGTCTCGGGTGCCACGCCGAAGAGCTGTTCGAGTGCCCCCGACAGCGTGGCATCGATCACGACCTGGTCGTCGTGAACGACGATCACGGCCTTGAGCTCGGGAATGGCCGTGTCGGCGTCGGCCTGCACGTACAGCGGTCGCACATAGACGATCGAATTCTCGATCGGCAACAGCAACAGGTTGCCGAGGCGCACCTGGGAGCCCTGCTGGTTGAGCTGGGTGATCCGGTCGGCGATGGTCTCCTCGGTGAGGATGTTGCTGTTCACGTTGAGGGGACCGTCGACCTGGGTGCCCGGCATCTCGTACACGAGCAGCTCGCCGTAGCGCTGGGGATCGGACCGGGCGACCATGAACGCTGTGAGCTCGGGACGTTCGCTGTCGCCCGACACCGGGACGAAGGACCGCAGTACCACGAATTCCTCGTCGGCTTCACCCGGCAGCTTCAACAGAACGTAGTACGGGTCGATACGACCGAGATCGGTGGGAATCGTGGGATCGGGCGTCCCGGTGGTGGCCGACGTCGAGGTTGTCGGCCCACCCCGAACCGCCTCCCCAGGATCCTGGGCGACCTCCCAGAAGTTCGACCGCTCACCGGCATAGAACTCGTCGGGGTCGCCGACGTGGTAGCGGGCCCACATGTTGGTCTGCACCCGGAACAGGTCTTCGGGGTACCGGAGATGATCGATGAGGTTGGCCGGCATCTCGCTGAAGTCGGTGAACAGATCGGGGAACGCGCGGCTCCACGCCTGGATGATCGGATCGTCGGGGTTGATCACGTAGAAGTCGACGTTGCCGTCGTAGCCGTCGACCACGGCCTTCACCGCGCCGCGCACGTAGTTGAAGCCGTGGGCCAGACCGCTGTTGCGGGGAACGGAGTCGGTATCGGCCCGTTGGCTGTACGGGTACCGGTCGGTGGTGGTGTAGCCGTCGACCATGTAGACGATGCGGCCCTCGTGGATGACGGGATACGGGTCGCTGTCGAAGTGCAGGAACGGGGCCAATGCCTCGACCCGGCCCCGGATGTCACGGTTGTAGAGCACCCGACTCTCGGAATCGAGCTGGCCGGAGACGAGCGGGTTGATATCGCCGAAACGAAGGGAGAAGGCCAGCCGGCGGAACAGACCGCCGAGGCGCACTCCCCCGTCGCCGTCGTAGCGCGACGTGACCTGGTCGCCTGCGTCGCTCACGAAGTCGATCTCGGGTCGGGTGGCGCCGACAATGGCGTAGCCACCGAGCTGCTCGCCGACGTAGAGCTGGGGGCGATCGAGCACGACATCGAGCCGGTTCTCCTGTGGCACGCCTTCGATGAGGAAGTCGGGGCGCCCGGATGCATCGACGCCGTTGGCCGGCGACAGCGCGACCCCGTACCCATGGGTGTAGGCAAGCGTCTCGTTCTCCCACGATTGGTCACCGATGTCGCCCGGCTGCACGGTGCGGGCGGCGATGATCACCTGGGTGGTGCGACCGTCGATCTGGTAACGGTCGACGTCGAGGTCGACGAACTCGTAGAACGCCCGCTCGGCCTCGAGCCGCTCGAAAGTGTCCTGGACGATCGAGGGATCGAGCAACCGAATGTTGCGGATCGTCGCCTCGTTGTTGCGGATGTCGGAGGCGGTGAGCTCGGCGGTGTACGGGAAGGGCTCGGTCTCGACGGCCAGGCCGAAGGCGTCACGGGTGGCCTCGATGTTGCGGGCGATGAACTGCGCCTCGCGCGCCGACTCCTCGGGCTCGACCCGGAGGCGCTGGTACACGGCGGGATAGATGGCCCCCATGACCACGGCGGCGAAGGCCCACAGCACGACCACCGCCGCCGGGAACACCCAGCCCCGGATCCGGATGTTCACCAGGAACACCACGAAGGCGAGCAGCGCGACGAGCAACAACAGGTTGATGCTCGGCAACGACGCGTTCACGTCGGTGGAAGTTGCCCCGTCGACCACCCCTCGACGCGACAGGGTGAGATCGAATCGAGCGAGGTAGTAGTCGACCGCCTTGATGAGGGCCAGGAGAGCCAGGAGCACCGAGACATGGGCCTTCACGGCCGGTCGCACCATCTGACCGGTGGTCTGCAGCCGGATACCGCCGTTGATGTAGTGGGCGCCGATGGTGAACAGCAGCATCACCACCAGGGCCCGGAACGACCAGTCGACCACGTAGGACCAGAACGGCAACCGAAACACGTAGAAGCCGACGTCGCGCCCGAACTGCGCGTCGTCGATGCCGAAGTCGACCGCGTTGTTGAACAGCAACCAGTTCTGCCATTGCGATGCAGCAGAGGCACCGACCATGAGGGCGAGCAGACCCGAGACACCGGAGCGGACCAGCACCGTGCGGTCACCGACCGCGTCGTGATAGCGCCCGAGCACCAGCTCTTCGGGTCCGGCGGGCCGGAACACCGGGGCGACGCGATCGGCCATGTAGAGGTTGAGCCACATGCCCGCGAAGAAGATCGCGGTGAACACCGCGGCGAGACCGACCTTCGTGAAGAAGACGGTGGTCCACACCTGGCCCTCGCCGAGGGCCACGAACCAGAGATAGTCGGTCCAGAGCCGCGCCAGGCCGAGGCTCGACAGGAACAGCACGAAGGCCACGACCGCGAGGAGGATCAGAGCGACACGAGCGGAGCGGGGAAGCCCCCTGCGGCGGCGCAGACGGGGCGGAGGCATGTCGCTGGGATTGCGCATTTCCGCGAGCCTAGGGCGACAGCGGCGTCGCCACTCGGCGCGATCGGCGAATACCGCGGCTCAGATGTGCAGCGGCACCACCAGGCAACGGCAATCGCCGAGGGGTGCGGGGCGAACCTCGCCGGTCGGGAACGGTGCGCCGAGCCGAATCTCGACGCTCCCATTGGTGGCCGCGTGTTTGGCGTCGGCGAGCCCATCGCCGGCCACCCATCGAACCGGGCACCCGTCGGGCACGGTGTCGAGGACTCCGTCGAGGAACGCCGCTGCCGCCGCTGATTCGGCCAGATGCGACAGGCGTGGCCGCAGCTTGCGGACGACCCGCCGCACCCCTTCGACGGCATCGTCGCCGAGCTCGGCCGCGCGCTCGAGATCGTGTCGGAGCCGCCCGAACACCTCGGTCTGCAGGGCGTCCGCGACGCGCCCGACCTGCGCGTCGGCGGTGGTTCCGGGTCGACCGATGGCGGTCGCCCCCGCGGCCCATGCCGTTGGCAACGGACCGGTGAGGGCGGACTCGAGCGCTTCGGTGTCGACGGTGATCGTCGATCCGGTTCGCAGTGACGCCAAGAACTCGTTCTGGAGATCGCTGAGGGCTCGCTTCGCCTGCTTGGCCATCATCGGCACCACCGCCTCGATGGCCGCCGTCCGGGCGGCCAGGAGGTCCTGCGTGGAGGTACTCGTATCGGCCGGGCCACCGACGGCGTCGGTGACCGGTCCGGCGTCGGAATCGGCTGTCGCGTCGTCGGCCGCCGCACTCCGCAGAACCGCCTCCGCGGCGAGCACCTCGGCCTCGCGCTCGGCTCGCAGCCGATCGAACAGCGACGCCGCCTCGGTGGCGACATCGGGTTCCACCTCGCTCACCGGCTCGGACTCGGGCTCGGCGTCGGCCACCTCCACCAACTCCGGCTCGGCTCGGCTCGGCCACTTCCACCAACTCCGGCTCGGCTCGGGCTCGGCCACTTCCACCAACTCCGGCTCTGGCTCGGCCACTTCCACCGACTCCGCCGCTCGGGCTCGGCCTCGGCCACTTCCACCAACTCCGGCTCGGCTCGGGCTCGGGCTCGGCTACCACAACGCTCTCAGGCTCGAGTAGCGGCGCCGGCGCGAGCGGAAGCTCCACCCCACCGGCGGCGGCGGCCTCGGCCGCGATCACGTCGAGAGCACCCAGCAGGCCCGCCCGGCGAGCCTCGTCGAGCTCGCTCTCGAGTGCCTCGATCGAACGCGGCAGCTCCTCGTCGGCTCGGCGAGAGGCGCGATCGCCCGCGATCTTGGCTTCGGGCAACGCCACCTTGAGGTCATGGCGGGCGGTGTCGATGGTCCGCTGGACGACCTCGTATGCCTCGAGCAGCCGATCGCGTCCGGCCTGGAGGCGTTCGACCTGATCGCGTACACGACGACGACGCTGTTCGAGATTCTGGAGCAACTGCTCGCGGTGGTGTCGGGCCTCGATCAGCAGCACCCGACCCTGCTGCTTGGCTTCGGCGACGATGCGTTCACCCTCGAGCCGGCGCTGGGCCACCTCGTCGTCCACCGCCGCAACCCGGCGAGCGGCTTCGGCATCGGCCTCGGTGGTGCGCTCGTCGAGCACTGTCTGAGCCGCAGCCAGAATCTCCGTCGCCCGTTCCTCGGCATCGGTCACGAGCGCCTCGGCTCTGGCCTGGCTGTCCGTCGCCAGAGCCTCGGCCTCCTCACGAGCCGCGGTCAACGTCGCGTCGGCCTCCTCACGAGCCGCGGTCAACGTCGCGTCGGCCTCCTCACGAGCCGCGGTCAACGTCGCGTCGGCCTCCTCACGACTCGAGGTGGCCAGACGCTCGGCCTCGGTCTGGGCTTCGGTCAGGCGTGCGGTGGCCGACTCCCTCGCCACGTTGAGGATCGCGGCCGCTTCGGCTCCGAGTCGCTCGGTGAGCGTGTGCTCGTCGATCTCGGCCGCATCGACGAACTTCGCGTCGAACTCGGCGATCGATGCCCGCAGGCGGTCCTCGGTGCGGTACGCAGCGCGCAGCGACGACGACAGATCACGAAGGAACTCACGGACCTGGCCCTCGTTGAAGCCGCGGCGCACCACATCGAACGACGCGTCGGCGACCTTGTCGGGGTCGAAGCGCGGCTCCGGAGCCTGTCGGGGGGCCGGTTCGATCATGGAACGATCGTAAGCGGCGGGTTCTGAGCGTTCGGGCATACCCGCGCGATCCTTTGTGCAGACCCCGCCCGCGGCAAGAGCATAGCAACTGAGGCTCGGCTAGTCGCCCAATGCCACCTGGTCGAGCGCCGTGCCCGATCCGCCGAAGGCCTCCAGCACCGCCACGGCCTCCTCGATGGTGTCGGCTGTTGCGACCTGCATGTCCCCCGACTGCTCGAGGGCCTGGTCGTACTCGCTGGCCGGAACGATGAACAGGTCGACCCCGGCATTGCGGGCGGCCACCGCCTTCTGGGCCACCCCACCGACCGGGCCCACACTGCCGTCGAGGTTGATGGTGCCGGTCGTGGCGACCAACTTGCCACCGGTCAGCTCCCCCGGCGTGAGCACGTCGATCACGCCCAGCGTGAAGGCCAAACCGGCCGACGGACCGGTGACCTCGCCCGAGTCGATAACCACGTCGATCGGAAAATCGGCCGTCAGCTCGTGGGTGGTGACTTCCACGCCGAGCTGGGCGATCGAGGGATCGTCGGAGCTGGCCCCGAGGACGATCGAGAACGTCTCCACCGAGTCGTCGAAGTGGCGAACGGTGATCTCGAGCGCGTCCCCCGGCGCACGGTCCTGGACAGCCGCGACCAGCTCGTCGGCGAACTGAATGGGCTCACCGGCCACCTCGAAGATCACGTCGGTGGTCACCAGCACACCATCGGCGGCCGCTCCCTCTCGGACCCCTCGAACGAGGGCGCCGGAACCAGTGGGCTCCCCCTCGAGTCCGAGGAACTGCAACGCCACGACGGTGGCGACATTCTTGGACCGCTCCATCTGCGCGAGGTTGGCGGCACGCCGTTCGTCGTCGGTGCGATCGCCGTTGATGACCTCGGCGGGAAGCAGGCTGATGGTGGGATCGTCCTCGTAGCTGCGCTTCTCCCAATTCGTCACCTTCGACTCGAGCGAGATGGTCGTGAACCCGATCTCACCCTCGGGTTCGTAGCGTTCGGCGCCGACCACCCGGATCACATCGGTCGTGTTGGTCACGCTGCCGGGGCGAAGTGCATAGAACTCGGTGGGCTGAATGGCCCAGATCACGACACCGGCAACGATCATCGCGAGGATCATCGAGACGCCCACGATCCACCAGAGCACCATGGAGCGGAATCGGGACACCTCACGCTCGGCCGGGGTCGGCGGCGCCGGATCCCCGGGCGAAGGTAGGGTTGGGGGCAACGTGTCCACTTCGCTGATCCTCACGAATCTTGCCGGTTTCGCAACCGTTGCGGTCGGCATGCTCGCGCTCTGCGAGCGGATGAAGTCTGCCACCAACGCCGAGCCTTCAGCGCTCGCCCCTGCACTGGTGATGCGCAGCGGCATGCTCGGGCAGAACGATCAGCATGCCGGTGGCAAACCGAAAAGCGAACGCCCGACGGTTCGGCGTGTCTCGCCGCTCACCGAACGGCTCACCCGATCTCGCGACCCCATTCATCGCTACCGCGAGGTCACCGGGCGTCGAGCGCGGGTTCGTTGGTGGCAGCGGGTTCGCGCCCTCGTGGTCCTGGCGCTGATCGTGACGTCACTCGGCGTCCTGGTTGCCGTGCTGGTGGTCATCGCCTTCATCGGCGGCACCATCCTGCTCGAAACCGTCTCCTGACCGACGTGGCCACCGAATCGACGGAGGCGGCGAGTCGTCGACGCCGACGCGAGGTCGTGATGGCCGGCCACGCCGGCGATGCGGCGACGGCGTTGGCTCACGTGGATGATCCCGATGATCTCGTGCGGGCCTCGGCACTGCGGGCGCTGCAGCGGTGCGATCGACTCTCCACCCACGTGCTCGCCGATGGCATCGCCGATCCCGCCCCGACCGTCCGTAGAACCGCAGCCGAGCTGGCCGCCTCGCACCCGGGCGCGGACCTCGAACCGTTGCTCGCCGACCCCGACGCGACGGTCGTCGAGGTCGCCGCCTGGGCACTGGGCGAATGGGGCGCAGCCGCGGCCGGAACCGTGGCCAGCCTCAGCGAGCTCGCCACCGGTCATGCCGACAGCCTCTGTCGCGAAGCGGCAACCGCTGCGTTGGGCGCGATCGGCCACCCGACCGGTCTGGCGGCGGTGCTCGAGGCCCTGCACGACAAGGCCACCGTTCGTCGACGCGCCACAATCGCCCTCGCCGCCTTCGACGGTCCCGCCGTCGACGCCGCCCTCGAGCGTTGCCTCGACGACCGCGACTGGCAGGTGCGCCAAGTGGCCGAGGATCTGCTCGACCGTCGCACCGGGGGCTGAGCGCCCCGACCGATCGGTCAGCGAGTCTGGTCCATGAACATGACCTGCACCGCCTCGTAGGACTCGATGCAACGCCCCGCGCCGAGCACCACACACTCGAGCGGAGTGTCGACCAGCCGCACCGGCACATCGGACTCCTCGCTGATGCGCCGGGCCAACCCCCGCAGCAATCCGCCCCCGCCCACCAAGTGAACGCCCTGGGTGATGAGATCCTGCGCAAGCTCCGGGGGGGCCTGTGCCATGCAGGCGAGCACCGAGTCGACCATCGTCGACACCGGTTCGTCGATGGCCTCGCGAACCTCCTCGGGGGTCAGCACGATCGTCTCGGGCAGACCACTCATGAGCTGCCGCCCCCTCACCTCGGCCCGGAACTCGCCTTCGGTCGGGGCAGCCGAACCGATCGTGATCTTGATCTCCTCCGCGGTGCGTTCGCCGATGGCGATCCCGTACTCGCGACGCACATACGACTGAATGGCCGCATCGATGTCGAAGGAGCCGACGCGTACCGCCTCGATCGCCACGACGCCACCCATCGAGATCAGCGCGGTCTCGGTGGTGCCACCGCCGATGTCGATCACCATGTTGCCGACGGGTTCGTTGATCGGCAGACCGGCACCGATTGCCGCCGCCACCGGCTGCTCGATGAGCTTGGCGTCGGCAGCACCGGCCCGCTTGGCGGCCTCGGTGACCGCTCGCCGCTCGACCGCAGTGATGGCCGACGGCACGCAGATGACCACACGCGGGCGATTGAAACGGTTGACACCGACCCGCTGGAGCAGGAGCCGGATCATGCGCTGGGTCACGTCGAAATCGGTGATCGCACCCTTGCGGAGCGGACGGACCGCCACGATGTAACTCGGGGTCCGCCCGATCATCTGCCACGCCTCGTGACCCATCGCCAACACGTCGCCGGTCCGGTCGTTGAGCGCAATGACCGAGGGTTCGTTCAGGACGATGCCGCGACCCCTCGCGTACACCAGCGTGTTGGCGGTTCCCAGGTCGATCGCGAGGTCACGAGCCACGACGGGGGCTCTTCTTCTCGTGCTCGGGAGGGGCGAGCGCACCCATGTTCTTGCGGAAGTCTTTGATGCTCGAATCGTAGGAGCGGCGCTCGCGCGAGAACAGCCAGAGCACGCCCGTGCCGAGCACCGACACGCCGAGGGCGATGGCCAGGAAGACGAGACTGCTCATGAGGCCGAGTCGACCTCGGTCACCGGCTGTGACTCGAGCGCCCAACTCGTGCCGTCGGCCCAGGTCTCGCGTTTCCAGATGGGCACCGTGGCCTTGAGGGTGTCGATCCCGTATCGAGCCGCTTCGAACGCCTCGGGGCGATGTCCCGATGACACCGCGACCACCACCGAGGACTCGCCAATGGGCACGATGCCGGTTCGGTGCAGCAGGGCGACACGGCCGATGCCGTTCCAGCGCTGGCGAATGGCATCGGCAATGGCGCCGAGACGGGGCTCGACCTGCTCGGCATAGGCCTCGTACTCGAGCAGGGAGACATCGACACGACCGGCACTGTGATCGCGAGCAGTGCCCGAGAACACGACCACCGCACCGCAGTCGGGGCGCACCACCCACGCCGACGCAGCATCGATCGGCAAGGGTTCTGAGCTCAGCCCGACCCAGGTGTCGGAGGCGGCAGGAGGTTGCATGGCGGAACCAATGGTAGGAGGCTCCGACCACAACCGCGGTCGCCCGCGAACAACGACGGCGCTTCGGTGAGTATTCTGACCAACCGTGTCGGAACAGGGGTCACAGCCGCCGGAGGACGATCCGTCGCCATCGTCGGAGCCTCATCGTCGCTTGCCCCCGCCCGACGACCGGTTGTGGCGCCACCCGGCCGAGGTTGCGGCCGAGCAGCGGGCACAGTCCGACCGAAACGCCGAGGCACACGGACCGAGCGTGCGGAGCGCCAACCTCGCGGCGGCCGTCGTGGCCGCCGTCGGCGGCGGACTGCTCGTCACCGGATTGTGGATCGTGATGAGCTCGACCTCCACCGCCTCGGTGGCCGGTGCCGGCGGGTCCATCGGCGCCTTGCTCGACCGCTCCGACGCCGAGTCGATCGTTGCGCCCCCTGTCGAGCAATCGATCGTCGAGCTGCGCTCGACCGACGGCGCCGACATGGGCCACGCAGTGGCACTTCGTACC
Organism: uncultured Acidimicrobiales bacterium; assembly: GCA_963787285.1. Taxonomy (GTDB): domain Bacteria; phylum Actinomycetota; class Acidimicrobiia; order Acidimicrobiales; family JAHEJN01; genus JAHEJN01. The sequence goes on along the minus strand of CAWBCM010000001.1, from coordinate 485,525 downwards.
GGAAGCGAGCTCGTTGCGTCACTCGACGTCGCATCGGGTACCCGACTCGAGGCGATCCTGCCCGACGGATCTCGAACGCCGGCGACGGTGGTCGGCCACGACGAGCTCACCGGCATCTCTGCCGTTCGTCTCAGCTCCGGCGCCGTCCATGGCGCGATCCTCGACGCGTCCGGCCCGCTCGGCGCATCCGGCGGTGAGCCGATCGTCACCGAGACCAAACCCGACGGATGGTCCCACGCCACCGTGTCGATCGCGTCGACCGACATCGAACGCGGCGACGTCGTCATCGACGACGGCAGAGTGACCGCACTGATCACCTCCCTCACCGATGAAGGAGCGTCGGCCACCCCGATCGCCGTCGTCGAGCGGGTGGCGAACCAGCTGTTCGAGTCGGGCCACGCCGCGCATCCCTGGCTCGGTGTTCGGGCTCGCGACGCCCGCGAGGGGGGCCGTGTCGAGGTCACCCATGTGGTGCCCGACAGCCCTGCCGCCCGCCACGACATCACTCCCGGGATGTACATCACCGGCGTCGATGACGTCCCGGTGACCTCGATCGGCGAGCTACTCACCCAGCTGCGGGCTCACCGACCCGGCGACACGGTGACCATCGAGGTGTCCGACGGCACCGCCGCCCGTCGGATCGTGCTCGATGTCGGCGACACGCTCGACGCGCCGGGCTGACCTCGACCGCGCTCAACGCTTCCGGAGATACCGGGTGAGGGCGGTTGCGCCCGCAGCGACTCCGACGACGGCCGAGGCCGCGCCGCCGAGCGCGAGCTGCTGACGACGCTTCGGGCTCATCATCGCCCACGGCTTGGCCGGGAAGGTGTCGACGATGGCCTGCTCGGTGGTGAACCTCGGCGTGAAACCCGCGGCGGCGAGCCGTCCATTGGCTACTACCCAGGGATACATCGTGTAGGCGACGACACCCGGCGGTGTCTGAGCCAGTCGGTACCGCCAGCGAAACGACGCGAAGCTCCCGGCGAGGCGCTCCGACACCCGCAGACGCGGTGGTGACCCCTCGAGCGCGCGCGCCGTCTCGGCGTCGATCCATCCGTCGGGAGCGACGTTGTAGGCGCCACGAAGAGGCCCCTCGACCGCCAGGACGACCGCATCGCGAAGGTCGTCGAGGTGCAGATACTGCACCGGGGGCGCCTCACCTTCGACGCTCACGGCCCCCGCCGAACGCATGGCCTGGGACACCCAACTGACCTCACCGTCGGCACCGGCGACGGTCGGGCGGAGCACCACGACCTCGTGCTCGTCGTGGAGGTCCCCCCACTCACCGACCAGCCGCTCCTCTTCGGCCTTGGCCGTGGCGAAGGCGAACTCCGGGTTCGGACGGAGCGGTGCCTGCTCGGTTATCGGGAGCGGGTTGGTCGGCCAGGCGCCGTACACCATCGCACTCGACAGCAGGACGATGCGGCGGATACCCGCCTCTTCGGCGGCGGCGAGCAGGCGCCGAGTGGTCTCGAGGTCGATACGGGCCGACTCGTCGGCTTCGAGAATGCCGTCGAAGGCCGAGGCCAGGTGCACGACGACGTGGGACTCGGCGATGGCACCGGCGATGTCACCGTCGACGAGGTCGAGCCGCTCGATGCCCGGCGCGGTGACGACATCGAGAGCGAGCACCTCGTGGCCGTGCTCTTCGAGCACCTCGACGACTCGACTTCCCAAACGCCCCGCGGCGCCGGTGATCGCGACGGCGGTCACCCTGGCAACCGGAAGCAGGGCGCAGTGGCATCGTTCATTCCAATACGATGCCCCTGTGGCCGACTCGAATCCACCCGACGGGCCCTTCGGCGGCCTTCCGTTCTTCGGCGATCTGTCGAAGCTGTTCTCCGGCGCCACCGCCGGTCCATGGGAGACCGCCAAGCAGCTTGCCGCCCAGATCGCGACCAACGGTGAGACCGAACCCAATGTCGATCCCATCGAGCGGTTGGCGATCGAACAGCTCGTACGAGTGGCCGAGCTGCGGGTGAACGACGTCACCGGGAGAACGGTCGGCGGATCCGAGGGCCTCCACACCGAGATCACCAACCGCGCGGGCTGGGCCATCCGCACCGTCTCCGACTACCAGCCGTTGTTGCAGGGTCTCTCCGACGCGCTGGCTCGTCCCCCGGAGGCGATGCCCGACGCTCCGCCCGACGATCCCATGGCCGGCATGTTCGCCGCAGTGTTCGGGATGTTGGGGCCGATGATGCTCGGCTTCACATCGGGCTCGATGGTCGGCCACCTCGCCCAGCGTTCGCTCGGCGGCTACTCCTTGCCCGTACCGCGCCCCGCCGGTGCGCCGTTGCTGTTGTCACTGCCCGCGATCGACCAGCTGGTCGACGAGTGGTCGCTCGATCGCAACGACGTACGCCTCTGGACGTGCCTGCACGAGGTGGCCGCCCACGCCGTGCTCGGCGTTCCCCACATCCACGACGAGCTGACCTCCCTGCTCACCCGCTACGTCGGCGCCTTCCAAGCCGATTCCTCTGCCCTCGAAGAGCAGATCGGCTCGCTCGATCTGAGCGATCCGGCGTCGCTCGCCGGCCTCCAGGAACGACTGGGTGACCCCGACGTCATTCTCGGCGCCCTCAACTCTCCCGAGCAGCGCGACCTCCAGCCGGCCCTTGCCGCCCTCACCGCCGTTGTGGTCGGGGTGACCGATCACCTCGTCGAGCGGATAGGAACCGATCTCATCGGCTCGCACGGCCAGATCACCGAGGCCATCCACCGCCAGCGGGTATCGGCGGGAGCCTCTGACCGCTTCGTCGAGCGGCTGCTCGGTCTCGAACTCGATCAAGCGCAGTACGACCGGGGCGCCGCTTTCGTCCGGGGCGTGCAGGAGCGAGAGGGCGACGCCGGACTGTTCCGACTGTTCCACTCCAAGCGTGAGCTGCCCACCGTCGCCGAAGTCGACGCCCCCGGCCTCTGGTTGGCCCGGATCGACCTGCCCGACGCCGACTAGCTCCCTAATCGTCCCAGAGGGGTAGCTGATCCTCGGACTCGCCGGCGGCGTCCACCGCCGTCGGATCGGCACCCGGCTTCATCACCGTTCGATCGACCGGCACGGGATCGACGCCACCGCGGGCCGTCGTCGGGCGCCCGTGACCGCTCTCGTCGCCCCAACCCGTCGGCATGCGAATCGCCGAGCGCAGGTTCATCTGGGGATACGACGGCCGGAGATCGGCATCGTCGAGCTCGATCGGCGGCTCCGCGGGGGCACGCCGGGGCGAGGGGGTGCCGGGACCGCCGCCGCGAGATCCGAGGAAGTACGTGACCGCAGCCACCAAGGCGGCAACGGCGATGACGAGAAAGCCGAAACCCGCCGGCGTCTTGAGCACCACCGGCAACAGCGCGCCGATGACCCAGTACACCTGGAAGCGCGTTTCGAACCGGGCGAAGGAGCGACCGTAGTTGGCGTCGGGCGCATCTCGCTGGACGATCGAGTCGAAGGCCAGCTTCCCTGCGCTCGCCGCCACGCCGACCGACATCGACACCAGGGCTGCGGCGGTGAGATCGCCGGCCCAGGCACCGAACAGTCCCATGATGACGAGCAAAACGAGTGAGCCGAGCAGGATGTTCTCCTCCGGCGTGGAGCGGCGCAAACGCGGGGCGAGCAGAGAGCCTGCGAGCATGCCCAACACGTTGAAGCCGACCACGACACCGAGCTGCCAGGCGGGAACACCACCGTCACTGCCGACGTCGAAACCGAATGCATTTCGGGCGGAGGCACCGAAGGCCGTGCCCACGCCCGAGAGATCGACGCCGTCGGTTCCGCCGCGGAACGCGAACGCGACCAGGAACGTCAGGTACCCGACGATGCCGCGAAGAATGCCCATGGCGGTGCCGGCCAGTCGGATACCGATCCCTCGCAGCTCGAGTCTCTCGGTCGAGTCCGCTGGGATCGCGGCCACCGCGACGATCGGCAACTGGAAGGCGAGCACCGCCGCGGCGGCAAACGCAACCATGGCCAGGGCGACGGCGGCACCGGCGCCGAACAGGAGGCTGGCCAGTGCCGCCGGGGCGGCGCCGACCAGGCCGGCGACGCCGCTGATGAGCGCAAGGCGCGAATTGGCCTCGACCAGTTCGTTCTCGTTGCGAACCGCCGTGGGAACCAGGGCAGCCTTGGAGATCGCGAAGCTCTTGCCCCCGACGAGGATGGCGAAGGCGAGCGGGAACAACAGGAGCGAGTCGATGTTCGAGATCATCAACAGCGCGACCACCGCACGCGCCGCGTTCACTGCCACCATCATCAGCCGGCGACCCCCCTTGGCCCGATCGAGAGCGGGCCCGATGAGGGGTCCGACGATGGCGAAGGGTGCGACGGTGAAGGCGAGATACAGACCGACTCGCCATCTTGCGGCGCTGGGGTCGATCGAGAAGAACAACGAGCCCGCAAGCGCCACGGCGATCATCGCATCGCCGGCGGCACTCAACGCCTGAACACGGGCGAGACGGGCGAAGGCCGACGTGGGCCGCGGCGTCTCGGGGGATTTCGGGCGAGCCGGCGCGTCGAGCCGGCGCCAACCGCTGGAGCTCTGCGTCACGCGGTCATACTAGAACCCGATTCCCCCGCCGGGTTCCCACTCACTCGTCGGCGGCGTACTTGTATCCGAGCCCGCGGATGGTGACGATCTTGGTGGGAGCCGACGGGTCGTCTTCGATCTTGGATCGCAGACGTTTGATGTGCACATCGAGGGTTTTCGTGTCCCCGACGTAGTCGCTGCCCCAGACACGATCGATGAGCGACTCCCGGGTGAGGACCCGACCGGCGTTCTCGGCCAACAGGGTGAGAAGGTCGAACTCCTTCAGCGGAAGCGAGAGCTCCTCGGCGCCGAGGCGAACCTCGTGGCGTTCGGTGTCGACGAGGAGCTCGTCGACCTCGATGACCCCACCGGTGCTGTGAGCCGGAGGGGCCTCAGGCGAGGCCACCCCGCGCCGCAGCACGGCGCGCATGCGAGCCACGAGCTCACGGAGCCGATAGGGCTTCGTGACATAGTCGTCGGCTCCCACCTCGAGACCCACGACGGCATCGATCTCCTCGGTCTTGGCGGTGACCATGATGATCGGCACGTTCGACATGGTGCGTATCCGCCGGCACACGTCGACACCCGACATCACCGGCAGCATCACGTCGAGCAACACGATGTCGGGTTCGGCCGCCTCGAATCTGACCAGCGCCTCACGACCGTCCCGAGCGATGTCGACGACGAAGCCCTCGCGGGTGAGGCCGATGCGCAACGCCTCGACGAAGGACTCTTCGTCGTCGACCACCAGCACGCGCGTGGGCTTCGACACGGCTCAGGAGTCCTCTCGCATCGACTCGCCGATCGCCACTTCGGCCGCCGAGAAGGCCACCGGCATCGTGAGGGTGAACACCGATCCCTCGCCCTCCACCGAGCTCACGGTGACCGCGCCACCGTGATTGGCGGCCACGTGACGCACGATGGCCAAGCCGAGACCGACCCCGCCGTCGTCGGCGTCGCGCCGGCGTGACGAATCGACCCGGTAGAAGCGCTCGAAGACACGGTCGAGGTCGCGCCGGGGAATGCCCCGCCCGCTGTCGCGAACCTCGATCACCACGTTGTCGTCGACCCGCCGGCTCCGGACCACGACGGTGGCGCCGCTCTCGGAGTACTTCACCGCATTGTCGATGAGGTTCGAGACGGCCGACACGAGCTGTCGCCGATCCGCCCACATCTCGATCGGTGAAACCGGCCGATTGACCGACACCTCGACGCCTCGCCTCGACGCGGCAATGCGGTGTCGATCGGCGGCGTCGTCGAGCACCTCCTGGACGCCGACGATGTCGCGTTCGGCCCGTTCGTCGTGCTCGATACGACTGAACTCCAGCAGATCCTCGACCGTGCGACCCAGGCGGAGAACCTCGCGACTGATGCGCTCGCCGAGTCGGCGCACCACCTCGACATCGTTCTCGCCCTCGAGGGTGTCGGCCAACAGGCTGATGGCACCGATCGGGGTCTTCAGCTCGTGACCGATGTTGGCGACGAAGTCACGGCGGATGGCGTCGAGTCGTTGATGGTCGGTGACGTCATCGATCAGAACGACCGCACCCACGGGCACGTCGTCGTCGCCGAAGAACAGCGGCAGAGCGTGGAGCAGGAGTGATCGGCGCGGCGGACCGAACAACGCGAGCTCGTCCTCGCCCACCTCGCCTCTGCGGGCGCCGTCGAGCAGCTGCTTGAGGCGGTTCTCGACCACCGCATCGCTGTGCCGGGCGCCGAAGAAGGCCGAGGCGAATGCGTTGGTCACCACCACCTCACCGGCGGCGTCGACGACGACCGCGCCCTGGGTCATGGCATCGAGCACGGTGGCGAGTCGTTGCTCCCGGCGCTCGGCTTCGTGGAGGGCGGCGGCGTCGGATCGAAGGCGAAGCGCCAGCCGGGATTCGAGTCGCGGGGCCAGCTCGGATCCGGAGCCCCGCGAATCGACATCGAGGAGCTGCGCCATGCGGCGGGTGAACGCTACATGGCGACGCGTGACGACCACGACTGCCGCGACGGTCGCAAGCAGTGCTGCCGCAAGGAGCACCGCTGCGACGGTCATACGGCCTCGGGGTCCTCGGTGGTGCGCGATTGTCGAATGCGAGCGGCGCCCGCATGCTCGGGCATCCACCCGTCGACCATGTAGCGCACCCGCTCGCCGATGTTCACGGCATGGTCGCCGATGCGCTCGTAGTACCGGGTGATGAGCGCGAGTTGAATCGCACCCTGGAGGTCGAAGTCACCGGCGGCGTGGGCCTCGAAGATGGCCACCACACACTCGTACTGGAGCTCGTCGAGGCGATCGTCGATGTCGTCGAGAGCCGCCGCCAGCCCGGCGTTCTTGTCGACGTAGGCGTCCATCGCCAGGCGGTACAGGCGCGCCGCCTCCTCGCTCATCTGCACGATGATGCCGCGCAGCCGGGGCGAGAACGTGGTGGTGCCGTAGATCCGTCGAGCGCCCTTTGCGATGTTCACGCAGAGGTCGGCCGACCGCTCGATGTGGCTGTTGGCCCACAGCGCGGCGACGATCGACCGCAGATCGGTGGCCATGGGCTGCTGGAGGGCAAGCATGCTGTAGCACTGCTCTTCGAGCGACACCGACATCTCGTCGATCTCATCGTCTTCGTCGATGATCTCCTGCGCCCCGATCAGGTCGAGGTCGAGCAGGACCTCGGTGACTCGGGGTATGAGCTCGGTGACGAGCCCCGCCTCGGCGACGATGCCACTGCGTACGTCTTCGAGGGCCTCGTGGAACGACTTGCGGAGTTCTTCGGTCATGGCAGTGCTCCTGCTCAGCCGAATCGGCCGGTCACGTAGTTCTCCGTGCGTTCATCGGAGGGATTGGAGAAGATCTTCTCGGTGCGGTCGAATTCGATGAGCTCACCGAATCGTACGCCCGCTTCCTCGTCGACCGCGGCGGTGAAGAATGCCGTTCGGTCGCTCACCCGGGCCGCCTGTTGCATGTTGTGGGTCACGATCACGATGGTGTACTCCGCCTTGATCTCCTGCATCAGCTCCTCGATGCGGGTGGTGGCGATGGGGTCGAGCGACGAGCACGGCTCGTCCATGAGCAACACGTCGGGGTCGACAGCGACGGCGCGGGCGATGCAGAGACGCTGCTGTTGCCCACCGGACATGCCCATGGCCGAGGTCTTGAGACGATCTTTGACCTCTTCCCAGAGCGCGGCCTTCTTCAGCGAGCTCTCGACGATGTCGTCGAGGTCGGACTTCGCCTTGGCGATGCCGGCCACTCGGGGTCCGAACGCCACGTTCTCCCAGATGGTCTTGGGGAATGGGTTGGGCTTCTGGAAGACCATGCCGATGCGGCGCCGCACCTCGACCGGATCGACTCGACGGTCGTACAGATCGACGCCGTGGTACTGGATCGATCCCTCGACGCGAGCCGAGGCGATCAGGTCGTTCATGCGGTTGAAGCAGCGCAACATGGTGGACTTGCCACAACCCGACGGCCCGATCATGGCGGTGATCTCGTGGCGCCGGACCTCCATGTTGCAGTGCCGCACCGCCCAGTGGTCGCCGTAGTGCACATCGACATCCGCAGCCCGTAGAACGATCTGCTCTGCGAGCTGTGCGTTCTCTCCGACCTCGGCGGCACTGGTGTCGACTTCGGTCCCGTCGTCCACGATTTCCTCCATCGCGAGCTCCCTTGCGTCCATCATCATCCCCGCTTCTTCTCGAAGCGATTGCGCATGACGATCGCTGCAGAGTTCAACACCAACACCAACACCATCAGCACAACGATGGCCGCGGCAGCGTGGGACGCGAAATCGAGCCCGGCACCGCCGTCGTCGGAGCCACCGTTGGCCTTCTTGACCCAGTCGGTGATCACGATCGGCATGGCCGTGAATCGGTCGCGCAGCCCCCCGACGTCGAAGATGCCGGTGTCGCCGCCGAGTCGGCCCGTGACGGCACCCACCAGAATGAGCGGTGCGGCCTCTCCGATGGCCCGCGACAGCGACAGCAGCGTGCCGGTCAGGATGCCGGGGGCGGCGTAGGGCAGGACGTGGCTCCTGATGACTTCCCACTTCGTTGCGCCGACGCCGTACCCGCCTTCCCGGAGGCTGTCGGGCACGGCGCGGATCGCCTCGGCCGACGTGATGATCACCACCGGGAGAACCAGCACGGCCAGCGTGATCCCCGCCGACACGAGACTGCGGCCCCCGGTGAGACCACCCGAGGAGCTCGAGCCGCCGAGAAGCTTGACGAAGATCGCCAGCCCCAGCAAGCCGTAGACCACCGACGGCACGCCGGCAAGGTTGCGGATGTTGAGCTGGATGAAACGGGTGAGCCGAGTATCGGTTGCGTACTCCTCGAGGTAGATCGCCGCCGCGATACCGATGGGGAAGGCCAGGACCACGACGAAGATGCCGATCCAGATCGAGCCCCGGAGCCCCTGGTGTACGCCGAGCAGCGCATCACTCGAGCGCGACCGCAGCGTGCCGGAGAGGAAATCACCCAAGCGCTCGGTGAGAACCGTGGACCCGTCGGTGATGACGTCGACCAACAGCACCACGATGATGAGCAGTGTGAGCAACAGGCTGAACAACAACAGCGCTCGAAACGCGGTGCCTCTCCAATCGGAGCCCCCGGAGGCGAGGCGGCGACGAACGTCGGCTTCGACGTCGACCGCGCCGCCGATCGTGGTGAAGGCCATCAGTAGACCTCCCGTACTCGACGCACGAATCTGTCGGCGATGATGTTGAGACCGAAGGTGATGGTGAACAGCACGAGGCCCACGAAGTACAGGCTCGGGAAGGTGAGCCCCTCGCCGACCACCGCATCGGTACCCGACGCCAGGGACGCCATGGCCGCGGTCATGGTGAGGCCACCGTCGACAGGGTTGTCGGTATAGAGCGCAGTGTCGCCCGCGCCGCCCGCGATGAACACCACCATGGTCTCGCCGAGTGCCCTCGACACCGCCACGATGAGCGCAGCGGCCAGACCCGAGATGGCCGCCGGCAACACGACCCGAATGCTCGTGGTCACCTTGCGGGCGCCGAGGCCCGCCGAGGCCTCACGCAGAGCGTTGGGCACGGCCTGCATCGCGTCCTCGGAGATCGAGGCGACGAGGGGGATGGTGAGGATGCCCACGCCGATTCCCGCCGCCATCAGGTTCCCGCGGTTGGCGCTCTGGAACGCGTTCTGCACCAGATTGGGTGAGATCCAGAGCAGGGCGAAGAAGCCGAGCACCACCGACGGAATGCCCGCCAGCACTTCGAGCATGGGCTTGAGGACCCGACGGACCCGGGGATTGGCGTACTCCGAAAGGAATATCGCCGCCCCGAGGCCGAGCGGCGTGGCCACCAGCATGGCGATGCCGGTGACGATGAGCGACGCCACGATGAGTGTCTTGATGTCGTAGATCCCGTTGCGGGGGAACCAGCCGGTCGACCACACCGCCGACCAGTCGACGTTGACCATGAAGTCCCACGCCTCGAACAGCAACGAGAAGACGATGGCGCCGCTGACCACAACCGAGATCATGGCCGCCGCCTGGAGAACCATTCGCACGGTGCGTTCGCGCCGTGCCCGCTTGGGTGTGGCCTCGAGATCGCTGAGACCGAGTGGTGGAGGGCTGACCGCATCGCTCATGCAGGGCTCGAATCTAGTCGGGTCGGCGGGTCGGAGCGCCAGTTCGGGGGCCGGACGCCATGGTCCGACCCCCGACGGGATTCATCGGGTCTAGCGACCGCTCCAAGTGGCGCGGGTGGCGGCCTTGGCGTCGTCGGTGAGGGCGACGTAGCCGACCGCGGGCACCGCGATGTCGAGGCCATCGGTCATGTAGAAGTCGACATAGGCAGCCAGGGCAGGACTGGCCGCCGCTTCGGCCGCATTCACGTAGATGTACAGCGACCGGCTGATCGGATAGTCACCCGAAGCGATGGTCTCGGCGTTGGCCGGCGTGCAACCGTCGCCACCATCGACCTCGAGCACCTTGACATCGGAGGCGTTCAAACCGAACGCCGCACCGACGAAGCTCAGCGAGCTGTCCGAACCCTGCGTGTTGCCGATGATCACGTTGTCATCCGCCGCCGAGATGTAGTCGGGACGGTAGCTGGTCTCCTGACCCCGTTCTTCGGCGATGCCATCGAGCACCAGCTCGCCGAAGCTGTCGTAGGTACCCGACTCGGTACCCGGCGCGGTGATGTCCAACGGGGCATCGGGCATCGTGAGTGAGCCCCCGACCTCGTCGGCCAGCGTCTGGGCGTCAGACCAGTTCGCGAACCCCTCGCTCTCGGGGCCGAACAACGAGTAGAGGTCGCCGAAGTTCACGCAGCTCACCGACTCGTTGGCCGGGTTGGTCAACACGGTGATGCCGTCGATGCCGACCTCGAGCTCGATGTACTCGATGCCGGCCTCGGCGCACGTGGCCGCCTCCTCGTCCTTGATCTGGCGGGACGCATCGGAGATGTCGGTCTCGCCGGCGCAGAACAACTGGAAGCCGTCGCCGGTACCCGGACCGTCGACATTCACGATGACATCGGGAGCGACCTCCTCGAAGAGCTCCGCGGTACGAACCGACACCGGTTCGACGGTCGACGAACCGGAGATGTTCACCTCACCCGCCACGTCGGAGGAATCGGCCATGGCCGGTTCTTCGGCCGCCGGTTCGTCGGCGGTGGCAGTGTCGCCGCCACCGTTGTCGTCGCTTCCACAGGCTGCGGCCACGAGGCCGAACGTCAGGAACTATGGCCAGCAACAGCCAGCGCTTGGGGGTTCTCACGGATCTTTGCTCCTTGGGGGGACACGAGGAAGTCAGTGCAACGTGGGGCACGCTAAGGAGAGCGGGTGTCGGTGGAGTGGCCCGAATGTGAACGAAGGGTGAACCCTTGTCGACGGGTGAGGGTCAGCTCAGCAACCGACGAAGCGACCATCGTCGCCGGGGTGCCTCGGGCGGCGCGATCTCGACCGGCTCGGCCGCGCTGGCTCGCTCGAGCTCGAGTTCCCGGAGTCGCTCGTGGGTGGAGACGCCGTCGACGTCGCCGATGCGGGTCCAATAGCCGTTCTCGTCGAGGGTCCAGGCCAGGGCGCCGTCGGCCAGGCCGGTCGACAGGACCGTGTCGATGCGACGCTGGAGCAGGGGGGCGTTCACGGGCGCCACGGCCTCGACGCGACGATCGAGATTGCGGGGCATGAGGTCGGCCGAACCGATGTAGTACTCCGGGTTCCCCGCCCCGGAGCCGTGGGCGAAGTAGTAGCACCGCGAGTGCTCGAGGTACCGGCCGACGATCGAGCGCACCCGGATGTTCTCGCTCAGTCCGGGCACCCCGGGCCGCAGGCAGCAGATGCCCCGGACGATGAGATCGATCGAGACGCCGGCCTGCGAGGCACGGTAGAGCGCATCGATCATCTCGGCGTCGACGAGGCTGTTCATCTTCATGATGATGCGGCCGTCGGCGCCATGGCTCATCTCCTGGGCGATGCGGTGCAGCAACGGCTGACGGAGATGGTGCGGCGCGACCAGCATCGCCTGGTACTCGATGTCGGTGCCGTACCCGGTGAGCACGTTGAACAGCTGACCGATGTCGGCGCCGATCGTCTCGTCGGTGGTGAAGAGCCCGAAGTCCTCATAGAGGCGGGCTGTCTTCGAGTTGTAGTTGCCGGTGCCGACGTGGCAGTAGCGGCGGATGCCACCGCTCTCCCGGCGGACCACCAACGCCACCTTGGTGTGCACCTTGAGGCCGGCCAGACCGTAGGCGACGTGCACGCCCGAGCCTTCGAGTCGTCGGGCCCACTCGATGTTCTGCGCCTCGTCGAATCGCGCCTTGAGCTCGACGACGACGGCGACCTGCTTGCCGGCTTCGGCCGCCCGGACGAGCGACTCGACGATGGGCGTGTCGCCCGACGTGCGGTAGAGCGTGAGCTTGATGGCCAACACCCGCCGATCGGTCGACGCCTGATGGATGAACTCCGAGACCGAACCCGAGAACGAGGTGTAGGGGTGATGCACCAGCACGTCGTTCTGGCGCATCACCTCGAAGAAGTTGCGGTACCCCTCGGGGCTGCGGAACTCCGGTGGCTGCACCGACTTCCAGGCGGGCTCCTTGAGATCGGGTCGATCGAGACCGTGCAGTTGCCACAGGTCGGCCAGGCCCAGGGGCAGCGGACTGAAATACACGTCGCGATCGCGGATGTCGAGCTCCTCGATGAGGACCTGGCGGGCGGCGGGGCTGATGCTGCGCTCGATCTCGAGGCGGACCACGCTGCGGAAACGGCGTCGGCGCAGCTCGACCTCGACCGCTTCGAGCAGGTCTTCGGCTTCGCCCTCGTCGATGGCGAGGTCGCCGTTGCGGGTCACGCGGAAGATGACGTGGTCGACGATCTCGGTGCCGGGGAACAGCTGGCCGAGATAGGCGGCGATGACCTGTTCGAGCCGAACGAAGCGCTGCCCGTCGGGCAGGGCCACGAACCGGGGGAGGATGGGCGGCACCTTGATGCGGGCGAACAGCGGCTTGCCTTCGCTCTGCAAGATGACGCCGAGGCTCAACGACAGGTTGGAGATGAATGGGAACGGCCGGCCGAGGTCGACGGCCAGCGGCGTGAGCACGGGATACACCTGTTCCTCGAAGTACCCGGCGATCCACTGGTGTTCGGTGACGGTCAGGTCGCCGAAGTCGACGAGGTCGATACCGGAGTCGGACAGCGCCGCCAGCAGTGACTCCCAGGTGTCGGCCACCACGGCCAACTGGTCGTCGACGGCGACATGAATGGCATCGAGCTGCTCGAGTGGCGCTCGGCCGTCGGGGGTCAGCGAGGTGACCTCACCGGCCACCTGATCGTTGAGACCCGCGACCCGCACCTGGAAGAACTCGTCGAGGTTCGAGCCGTGGATGGCGAGGAACTTGAGCCGCTCGAGCAGCGGCATGTGCGGATCCTCGGCCTGTGCGAGAACACGCCGATTGAAGTCGAGCCACGACATCTCGCGATTGATGAACCGTTCGGGCTGGCCCGCCAGCGCCGTGAGCTCGGTTCCGGCCGAAGCCGGTTCAGCGACCGCCATCCTCCTCGTCCTCTGCGTAGCCGAGATCCCAGTCGATGAGCAGGTTGGCCCGCTCGGCGTCGCGGTCGACGCGCTCGCGGTTGCGGCGGAACTGCGGGTCGTGGGGCGGCAGCAGCATGAGGCGCGCGTGGGCCCGGGCGCGGAAGCCGTCGATCATCGCCTGATCGCCGAAATCGGACCGGAACTCCCAGTGCGGAGCAACCGGACCGAGGTAGACGACCTTGACGTGGCCGACCGGTGGCGGCGCCTGAGCATCGGATGCAATGTCGGTCATGGGGTCTCCTGAGCGGTCGAACGATGGATTCTAGTGCGCGAACCACAGGCTGCACGCCGGCCCCGGCCGCGCGCCGGCCGGCGGTCCGCCGTCGTCAGTTGCCGCGAACGCCGAGAGTCGCTTCGACGCTCCGGCGTTGACCGTTGCGTTCGATGTCGATCGTGAGCGTGTCGCCAGGAGACGCACCGCGCACGATCCGACCGACGTCTTCACTCGCGTCGACGGTCTCGCCATCGATTCCGACGATCACATCGCCCCCCAGGATCCCGGCTTCGGACGCGGCCGCGCCGGGGACGATGTCGACCACGAAGGCACCGGTGGGGGTCACGACCCCCGACTCGGCCAACAGATCGGGGGAGAGATCGGCGAGCGTCTGGGTGGTCACGCCGAGAAAGGCCGTATCGGGGGTGATGGCGCCCCCGCCGGCCACGAGCTGGTCGACCAGTGGCTTGACCACATCGATCGAGATCGCGAAACCGACGTTCTGGGCGTTGTCGATGATGGCGGTGTTGATGCCGACCACCTCGCCGGCCGCGTTGACCAGAGGCCCGCCCGAGTTGCCCGGGTTGATGGCGGCGTCGGTCTGGATGAGCTCCGACAGCGAGATGATCCCCGCTTCGATACTGCGGCCCTTGGCCGAGACGATGCCCCGGGTGACGCTCGGCGTGGCACCGAGGTTCAGGGCGTTGCCGATGGCCACGACTTCGTCACCCACGCGTAGCGACTCTGCGCTACCGAGGACCGCAGGAGTGGTTCCGCTGACATCGAGGGTCTGGATCAGCGCGATGTCGTCGTCGGGAAAGCTCCCGACCAGCTCGGCCAACGCCGAGGTGCCGTCGAAGTAGAACACCTCGATCTGGTCGGCGCCCGAGATCACGTGGGCGTTCGTGAGGATGAGGCCGTCGTCGGAGATGACCACACCCGATCCGGCGCCCTCGAACACCCCCCGCACGGTCTCCTGACCTGTTCGGAGGGTGACGACCGACGGCTGCACGCGGGCCAGCACACCCTGGATGTCGACGGCCTCGCCGTCGAAGGTGAGGTTCGAGCCCTCGTCGAAGGTCGGGGGGGTGGCGACCTGTTGGGTGACCGTCGAATCGTCGAGGACCCAAACGAGCGCGGCCGCACCGAGCAGCGCGGTCGTGAGCGTGAGCATGGCGGCGAGCCACAGAGTGCGGTGCGAGATCGACGGAACCTCGATGACGACGCGTTCGACCTCGGGTTCGGCGATCGGCTGACGAGCGAGATCGTACGACGCCGCGTCGAGCAGCGGAGGAAGTTGGGGTTCGGACTCGATCCACCCATGGTTGCCCACCGAGAGCCCGCATCCAACGCGGATGGTCCGTTTTGTTCGTTTCTGTGGGCAGAGTTCGCTTTACTGCGGTTTTCTGTTGGATCCGGGAACCTACGCTGGCGCTGCGGCGTCATATCAGCACCGAGCGGGCTGAGGAGGACCTCGATGGACACCAAATGGATGGCAGACGGGAACTGCGCACACCACCCACCCGAGACGTTCTTCCCTTCCGACGGGGTCGGTGTGCTCCAAGCCCAGAAGATCTGCGCGACCTGCCCCGTCCAGGCCCGCTGCCTCGAATACGCCCTGCGAAATCGTGTGGAGCACGGTGTCTGGGGCGGTCACTCCGAACGGTCGCGGCGTCGCCTCGTGCGCGAGCGGAACAAGCAGAAGACGGCGGTCTGAGCCGCTCGGACCGTTCCCGTCAGGGCGCCTAGATGTCGGCGGCCTTCATCATCATGTCGTCCATGCCCGGATCGGCCACGACGGTGACGACGTGGTCGCGACGCTCCACGACCACCACGGCGAACCCGTCGGCCTCGTAGTGCCACATCTTGTCGTCGTCGACCTGGTCGAGGGTTCCACCACGCGCCATGATCGAGTCCCAGTCGACCCGACCGGGTTCGCGGTACACCGAGAGCTCGTGGCTGCCGTCGGAGTACACCGCCTGCACGACATCTCCGCGTCGATACGCGCCCATCATCGCCAGGCCCGTGTCGGTGTCGACCATGGGAGCCATGTCGTCGCCGTCGATGGCGAGGAAGCCGTCGGACTCGCCCAGCTCGATGGCGCTGGCGTGGCGGTCGACGTAGTCGTCGACGGCGGGAACGAATCGGGCGACGCCGGTGCCGGAGAACACGCCGAGCACCAACAACCACACGGCGGCCACCCCGAGGATCGCGACACCGGGAACGGCGAGCCGGAGCCCGCGTCGACGCCGGTGAGCGTCGAGGGAGACGACGGTGGGTTCGAAGATCCCGGGGGTGGGCTCGATGTCGCCCATGCTGCGGAGCAGCTGGCGGGTACGGCCGAGGGTGGCGAGATCGGCCGCCAGGTCGGTTGACGCGGCGAGGTCGGCCTCGAGCGTGGCGATGTCGATCGGATCGAGTTCGCCGTCGAGATAGGCCGAGAGTCGTTCGTCGCTCATGGCGCAACGTCTCCCGATGCGACGAGGCGATCTCTCAACTGGCTGCGCCCGCGATGAATGCGACTGCGCACGGTGCCGACCGGCACGTCGGTTGCGTCGCTGATCTCGTCGTAGCTCATTCCGACCACATCACAGAGAACGACGGCAATGCGAAAATCGTGCCCGAGACTTGCCAACGCCGTTTGGAGGTAGTCGGGCAGCCCGCTGGCGGCCGACGCGACATCGGCCCCGGGCGTCCCCCCGAGCACCCGATCGGGGTCGTCGGGCAGCGCGTCGGCGGGCCGACGCTTGCGGCGCCGGGTCTCGTCGTAGAAGGCGTTGGTGGTGATGCGGGCGAGCCATCCCGTCATCGACCGGGGCTCGTAGGTCTTCAGTCCTCGTTGCACTCGCACCATCACCTCCTGCACCAGGTCGTCGGTATCGGACCGATTGCCGGTGAGTCGGTACGCAACGGTGTAGATGAAGCGCCCGTAGTCGCGCGCCACGTCTTCCCAGGTCGGTACGTCGTTGGCGTCGGTCATCGATCTTCGACGACGCAACGTCGGCGATGGAGCTGAGGTTCCCGCTGCATCGCTGCGCGAAGGATCAGACGGACGATTCGTCCTCGTCGCTGACGCCCTCGTCGATGCCCTTCTTGAACTCCTTCTGCGCCTGACCGAGCGAACGCGCCAGCTTGGGGAGCTTGGCCCCGCCGAAGACGACAAGCACGATGATCAAGATGATGAGGAGTTCACCACTTCCGAGACTTCCCATGGCCCAACACTACCCCCGAAGTCAGGCGGTGATGCTGTCGGAGTGGGCCGCGGTGGCGGCAGCCTGGCGGGCCAGGGCCCGCTGACGGCGGATGCGGCGGCGCTCGCGCTCGCTCATGCCGCCCCAGATGCCGAACTTCTCCCCATTGGCCAGGGCGTACTCGAGGCAGTCGACACGGACCACACAGCCGCGGCACACGTCCTTGGCCTCGCGCGTCGAGGCGCCTCGCTCGGGGAAGAAGAGGTCGGGATCGACACCGAGACAGTTCGCCAATTCCTGCCACGGGCGTTCTTCGGCGCCAGGTTCGACCTGGATGTCGAGTTCGCTCATGTGTGCCTCCCTGCCCTGCGGCCCGTGCCTGCCAGGACACCACGATGCCCGCTGCCTGGACATCGGTGTAATTACGTCCATGTGATTCTGGACCCTGAGCAGGCAAATCGCAAGACCGAGGCCGGATTTTCTGGGAATCGTGGGCCGCGCCCGATCAGGCGGTTCGACGACCCTGGACCATCGCGCGGCGATGTTCGACGAAATCGACGAGCACGTAGTCACCCAGATTCTCGTTGGTCGTGAAGAACGCACGGCCACCGTTCATCTTGGTGATCTGCTCGATGAACCGGGTCAGGTGGGGGGTGGCGTCGAGCATGAAGGTGTTGATGCGGATGCCCTCCCTGGTGCACGCGGCGACCTCTGCCAAGGTGCGGTCGACGGTTTCTCGCGACGGCGGATAGCTGAAGAAGGGCTGTCCGCTCGCGGTGATGTGAGCGGTGGGCTCACCGTCGGTGATCATGATGATCTGCTTGGTGCCGCTCTGGCGGGCCAACAGCTCGCGGGCCAACAGGAACCCGTGTTGCATGTTGGTGCCGTACACGTAGTCCCACGAGACCTCGGGCAGTTGCTCGGGTCGGATCTTGCGGGCCACCTCACTGAAGGCCACCACGCCCAGGTAGTCGCGCGGATACTGACTGCTCATGAGGGCGTGCAGGGCCATGGCCACCTTCTTGGCCGGCAGGAAGTTGTCGCGCATCGGCATGCTCAGCGACAGATCGAGCATCAGCACCGTGCTCACCTTCACCAACGACTCGGTCCGTTCGACCTCGAAGTCGTCGGGCGTCAGCGGCACCGGAGTCCCCCACCCGTTCGGCGGATGGCATTGCGGATGGTGCGCTGGATGTCGAGGTTGAACGGATCGCCGAACTCGTAGGGCTTGGTCGAGTAGTCGCGCTCGTGACCCACGCCGGTCTGGGCCAGCTCGTGTCCGCCGGGGCGGTCGTGACGCAACTTGCGGAAGAGGTCGGACAGCGCCTGCTGGCCGAGCCGCCGGATGGCCCGCGGGGTCATCTCGAGGCGGCCGTCCTTGTTCTCGATGAGGCCCGCCTCCTCCAGCAGCTTCGCCATCTCGGCCATCTGCTCGAGGCTGCGCGCTGCGTCGTCGCCCATGAGCTCGCGGGCACGCTCGATGTCGACCTCGGCGAGGGCACCAGGGTTGGTGGCGCCGCGGAGGAGCTGTTCGAGCTGATCGATGTCGGCCAGCTCACCGAGAACCTGTTGGCCGCTGCCGAGATCGAGGGGGTCGAGTCCCTGGAACTGCTGCTCGCTGTCCCAGCCCGCGTCGGGAAAGAGCTGCTGGAGACTGCGACCGAGCTGATCGGCCTGCCACCGAAGGTCCATGTCCTCGAGCAGTTGATCGGACAGGGCCTGGAGCTGCGCCCGTTGTTCGGGGGTCATCGAATTCAACATCGCCTGCATGGCCGCCATACGGGCGGCCATCGCCTCGAGCAACTCGTCGAGCGTCTCGGGATTCTCCGGGAAGAAATCGCCGAAGCGGTCCATGAAGCCGGCGAAGTCGGGCTCCTCACCGTTGGCCCGCTGGTCGAGCATGTGGTTCAGCTCGGCCATCATGTCCTTCGCGCGCTGGAGATCCTCGGGTGCCATGCCCTCGACACCCTCGGTCATCTGATCGACGAATTGTTGCATCAGCTGCTCACGGAGCCGTTCGACGAGCTCGTCGAAGCGACGCTGCGCTTCGGGAGAGGTGAAGTCGTAGTTCTGGAGGCTCTTCATCTGCCCTGCGAGATCGGGCGGCAACATGTCGAGGTGGAACTGCGCCTCCTGGGCGGCCTGTCGGGCGACTTCGTCGCGGCGAGCATCGCTCGACTCCGTCGCGAGCACCTCGTCGAGCGCCTGCTTCTCGGTCTCGATCACCTCGTTGAGATCGCGTGCGATCTCGTCGTAGACGCCGCCGAGGTCGAACTGGTCGAGCCGATCCTGGCGCTGCTGCTTGAGTTGCTCGAGCAGCTCACGGATGCCCTGCATCCGCTCGCCGTCGACATCGAACCCCTGCTGCATCAGGCGTCGTAGCGCCGCGTTGAGGTCGCCGTGGTACACGAGGTCGTCGGCCATCTCGCTCATGAGGTCGGCCGCCGACAGGTCGAAGCCGGTCTGGGTCCCGTCCCAACGCGAGTACGACACCCTTCGGTCAGCGGAACGCCGGCGGGAGCGGCGACGAAAGAGGCCCATGTCTGCAAGCTAGCCCACGCCCAACCGGTCTCTCGTGGCGCGCGCAGCGTGGTCGGACCTTCCCCGGCGCACCGGAAGGCGCCGGGGCAGCGCATACTCCTCTCGTATGGATCAGGCCACGTGGATCGGGGTGACACAGTCGTCGGTGCAGACCGAGGGGGCTGCCGCCGGCTCCGACTGGTTCGCCTGGGAGCGCGAGCGCCAGCTCGATCCGTCGAACGACGGCAACGGTTTCCGGGCCGACTTCGCCGAGGACTTCGCGCTCTTCGCCTCGCTCGGGCACACCCACGTCCGCTTCACGATCGAGTGGGCACGGATCGAACCGGCCGACGGCAAGCTCGACAACGACGAGATCGACCGCTATTGCGATGTACTGGCCGCGGCCCGCCACACGGGGCTCGAGCCGATCGTGACCCTGGTCTCGACCTCGTTGCCCGGCTGGTTCCACGACGACGAGGGCGGTTTCCTCGATGACAAGAACCGGCGCACACGTTGGGTGACCCACGTGGAGCGCTGTGCCGAGACCTTCGAGGGTCTGGCGGCGGCATGGGTCGGCATCGACGATCCCGTCGGCTGGGCGATCCGCGGCTACGGCCTCGGCTCACGACCCCCCGGCCGGAAGGACCCGGAGAAGGCCCTCGATGCGGTCGTCGCCGCCCTCGACGCCGATCGGCTCGCGGCCACCGTGCTGCGCGCCGGCACCGCGCCGGTGATCTCGTCGTTCGGGTTGCCGACCATCTTCCCCGTGGGGCCCGATGCGGGCGCCGGCGCCCGGTTCTGGGACGACCTCTTCTGGCGGAGCTGGATCGGCGCGGTCGGTGACGGCGAGCTCGTGATGCCCCATCGTGCGGCCCGCTTCATCGACGACTACGTGGGCCTCTACGACATCATCGGATTCCTCCACCTGCCGCCCCTCGGTGTCGACCGGGCCGGGACCTTCCGCCCCTATCCCGCCGGCGGTCGACCCGACGACACCGGCTTCGTCCCCACACCACCCGAGCTCGGCGAGACCCTGCGGCGACTCGACGAAGAGCTTCCCCACCAGCCACTGCTCGTCACCGGGCTCGGTGTCACCACCGACGACGACGACTTCCGAGATGCAGTGCTCGACGACATGGGCCGCGAGATCACATCGGCCATCGGTGACGGCGTCGCCGTGAAGGGTTGGCTCCACGACACCGGTGTGGACGGGTACGAGTGGGCCGGCGGCTTCTCGCGCCGGCGGGGAATCATCGACCGCGACCGCAACCCCAAACCCAGCGCACGTCGCGTCGGATCACCCTGACCACGATCAGGAGCGGGGCTTGTAGATGGCGCGCGATCCGCCGGAGCCGGATGTCGCTGTCTTGTTGAGACGTTTCGACAGGTGGAGGCCCTCGAGCACGAACTCGATGCCGCTGGCCACCAACGGCGCGTCGTCGAGATCGTCGCCCTCGAAGCCGAGGGCCGTGAGGCACGGACCGAAAGCCGGAACTCGGCCGAGCAGCTTCAGGTAGACGTCGGCGGCGACGTCGTCTCCGGCATCGACGACCAGTTGGTCGTCGTCGAAAGCCTCGACCACCGCCTGGCCCTCGGCCGGATCGATGGCGTCTCGGAACACGGCGAGCACCGCCGCCTTGAGCAGCGTCTGGATGATCTCGCCGTCGCGGCCGTCGTCGAGCGACTTCGATCTCGACCTTGCCCATCGTCGACGGGGCGAGGGCGTCGAGGTCGCAGACGCGCGGCACCGCCCGGGCCTCGCCGGCCCGCAGCGACCGGCGCACGGCGCTCGCGGCCAGTGTCTCGTAGTTGGCGACCGTGAGCCGAACCGACACGCCCGAGCGTTGGTTGATGTGTGGGCTGTCACGGGCCAGGTGGCTCAAAGTGGCCACGATCTCGCCCATGAAGTCGGGCACCTCGATGCTGACGCCGTCGGTATCGGGGAGACGGGCCTCCTGCTCGGCGATGTCGAGCTCGATGTCGACTTCGAGGGGATAGTGCGTGCGGATCTGGGCCCCGAAGCGATCCTTCAGCGGGGTGATGATGCGACCCCGGTTGGTGTAGTCCTCGGGATTGGCCGACGCGAAGAGCAACACGTCGAGGGGCAGGCGTACCTTGAAGCCACGGATCTGCACGTCGCGCTCCTCGAGCACGTTGAGCAGGCCCACCTGGATGCGTTCGGAGAGATCGGGCAGCTCGTTGATCGCGAACAGGCCGCGGTTCGTGCGCGGCACCAGGCCGTAGTGGATCGTGAGCTCGTCGGACAGATACCGGCCCTCGGCCACCCTGATGGGGTCGACCTCGCCGATGAGGTCGGCGATCGAGGTGTCGGGCGTCGCCAGCTTCTCGCCGTAGCGCTGGTCGCGATGCACCCAGTCGAGCGTGGTGTCGTCACCGTCGTGCGCAATCAGCTCACGGGCGTGGCGGGAGACCGGGTGATACGGGTCGTCGTTGATCTCACTGCCGGCGACGATGGGCATCCACTCGTCGAGCAGCGCCGTGAGCCCACGGATCATGCGGGTCTTGGCCTGACCCCGTTCGCCGAGGAAGATCACGTCGTGCCCCGCGAGAAGGGCGTTCTCGAGCTGCGGAATCACCGTGTCCTCGTAGCCGATGACATTGGCCACCAACGATTCACCGGCCGCGATGCGTTGCACTGCGTTGGCCCGGACTTCGTCACGCACCGAGCGCGACTGCCAGCCGGCGGCCTTGAGTTCACCGAGTGTGGTGGGTCGAGTCATGGTCGGAACCTACACAACCGGACTCTCCGGCGGCGATCAGTCGCGCAGGAACTCCGTCTCGAGCTGGTCCCACGGCAGGGCTCGGCTGTACAACCAGCCTTGACCGCGACGGCACCCGAGACGCAGCAGCTCGTCGACCTGGCGAGGATGCTCGACACCCTCGGCCACCACGCCGAGGCCGACGGCCCTGGCCAGCTCGACGATGGCTCGGGTGATGGCGGTGTCCTCCGACGACAAGCCGAGGCCCGCCACGAAACTCCGATCGATCTTCAACACGTCGACCGGCAGACGCTTGAGCTGGCTGAGCGACGAGAAGCCGGTGCCGAAGTCGTCGACCGCGACCTCGACGCCCGTGCGCCGCAGCTCGTCGAGCACGTCGAGCGCCGACGGGTCGGACATGAGTGCTGTCTCGGTGACCTCGACACACAGACCCGACGAATCGAGATCGGCGTCGACGAGCGCCTGCCCGACGACGTCGACCAGCCCGTCATCGCCGAGCTGTTCAGCGGACAGGTTGACCCGCAGCGTGAGGACGGTGCCGCCGAAGCGACGGGCCCAGTTGCCGAAATCGGCACAGGCCTGGCGCATCACCATCCGACCGATGTCGCGGATCAACCCGGAAGCCTCGGCCAGCTCCACGAAGTCGCCGGCGACGACCAAGCCCCGATCGGGGTGGTTCCACCGCACGAGCGCCTCGGCACCCAGGGCCAGGCCGCTCTCGAGGTCGATCTCGGGCTGGTAATGGACCGTGAGCTCGCCGGCGGTGATGGCCTCGGCGAGCCGCGTGACCTCGGCCGGGTCGAATGGCTGCCCGATGGGCACGGGATCCGACAACACGCCCTGTGTCGAATCGAGGCCCTCCTCGGCAGTAGCCGGACGGAAGGTGAGCAGACGGGTACCGGGCGGTCCGAGTCGGGCGGGGCGATCGACGAACAGCACGAGCGGTCCCGAGCCGCCACCGAAGAGCAATGATCCCGGTGTGGCGCGGCCATCGGGGGGACGACCCAACGCGCGCTCCACGGCAGCGATGTCGGGATCGGACACGAGGTCGACGAGCGTCGAGCCGACCCACTCCTCCGCCGGGCGACCCAGGATCGTGCCGGCATTGGGGCTCGCATAGCTCACCACCCCCTCAGGGTCGATGAGCATCACGGCGTCGCGCAGGTGGGCCAGGACCTGGGCGTGCACCGGCGCGCCGAGAGTCGACACCGCCGTATCGGTGATGTCGATGACGTCGTCGGTTGATTCGAGTTTGGAAAAACCCTGCTCGCGCACCGAAGCAAGTATGGCGATGACGACCGAGCCAACCGTGGATGGCAGGAAGAATTGCTCAACCGACGACGCTACGGTCGAGCAATGTCCGAGGTCGCCGGCGGTGTCCGCCACTCCCTTCTGCTCGACGACGAGTGGCGCGCCAGCACCAGCGACGACCGGCTCGCTCTGACCTTCCACGAGCTGGAGCTCGACGACGAGGACTGGACGCCGACAACGCTGCCCTCCACGTGGCGGACGGAGCCGGCGTTCGCCGGAAGCGACGGTCCGATCCTGTACCGCCGCCGTGTACCGACCTTCGACCTCGGCGACGACGAACGGGCGTGGCTGGTCGCCGGCCGCGTGTTCTCCGAGGCCGACGTGTGGTGGGACGGTCACTACCTCGGCGACATCGAGGGCTACTTCGCCGACCACGCCTTCGAGCTCGATCCGATCCTGCTCGAACGTCCCGAACACCTGTTGGCGATCGAGGTCCGGCACCGGCGGAGCGGCGAGATCGACGGCAAGCACTCGATCGTCGGCAGCTTCGACGATGCCAGGGTGGTCGACCCGCGCGGCAACCCGGGAGGGATCTGGCTCGCCCCCCGCATCGAATGCACCGGACCGTTGCGTCTCAGCTGGGTGCGGGTGCGGTGCAAGGAGGCCTCCCCCGTCGTCGCAGTCCTCGCGGTCACCGCCACCATCGACTCCCTCAACCGATGCACGGCCCGGCTGTCGACCACGGTGGCCGGTACGGAGCACTCCTTCGAGCAGCCCCTGACGAGCGGGGAGAACCGGGTCGAGTGGCTGCTGTCGGTGCCCGACCCCGAGCTCTGGTGGCCGCGAGGTATGGGCGACGCGAATCTTGTCGACGTACAGATCGAGGTCGCGGAGAAGGACGCATCCGAGGTGAGCGATCGCCGGCGGCTCCGCACCGGGATCCGTGCCGTCGAGATGAAGAACTGGACCCTTCGCATCAACGGCGAGCGCATGTTCGCCAAGGGGGTGAACCTGGCTCCATCGGGGCTCGATCTCGCCTCGATCACCACCGAGGACGCCGAGGGCGACCTCCGACTCGCCGTCGACGCCGGTTTCGATCTCGTGCGACTTCGGGGCCACATCGCCCATCCCGGGCTCTACGACGCCGCCGACCGGCTCGGACTGCTCATCTGGCAGGACTTCCCGCTTTGGCGGGGCTACTCCAAGCGGGTCCGCCGGCGGGCCGTCCGTCTGGTCAACGATGCCGTGAACCAGCTGGCCCACCATCCTTCGGTGGTCATCTGGTGCGCCCACGACACCCCGACGCCCGACGGCATCGATGATCCCACCGCCCCGCGGCCCCGCTACGGAGGCATGCGGGCCGCACTCGGGCAGCAGCTGCCGACGTGGAACCGGTCGGTGCTCGATCGATCGGTGAAGCACACCATCGAGAACTACGACGGAAGCCGACCGGTCGTGGCCCACTCGGGGCAATGGCCGCATCCGCCCCAACTCGACGGCACCGACACCCACCTCTGGTTCGGTTGGCGCTGGGGCGAGGGTCGCGACCTCGAGAAGCTGGCGGCACGTATGCCGCGGGCCGTTCGCTGGGTCTCGGAGTTCGGTGCGGGATCCGTGCCCGAAACCGCGCAGTTCTGCAAGCCCGGCCGTTGGCCCTCGCTGGACTTCGACGAGCTCGGCGCCAACCATGGTTACGAGCGCCACAACTTCGAAGCACACCAGAATCCGGCCGACTTCGCATCCTTCGACGAGTGGCGCATTGCGACTCAGCGGTATCAGGCCCAGGTGGTACGGCGACAGATCGAGGTGCTCCGCCGGCTCAAGTACCGACCAACGGGCGGGTTCTGTGTCGACCACCTCGTCGACTCGTGGCCGGCCATCAGCACCTCTCTGGTCGATCACGCCCGGGAACCGAAGCTCGCCTACGCCGCGGCGTTCGAGGCCCTGGCGCCCGTCATCGTCGTGGCCGACCGACTTCCGACCGCCATCCGCCCCGGGCAGGCGCTCGCTTTCGATGTCCACGTGGTGAACGATCTCCGCCACGAGGTCGCCGCCACCGTCGCGGCCGATCTCCGGTGGCCGAAGGCCGACGGGACCACGACCCGGCACCGGTGGGCGTGGCAGGGCGCCATCGACGCCGACGCTGTCGTGCGGGTCGGCACCATCAGCTGGGTGGCGCCCGACATCCCCGGTCCGGTCACGTTGATCCTCGCGCTCACCGGAGACGCCGACGCCACGAACCGCTACGACACCGAGATCGCCTGACCCCGTCGGGTTTACCCCTTGTCGTGCCGACCCGATAGCGTCGAACTATCGCCAAAACGTCGTCGGGCTCGCCGTTCGGTGGGCCTCGGAAGGGACTTTCCTCGATGGCAACGACACTGTCTCGCACTCGCGGCGGGCCCACGCCGCGCACGAGCCCCGGGCCGATTCGGTCCAAGCCGCGCTCACTGCCGTTCCCGCTCAACCTCTACCAGACGGCGGTCGGCAAGAAGTGGGTCATGGCGCTCACCGGTGTGGGGTTGGTCGGGTTCGTCATCGCCCACATGATCGGCAACCTCCACATGTACGAGGGGCCCGTACCAGGTCGCCGAGTACGGAGAAACCCTCCGCGACATCGGCGTCGACGTCATCCCCCGCACGTGGTTCCTGTGGGCCCTGCGTGGCGGACTCGTGGTCATGTTCGCCCTGCACATCCACTCGGCGGTCACGCTCGCACGGATGAACCAGACCTCGAACCCGAGCTCGAAGCTCGACGGGCAACAAGAAGTACACCGGCGGCCAGGACTACATCGCGGTCAACTTCGCCAGCCGAACCATGCGGTGGACGGGCCCGATCATCGGCCTGTACCTGCTGTATCACCTGGCCGACCTCACCTGGGGCCTCCTGCCCTGGGTCGACTTCCAGCGGGGCGATCCGTACAACAACCTGGTCGGAAGCCTGGAGAACTGGCCGGTCGCCATCCTGTACATCGTCGCCAACGTGGCTCTGGCCGTGCACATCTTCCATGGCGTGTACAGCCTGTTCCAGAGCCTCGGCGTCAACAGCCCGAAGGTCAACAGTGTTCGACGCCCCCTGGCCGGAGCGCTGGCGCTGATGATTCTGGTCGGAAACCTGAGCTTTCCGATCGCCGTGCAGGCCGGGCTGATCGATCAGGACAACTGCGAAGCACCATGCGGCATCACCGGACTCGAAGCCAAGGAGGCCGCCGAATGATCGGAACAATGGACGCAAAGATCCCCGCCGGTGCCCTCGCCGACAAGTGGACCGACCACAAGTTCTCCATGAAGCTGGTGAACCCCAGCAACAAACGCAAGTTCGACGTGATCGTGGTCGGCACGGGGCTGGCCGGTGCGTCGGCGGCTGCCTCACTCGGTGAGCTCGGATACAAGGTGAAGGCCTTCACCT
This sequence comes from uncultured Acidimicrobiales bacterium, assembly GCA_963787285.1. Classification (GTDB taxonomy): domain Bacteria; phylum Actinomycetota; class Acidimicrobiia; order Acidimicrobiales; family JAHEJN01; genus JAHEJN01. The sequence continues at coordinate 458,639 of CAWBCM010000001.1, read as the reverse complement.
ACCACGACTCCCCCCGCCGGGCCCACAGCATTGCGGCCCAGGGCGGCATCAACGCGGCCAAGAACTACCAGAACGACGGCGACTCGATCTACCGGCTGTTCTACGACACCATCAAGGGCGGCGACTATCGCAGCCGCGAGGCCAACGTGTACCGCCTCGCCGAGGTGTCGCTGAACATCATCGACCAGGCCGTGGCCCAGGGCGTGCCCTTCGGGCGTGAGTACGGCGGGCTGCTCGACAACCGCTCCTTCGGTGGCGCCCAGGTGAGCCGGACGTTCTATGCACGGGGCCAGACCGGCCAGCAGCTGCTGCTCGGCGCCTACTCGGCACTCATGCGCCAGGTCGCCGCCGGCTCGGTCGAGATGCACACCAACTCCGAGATGCTCGAGCTGGTCGTCGAGGACGGGCGGGCCGTCGGCATCGTCACCCGCGACCTCCTGAGCGGCGCGGTCGAGGCCCACAGCGCCCACGCGGTCGTGCTCGCCACGGGCGGCTACGGCAACGTGTACTACCTGTCGACCAACGCCATGAACTGCAACGTGACCGCGGCATGGCGAGCGCACCGCAAGGGGGCGCTGTTCGCGAACCCCTGCTACACCCAGATCCACCCCACCTGCATCCCGGCGAGCGACGAGTTCCAGAGCAAGCTGACTCTCATGTCCGAGTCGCTGCGCAACGACGGACGCATCTGGGTGCCCAAATCGGTCGACGAGACGCGATCCGGAGGCGAGATCCCCGAGGCCGAGCGCGACTACTACCTGGAACGCAAGTACCCGGCCTTCGGCAACCTGGTGCCCCGCGACGTCGCCTCGCGCAACGCCAAGACCCTCGTCGACAAGGGCCATGGCGTCGGCCCCCTGAAGAACGGCGTGTTCCTCGACTTCGCCGATGCCATCGCCCGCGAGGGCGAGGAGACCATCAAGGCTCGCTACGGCAACTTGTTCGACATGTACGAGCGCATCACCGGCGAGAACCCGTACCAGCGGCCGATGCGCATCTACCCGGCCACCCACTACACGATGGGCGGCCTGTGGGTCGACTACGAGCTGCAGTCGAATCTGCCGGGCCTGTTCGTCACCGGCGAGGCCAACTTCTCCGATCACGGAGCCAACCGTCTCGGCGCCTCTGCGCTCATGCAGGGTCTGGCCGACGGCTACTTCGTGTTGCCGTACACGATCGGCAACTACCTCTCGGGCATGCTGGGCGATCCGGTGGTGCCCATCGACCACGAGGCCTTCACCGGCGCGGTTGCCGGCGTGAACGAGCAGACCCAGAAGTGGCTCGACGTGCGCGGCACCCGCTCACCCGACTACTTCCACCGCGAGCTCGGCAAGATCGTCTGGGACCACATCGGTATGGAACGCAACCAGGCCGGCCTCGAGAAGGCGATCTCGGAGATCCCTGCGTTGCGCAAGGAGTTCGAGAACGACGTCCGGGTGCTCGGCAATGCCGACGGCCTCAACACCTCGCTCGAGAAGGTGGGCCGCATCGCCGACTTCTTCGAGCTGGCCGAGACCATGGCCCGCGACGCCCTGACCCGAGTCGAGTCGTGTGGCGGTCACTTCCGCCTGGAGAGCCAGACCGAAGAGGGCGAGGCCTTGCGCGACGACGAGAACTTCTCCCATGTCGCCGCCTGGGAGTACACCGGGCCCGACAGTGAACCCATCCGCCACGAAGAAGTGCTCGAGTTCGAATTCGTCGAGCTCACCCAGCGCAGCTACAAGTAGGAGCCGTTGTGGAAGCAACGATCAATGTGACCCTCGATGTCTGGCGTCAGTCCGGGCCCGACGCCGACGGACGTTTCGTGCGTTACGAGGCCAACGACATCGCCGAGGACATGTCGTTCCTCGAGATGCTCGATGTCGTCAACGAAGCGCTCATCACCAAGGGCGACGAGCCGATCGAGTTCGCGAGCGACTGCCGCGAAGGTATCTGCGGAACCTGTGGCGTGATGGTGAACGGCAAGGCCCACGGACCCGAGATGGCCACCGCAACCTGCCAGCTGCACATGCGCAAGTTCGCCGACGGCGATCACCTGGTGATCGAACCGTGGCGCGCGGCGTCGTTCCCGGTCATCAAGGATCTGGTGGTCGATCGGTCACCCTTCGACCGCATCATCGAAGCCGGCGGTTTCATCGGGGTGAACACCGGCTCAGCGCCCGACGCCAACCTCATTCCCGTACCCAAGGACGTCGCCGACACGGCGATGGACGCGGCGGCCTGCATCGGATGCGGCGCCTGTGTGGCAGCCTGTCCGAACTCGGCCGCCCAGCTGTTCACCTCGGCCAAGATCCAGCACCTCAACCTGCTGCCCCAGGGCCAGGCCCAACGTTGGAGCCGCACCGAGAACATGATCGAGACGATGGAACAGTTCTTCGGATCCTGCACCAATCACGGTGAGTGTCACGAGGCCTGCCCCAAGGAGATCTCGCTCGACTTCATCGCGTACACGAACCGCGACTACGTGAAGAGCAAGATCAAGAACCGCAAGCTCGCCGGTCAGTAGCCCCGGCGAGCTCAGCCGAGGCGGCGTTCGACCTCGTCGACCACACGACCGAAGCTGGCCCGCTCCCGCTCTCGGGCCTCGGCGCGGATCGCAACCGGAAGCGTCTCGGTCTTCGCCAGGTGCCGATAGCTGCTGTGACCCGGCTTGGAGTTGACCTCGATCACCATCAGACCCTCGGCTCTGCCGACCACGACGTCGACTCCCAGCTCGAACAGGGACGCGTCGACGGTCTCGATCGCCCTGGCCGCCTGCACCGCCAGCCGTCCGGTCATGGCCTCGAGCGACTCGCGGCCCAACAGCGCGCGGGGAACGACCGAGGCGTAGTGCGAGACCGGCTCGGCCACCGCCCGCTGCCCGGTCGACGGCGGGATCCCGTCGAGCCAGTACCGCGCGGCCGAATGGGCCACGCCGAGCGCGCCGTCAGGGTTGCGTTGGACGTGAACCTTGACATGGGGATGGCGGCCCTTGAACGGGACCGGTTCGACGAAGTGCTGTCGGATGCGAGACGGATCGTGGTCGCTGCGGCGGCGGAGCCGATCGATCCATCCCGGCAGGCCGCCGCGATCGACCCGAACCCCCTCGGATCGACTGCCGTAGCGAGGCTTGTCGACCGTGGCCGCGGACCAAGGTCGACGACGCACCACCTCGGCCGGCACGGGAATACCGGCGTCGCGCAGGACCCGGCCGGCTTCGCGCTTGTCGACGGTGACCTCCTGGACTGCGGGCGAGTTGAAGACCGAACGGGTCCGGGCGAGGGCCAGCCGGCGAGGGTGGTCTCCCACGATGCCGCCCAGGTGACGGTCGTGAACGACGAGGGGGACCTCGTAGCGACCGGGTCGGCCGGGACCCCCGTCGCGATCGAACCATGTGCCCGGAGCGTCGGCGGGGTCGGCGAGCGTCGTCAGGTCGAACAGTCCGACGTCGAAACCGCGTCGTCGCCCCTCCTCGACGATCGGTTCGACGACCAGCCGCTCGTTCCCCATCGGACGCTCGGCGTTGCCCCTGACGAGGACGGCGAAGGCCCGCCGGTCGGTCACGGGCGCGGCGGCGCCAGGCGCCGTAGCGCCTCGGCAACCATGGGTGCGGTCTCGAGGACCCTCGGCTCGACCAGAAGACCGCCGTGGTCGCCGGGCAGCACGATCACCTCGACCTGGTCGCCGAGGTGGGCGCCCCACCCCAGGTCGGGATGGCCGGTCACCGTCCGACGTTCGGTGGTGGCCACGACGACGACGGACACACCCGAGACCCGCCTCGTGTGCGTATGGCCGGCCAACATCAGGCGAGACGCCCGGTAGTTGCGTCGCCAACGAACCGCCGGCGCAGTGTCGTCACTCCGACGTTCGGCGAGGTAGAGCCGCAGGTCGGAGCGAACGTGACCGGCGATCATCTTGCGGCGAGCCGCCCGGCGCTGTTCCACGGGCATGGCATCGACGATGAGCAAGCCACGGATCCAGCCGCGACGCCGCTGCTGAAGCTGGTGGGCAACCTCTGCCGCGACGATTCCCCCGAAGGAGTTCCCGGCCAGGATGGGCGGCGGACCGTCGAGGTCGAGAAGGGTGGCGACGATGCGCTTCGTGAGCCGACGAAACCACAACGAGGGGTGCTCGCCGACGGCGGAGCCCGGATACGGGTACACGAGGACCTCGGGTGGGGAGGGAAGATGGTGGACCAGCCGACGGACCTCGGTGTCGAGGCCACCACCGCCCGGGAACCACACCACTCGACGATCGTCGAACCGGCCGACCGCCACCCTCCGGAGCCGGCCGGGCAAGCGGTCGCCGAGCGAGGCCGATGGGCGGGTTGCCAGCTCCCTCAGGGGACGATCGTCGAGGAGAGCGGCGATGTCGACGAGGTCTCCGTTGATGCTGCGCAACTGCTCATGGAGCGCGATGGCGGCGAAACTGTCGCCGCCGTTGGCCTGGAGTGACCGAGCGGGATCAACGGTGGAGGGTGCACGGCGAAGTACACCGGCAACCATGGCTCGGATGTCGGCCACCTCCGGGGCCAGCGGAGCTGGGGTTTCGGGCTCGGGTTCGTCGAGCAGCACGCGGGCGGCACGGAGATCGATCTTGCCGCTCGGAAGTGTCGGGAGGGCATCGACCACTCGGATGCGGTTGGGCACCGCGAACAGCGGCAGTGCGCTGGCCGCCGCAGCTCGAACGTCGGCGAGACCGCGGCCGTTCTCGAGGGTGACGACCGCGGCGAGGTCGCGGCTTCTCGTTTCGTCGGGGTCGACCATCACCACGGCCGACCCGACGAGCCCGGTCGCACGGAGCGCGGCTTCGACGTCGCCGGCATCGATCCGATTCCCCTTGACCGAGAGCCGACGGTCGCGCCGACCGGAGAAGTGCAGGCGGCCTCCGCCGTCCCACCATCCGAAATCGCCCGATGCGTGCTCGCCCTGGGTGCTCGCACCGGCGACCAGTGGTCCTCGGATCACGATCTCCCCGCCGACGCCCGGAGGTACCCGACGACCAGTGTCGTCGACCACCTCGACGCGGACGTTGGCCAGAGGCCGACCGACGTCGGGCTGGTGATCACCGGGGATGATCGGACCGAGCGTGCTCTCCGCCGTGGCCTCGGTGCAGCCGTACTGATTCACGATCGTGGCCGAGGGAAACGCCCGCTGCACGAGGTCGGCCGTGGGCCGGGAAAGGACGTCGGCGCCCGACACCACGAACCGGACCCGGTCGTTCGGACCATCGTTGGCAAGGACGGTCGATGCCACCGCATCGAGCATGGCGGGCGTGCCCCGGTACCAGGTGACGCCCGCCTCGGAGATCCTCGTGGCGATACGGAACGGATCGCGTGCGACCACTGCGTTGAAGAGGAAGAGCTCGTTGCCGGCCAGCAGCGGTACCAGCCACTCCGACAGGAGCCCGACGGCAGACACCGGCTTGGAGACCGATGCGACCCCATGAGCCTCGAGCGGCACGATCTGGTGCCACCCGTGGACGAGGTGGACCAGATTCGACTGCGTACCGATCACCGTCGCCGGCTGGCCGGTCGACCCGCTGGTGACGCACACCCAGGCCGGTGCGTGCGGGTCGGGATACGACACGGAGTCCAGGTCGGCCCCACCACTCACCAGATCCTCGACAACGACGAGGTCGAAACCGTCGGCGGCGCGAGGCGCGCCGTCGGTGACGACGACGAGCCGCGGGGCGGTGACCCGCAGCTGGGCTCGAGTCCGCGCCGTCGGGGCATCGGGTGCCACGGCGACCCCGACGCGACCCGATCGCCACACGGCGAGCTGGATTGCGATGTGGTCGATGCCACGAGGGAGGGCCATGGCGACGACGTCACCGGGATCGGTTCGTTCGAGGAGACCGGCGGTCGCCCGCCGGACCACATCGGCGAGGTCGCGGAAGGTGACCGTTCGATCCGAGGTTCGGATCGCGACCCGATTCGGCCATCGGTCGAGGCAGGTGTCGAACCACTCCGAGATCGTCGCGAACGCCGGTTCGGAGCGCCCGCCATCGCCCCAGCGCTCGACCGACGATCGGTCGATCTCGCTGACCCAATCGAGATCCCGCAAAGGCTCGTCGGAGCCGTGGGCGACCTCGTGGAGGACCACGGCGAGTGAACGTGCATAGGCCGCCGTGACGTCGGCGACCACCACGCTCGAGTCGAAGGTCACCTCCAGGGTCGGAGTGTCGTCGGTCATGCGAAGATCGACGGCCACCGGGGTCCGCGCTGCCACCGGATCGATCAGCAGGGGCTCGCTCCGAAGATCACCCAATGAGAGCCGTTCGGACGTGGTTCGCACCTGAGCGCGCACGTGGATCAAGGGTTCGCCCGAACTGCGCCCGGCCGCCTCCCTGATCTCCTGGAGGCCGGCCTCCGATCGTTGGAAGGCCTCGAGGCACTCGCGGCGAACCGCCGCGAGTAGTTCGGTGACGGTCTCGGGCGTACCCACGTCGACGATCACCGGCACGGCATCCATCGTCGAGCCGACCGCGTCGTCGCAGCCGCCCGTGCGATGATCGATCGGGAGCCCGACGACCACCGTCTTCTCGCCGGTGAGGCGTCCGACGGCGAGGGCGGTCGCGGCGACCAGGACCGTCGTCGGCGTGGCCTGATGGGCCACGGCACATCGTCGCAGGGCGGCGACGACCGCAGTGTCGAGGGCAATCCGCTCGACGAGGGCCCGACTGTCGGTGTCACGACCGACCAGACGGGTCGTCCATGCCAACTCCACGGGCACGTCCTGGGCCCGTGCTCTCCACCAATCACGATCGGAGGGCGCCAACGACGACCCGACGGCGCACGCCCGCAGCACCTCGCCGGAAGGCAGAGCATCGTCGAAGGCCCGAGCAAGATCGTCGAGGACGATGCGACGACTGCGCCCGTCGAGCACGACATGGTGATAGGCGAACCCGAACACCCAGCTGCGGTCCCCATGAATCGGCCACAGGCCGAATCGGAGCAAGGGGCCATCGGCGAGGTCGTAGGGCTCGGCGGCCAAGGCACCGAAGGCGGCAGTCGCCTGGTGCTCGTCGACGACGACGTTGCCCGTTGTCCACGAGTAGGCACTCCCGGTCGTCGCCGCCCGGAAGGCAGGCAGTGGCGGCGGGGCGAACGTCGATCGAAGCGCAGGATGTCGGTCGATCACCGCTTCGATGGCACCCCGGAGACGGGGCGGATCGACGGTTCCGGACACTCTCCAGGCGAAGGCCATGTTCTCGGTTCGCCGATCGAGTCCGAGACGGTCGGCGGCGATCAGTCGGCGCTGGGCCGGCGTCGGACCGCCGTGAGGCACCCGACTCGTGGTCGACTCGCGTTCCCGGGGGCGGTTGCGGAGCATTGCCATGCCGAGAACCGTGCTGTCCCACAGGATGTCGGTCGGGCGGATGTCGACCTGCCATCGAGCGGACAACTCGATGGCCACGGTGATCGCCATGAGCGAGTCGCCACCGAGCGCAATGAAGTCGTCACCGGGGCCGACGGGAGTCAGGCCGACGGTCTGCCACACGGCGGCGACCTCGGCCTCGAGGTCGGTGAAACTCCCGCCTTCGCGCTGCTCGGACGTCACGCCGAGGAGTCCCGGCAGCAGATTCCGTTGCACCTTGCCGGTGGGCCCGACCGGGATCTCGTCGACGGTGTGGACGATTCGTGGCACGTCGGCGGCGCCCAGGCGACGGTTGACTTCCTGTTGGAGACGGTCGACGGGCACCGAATCGTTCGGGTCGGCGACCACTGCGGCGGCGACCTGTTCGCCGAGGGTGGGATGCGGAGCCGCGAACACGACCGCATCTCGGACGCCCGCCACACTCCGCAACACCTCCTCGATCGGACCCGGTGCGATGGTCTCGCCGCCTCGGTTGATCATCTCCTTGGTCCGGCCGACCAGCACCAGATGCCCGTCGGGGTCGATCCGTCCCCGATCACCGGTTCGGAACCAGCCGTCGATGAAGGCGGCGTCGTTCACCACGTCGTCGGCGATGTACCCGCCCATCACGTTCTCGCCCCGGATCACGACGTCGCCGATCCGGTCGGGCTCGAGACGATGGCCGTTGTCGTCGATCACGCGAACCCGAGCGCCATCGGCGCGTCCCACGGTGCCGCGGCGTGGATCATCGACGGTGTTGGAGGTGATCTGATGGGCCGCCTCGGTCATGCCGTAGGCCTCGATCACGGGCACCCCGAACCGGCGCTCGAGCGACTCGGCCACCGATACGGGCAGTGCCGACGACGACGACCGAACCAGGCGGAGCCGCTCCGACCATGCCCGGTCGGCCGGCGTCTCTGCGAGTGCCCGGTGGATCGTGGGCACCGCGGTGACCAGGGTGGCGCCGAACGTCGCGGCGGCGTCGGGCAACGTGACCGGATCGAATCGGCCGCCGAGGAACACCGTGCCACCGGCGGCGAGTGGCGCGAGGAATCCGGCGACCATGCCGTGGATGTGGGTGAGCGGCATGACCACGAGCGATCGGTCCTCGGGTGAGAGCCCGAGCGACGCGACGATGCGGTCGATCGACGAGAGGAGATTCGCGTGGCGAAGCGGCACGACCTTGGGTTCACCGGTGGTTCCCGACGTGGTCAACACCAGCGCCAGGTCGGCGATCTCGTCCTGGGGGTCATGGGCGGGTCGGCGATCGGGTCGACGAACGCGAAAGACCTCGTCAGGGTGCGGCGTCACCAAGGTCAATCCCAGGTCCGCGGCCACCCGGGCGGCCGGTGACTCGACGCTGGCGACTATTGCGGCCACCCGTGTCCGGCGGAAATGCGCGGCGATCGCGTCGACGTGGCAGATCGGCGCGAACCGGGGCGACCCCGCCGGCTCCCATCGCAGCGAGCACCGCCGTCGCCAGCTCGACGCCGCCGGGGAGGCACACACCGACCAACGCCGAACCCAGCTCCTCGTGGAGCACCGCCGCACCGGTCTCGGCCCGGTCGAGGAGCTCCCGCCGGGACCAGTCGCCACCCGGCGTGACGACCGCGGCGGCTCCCTCGTCGCCCGCCGCGCGGCGGAGGCGCGCGACGATCGTAGGCCCGTCGCCGCTCACGGCACCCGGAGGAGTCGGTCGAGCTCCCGGATGGCGTGGAGCGTGGCGGCGATCTCCTGGAGGTAGTAGGTGGCCGAGAGTCCGAGCGGACGCCGGTCGGCCAGGGGGGTGCGCGGCCGGAGTCCCACCACATCGACCCCATGGCCGTGGGGCACGGACAGCGTGCGAAGCGCCTCGACGCCCTGGTAGGGGACGAAGATGGCGCCGGTGACGATCAGCACCCGCCGCTCGGGCGGCAGATCGGCTTCGTCGACCCAGTACGAGAGCGACTCTGCGGTGGTGGCCCGCCGACCATCGGATCGGCGCGGGGGCGACTCGACCACCACCAGCTCGGGGCGGTCGGCGCCGTCGAGCACATCGAAGGAGACCGGTTCACTCCCCGACGGAGCGACGCCACGTCGTTCAGGACGGAACATCCGGTGCATCGCAACGGTCATGGCTCCGGCCTCGGTGGACGGCCCGGACAGATTCCGTTCGGCCAGCAGGGTCCGCTCGTCGGTGTCGAGGACCCGGGCCGCGGTGATTCCGACGACCTCGGGGGCGCTCACCCCGCTCTCCACGATCCGGGCCGCAAGGCGGCTACGGGTGATGCAGGCCATGGCCCGACCACCCAATACGACGATGTGGTCGTACACCGTCGAGTGATGCTGCCCACCCGACATCAGACCGAGACTCTCGGCGCAGTCGAGCACGATGCCCACCGTCGCCGGCTGGCGGGCGAATCCGTCGACGAGCTCATGGCGTTCGAGCGGCGGATCGCCGGGTCGATGCCGGAAGTCCCAGTGGCTCGAGGCGAACCCGCAGAGGTCGTCGATGGCCTCGATGCTCGGCGATGGACCGCCGAAGTGGGCGAGGAGATCGGCCAGAGCGGCAGAACCAACCCAGGAGTGCGCCCACGCCCGGATGAGCTCGTTGCCAGCCCCAGGAGGGCAGTGGGGTCCGAGATGAACCGATGGTTGCGCCCGCTGCATCCGCCAAAGTATTGCAGCGAGGCGCTGGGGATGCCCCTTCGCAGCTGCGAGGCGACGCGGCCGGAATCCGGTGTCAGGTCAGTCGTCTCGCCAGTCGCAACGGTGCGGTGGCCTGCCAGTACCTGGTGAAGGGTTTCCGACTACCGGACGAGACGTCGAGCCGGGCCGCCTCCCAGAGATCGGTGAGGCGGTGGAGGTGGTTCTCGATACCGGACTTCTTCGCGTGCTCGAAGCCGACCTCGCGGAGCTCGTCGGGGAAGGGCTGGGAGATGATCTCGGGTACATCGGCGATCGATTCGTAGAGGAAGCCGCCCTCCCCGATGTAGTCGCGAAGGTCAGGACGGACATTGGGCACGACGACACCGAGGCCCGCCGCCTGTGCCTCGGCCACCGCCATGGGCCAGCCGATCGTGGCCGGCCGGAACGACCCCGTGTAGACCAGCCACTCGTGTTGCTTGTAGATCGCCGGCATGGCCTCGGGCTCGACGCCGGCGCAGATCTCGACCGGCGATCCCTGGGCCTGGTTGTAGGCCTCGAGGCGACGAACCATGAAGCCGGCCGGGTAGAGACGCAGCCGACGATCGGTCATCGAGGCCAGATCGACGAAGTCCGACATCTGCTTCTTCGGAATCACCGCACCGGTGTTCATGACGCCGTCGCCATTGGGTGAACGATCGAAGAACCGGTCGTAGCGGATGACCGGCCAGCACTCGACCAGCCGGTCGGGGCGGATCCCGATGTCCTCGAGGACCGGTCGGGCAAACGGCATGGCCAGCACGCCGAGGCAGACGTCGGTGTTGACCGCCCGCGTCTCGTACTGCAGGCGGCGGCGTCGGGTCCGGTGCTTCAGCACGTCGAAGGAGTGGGAGCGAAGCGTGAACCCGATCCCGTGGCGTTCTCCCAGCTCGGCAAGCGTCGGCGCCAGATGCAGGTAGTGGCCGTGCATGACGTCGGGCTTGAACTCCGAGACGATCCCGTCGAGCTCGCTCCGGTCGCCGATCCGGACGTGGGGACGGTGGTTCGCCGCCGGCAACTCGGCGCGACCGGTCGCGGCGATCATGACGTCGTGATCGACGGCCAGTGCATCGACCTCGTTGAGCATGTACGTGTGGGAGATCGTCGGGTAGCCCTGATAGACGAGCAGTACTCGCAGACGCCGACCCCCGACGTTCATGACGCGGGTTTTCGCGTGGCGGTCTGCTCCGCCACCGGGCGTCCCGAGAGCCGCACCGGTCGTTCGGGCAGTCGGCGACCGATACGCAGGGCAAGGGTCTGGGCCCGTCTCGCGACGTGCTGGGACCACGGCGGGTTCGACAGGTCGAAGGACTCGGCAAGGGTCCGGTCGATGGCGCAGCGGGGCCCGCGGTGATGAGCGACGCGACTCTGGTTCTCGCCGGTGCCCACGACCCAGACGGCCGACGGAAAGGGGAGCTCGAGGAGGGGGTGACCGTTGTCGGCGGCCCACTTCGTCCAACGGCTGTGCTTGCCGATGACCATCGACAGGATGCGTGGCCCGACGCGCTCGATGACGACGCGCGGAGTGGGTTCCTCCGGTAGGTCGTCGGGGAGCGGCACGAGGTCGGCGCGAATGATGTGACTCGATCCGTTGCGTTGATGGAATCCGTGCTCGATCTTCCACAGCAGCCGCGTTCGCTGCACGTGGATGAAGCCCGTATTCGAGTACCAGCCCGGGGCTTCGGGTTGCGATCGAACCAGCCCCGACAGGCCTCGATGCAGGAGATCGTCGGCGTCGAAGGGCATGATGTGGGTGACGCCCATCGACCGCAGCCGCGCCATGCCGATGGCGATCTTCGTGCCTTTGTCGAAGGTCACCTGATTCTGTGACGAGGGCCGGGCCGGGTGGGTGTACGTGGGCTCGAGGTCGACCTCGATGAAGTCGACCCCATCGGGCATCGGCCAGTGCGGCGCACGGTTGCCGACGATCACGGCCCTCCAGCCGGGCGTCTGCTGCCGCACCAACGAGTGCAGGGTCGTGGCGAGGTTGTCGCAGACCGATTCGTAGGACGACGCCGTTGCCGGATGCCGAAGTGGGGCGACGAAGCCCAGCACTCCTGATGATCGTGCCCGTCCCATGCCGGCGAGTATTGCAGTGATGACCGCCGGATGCCGTGTCGGGCGGCGGGTCGAACTCAGGTGACCGCTCGCCACGCGTCGGCGAGACGGTCGGCCGCGGCGTCGAGGCGATCGGGGGGCTGCACGAACGACATGCGTACGTGGTTGCGGGCCGTGTCGTCGGGTGACAACAGGCGTCCCGGCACCACCGCCACTCCCCGCTCGAGTGCCTCGGAGGCGAACACCTCGGCATCCACGCCCGGCAGTCTCACCCAGAGACTGAGGCCGCCGGTCACGTCGGCGATCTGCCAGTCGGGCACCCGGCTGCGCAGTCCTCCCACGAGGGCCGCCGCCTGGGAGCGAAGTTGGCGATTTCGCCAGTACCGCACCTCGTCGTAGTGCTCGGCGAGCAACACCTGACCCAACGCCTGCGTGGGCATGGGGCTCCCCAGATCGCTGATGGTCCGAGCCGTGGTGAAGCGGGAGATGACCGACCGGCCGGCGCGGATCCACGCCAGGCGCAGACCACCCCAGAACAGCTTCGACATCGACGCGAGATGGACCACGTTCGGTGCTGCGGCGAGAGGATGGCGGTGCGGATCGGGAAACGGGCGACCGAGGTCGAGATCAGCGAGGACCATGTCGTCGACGAAGACCACGTCGGGAAACTCCTCGGTGAGCTCGAGCAGGCGGTCGCGGGCGCGATCCGAGAACCGGAGGCCGGTGGGGTTGTGCACGGTCGTCGAGACGTAGACCAACGACGGACTGTGGGTGTCGAGCACACTCGCCAGCCGATCGAGATCGGTACCACCGGGCGGGATCGTCACCGGGCGCAGCCCGTGGCGGTGCACGAGGTCGATGGCACCGGCAAAGGTGGTGTCCTCGATCACGACCGCCCCGCCCGGACGTCCGGCCGTCTCGAAGACCACGTCGATGGCCTGTTGGGCGCCGGTGGTCACGAGTATCTGATCGGGGTCGGTGGCCAGGCCGAGGCGCTCGGTGTAGTGCCGGGCGATGGTGGTTCGGAAGCTGGGCAGACCGGCCGGGTGGTACCCGTGTGAGTTCTGCCAGCCCGGTGCGACCGAGTCGAGGAGACTGCCGTGATCGCGCAGCAGGTCGGCGACGGGTGGGGCGCAGTCGGGCGCGGCGAGCGTGAGATCGAACTCCGGCGGCTTGTCGGTGAGCGAACCCGCGAAGAGCCCGTCGATCTTGTGGGGCGCGCCGGGTCGGGACCGGCGCGGCGCCACCGCGGTCCCGGATCCCCTGCGCGAGCGAGCAAGGCCCAGTTCGCCGAGACGGTGGTAGGCGGCGGCCACCGTATTCCGACTCACGGCGATGGAAGAGGCGAGCTCGCGCTCGGCGGGCAGCACGGCGCCGGCCGGGAGTCGTTCGGTCTCGATGAGGATCTCGAGCTTCTCGGCCAGCGAACGAAAGAGCGGACCCTCGCCGGCCCAGTCACCGAGCAGGTCGGTGACCTGGCGGGTGGTGACGCGATGGGAGGCCAACTGATGGCCAATTGGCACTGTGCGCATGGTGCCAATTGTGCCACGCTGAACACCGCCGCGACAGGGAGCTCCCGTGATCGACACCACAGCCGAACCCAGCGACGATTCGGTGCGCGAGGGGCTGCGCGAGCGAGACGAGTTGCTCGCCGACGCCGCCGAGCGTGGCCGCCGGTACCTCCGCACCGTCGAGGCCCGCCCCGTTGCGCCGTCGACCCGAGCGCTCGAGATGCTCGGCCGGCTCGAGCACCCGCTACCCGACAACGGCTCGAAGCCATCGGCGGTGCTCGACCAACTCGATCGCATCGGTTCGCCGGCCACCGTCGCCCAGGCCGGGCCGCGCTACTTCGGATTCGTCAACGGGGGGACCCATCCCGCGGCGCTCGCAACTGCATGGCTCGCCAACGCCTGGGACCAGAACAACGCACTGTCGGTGATGTCGCCCGTCGGTGCGATCGTCGACAGGATCGCCATCGACTGGGTCGTCGACGCCCTGGGCCTTCCCCGCGGGACCGGCGGCGCCTTCGTCACCGGGGCGACCATGGCCAGCGCCACGGCGCTCGCCGCCGCCCGAGACCACGTGCTCACGGCCGCCGGGTGGAATGCACACGCCGACGGGCTGGTCGGCGCGCCCGCAGTCGAGGTGATCACCGGCGCCGAAGCCCACACCACCGTGAGCAAGGCACTCGGCCTCGTCGGGCTCGGCCGGTCGCGGGCCCGACTGCTCCCCACCGACCAGCAGGGCCGCATCGTCGCCCGCGACCTCCCCGACGTCGACGGACCCACCGTCGTGATCCTGCAGGCCGGGAACGTGAACAGCGGGTGCAGCGACCCGTTTCCCGAGCTGATCGAATGGGCGCACGCCGCTGGGGCCTGGGTGCATGTCGATGGCGCATTCGGGCTGTGGGCGGCCGCCAGCCCGACCCGCAAGCGGTTCGTCGCCGGAGTCGATCGGGCCGACTCGTGGGCGACCGACGGCCACAAGTGGCTCAACGTCAGCTACGACTGCGGCATCGCCCTGGTGCGCGAGCCGGCCCATCTGCGGGCCGCGGCTCGCGCCGATGCCCCCTATCTCGTGGCCGACGACGGCGTCCGTGAACCGATGCACCTCTCGCCGCAATCGTCACAGAAGGCTCGCGGCATCGAGGTGTGGGCCGTGCTCTCCTCCCTCGGACGCAACGGCCTGGCCGATCTGGTCGACCGCACCTGCGAGCACGCCCGGCGCTTCGCCACGGGCTTGACCGACGCCGGCTACACGGTGCTGAACGACGTGGAGCTCAACCAGGTCGTGGTCGACTTCGGTCCGGCAACCGACGCCATCATCGCCGCCATCCAGACCGACGGCACCTGTTGGGCCGGGCCGACCACCTGGCGGGGCCGACGGGCCATGCGACTCAGCGTCAGTTGTTGGGCCACAATGAGCAACGACGTCGAGCGCAGCCTCGATGCCATCGTCTCCATCGCACAGGCGCACACGTCCCGAGAGGAACGCCAGCCATGACCACCGATCCGACCAAGGCACCGTTCGGCTCCGTCTTCGGCGAGAGCCTGCCGATCTCGTACTTCGACGGTGAATCGTGGAGTGATCCGGTCGTGGTGCCGATCGACTCGGTGTCCTTCGGGCCCGCCACCCATGCACTCCACTACTCGAGCGAGTGTTTCGAGGGACTCAAGGGGCACCGCCAGCCCGACGACACGGTGAAGATGTTCCGACCCGAGAAGAACATCGCCCGGCTGCGGAACAGCACCGAGCGGCTCTTCCTGCCGAAGCCGTCGGTCGAGCTGTGCGAGACGCTGTTCAGCCTGGCCGTCGAGCACAATGCCGACAGCACGCCCCCGCCCCCCGGCTCGCTGTATCTGCGCCCGACCATCATCGGCACCGAACACAACATCGGCGCAGCCGGACGGCCGTCGAGGACCGCCGCGTTCTACGTGATCGCCAGCCCGGTCGGTGAGTACCTGCCGCCCCACGCGTTGCGCATCGTCGTCGAGACCGTGCATCCGCGGACCACTCCGCAGTTCGGTGTGGTCAAGAGCGGGGCCAACTATGCCATGGCCCTCAGCCCCCTCCTGGCCGCCAAGCGCGACTGGAACGCCGACCAGGTGCTGTTCGCTCCCGGCGGTCTCATGGAGGAGACCGGCGCGGCCAACTTCCTGCTCATCGACGACGGGCACGTGCTCACGTCGGCGCTTTCAGAGGCGTTCCTCCACGGTGTGACCCGTGATTCGGTGCTCCAGGTGGCGCGATCGCTCGGTTGGAAGGCCGAGGAGCGCGACGTGTCGATCGACGAACTGCGCGAGTGGGCAGCCCGCCCCACCGGCGAGATGGCCCTGGCCGGTACCGCTGCGATTCTGGGCGGCGTCGGTGAACTGGTCATGGACGGTGAGATCGTCACCGTGGGCACGGGCCAGACCGGCCCGGCCACGACGATGCTGCGTACCATGCTCACCGAGATCCAGCAGGGGCTGCGCCCGTTCACGTTTCGCTGACCACGCCTCGCCCTAGCCTGCGTCGGTGGCCGTACTGCTCGCATCGTTGTCGTCGCTCACCTGGGGCATCTCGGACTTCGTGGGCGGGCGCACGACCCGACGGGCCGCCGTCTTCGTCGTCGTCTTCTGGTCTCAGCTCGTCGGACTCGCCGTTGCCGGTGCAGCGGCGCCCCTCTTCGGCGGATCGCTGTCGCTCCAGTCGGCCGTGTGGGGCGCGCTCGGCGGCCTCGGCGGCTCGGTCGGCATCCTCGCCCTCTACCGCGGGTTGGCCAGGGGCCGGGCGGCGGTCGTCGCACCCGTGGCTGCGGTCACCGGTGCGGGAGTTCCGTTGGTGTTCGGGGTCGCCGGCGGCGACCGTCCCGTGTTCACCGCATGGCTCGGAATCGGCCTGGCGTTGCCGGCGATCTGGCTCGTCTCGAGATCGCACCGCCACGAATCGGCGGCCGGGTTCGGTGACGGGATCATCGCCGGGCTGGGCTTCGGGGCGTTCTTCGTTCTGCTGGCCCAGACCGCCGACGACGCCGGCCTCTGGCCCCTCGTGCCGGCCCGTGCGGCGTCGATCGTCATGGTCGGAACCGTGCTCGCGCTCCGTCGCAACACTGCGGTCCGGCTCACCTCGCCCTTGCTGATCGGTGGCATCGTTGTCGCCGGAACCGGCGACATGGTCGCCAACATGCTCTACCTGAGTGCCACCCAGCGCGGGCTGCTCAGCGTGGTCGGGGTGCTCGCATCGCTCTATCCGGCGGTAACGGTGGCGCTGGCTCGCGTCTTCGGCGAGCGGGTCGTGGCCACGCAGTGGCTCGGTGTGGCGTTGTCGCTGGCTGCGGTCGGCCTCATCGCCGTCTGAGGTCAGTGTTCGGCGAAAGCCCGGTCTCGATCGGCACGGGGCAACTGCTGGTCCCAGTAGGTCACCTCGCCGGCCAGGAGCGCTCGGGCCGCCCTCGCCATCGCTCCATACGCCGCCAAGGCCAGGGCGCCCCCGGTGGAGACGCGCCGCACGCCGGCGGCGGCCAGTTCGGCCAGGGACGGACCTCCGGGGAGCATCAGCACGTTCACCGCAAGACCGACCTCGTCGACCACCCGGCGGATCTCGTCGAGGTCGGTCAGACCCGGCGGGTAGACCGCATCGGCCCCGGCATCACGGAAGGCACACAGACGGGCGATGGTGTCGTCGAGGTCGTCGACGCCGTACAACTTGTTCTCGGCGCGAGCAGTGAGAACGAGCGGGTGGTCGCCTCCATGGGCGGCCTCTGCGGCCGCGGCACATCGCTCGACCGCCTTGGCGAGCGGATCGATTGCGCCCGCCTGCGGATCGAAATCCTCGATGGAAACGCCGGCCGCACCGGTCTCGGCGATCAGTCTCACCGTCTCGGCCACTCCGTCGACGGTGGTCGCGAAGCATCGCTCGGCGTCGACGTTCACGGGTACGTCGACGGCGGCGACGATCGCTTTCACGTGATCCAACAGCTCGACGCGGGTCACCTGCTGGTCCTGTTTGCCGAGTGAGGCGGCGTGACCGGAGCTGGTGGTCGCCAGAGCGACGAAACCGAGGGCCTCGAGCAGTCGGGCCGAGCCGACGTCCCAGGGGTTTGGAAGCAGGAAGAGATCGGCTGCGGCGTGGAGGTCGGCGAAACGTTCATGGGGCGTGGTCATGCCTGCGATGGTCGCGTCCCGCGGCGTCGAAGTCGACACGAGGTGTCTCACCCGTCCGGCCATCGCCGCCGCGCCGGTCGTCGTGCGACACTCACAGGATGACTCTGCTCTTCCACATCCTCGACCAGTCTCGGTGGGACGACGCACGCGCAACGGGTGTGTACGAGCCGGACTCGCTGACCAGTGAGGGCTTCATCCATCTCTCCACTGCCGACCAGGTGCTCGGAACGGCCAACCGCCTGTATGCCGGCAGGACCGACCTGGTCGTGCTCGCCATCGACGCCGACGCCGTGACCGGCGAGATCCGATTCGAGGACCTCTATGACCACGGCGGCGAGTTTCCCCACCTCTACGGACCGCTCGCCACCACGGCCGTCCACCATGCCGTGCCGCTGGAACCGGGCCAGGAAGGCACCTTCACGTTCGCGTTCCCTCACGACGGCGGCAACGTCGACCCCCTGGCATCGGACTACCCGTCGGCCCGGGCTCGCTTCCTCGGCGCCGCCGCCCACGCCGATGCGATTGTCGAGTCCTTCCCCCACCCACTGCGCGGCAGGAGCGGTGAGGAGCTCGTCGTCGACGTGGCCCGCCTCGGACCCTCCGACACCGACCGCTGCGTGCTGGTGGTCTCGGCCACCCACGGCGTCGAGGGCTACGCCGGTTCTGCACTCCAGGCCCACTGGCTGACCCACCACGCGCACCGGCGGCCCGATGACGTTGCCGTGTTCCTCGTTCACGGTTTCAATCCCCATGGCTTCTCGTGGATGCGACGGGTCAACGAGGACAACGTCGACCTCAACCGCAACTTCATCGACTGGGACGACACCCATCCGGCGAACGCGGCCTACGACCAGCTCGCCTCCGCCCTCGTACCGGCCGACTGGTCGAGGGAGACCCAGAAACGCACGCTGGCCGATCTGCTCACCGTCGCCGGCGACTGGGGGCTCGAACGCATGCAGACCGCAGTGAGCTCGGGTCAGTACGCGCATCCGACCGGCGTGTTCTACGGAGGCGCCGGGCCGGTGTGGTCACATCGATGGTTGCGGTCATGGGCGAGGGATCATCTCGCCGCGGCCCGTCAGCTCGCCGTGCTCGATCTTCACACCGGCCTCGGGGCCTGGGGGGCCTGCCAACTCATCGGCCACGACGCGGCGGGGACTTCCGGTCACGCCCGCGCCACCGACTGGTGGGGTCCGGTTGTCGCCATGGGCGGCGAGAACAGCGTCTCCGCTTCGCTCACCGGGGACTGGCTCGGCGTGGTGCAAGAGCTGGCCCCGAGCGCGCAAACCACCCGCGTCGCGCTGGAGTTCGGCACCGTCGATGGCATCACCGTGCTGCAGTCGCTACGCGCCGATGCCTGGCTCCACGCTCACGGCGACCCACTGGGCGATGACGCCGCCGCGATCCGCGCGCAGGTTCGGGCCGCGTTCGCGGACGACGACCCGGTGTGGATCCGTTCGTGTTGGCCTCACTTCGCACGGGCCATGGGCGCCACGTTCGATCACATCTGTCGCTGAGGGAGGGGTCAACCCTCGGCGGCCACCACGTGATCGACCAGCCGCGATGCGATCTCGGCGGCCAGGCCGTCGTTGACCTCGTGCCCCATGCCTTCGAGCTCCAGAACTTCCGAACCGGCGATCAAATCACCGAGAAGCCGGGCGTGATCCAGGGGGAACAAGGGGTCCACGGTTCCGTGCACGATCAAGGTGGGCACCTCGAGCCGCCGGAGGCGATCGTGCCACGATGGCGTCGACTCCACCGCTGCGGCGTGACGAGTGGCCGGCGGAGAGCCGTGGGAGACAGGGGTTCCGACGGGGTATCGATGGCCCGCGAGGAGGTGCGCCATGCCGGCGACGATGTCGCCGGCATCGAGGGCGGCGGTGAATGCGAGCTCGGACGCCGCCTCGATGTACGCGTCGGTCGGGGGTGCACACCCGGCGCCCGGGCCCGGAGACGAGGCGATCAGTGCCAGTGAACGGACTCCGTGCTCCAAGGCGACCAGTTGTGCGACCATGCCGCCCATGCTCGATCCGATGATGTGGGCTCGATCGACGCCCGTTGCGTCGACGGTGACCGCGACAACGTCGGCGGCCAACGCACGAAGGTCGTACGGCTCCCACCGACCGAGGCTGTCACCGACCTCGCGATGATCGAAGCGCAGCACTCGGCGATGCTCGCCGATGAACGCGTCGGCAAATCCTCGCGGCCACTGCGCGCCGGGTGTGTCGGCGCCAGCGACGAGGACGACGGGTGGGAGATCGGTCGAGGGACCGGCGACCTCGTAGGCGACGCCGCCGACCCGACCTCGTCGCCAGACGACGTCGGCTGGGCTCATGGGCGTCAGTGTGGCCCGATCCGCTGGAAATCCTCCTACGCTTCCCGCGTGTTCCAACGGATCGGTTTTCAGGCGGCGCGGGGCTTCATGATGGGGGCCGCTGACATCGTGCCCGGCGTGTCGGGTGGGACCATTGCCTTGCTCCTCGGCATCTACGACGATCTGGTGCACAACATCAAGACTGGTGCCCGGGCGCTCGGTTCGCTGGCCCGTCTCGACGTCTCCGGTGCAGTGGCTCGCTTCCGTCAGGTCGACTGGCTGTTCATCGGTCCCCTTCTTTTCGGCCTCGGTGCCGCCGTGGCCGCCCTCTCTTCGGTCATCGAATCGCTGCTGCACGACTATCCCGAGGAGATGGCCGGTCTGTTCAGTGGGCTGGTGCTGGCCTCGGTCTACATCGCCCTGGCCATGGTGCGACCCTGGAGCGCCCCGGCGGTCGCGGTGGGTGTCGTCGTGGCCATCGGTGTCTTCGCGCTCCTCGGGCTGCAGAACGGCCCGGTCGCCGACCCCAGCACACTCGCCTGGTTCGGTGCCGGTGCCGTGGCCATCTGCGCCATGATCCTGCCGGGCATCTCGGGATCGTTCCTGTTGCTCATGTTGGGCATGTACGCACCGGTCCTCGCCGCCGTGAACGATCGCGAGGTCGCCCACCTCGCCGTCTTCTTCGTGGGGCTGGTGCTCGGCCTGGCGCTGTTCTCGAACGTGCTCGGCTACCTCCTCGACACGGCGAGAGAGCTCACCATGGCTGCCCTCATCGGACTGATGGTGGGCTCGATGCGGGTGCTGTGGCCCTGGCCCAACGGCGTCGGCACCATCAGCGACAACGAATCCGAGGTGATCGACGGCAGCGGCCTCGAGTGGCCGGCCGGCGACGAGATTGCGGTGCCCGTCGTTCTCGCGCTGCTGGCGTTCGCGTTGGTGGTCGGCCTCACCCGCCTGGCCGCTCGCCGGAAATCGGTCGCAGTGCCGATCGCCAGCTGAGCATTCCGTCGGGCCGCCGCACGAGATCATTTCGCCACGCCCAACCGCCAACGGCAACGCCGCCGACGGCGATGGCGGCCGCCACTCCGGTGTCGGTGCCGGTGCCGGGGCGGGCGTGGGGCCCGGGCCACGGACCGGCGCCGAAGCGATGAGCCCAGGACCCCCTCGTGGCCGGGCTCAGCTCGATCTGGTCGGTCCCCACCAGGATCACCCCTTCGACGGTGGCGGGAACGAGGTGACCGTCGTCGAGCTCGGCGAACTCACCGGCACGATGCCATTCGACGTCGAGGCCCACCGGCCGTCGGACGCCGCGTCCGGATCCGAAAACGTCCTCGACATCGTCGAACTCCACGCCGAACGCCTCCAGGTCGGCGCTGAGGTGCTCGCCCGGATCGTTGATGCCGACCTCGGCCCACAGACCCGAGGAACGGACCTCGAGGTTGGGCCAACCCGGCAGCGGTACCTCGTCGTCGATCACCAGGACCAAAGGGTGTTCATGGCCGCACACCTGGGTCCACCACCACGCTCCGGCGCCCGTGAGCACGAGGCCGACGGCCAGGCCCACTCCGTGGCCCTTGGGATCGACGGCTTCGAGCTCCCACGACTCATAGGCTCCTGCACGGAGGTCGTCGGTCGGGAAATGGCGCCGGTCGGGATGCACGGCGCCCAGCGTCGCACAGCTCCACCGGTGGGTCCTACGCTGGCGGGATGGAGTCGTGGCCTTCGGCGGAGTGGGTGCAACGGTGCGACGAGGTACTACGCGACTCCGACCTGACCGGAGATCGCCTCTGCGTCGAACACATCGTCGGCGCCGACGAGGTGACCTTCCGCTACCACGTGTCGGTCGATGCCTCGGGCGCCCGTGCCGACATCGGCTCGGCCGTCGAGCCCACGGTCACCTTCTGCCAGTCGCACGAGACCGCGAAGGCCATCCGTAGTGGTCGACTCGGCGCCGGAGAGGCGGTACTGCTCGGGCGGGTCGAGGTACGGGGCGATGCCAGCGCCCTCGTGACCCACCGGGACACACTGCGCGCCGTCGACTCGCTGATGGGCTCCATCGACTGATGCCCGAGCTCCCCGACATCGTGGTGTATCTCGAAGCGCTGGAGCCTCGGGTGGTCGGCCAGGTCATCGAGAAGGTCGACGTTCGCGGTGTCTCGGTGCTGAAGACCTACGACCCGCCTCTCGACGAAGCGGTCGGGAACACGATCACGGCGCTGCGTCGGCTCGGCAAGCGGCTCGTTCTCGAGCTGACCGACGACCTCTTCCTGGTCATCCATCTGATGGTCGGCGGTCGGCTCAAATGGGCCGATGGCGGCGCCAAGGTGCCGGGGAGGGTCGGTCTGGCCGGCATCCACCTCGCGAACGGATCGCTGATCCTCACCGAGGCATCGAAGAAGAAGCGGGCGGCGATGTGGCTGCATCGGGGCGAGGAGACGATGTTGGCCGAGCACGATCGAGAGGGCGCCGAGCCCCTCGAGATCGATCGAGAGACCTTCGTGGCCCGGCTCACCGATCGGAACCGCACGCTCAAGCGGGCGCTGACCGACCCGCGTGTGTTCAGCGGAATCGGCAACGCCTACTCCGACGAGATCCTGCTGCACGCCGGCCTGTCGCCGGTGCGACGCACCGATCAGCTCGATGCCCAGGAGCTCACTCGCTTGTACGACGCCACCGTCGAGACGCTCCGACTCTGGCTCGATCGACTGCGAGCCGAAGTGGGTGATCGGTGGCCCACCAAGGTCACGGCCTTTCGACCGGAGATGGTCGTTCACGGCAAGTTCCGCCAGCCCTGCGCAGTCTGCGGTACCGAGGTGCAACGCATCCGGTACGCGGAGAACGAGGTGAACTACTGCCCCGGCTGCCAGACCGGCGGCAAAGTTCTCGCCGACCGTTCGCTGTCGCGCCTGCTGAAGGACGACTGGCCCCGAACCATCGAGGATCTCGAGGACCTGCGTCCCGGCGACTAGTGGTCGCCGCTCCTCTCAGAGGAGGCCGAGCTCCTTCACCGCGTCGCGCTCGCCGACGAGCTCGGCCGCCGACGCGTCGATCTTGCCTCGGCTGAAGTCGTCGATGTCGAGCCCCTGGACGATCGAGTACGACCCGTCGGCGCAGGTGACAGGGAACGACGAGATGACCCCCTCGGCCACGCCGTAGCTGCCATCGGATGGGACAGCCATGCTGACCCAATCACCCTCGGGTGTACCCAGAGCCCAGTCGTGCACGTGGTCGATCGCCGCGTTGGCGGCCGACGCGGCCGAGGAGGCGCCGCGGGCCTCGATGATCGCGGCGCCGCGCTTTTGCACGGTCGGAATGAACGTGTGCTCGATCCAGTCGTGATCGTCGATGGCCTCGGCGGCATTCCGCCCGTGCACCTGGGCGTGGAAGACGTCGGGATACTGGGTCGCGGAGTGATTCCCCCAGATGGTCATGGTGGTGACGTCGTTCACGGTGGCGCCGACCTTGTGCGCCACCTGCGCGATGGCCCGATTGTGATCGAGGCGGGTCATGGCGGTGAACTGACCCGGATCGAGATCGGGGGCAGCCGACTGCGCGATCAATGCATTGGTGTTGGCCGGGTTGCCGACCACCAGCACTCTGACCCCCGGGCTCGCGCTGTCATTGAGCGCTTTGCCCTGCGGACCGAAGATGCCGCCGTTGGCCTGGAGCAGATCGGCTCGTTCCATACCCTGCTTGCGGGGCATGGCGCCGACGAGCAGCGCGTAGTCGGTGTCGCCGAACGCGGTGTCGGGATCGTCGGTCTTCACGACGCTGTGCAGGAGCGGGAAGGCACAGTCGTCGAGCTCCATGTGCACGCCGTCGAGGGCACCGAGCGCCGGGGTGATCTCGAGCAGCTGCAGGATCACGGGCTGGTCGTCGCCGAGCATCTGACCGCTGGCAATGCGGAACAACAACGCATAGCCGATCTGGCCGGCTGCGCCGGTGACGGTGACTCGTACGGGTGACTTGCTCACAGTGGATCTCCTGGTCGACGCGACGTCGACGTGAGGCTACTCACCCACGATGGTCGGCGAGAAGTCGTGAACCGGCCGATCAGAACCCGCAGGCCCCCAGGGCGGCGTCGATGCCGGCTGTCATCTGGGTCGTGTCCCGATCGAACAGGACGAAATCGGTGAACGGCACGGTGGTGGCGAGGGAGTTCCACGCACATTGACAGAAGTCGGTCTGGGACTCGCCGGCGTTCTCGATGCAGGACTCCAGGAAGTTGGTCTCGACCTCGGCCGAATAGCCCGTGAGCCACTGGTCGCTCTCGACCTCCAGGAGCTCCGGTGGAACGTCGGCGGCCGGGCCGGCACCGCAGTACTGGGAGACGATCTGGTCGAACTGGCCGCCACAGCTTCCGCCGAAGGTCTCGTATTCGCTGTCGAAGGGCGAGTCGGCGAACAGCGTGTCGCAGGCGTCCATGTCGCCGGCGGCGCAGTCGTCGTAGAGACCGTCGAGGACGGGATCGGAACCATAGGCGCCGACGGCAGGGGGATCGCCCACTCCCGTGCCGAGCTCGGGGGTCGTCGCCGGTGCTGCGGGAGCTTCGACCGTCGGCTCATCCGGTACATCCGCCGCCGATTCACTCGCCGCGGGAGTCGCTTCGGCGCCGCCGATCTCCACTCCTGCCTCGCCACCGCACCCCGCCGCGAGGAGCACCCCGATCACCGGTATCAACAGCCTTCGCCGCACAGCGACCACCTCCTGTGGCGACGAGTGTACGAAAGGGTCGACCCCGAACCGGGTACCTCGGCCCTCGACCCCGAGCCGGCGGTCGCTAACCTCACAGCGCGAGCCGAACCGACGATGAGTGAAGCGCAACGGAAACGACAATGACTGACACGACCCCCAAGATCATCTACACGAAGACCGACGAGGCACCGGCATTGGCCACCGCCTCGCTCCTTCCCATCATCGAGGTGTTCGCGGCTGCCGCCGACGTCGCGATCGAGACCCGCGACATCTCGCTGGCCGGGCGCATCATCGCCAACCTCGCCGACTGGTTGCCCGAGAGCCAGCGTGCCAGCGACGACCTCGCCGAGCTCGGAGCGCTCGCCACCCGGCCCGAGGCCAATATCATCAAACTGCCCAACATCTCCGCCTCGGTGCCCCAGCTCAAGGCGGCGGTGGCCGAGCTCCAGGACAAGGGCTATGCGCTCCCCGACTACCCCGACGAGCCCGAGACCGACGACGAGCGAGCCGTCCGTGAACGGTACGACCGGGTGAAGGGCAGCGCGGTGAACCCCGTGCTGCGTGAA
Organism: uncultured Acidimicrobiales bacterium; assembly: GCA_963787285.1. Lineage (GTDB taxonomy): Bacteria > Actinomycetota > Acidimicrobiia > Acidimicrobiales > JAHEJN01 > JAHEJN01. The sequence continues at coordinate 433,360 of CAWBCM010000001.1, read as the reverse complement.
GGCAACTCCGATCGCCGAGCGCCCCGGGCGGTGAAGGAGTACGCCCGCAAGTACCCCCACCCGATGGGCGTCTGGTCCGCCGATTCCCACACCCACGTCGCCACCATGAGTCGCGGCGACTTCGCCCACAACGAACAATCGGTCACGGTCCCTGCGCCCACCACCGTCGCCATCAATCACCTCGCGACCGACGGAAGCGTCACGCTGCTGCGCGACCCGATCGCCCTCGAGGCCGACGAGATCATCGATGCCACGGTGATGGAGAAGCAGGCGCTGGTCGACTTCCTGGCCGAGCAGATCGACGACGCGGCCGCCAAGGGGGTCCTGTTCTCCGTACACCTGAAGGCCACCATGATGAAGGTGTCCGATCCGCCCATCTTCGGGCACGTCGTGAAGACCTTCTTCGCCGACGTCTTCGCCGACCACGCCGACGCACTCGATTCGGTCGATGCCGACCCCAACAACGGGCTGGCCAGCGTTCTCGCCTCGATTGCCGATCTCCCCGCCGACCAGGCCGCAGCCATCCGGGCCGATATCGACGCCACGTACTCCCGGCGACCCGGGGTGGCCATGGTCGACTCCGACAAGGGCATCACGAACCTGCACGTGCCGAGCGACGTGATCGTCGATGCGTCGATGCCGGCCATGATCCGCTCGTCGGGAAAGATGTGGAACGCGACCGGTGAGCTCCAGGACACGAAGGCCGTGATCCCCGACAGCAGCTACGCCGGGATCTACCAGGTGGTGATCGACGACTGCCGAGCCCACGGTGCCTATGACCCCGTGACGATGGGATCGGTGTCCAACGTCGGCCTCATGGCCCAGAAGGCCGAGGAGTACGGCAGCCACGACAAGACGTTCGAGATCCAGGCGGCGGGGATCGTGCAGATCGTCGATGCCGCCGGCCGTGTGCTCACCGAGCACCCGGTTGCACCCGGCGACATCTGGCGGGCGTGTCAGGTCAAGGACGCCGCGGTACGCGATTGGGTCAAGCTCGCCGTCGCCCGCGCTCGCGCCACCGGCGCTCCGGCGGTGTTCTGGCTCGACGCCGCCCGCGCCCACGACGCGCAGCTCATCGCGAAGGTGCAGCAGTACCTGGGCGATCACGACACCGACGGCCTCACCATCGAGATCCTGTCGCCCGTCGAGGCCACCCGGTACTCCGTCGATCGGATCCGAGAGGGTCTCGACACCATCTCGGTCACCGGCAATGTCCTGCGCGACTACAACACCGACCTGTTCCCCATTCTCGAGGTCGGCACCAGCGCCAAGATGCTCTCCATCGTGCCCCTCATGAACGGCGGCGGGCTGTTCGAGACCGGTGCCGGGGGTTCCGCTCCCAAGCACGTCCAGCAGTTCCTTGCCGAGAACCACCTGCGCTGGGATTCACTCGGCGAGTTCCTCGCGCTGGCCGTGTCGCTCGAACACCTGGCCGAGGTCACCGGGAACGGTCGGGCTGCGGTACTTGCCGAAGCGCTCGACGTCGCCACCGAACGGCTCCTCGACGAGGGCAAGTCGCCTTCGCGGAAGGTGAACGAGCTCGACAATCGAGGCAGTCACTTCTACCTCGCCCTCTTCTGGGCGGACGCGCTCGCCGCACAATCCGACGACCAGGAACTGGCAGCCGAGTTCGGGCGCCTCGCCACTCGTCTCGCCGAGAGCGAGCAGACCATCGTCGACGAGCTCAACGGCGTGCAGGGCCACCCGGTCGACATAAGCGGCTACTACCTGCCCGACCCTGCGCTGGTGTCCGCTGCGATGCGCCCGAGCGCGACGTTCAACCGGGCCCTCTCCCCCGTCGCCGACTGATCTGCACCACCGCGTCGGCGTGAATCAGTCGGCACGGGTCGCCTCGGCGGCGGCAACCGTGTTGGCCATCAGCATGGCCCGGGTCATCGGCCCCACCCCACCGATGCGTGGGGACAGCCAACCGGCGACCTCGGCCACCTCGTCGGCCACATCACTCACCAGCCTGGTGCCCTCGAAGCTGACGCCGGCGGCCACCACCGCAGCTCCCGGTTTCACCATGTCGGAGGTGATGAGCCCGGGAGAACCCGCCGCGGCAACGAGAATGTCGGCCTGGCGGGTGTAGGCACCGATGTCGTCGACCCCGGTGTGGACCACCGTGACCGCCGCGTTGGCGTTGCGCAGCTTGAGGGTGAGGAGATTGGCGAGCGGTCGGCCGATGGTGAGCCCGCGCCCGACGATGACCACGTGACGGCCCGCTATGGGCACGCCGAATCGTTCGAGCAGGAGCTGGATCCCCGCCGGTGTACAAGCGAGCGGCGCCTCGACACCTTGTACGAGTTTGCCCAGGTTCACCGGGTGGAGGCCATCGGCATCCTTGGCCGGATCGACCCGAATGAGCGCAGCTTCGTAGTCGAGACCCTTGGGGAAGGGGTACTGGATGATGTAGGCGTGGATGGCGGCATCGTGGTTGAGATCGTCCACCACGGCGTCGATCTCGGCCTGCGTGGCCTGAGCGGTCAGCTTCTCCTCCCGTGCGTGCATGCCCAGGTCGGTGCTGTCGCGATACTTCATGGCGACGTAGTTGGCCGATGGCCCGTCGTCGCCGACCAGCACCGTTCCCAGGCCGGGCACGACGCCACGAAGGGCCAACGACTCGATGCGCTGGCGAAGGTCGGCCTTGACCTCCGACGCCAGGAGCTCGCCGTCAAGGGTGATGGCTGTCATGGAACGATCCTCTCAGGGTCAGTGACGGAAGTGGCGCTCAGCCGTGAAGACCATCGCGATGTTCGCCTGATCGGCGGCGGCAATCACCTCGTCGTCCCGAATCGACCCACCGGGCTGGATCACCGCCGTGCAGCCCGCCTCGATCGCCGCTTCGAGCCCGTCGCTGAACGGGAAGAAGGCGTCACTCGCGCAGACTCCGCCGACGGCACGGCCGTCGGCCTTCTGCGCGGCGAGGCGTCCGGCGTCGCGGCGATTCTGCTGACCCGCCCCGATCCCGACGGCCTGACGATCCTTGGCCAACACGATGGTGTTCGACATCACGCGCGCCACGACCCTCCACGCGAACTCCAGATCGGCCCACTCGGCCTCGGTGGGTTCACGCGCCGTGGCGATGGTCCAGTCGTTGCGACCTGCGATGATCCGATCGGCGGTCTGCACGAGCAGGCCACCCGAAATCGATCGCATGTCGAGCACCTCCGACCGCGGCGGGCGGGCTTCGATGACGCGGAGGTTCTTCTTTGCCCGGAGGGCGTCGAGGGCGTCGGCGTCGAACTCCGGAGCAACGATCACCTCGGTGAAGCGTCCGGCCATGGCCGCCGCCATCGCCGCCGTCACCGGGCGGTTCGTGGCGATGATCCCACCGAATGCGGAGACGGGATCGCAGGCATCGGCCCGCCGGTAGGCCTCGGCCACGCTGTCGGCCACGGCGACGCCGCACGGGTTGGCGTGCTTGATCACCGCCACCGTGGGGTCGTCGCCGATCGACCACGCCAGCCGCCACGCTGCCTCGGTGTCGTACAGGTTGAGGTACGAGAGCTGCTTGCCGTTGTGTTGCACTGCGGTGTCCCACCATCCGCCGCCGTTGGCCAACCGGTACCGGGCGCCGACCTGATGGGGGTTCTCGCCGTAGCGCAGGTCCTGCACGCGATCGAGGGTGAGGTGCAACGAGTGCGGAAGGGCGTCGTCGGACACGACCGCTTCGTCGGTGTCGTCGAGCCAGGCGACGATCGCGGCGTCGTAGGCCGCCGTGTGGGCGAAGGCGGCCCGCGCCAGGCGACGGCGGGTCGCTGCGCCCAGGCTCCCACTGGCCCGGAGCTCGTCGAGCACCGAGCCGTAGTCGTCGGGAGTGGTGACGATGCCCACCGCATCGTGATTCTTGGCGGCGGCCCGCACCATGGTGGGACCGCCGATGTCGATCATCTCGATCGACGGCTCGGTGTGGAACGGGTACAGATTGGACACTACGAGATCGATGGGGGCGATACCCCGTGCGGCCAGCGTCTCCAGGTGTTCGGGCTTCGAGCGATCAGCGAGAATGCCGCCGTGTATGGCGGGGTGCAGGGTCTTGACCCGACCGTCGAGCATCTCGGGCGCCTGGGTGACCTCGGCCACCTCGAGCACCGGCAGGCCGGCATCGACAAGGGCGCGAAAGGTCCCGCCGCTCGACACCAGCTCCCAACCGAGATCGACCAGGCCTGCGGCCAGGTCGACGACCCCGGTCTTGTCGAAGACCGAGAGCAGGGCGCGGGGCAACGGGTCGGTGGTCACAGGATGGTGCCTCGTTCGAGAATCGCGAGCAGGGTTTCGGGGTAGAGCCGCCGTTCGACGGCCTTGATGCGCTCGTGCAGCGTCGACACCGTGTCGTCGGCCCTCACCCGGACCGCCTCCTGGGCGAGAATCGGTCCGGCGTCGACCTCGAGGGTGGCGACGTGCACCGTGCAGCCGGTGATCTTCACGCCGTAGGCCAACGCATCGTCGACGGCGTGCCATCCGGGGAACGACGGCAACAACGCAGGGTGGGTGTTGACGATGTGGCCCGGGAAGCGGTCGTGCATCGGCTGGTCGAGGATGGTGCCGTAGCCGGCCATGGCGATCAATTCGATGTCGGCGGTCGAAAGCAGCTCACGGAGTTGCCACGTGTAGTCCGTTCGGTCGAAGCCGGGACCATAGGACGACCGCTCGAGCAGGCGGGAGGGAATGTGGTGGGTTGCGGCCACCTCCAGCGCCACGCACGGCCGGTCCGAGACCACGAGACCGACGGGTACCCCAGCGGCAACCATGGCGTCGAGAATGGTGCCACTACCCGACGCCAGCACTGCCAGTTTCACGGGGGCGAACCTAGCAGCGCGTATCGTCGCATCGTCGAGTCACGGCGCCCTCGACGCATCTCGATTACGGTTGTCCCACACCGTCAGAAGGGGGCGTCGATCATCATGGACATGAAACCACCGGCAATGATGAGACTCGGAGGAGGTGCACTGCTGTTCATCGGCTCGTTCCTCGACTGGTACGGGGCCTCCGAAGGTGGCTTCAGCTTCGGTGCCTCCGGCACCGACACCGACTTCAACGGCCTTCAGGGAATCTTCGCCCTGGTCATCGGGCTGGCCATCGCCACAGTCGCCGGCCTCCGTGCGTTTGCGCCGCAGGTGAAGCTCCCGACCGACGTCGCAGGGTTCTCCCTCGACAAGCTCCTGTACATGTTGGCCATTGCGGTTTTCTTCATGTGCTTCGGTGGGCTCTTCCTCAGCGCCGGCGCGCTCGGACCGAAGATCGGGCTGTTCCTGTGCACGATCGGTGCCGCGCTCGCGGTGGTCGGCTCGTTCATGGACAGCAAGGAAACCTCCACCGCCCCAGCCACGAGCTTCTAGGAGACGATCATGGACAATCTCAAGCCCAGTGCCATCGCCCTTCTCGGCGGCGGCGGCCTACTCTTCATCAGCACCTTCCTCAAGTGGCGGGGAGACCAGACCGGCATCAGCTTCGATTCGGCCGGACTCCAGGGTCTCATCTGTCTCGTGATCGGCGCCGGGGTGGTGATCCTCGTGGCGATGGCCAACTTCGGTGGCAAGTCCATCGAGCTCAACGTCGGCGGTCTCACGACCAACGACGTGTATCTCACCCTCGGGATCACGGCATTCGTGATCACCTTCGGTCTGCAGTTGGCCGACAGCGCCAAGTTCGGCATCTTCCTCGGATGGGTCGGTGCGATCGCGATCATGGTCGGCGCCTTCATGGAGTCGAGATCCGACTCGACCAGCACCACGCCGCCCACGCCGTTCTAGCGACCGGCGTCTCACCCGTGCGGTTCGACGTCAGCCGACATCGGGCACGCGCGCTCCATCAGCACCATGTCGGCCGGTACCACTTGGCGGGGGCCGACGATGCTGTGTCCCCCGATCGAAGCCCCCGGGCCGACGACGGCGCCGGGACCGATGATGCTGTCGTTCACCTGAGCACCCTCGGCGATCACGGCCCCCTCGATCAGCAGAGACCGTCGTACCGATGAATCGGCCCCGACGGTGCAGCCCGCGCCGACCACCGACTGATCGATCACCGCCGCGGTGTCGATGCGTGCACCGTCGCCGATCGGGTCGATGGGGTCGGTCCACGCCCCATCCAGGGCATCGAGGTTGACCTGGAGATAGGTCTCCGGCGTGCCGGCGTCGACCCAGTAGCCGTCGTGATGGAAGCCGTTGAGCTCCCCTCGGGCGACGAGCGCAGGAAAGGTGGCCCGCTCGATGGAGACCGCTTCGCCCTCGGGAATGAGATCGAGGACGCTCGGCTCGAGCACGTAGGTGCCGGCGTTGATGAGATTCGACGGTGCCTCGTCGCGAGGCGGTTTCTCGACGAATCCGACCACCCGATTCGCCTCGTCGAGCGACACCACTCCGAACCGTGAGGGATCCTCGACCCCAACCAGGTGCATGGTTGCGGCCATTCCTGCAGCCCGATGCCGCTCGATCTGGGCCCGTACGTCGAGTGAGGTGATGACGTCGCCGTTGATCGCGACGAAGGTGTCGGCGATCCCGGCTCGTTCGGCCGCGAAGCGGATGGCCCCGGCGGTGTCGAGCGGATAGGGATCCACCGCATAGTCGACGGCGAGTCCCCCGATGAAACCCTCGGGCCATCGCTGTCGGAACACTTCTGGTCGATAGCCGAGCGACAGAACCGCCCGGGTGATGCCCTGCGCGGCCAGGCGGGCGAGGACCACCTCGAGCATCGTGGTGTGGCCGATCGGCAGCATCTGCTTGGGTGTCTCGGTCGTCAGCGGCCGCAGCCTCGTGCCGAAACCGCCAACGAGAACAACTGCATCCATCCGTGCAGTGTTACCAGGTCAAACGGCCCAACCCACCTGGGCTGGGTAGATCATCCTGTGGGCCGATTCGCCCACAGCCGTTAACTTGACGCCATGAAGCGACTCTCTGCGTTGGTGCTGTTCGCCATCGCCGCCCTCATCGGAGCGGGGCTCGTCGCCCTCCTGACCACCCTCGGCGACGCGAGCGATCCCAGCGAGGATCCGACCACCGCACCCGCGGTGGCGACCCCGGCGCCGACGGTTCCGCCCACCGTCACCGTCGCACCCACTCCCACGGCCGAACCCGCACCCCCGCCGACCCCCACCCCCGAGCCGACCCCGACCCTCGCCGACGAGCCGACCCCCGAGCCCGCCGCCACCGCCCCACCGACTCCGGAACCCTTGCCCGAGGGCGTCGAGGAGTCCAGAGCCATCGTGAAGAACGGCCAGATCGTTCTCGAAGGGGCGGTACCCGATCAGGAGAGCGCCGATGAGATCGTGGCGCTCGCCGCCGGGATTCTCGGTCCCGACAACGTGATCGACAACTACGTGATCGACCCTCGCGCCGGCGACCCCAACCTCGGGAACGTGCGAGTGGACGACACGGTGCTGTTCGAAACCAACAGCGCCGAGATCGCGCCCGAGTTCGAGCCGCTCCTGGCCCAGGCGCTGGCGCTGATGCTGACGCGACCCAGCGTCACGATGAGCGTCGAGGGTCACACCGACGACGTCGGCTCCGACGATGACAACCTGGTCCTGTCCCAGGATCGGGCCCAGTCGGTGGTCGACTGGCTCGTCGAGCGTGGCGTGGCGCCGAGTCGCCTCACGCCGGTCGGCAAGGGCGAGACCGAACCCGCCGTCCCGAACACCTCCGAGGAGAACCGGCAGATCAACCGCCGGATCCAGGTGTTCATCTTCAACCTGCTGGCCGACTGAAGGAGCTAGAGCGCCGCCACGATGTCGGCCATGAGCTCGCCGGCCTCGGTGGGGTTGTTCCCGACCGCCACGCCCGCATCCCGGAGCGCGTCCATCTTGGCCTTGGCGGTGCCCTTGCCCCCCGACACGATGGCGCCGGCATGGCCCATCTTCTTGCCGGGTGGGGCGGTGACACCGGCGATGTAGCTGCTCACCGGCTTGGTCATGTTCTGCTTGATGAACTCGGCGGCCTCTTCTTCGGCCGAGCCTCCGATCTCACCGATCATCATCACCGCCTTGGTCTCGGGGTCGGCTTCGAAGGCGCGGAGGCAGTCGATGAAACTGGTGCCGGGCACCGGATCTCCGCCTATGCCGACACAGGTGGTGACGCCGATGTCCTTCTGCTTCAGCTCGTAGAGCGCCTGGTAGGTGAGGGTTCCCGACCGGCTCACGATGCCGACCGGGCCACCCGGCTTGGCGATGTGCCCGGCGGTGATCCCGATGTTGCACTTTCCCGGGCTGATGATGCCGGGGCAGTTCGGGCCGAGCAGCTGCGTGGCGGGGAAATCGCGTTTGAGCCTGTTGAAGAAGTAGGCCTCGTCGTGGGCCGGCACACCCTCGGTGATGGCGACGATGAACTCGATTCCGGCTTCGGCCGACTCGATCACCGCGCCCATCACCCCTGCGGCGGGGATGAAGATGCAGCTGGCCGTGGCGCCCGTTGCCTCCTTGGCCTCGGCGACCGTGGCGAAGATGGGGATGCCGTCGACGTCGGTGCCGGCCTTCTTCGGATGGGTGCCCGCGACCACCTGCGTGCCGTAGTCGCGGTTCAGCTTGCCGTAGTAGCTCCCTTGTGAGCCGGTGAGGCCCTGATAGACGACCTTGGTGTTCTCGTCGACGAAGATGCTCATACCGTTCCTCAGCTCGCCAGCTCGACAGCCCTACGGGCTGCGCCGAGCATGGTGTCTTCCATCATCAGGGTGTCGGACAGATTCGGTTGCAGAATGGCCCGACCCTCGTCGGCGTTGGTCCCGTCGAGGCGGATCACGATGGGCGCATCGATGGTGACCCGCTGCATGGCCTCGAGAATGCCGTTGGCCACCTCTTCGCCTCGCGTGATGCCGCCGAAGATGTTGATGAGGATGCTCTTCACATCGGGATCGTTGTTGATGACCTCGAGCGCGCCGGCCATCACGTCGGCGTTGGCGCCGCCCCCGATGTCGAGGAAGTTGGCGGCGTGGCCCCCGACCTGGTTCACGACGTCGACGGTGCTCATGGCGAGCCCGGCCCCGTTGGCGATCACGCCGACCGAACCGTCGAGGCCGACGTACTGCAAGCCCTTCTCGTGCGCCGCCGTCTCGCGCTCGTCGCGGGGCTGGGTGGCGTCGTACTGTGCGTACTCCGGATGCCGGAACTCGCTGTTGCCGTCGAGGGTGACCTTGGCGTCGAGCACGTGCACGACGTGTTCGGGGGTCACGATGAGCGGGTTGATCTCGCAGAGATCGGCGTCGCCCTCGGTGTAGGCGCGGTACAACTTCAACAACATGTCGACGGCGCCGTCGGTGACCGCAGGATCGAGGTTGGCCGCCAGGACCCATTCACGGGCCGCCTCGGGACCGAGACCGTCGACGGGATCGATCCAGATCTTGGCGATGGCATCGGGATTCTCCTCGGCCACCGTCTCGATCTCGATGCCACCCTCGGCCGACAACATGCCCAGGTGCTTCTTGGCACTGCGATCGAGGGTGAAGCTGGCGTAGTACTCCTCGGCGATGTCACTCGCCTTCTCGATCCACACCCGCTTCACGATGTGGCCCTTGATGTCGAGGCCGAGGATGTTGGCCGCATGCTCTCGTACCGCGTCGATGTCGGCGGCGAACTTCACCCCGCCGGCCTTGCCCCGGCCACCTGCGTGGACCTGCGCCTTGACCATCACCGGGGTCCCGAGACGTTCGGCGGCCGCCACGGCCTCCTCGACGGTGAACGCGATCTCACCGGGCGACACAGGCATGCCGTACTCGGCGAAGAACTGCTTGCCCTGGTATTCGAACAGATCCACCGAAGAGCCTCCGAGGGGAACGGGAATTGGGGGTGGGGCCGAGCCGGCCCTCGGCGATACTAGGCGGGTGCTCACGAACATGGCGCAAACACGGCCCGCGACATGAGCCCGGTGGCGAGTGATGCCTCCTTCGACACCCGACGAGCCATTGTCGTCGGGGTGGTCGCGGTCCTGCTCGGCATCGGTCTCGTGGTCCTGGTCACCCGGCTCGCCGGGACGGGGACCCTCGACGTCAAGCTCGGCGACGACCGATTCCAGGACATCCGCGCCGCGAACCTGGCTCGACAGATCGACGAGGGCGGACCCGTGCTGTTTCCCGACGCCGGCACCGGGGCACGCGACATCATCGTGCAGCATCTCGGTACCGATCCGAACGAGGGCTGGTTGGCGTTCAATGCCCAGCGGCCCGGCCAGCCCCGGGAGTGCACGCTCGCCTGGCTGGCCGATCGCGAGCTGTTCACCGACTCGTGCGATCCGAGCGTGACCATTCCGGCCGACGGCGGTGATCAGGTGAGTTACCCGGCCGAGGTCGATGCCGAGGGCCGGCTCGACATCGATCTCAATGCGGCCGAACGAGACGAAGGCTGATCAGGGGCCCAGAGCGCCGATCGACGGCTGCTCACCGACAAGACCAAGCGCCGCCAGCTGATCGGCGTCCCGAAACCGGACCGAGGTGGACGCGGGCGGAACGACCACGCGGAACTGGGACAAGCGGACGGCCTGCCGTCGATCCTGGTTGTCACGGTCGGTGCCGAGCGAGACGTCGGCCATGAGTTTCGTGTGCAGAAGGGCAACCGACACGGACGCGACGCGAACCGGGAGCACCTCGTGGGTACTCCACAATCCCTGGAACGACCCCGCGCGCACGAACGCCGTCTTCACCAGCTCGACCGTGCCGTCGGCGCCGAGCAGTCGGTACCGAACTCCGCCGACGAGACTGCGATACGGCGCCCCGACCCGTCCGACTGCGACGTGATCGTCGTCGAACCACGGTTGGTTGTCGGGCCCGGCGAACACGTCGATCACATTGGCGTGAACGGCTTCGATGCCGGCCGGGAGCGAATCGAGGAACCCATGGACCGAGTCGAACCCCGGCGGGAGCACCAACCGCTCGTCGGCATCGATCACCGACACCCACGCATGCGGCGGGAGGCGACGGGCCAGGGCCGCGAACCAGCTGCACCCGTTTCCGGCCGCGGCGAAGGTGGTGTCGGCCTCGAACAGGTCGACATCGGGCTGAGTGGCGAGTCGCTCGCAGGTGCCGTCGGCGCCGTGGTCGTCGACGATCCAGAACCGACCCACCCCCAGCCTTCGGTGATGATCGAGGAAGGCGTCGACGTTGTGGGCCTCGTTCTGCATCGCGCCGACCACCACGAGCGTCGAGGGTGTCGCCGACCCCGAAACCGGCCGTGGCTGCTGGGGCTGCATCGCCTGTCGATGCCAGCGCGTGTGGGGCCACACTGCCTGCACCCGGTGTTCACGGGCCGAGTCGAGATCTCCCCGACGGGCATCGGCCCAGGCCAGCAGCATTCGCCCGGAAACGGAGTCGGCCGCGGGTGTGGAGGCGACGCGCTCCACCGTCTCCGTGGCACGATCCGAGAGTCCGACCGCGACCAGGATCTCGGCGACCGCCAAGTCGGTCAGCGGGTCGTCTGCCACCGCTGGCAGTGTGAAGGCGAGTGCCCGGAGCCGGGCGAGACCTGTCGGCCGCAGCAGGAACCGTTTCAGGGCCCGCAGCCCGTCGACCGACGGGTTTGCGAGCTGGTCGGTCGACAGCTCGTCGATGGCCTGCGCGAATCGCTCGTGCTCACCGACACGGGCGGCGAGGGACGCGACCGCGATCGGCCCGAGCGCGCCGTCGGCATGGGCGAGCAGTCGACCGGCGATCGCATCGCCTGCACCGACGTCGCCGCTGCGGTCGAGCAGTCGGGGGAGCTGGGCCTGCATCGCCGGCTCCGGGAACTCGTCGAACCGGCGCACGAGCATCGACAGACGGTCGCCCCACTCGACGGCGCCGATGGTCGCAGCCGACAGGAGTGCGCCGCGATGGGGCGGCCCGTGGCACACCCATTCGATCAGCGCCTCGGTGGCGGACTCGAGCCCGAGCTCGTGGTTGCAGTGCAGCAGCCGCCAGCGTGCCCGTTGGTCGGTGGGGTCGGCGTCGGTGAGCGTCTGCCACGTCGGTGCCGCCAGATCGAAGCGGCCGAGGCGCTCACAGCTCCACGCGAACCCCAGGTCGATGGCTGCGTCGGTCTGGCCTGCCGCCCGGAGCTGTGCGAATCCGTGGAAGGCGTCGACGATCCGGCCCGCCCTCAGAGCGGTCTGCGGATCGAGCGGGAGGGCCAAGACCCTAGATCTTCTCGAGTGGAGCCCAGCTCAACAGCAGCACCTTCTCGCGGCCGTCGCTGAAGCGGACCGTCGCCTCGGTGGTGTCGCCGGCTCCCTGCATCGCGATGATCACACCCTCGCCGAAGGTGCTGTGGCGGACACCGTCGCCGGTTTTCAGCCCCAGCGTGTCGGCGCCGCTCGGCTCCGGTGCCCGGCGGGCCTGCACCGCTGCTTCGACGCGCTCTTCGCGATGACCGCCCCACGAGGTACGGCCCAGGCGGCTCTGTGAGCGGCGCCGCGCCGACCGGCTGCCCTCGGCCTCGTCGACCAGCTCGGCCGGAACCTCCTCGAGGAAACGACTGGGCGGGTTGTACTGCGTGTTGCCGTAGAGCGTTCGACTCCAGGCGTGGGTGAGGAACAGACGCTGCTGGGCCCGCGTGATGCCGACGTAGGCCAGGCGCCGCTCTTCTTCGAGCTCGTCGGGATCACCGAGCGCGCGAGCGTGAGGGAAGACGCCGTCTTCCATACCCAGCAGGAAAACGACCGGATACTCGAGCCCTTTGGCCGAGTGCATGGTCATCAACACCACCGAGCTCTCGTCGTCGTCGAGCGAGTCGGTGTCGGACACCAGGCTCACCTGTTCGAGGAAATCGTCGGCTCGGGGGAACTCGCGAGCCACTCCGACGAGCTCGGCCAGGTTCTCGATGCGCCCGTCGGCCTCGACACTGTGCTCGGCCCGCAGTTCGCCGAGATAGCCGCTGGCCTCGAGAAGATGCTCGATGAGCGGCCCCGGACCTCCGTCGGCGAGGGCCGAGGCCTCGTCGATCAGGTCGAGGAAGGTGGCGATGCCCTTCACGGCGGTACCGCTGACACCCGCGTCGTTCGATTCCCGCAGAGCCTGCATGAACGTGAGCCCGCGCGACGCCGCCCAGGTGTCGAGTCGCGCGACCGACGAGTCGCCGATGCCTCGCTTGGGGGTGTTGAGCACCCGCTTGACCGACACCTCGTCGATGGAGTTCACGACGCAACGGAGATACGCGAGCGCGTCCTTCACCTCGCGACGATCGTAGAAGCGGGTGCCGCCGATGACCTTGTAGGGGATACCCACTCGCACCAGGTGCTCCTCGAGCACACGGCTCTGGGCGTTGGTGCGGTAGAAGACGGCCATCTCGCCCCAGCGCATGGCGTCGGAGTCGTGCAGGGTGGCGAGCTGATGGGCGACCCACTGCGCCTCGTCGGCCTCGTCGTCGGCGTGATAGCGGGTGATGCGATCGCCCTTGCCCTTGTCGGTCCAGAGGTGCTTGGGCTTGCGGCCGAAGTTGTTGTCGATGACGGCATTGGCGGCATCGAGGATGGTCTGGGTCGACCGGTAGTTCTGTTCCAGGAGCACGACGGTGGCGTCGGGAAAGGCGGTCTCGAACTCGAGGATGTTGCGGATGTCGGCCCCCCGGAACCGGTAGATCGACTGGTCGCTGTCGCCCACCACGCACACCTGGCGGTGTTCGCTGGCCAACAGCGTGACCAGCTCGTTCTGCACCGAGTTGGTGTCCTGGTACTCGTCGACCAGCACGTGGCGGAACCGTCGACGGTACGAGTCGAGCACCTCGGGGTTCTGCTGGAAGAGACGCACCGCCTCGAGCAGCAGATCGTCGAAGTCCATGGCGCCGGCCTTCTTCAGGCGGTCCTGGTATTCGCGGTAGACGTCGGCCACCTTGCGTTCGATGAGCACGGTGGCGTTGGCCGAGTACTCCTCGGGGCCGACCATCTCGTTCTTGGCGTTGGAGATCTGGGCATGCATCGACCGCGGCGGGAATCGCTTGCTGTCGAGGTTGAGATCGCGCAGGACGTAGCTGGTGAGCCGAAGCGCGTCGGCCTGGTCGTAGATGGTGAACGAGGACGGATAGCCCGCGTGTTTGGCCTCGCGACGCAGGATGCGCACGCACGCTGCGTGGAACGTGGACACCCACATCTTGTCGGCGACGGGCCCCACCAGGGCGCGGAGCCTCTGCTTCATCTCGTCGGCGGCCTTGTTGGTGAAGGTGATGGCCAGGATCTCGAAGGGCGAGACACCGAGTTCCTCGATGAGATGGGCGATGCGATGGGTGAGCACCCGCGTCTTCCCCGAACCTGCGCCGGCGACGATGAGCAGCGGACCTCCGTCGTGCACCACGGCGTCGCGTTGAGCCGGATTGAGCCCGTCCAGCAGGTCGACCCGAGGACGACGGCGGGGCTCCTCGTCGCCGTACTCGACCTCGTCGGGTGGTGGCTCGTCTGGCGCGCCGAACGGGTCAGGTGCGGAGAAGAGCGACATCGAGGTCACCCTACTGGGCGACTGCGACAGCGCTGCGACCGGCAACGGGTCAGCTCAGCAGCCGTTCCCGGAACAGATCGAGCACCTGGTCGAGGGCGCGGCGAGTGGCATGACCGGGCTCGTCCTGGAGGTCGAGGGTCAGCACCGAGTGGGCTCTGCGACTCACGCCGTTGGTGTTGCCCGCACCCGAGTCGATCTCGACGGCGACGAAGCCCTCGCCGAGCTCGCGCCGTAGCGTGTCGAATCGTGCACCAGGCGACATCGAGTCCTCCGAGAAGCGCAGGCCCAGGACCGGACAGCCCTCCGCCACCCGCTCCTTGACGACGGCCAGGTCGACCTTCGACAAGTGGGGTGCCGCTCTGCGCTTCTTGCCGATGCCCAACGGAAGGCTCGGCTGGCTGAGAACCGGCGCCACGACGACCGGATCGACCATCATGGCCAGCGCGAAGCCCCCGCTCCAGCACATCCCCACGACGCCGACCCCCGGTCCGCCGGCCACCCCGTGCACGTCGCGGGCCAGCGCCCGCAGCCACTCCGTGACCGGTGGTGACCGCCTGGTGCTGAAGGCAGCGAACTCGCGAGCCACACACCCCTTGGCCAGGGACTTCACCGTGTAGCCGACCGTGACCGGCCGGCCCGGGTCGCCGTAGAGCGACGGCAGGACCACCGTGCATCCGATGTCGACGATCTTGCGACCGAAGTCGGCCACATCGGGGCTGATACCCGGCATCTCGGTGAGCACCAGCACGGCCGGACCCGTCCCCGCGAACAGGACGGTCTTGGTCTTGCCCAGGTAGGTGCGTTCCTCCTTCGAGAAGTCGCTCAGATCGTCAGGGGTCTGCGTGCCCATGCCCATGGCCGAACCCTAGGTCCGACCTGGCGACAGCGGGTAACGTCCAGCCGCATGACGCACCCGATTCGCTTCTGTGCCGCCGCCGGCCTCGTCCACCAGGCCACCGGCTTCCTCGACACCGCCCGCCGGGCCGAAGACCTCGGGTACGACTCGCTGGCCATCGCCGATCATCTCGGCGACCAGCTCGCGCCACTGGTCGCACTGACTGCGGCGGCCGGCGTCACGACGACGCTGAAGCTCCAGACGCTGGTGCTGGCCAACGACTACCGGCATCCGGGCATCCTCGCGAAGGAGGTCACCACCCTCGATCAGGTGAGCGGCGGCCGTCTCGAGCTCGGTATCGGGGCGGGCTGGATGCTCACCGACTACGAGCAGATGGGCATGAGCTACGACCGGCCGGGCGTCCGGATCGCTCGTCTGGCCGAGAGTGTCGCCATCCTCAAGGCCGCCTTCACCGGCGAGGCCGTCGACTTCCAGGGCGAGCACTACTCGATCACCGGCCTGGTCAACGGTCCCGCTCCGGTGCAGGCCGGTGGTCCGCCGCTGCTGATCGCCGGAGGCGGCCGCAAGGTGCTCTCCCTGGCCGCACGCGAAGCCGACATCGTCGGCGTGAACCCTTCGTTGGCGGCAGGCGTCATCGACGAGCGGGCCGGCCCGTCGGCGACCCCGAACGCCACCGACGAGAAGATCGAGTGGATTCGTGAGGCCGCCGGCGACCGCTTTCCCGATCTGGAGCTCCAGACACGAGTGCACCTGGCCATGATCTCCGACGACCGACGGGGCATGGCTGAGCTCCTCGGCCCGGCCCTCGGCGTTGCCGCCGACGAGGCGCTCGAGTCGCCCCATGCCCTCGTGGGTTCGGTCGCCCAGTGCATCGAGACCGTCCTCGGCTGGCGCGAGCGCTGGGGTATCACCTACGTGAGCATCGGCTCCGACGCCATGGACCAGATGGCGCCGGTGGTTGCCGAGCTCGCCGGAGGTTGATCCCGTGAGCGAACCGTCGGTGCGCTTCCCCGACGGTTTGTCGACTCGTGGTGCCTCGATCGACGACCTCGACATCGTCTTCGAGCTCTTCCGGACGACCGACCTGCACGACCAGGGCGTGGTCATGACCACCCGTGAGGACATCGAGGCCGACATGGCCGACCCGGAGGCCGACCTGCTCCGCGACAACCTGCTGGTGTTCGAGGGCTCGCAGCTGGTGGGCTATGTCGAGGTCCCGGGCTGGCGCGCCGACGGGGAGGTCCATCCCGAGCATCGGGGTCGCGGTATCGGATCCGCCCTGATCGACTGGATGGAGGCCCGGGCGCTGGTCCGGACGCCGGCCGATACCGACGTGCGCGTCGGCCAGACCAAGTTCGACGGGTGCACCGGGGCCATCGAGCTGTTCCAGCGACGCAGCTACGAGGTGCGACACACCTCCTGGGTGTTGTACTTCCCGCCCGGTGCCGAGATCGTCGATCGTCACCCGCCCGGTGTCGAGATCCGGGCCTTCGCCGAGCCCGAGCTCCCCGCCATCCACCGTCTGATCGAAGACGCCTTCAACGAGTGGCCCAACCGCACGCCCACCTCCTACGCCTCGTGGCTGGCCCACACCGTCGAACGATCCGACTTCGACCCCGCGCTGTTGCGGGTGGCCGTCGAAGGCGACACCGTCGTCGGCGTCTGCCACGGCCTCGAAACACCGGACGACGGCTGGGTCGACAGCGTGGCCGTTCGCCGCGATCGTCGGGGCCGGGGTGTCGCCCAGGCGTTGTTGGCGCGCACCTTCGGTGATCTCCGCCGCCGGGGATGCACGCGGCTGGGCCTCAGCACCGACTCACGCACCGGTGCCCTCGACCTCTATCTCCGTCTCGGCATGGAGGCCGAGGCCACCTACCGCCACTGGTCGAAGCTGCTGAGAAGCGCCGGCGACTGATCAGCCGTTGCGGCCCATCAGCGCCAGCAGCCGGGTGGCCGCATTGGCCTCGAGACCGAGGGGGATGGGTGCGGCGAAGTGCTCACTGTCGAGCACGGCGCCTGCCATCGGACGAACGAAATCGAGCGCCCATTCGGCGAGCGGACCCGGAAGGGGCCGATCGACGCCGAGCGCCTGGGCGAGGTCCCACCCGTGGGCCAGGTTCTCCACCACCCGCATCCCGGCCAGCTGCGCACCCGTGGCGGCACCCGAGGGATGCGAGTAGGTCGTCTGGAGCGCCCCCGTCCCGTCGAGGGCACCGAGCAGGCCCAGCGCGACTCCCCGCCAGGTGGCCATGGCGTTGGTGCCGATGGCGGAGGTGTCGACCTCGGTCGTCCACGCGACGCCTTCGCCTCGGACGAGGGCGGAGATCTGGGCATCGTTGATGATCACGTGGGCGACCAGGCGGCGAATGTCCCATTCATCGACCGGACGATCCCAATCGGCCTCGCCGACCAGCGCCAGGGTCTCGCCGAAATAGGCAAGGGCCCCCTTCAGCGCGTCGAGCGGTGCCAGATCGATGTCGTCGTTGCCGGGATCGGACACCGGGTCATTCCCACTCGATGGTGCCCGGCGGCTTCGACGTGATGTCGTAGGCCACCCGGTTGACGCCGTCGACCTCGTTGATGATGCGGCTCGACAGGGTTTCGAGCAGCTCGTAGGGCAGTCGTGCCCAGTCGGCGGTCATGGCGTCGTCGCTGGTGACGGCCCGAATGATGATGGGATGGGCGTAGGTGCGCTCGTCCCCCATGACTCCCACCGACCGGATGTCGGGCAGGACGGCGAAAGCCTGCCAGATCTCGCGTTCGAGACCGGCCTTGGCGATCTCCTCGCGGACGATGGCATCGGCTTCCTGGAGGATGAACACCTTCTCGGGCGTGACCTCGCCGATGATGCGTACACCGAGGCCCGGGCCCGGGAACGGCTGGCGCCACACGATCTCATCGGGGAGACCGAGCTCGGAACCGACAGCGCGCACCTCGTCCTTGAACAGCGCGCGAAGGGGTTCGACCAGCTGGAAGTCCATGTCGTCGGGCAGGCCGCCGACGTTGTGGTGGCTCTTTATCCGGGCCGCATCGCTCGTGCCCGATTCGATGACATCGGGATACAGCGTTCCCTGGACGAGGAAGTCGGCGTCGGTGATCCCGCCCTTGGCATCCTCGAACACGCGGATGAACGTCTCGCCGATCGCCTTGCGCTTGTCCTCGGGGTCGACCACCCCGTCGAGCTTGTCGAAGAACCGGTCGGCCGCCCGCACGTGGATCAACTCGATGCCCTGGTTGCGCTTGAACGTCTCGACCACCTGATCGCCCTCGTCCTTGCGCATCAGGCCCGTGTCGACGAACACGCAGGTGAGCTGCGCGCCGATGGCCTTGTGGACCAGCGCCGCAGCCACCGCCGAGTCGACACCGCCCGAGAGCCCGCAGATGGCCCGCCCTGCACCCACCTTGGCGCGGATGAGCTCGACCTGGGTGTCGATGATGTTCTCCATGGTCCACGTGGGGTCGATGCCGGCCCCCTCGTACAGGAAACGTTCGAGCAGCTGTTGACCCGCCGGGGTGTGACTGACCTCGGGGTGATACTGGACGCCGAAGAGCTTCCGCTCGATCGACTCGAAGGCCGCTACCGGGGTGGCGTCGCTGTGGGCCAGCGGCATGCATCCCTCGGGCGCCCCGTCGATGGCGTCGAAGTGGCTCATCCACACCTTCTGGAGGTGGGGCTGGCCGCTCAACAACACACCGGCATGGGTGACGTGGAGATCGGTGCGGCCGTACTCTCCCGTCTCGTACCGTCCGACCGACCCGCCGCACTGCTTGGCGATCAACTGGGCGCCGTAGCAGATCCCCAGGATCGGAACGCCGAGGTCGTAGACAGCCGGATCGATGACCGGCGCGTGCTCGACGTTCACCGACTTCGGCCCGCCGCTGAAGATCAGCGCCGCCGGAGCCCGCTCGGCGATCTCTGCCGCCGTGACGGTATGGGGGACGATCTCGCTGTAGACACGTGCTTCACGGACACGTCGAGCGATCAGCTGTGCGTACTGGGCGCCGAAGTCGACGACGAGAACGGTGGGGGTATCGGTCACGTGGGCTGGCTCAGCCCATACCGACACCCTGCTGCTTCTGGAGGTACTTGCCCTCCGTCTGCAGCGCAGGTGCCACCATGACCTCGGCCTTCTGGAACTCCTTCAAATCGCTGTAACCACAGGTGGACATGCTGGTGCGCAGTGCACCGAACAGGTTCATTCGGCCGTCGTTCTCGTGCGCTGGACCGACCAGGATCTCGTCGAGGGAACCCCGGACCGAGGTCTTGACCCGAGCACCCCTGGGCAGTGTGGGGTGGAAGGTGGCCATGCCCCAGTGGTAGCCCTTGCCCGGCGCCTCCTCGGCGGCGGCCAACGGTGACCCGATCATCACGGCGTCGGCGCCGCAGACGATGGCCTTGGCGATGTCGCCGCCGGTGGCCATCCCGCCGTCGGCGATCACGTGGACGTACACACCGGTCTCGTCGAGGTGGCGCATGCGTGCAGCTCTGGCATCGGCGATGGCGGTGGCCTGAGGCACGCCGATTCCGAGCACGGCCCGACTGGTGCAGGCGTGGCCCGGCCCGACGCCGATGAGAATGCCGGCCGCCCCGGTGCGCATGAGGTGCAGCGCAGCCTGGTAGCTGGCACAACCTCCGACGATCACCGGCATGGGCAGCTCGCGCACGAACTCCTTGAGATTGAGGGGCTCGACGGTCCGGCTGACGTGTTCGGCGGAGACGACGGTGCCCTGGATGACGGCGATGTCGAGCTCGCCGGCCAACATGGCATCCTTGAATTTCGCCGCCTTCTGCGGGGTGATGGAGGCGGCCGAGGTGACCCCGCCCGCATTGATCTCGCGGATGCGCTGGGTGACCAGTTCCTGCTTCACCGGCTCCTGGTACAGCTGCTGCATTCGAGCCGTGGCCTTCTCGGGCGGCAGCTCGGCGATCTCGTCGAGCACACGATCGGGATCGTCGTAGCGGGTCCACAACCCCTCGAGGTTCAGCACGCCCACGCCACCCAGTTGGCCCATGGCGATGGCGGTGGCGGGGCTGACCACACCGTCCATGGCCGACGCCATGACGGGAAGGTCGAACCGGAAGGCGTCGATCTCCCAGCTGATGTCGACGTCCTCGGGGTCGCGGGTGCGTCGACTGGGCACGATGGCGATGTCGTCGAATCCATAGGCCCGACGACCGCTCTTACCCAGCCCGATCTCGATCTCTGCCACGGCTCTACTCCTAGCTCGGCGAGAAGTCACTCACCCTACCCAAGCCGGTCTCGCAGCTGCGGCATTCGTACGACGATCCGCGAGAAATCCTCTCGATCGGTGGTGTCGGTGACCCGATGACGGTGCGCGGCACCACCCGAGTCGGGCGGTGCCGCCCCGATCCTGCGGATTCACTCGGCCGGCGACCGACGCCCGAGAAGGAAGCCGAGTCCGACCATCGCCGCCAGAACGGCGACCGACAGGGCACCGATCGCCCCGAACAGGATGCCACCGGCACCGTCGTCGGGCTCGACGAGTGACTCGGGGCCGACGGCAAGGTCTTCGCCGCTGACGATTGCCGTGGCCGTGTCATTCGACTCCTCGGAGGATGTCACCTCGGCGACTGCGGTCTCCTCGGCGGGTGTCCCGGCCGGCGTCTGGGCTGCTTCTACGGCCGCCGCGGTCGGCCTCGGGCTCGGTTCGCTGCCCGGATCCGCACACGAGAACACGAAGTGCTCGTGACCAATCGACTCGAACACGGTCAACACGTCGAAGTCGACGGTCTCGCCGGGCTCGACCATCAACAGCCAGTCGTGCTGGGCTCCGGGGGCGACGTCGATCTCCATGTGCATGACCCCGGGGTAGGCGACACCGATGGACGCGATGTCATTGCCGGTGTTGGTCAGTCGAGCATGGGCTTGTCCGGTCGCGGCAGTCGGCGATGACTTCGTAGGCAGGCTGAGGGAAGGCGCAGTCGTATTTCACGTCGTCGACGAAACTCCCGCTTGCGCTGTCGATGTGGACGACCTGGTTCTCGGTGGCCGGAAACGAGTCGTTCCACTCGTCGCCTGCGGCCAAGGGGCCGTACCCCTTCAGCTCGCCGTCGATCTCCACGACGACCAACGTGGGTTCCGATGTGGGGTTTGCGATCCGCACGTCGAGCGTGCCGGCGAGGCAGTTCACCGTCACGTCGGTGCTCGGCCCCGACGCGCCGGCCGCAGACGCCGGGTTCGAGGGACTCGCGGCGGCCGACCCGGACAGAGCAGTGAGCAGAGCGGCGCCGGTGACCAGCACCGCCGCCAGCTCTGCGAGGGTGGATCGAAACGGTGTGTGCGACATGGTGAGGTCTCCTGTGGTGGTGTCGGACCTCGAGGAGACGGCCGAATCGCCCGTCGAATACACCCCAGCCGATATTCCTCAGCTCGGGTCCACTGCCCGACGGCGCCATGGCGCGCCGAAGCGCCGGGCTCTCGTCACCGGGTCAGGCACCGAATGCCCCCCCCCCCCGCCGCTTTCACCCGATCGACCATGGTGCGACTTCAGATGGCGGCTGATGCGTCGACGATGGCCTTCCACGCCGCCTCGACATGGTGGATCTCGGTGGCCACGGCGCCGATGGCGAGGCGCATCACCACCTGACCGTCGAGCACCGTGTGGGTCAGATACAACTCGCCTGACGCATTGCACGCGTCGAGGATCGATCGGTTCGCGTCGTCGCCGGCCCGGTGCCGGAAGCACACGAGGCTCACCGACACCGGTGCCGACAGCTCGAAGTCGGGATGCGCTTCGACCCACCGCGCGAATTGTTCGGCCATGGCGACGTGGCGGCGGATGTGCGCTCGCAGGCCCGACACGCCGTAGTGGCGGAGAACGAACCACAGCTTGAGGGCCCGGAACCGCCGTCCGAGGGGCACCTGCCAGTCGCGGTAGTCGATCACCGCTCCCGACTCGGTCGCTGCATTGCGGAGGTACTCGGGGAGGATGCTGAGCGCCCCCAGCAGTGGCGCGCGATCGGCCACGTAGAAGAGCGAGCAGTCGAAGTTCACCAGCAGCCACTTGTGGGCGTTGAACACGTAGCTGTCGGCCCGATCGAGCCCGGCGGTGAGGTGAGCGAACTCGGGACACACCGTTGCGGCGCCGGCGAAGGCACTGTCGACATGGAGCCACACCTCGTGACGCCGGGCGATGTCGGCAATGGCTTCGACCGGATCGATGGCGGTCGACGACGTCGACCCGACGGTGGCAACGATCACCGCGGGCACCCGACCCGCAGCCACATCGGCCTCGATGGCGGCATCGAGGGCGTCGGGCCGCATGGCGAAATCCTCGTCGACCTCGATCTGACGCACCCGTTCGGCGGGGATCCCGGCAATCCGGGCGCCCTTCTCGATCGACGAGTGCGCCTGGGTCGACGTGTAGACGCACAGGCGCGAGAGATGATCGAGGCCGCCGGCCCGATGACGCGCCGCCAGGATCGCGCACAGCGTGGCACTCGAGGCGGAGTCCTGGATCACCCCACCGCCGGTGCCGCTCGACCGGAAGCGCTCGGGAAGACCGCAGGCCTCGATCATCCAGTCGAGCATGTGCGTCTCGAGCTCGGTGCAGGCAGGCGAGGTGGCCCACGACATGCCCTGCACACCGAGGCCGGCCGAGACGAGCTCACCGAGAATCGACGGGCCCGAGGCGTTGGCCGAGAAGTACGCGTAGAAGTCGGGGGACTGCCAGTGCGTGAGGCCGGGCACGATGATCGAGTCGAGGTCGGCCAGCACGTCGGCGAAGGGTTCGGGGTGCTCGGGCGGGTGAGGTGGGAGCTGGGCCCGGATCTCGCCCGGCGCCACCTGGGCCAGCACGGGGTACTGCTCGACGTTGGCCATGTACTCGGCCACCCAGTCGACGACGGCGTGACCCTGACGGCGGAACTCGTCGGGGGTCATGTGGGGCGGCTGCTCGGGCAGGCTCACCGGGCCACTCCCGGTTCGGAGTCGTCGACTCCGGTCGCGATCGCCAGGAACTGGCGCAACATCGACGCGGTTGCCCCCCAGACGGTGTCTCCGTGCAGTTCGAAGAACGTGACCCGTCGATCGACGCCGCCGAAGTCCCATCGCTCCTCACGGAAGGCCGCGTCGTCGAGGAGCTCGCCGATGGCAACGTGCAGGATGTGCTCGACTTCCTCGGGTGAAGCCCTGAGCTCGGGTCGCCGCGGGAGAACCGCGACCTCGGGGTGGATCAACGAGTCGCTCGAGAACGTCACGAAGCGATCGAGTCCACCGATTCGGCGCGGGAGGCCGGGGTCGAGATCGATCTCCTCTTGGGCCTCTCGAACGGCAGTGGCCCACGGGCCGACATCTTCGGGGTCGGCCCGACCACCGGGAAAGGCGACCTCGTGGGTGTGGGTGCGCAGGTTGGCCGACCGGCGGGTGAGAATCACGAAGGGCTCGGCCTGGTGCTCGTAGAGCGCCACCAACACCGCCGACTCGTGCCGAATCCGACGTTCGCTCTCGTGCACAAGGGGTCGATACGAGCCCATGGCCTTCTCGATGTCGGCCAGCTGCGGCGACTTGTCGGCAACGGCATCGGACCACGGTGCCCGACCACCGGGGCGCGCTCCCTCGGGCCGAGGAATCTTCTGCGGTCCGCCGCGCAACACCCGTTCAGCGGTCGACGTCGACCGCTGACGCCAGCGTCTTGAGGAGCTCGGCCATGCCGGCGGTCTTGAGATTGGCCATGACCCGCCCGGGTGTCTCCTCGGCGTGCTCCCACTGCATCCAGTACTCGAGCAACTTCACGGGATCGGGGGCGGGCTTGTCCATCTCGGTAGCGTACCCTCGTCCCACCCCCGCCCCGTCACGCCGAGTTCCCCGCCCGTCACGCCGAAATCCCCAGCCCGAGTTGCGGAAACCGCTACTCACGCTGGGGATTTCGATTGACAACTGGCCGAAAGGGGGCCGGGGCTACATCATGCCGCCCATGCCACCCATCATGCCCTCGCCGCCGCCGCCCATGGCCGGCTCGGGCTCGGGCTTGTCGGCCACGACGGCCTCGGTGGTGAGCAACAGGGCCGCGATCGACGCCGCGTTCTGCAGCGCCGCTCGGGTGACCTTGGCCGGATCGATGACACCGGCCTTGATGAGGTCCTCCATCTTGCCCTTGGCGGCATTGAACCCGACGGGGCCGGTCTCGGCCTCGATCTCCCGGACCACCACGGCCCCCTCGTAGCCACCGTTGTCGGCAATGAGCCGAGCCGGAGCCGCGAGTGCCTCGTGGATGATCCTGGCGCCGGTTGCCTCGTCGCCGGTGAGCGACTTGGCCAGCTTGAGGACGGCGGGACGAGCCCGGAGCAGAGCGGTGCCGCCGCCGGCGACCACGCCTTCTTCGATGGCCGCACGAGTGGCCGACAGCGCATCCTCGATGCGGTGCTTCTTCTCCTTGAGCTCGACCTCGGTCGCGGCTCCGACCTTGACGACGGCCACGCCTCCGGCCAGCTTGGCGAGACGCTCCTGGAGCTTCTCGCGATCCCAGTCGGAGTCGGTGTTGTCGATCTCGTTGCGGATCTGACCCACCCGGCCGTCGACATCGGCCTTGGAGCCGGCGCCCTCGATGATCGTGGTGTCGTCCTTGGTGACGATGATCTTGCGGGCCGAGCCCAACAGGTCGAGGGTCACTCCGTCGAGCTTGAGCCCGATCTCCTCGGCGACCACCTGGCCACCGGTGAGGACGGCCATGTCCTGGAGCATCGCCTTGCGACGTTCACCGAAGCCGGGTGCCTTGACGGCCACCGAGTTGAAGGTGCCGCGGATCTTGTTCACCACGAGGGTGGCGAGGGCTTCGCCCTCGACGTCCTCGGAGATGATCAGCAGCGGACGACCCGACTGCATGACCTTCTCGAGCACCGGAAGGAGATCCTGGACCGAGGTGATCTTGCCCTGGTTGAACAGGATGTAGGGGTTCTCGAGGACCGCTTCCTGACGCTCGGCGTCGGTGACGAAGTACGGCGACAGATAGCCCTTGTCGAACTGCATGCCCTCGACGAAGTCGAGCTCCATGCCGAAGGTGTTCGACTCCTCGACGGTGACCACACCGTCGGTGCCCACCTTGTCGATGGCGTCGGCGAGCACCTTGCCGATGGCCATGTCGGCCGCCGAGATGGCCGCCACGTTCGCGACCTGCTTCTTGTCGGTGTCGACCGGTACGGCCTGCTTGGCCAGACTCTCGACCGCGACGGCGACCGCCTGCTCCATGCCCCGCTTGACGCCCATCGGGTTCGCGCCGGCGGCCACGTTGCGGAGGCCTTCCTTGACGAGCGCCTGGGCGAGAACGGTGGCGGTGGTGGTGCCGTCACCCGCGATGTCGTTGGTCTTGGTCGCGACTTCCTTCACCAGCTGGGCGCCCATGTTCTCGAAGGGGTCTTCGAGCTCGACCTCGCGGGCGATGGAGACACCGTCGTTGGTGATGGTCGGTGCGCCGAATTTCTTGTCGAGCACCACGTTGCGGCCCTTCGGGCCGAGGGTGACCTTGACGGCATCGGCCAGCTTGTTGACGCCGGCTTCGAGCGAGCGGCGAGCCGCCTCGTCGAATTTGAGTTCCTTGGTCATCGTCGACCGCCTACTTGACGACGGCGAGTACGTCGCGCGCCGAGAGGATGAGGAGGTCTTCGCCACCGGTGGTGATCTCGGTGCCGCCGTACTTGCTGTAGACCACCGTGTCGCCGACGCTGACGTCGATCGGGATGATCTCACCGGTGGTGTCGGAGCGCTTGCCCGGGCCGACGGCCAGGACTTCGCCCTGCTGGGGCTTCTCTTTGGCAGTGTCGGGGATGACCAGACCGCTGGCGGTGGTCTCTTCCGACTGGCCGGGACGGACCACGATGCGGTCCTCGAGAGGATGGAGATTCATTGTGCGCTTGCCTCCGTGTGGGGTTAGCACTCTGGATGTGAGAGTGCTAACTCTACGCGGGACGCGAACCAGACAGCAACGCATCGGCCGAGGTTCGGGCAAACTCCTCGCATGCGACTCCAGATCGCCAACCCGTCCCAGCACGCCGAGCTGGCCGCGCTGCCGTTCGCCCAGGCACTGAACGACTGGGATCTGCCCAACGTGTCCGACGTCGGCGGTCTCCACCGACACGTCGTTCGGCTCGTCGAATACGAACACGAGTCCTTCGTGGTCAAGGAGCTACCCGACCGGTTGGCGCGGCGCGAGTACCGGCTGTTGCGCGAACTGGCCGAGGCCGGTCTGCCGACCGCGGAGGTCGTGGCGGTGCTCACGGGCAGGCCCGGACTCGACGGCATGGTCGTGACTCGACACCTCGACTACTCACTTCCGTATCGGTCCCTGCTCACCGGCCGAGGGCTGATCATCCCCTATCTCGGCGACCGGGTTCTCGACGCCATGGTCGGCCTGCTGGTGCGGATCCATCTCGCCGGGTTCTTCTGGGGGGACTGCTCGTTGTCCAACACGTTGTTCCGTCGCGATGCCGGGGCCCTGTCGGCCTACATCATCGACCTCGAGACCGGTGAGCGCCAGAACGAGCTCAGTCCGGGCCAGCGAGCGCTCGATCTCGAGATCGCCACCAACAACGTGGCCGGCGGGCTGCTCGACCTGCAGGCCGCGGGCCGGCTGGCCGACGGGATCGATCCGATCGAAGTGGCCCTGGCCATCGAGGGGCAGTACGAGCGTCTGTGGGCCGAGCTCACCGACGAGGAGGAGATCGCGTCCAACGAGTTGTACCGGCTGCGGCAACGGCTCGACCGGCTCCACGAGCTGGGCTTCGACGTCGAGGAGATGGACATCGTCTCGGTCGATCACGACAGCCGGTTGCGTTTCGTTCCTCGGGTCGTCGAGCACGGCTACCACACGGAACGCCTGGCCGATCTCACCGGTCTCGACACCCAGGAGAACCAGGCCCGCAAGCTGCTCAACGCCATTCGCGAGTTCGGGGCCTGGCTCCATGACGAGACCGGCAAGTCCTACCCGGAGAACGTGGTGGCGGTGCGATGGATGGACCGGCGCTTCGAACCCACGATCGCCAAGATCCCGCCCGAACTGTTCGCCAAGCTCGAACCGGCGGAGATCTACGTGCAAGTCCTCGAGCATCGCTGGTTCCTGTCCGAGGCCGCCGGCCACGACGTCGGCGCCGACGAGGCGCTCGACTCCTATCTGGCCGACGTCTTGAGCACCGCTCCCGATGAGGTGGTGCAGATCGGCGACGAGACCGCCGCTGCGCCCGGCGACGAGGAGCACTGACGGGTTATCGACTTTTCTCTCGCCGTTGCCGTAGGCTTTTGACCGTTCGAGCGGAATCACGATCGTTCACCCTTGGAGGGGAAATGTTGAAACGCAAGCTGATGCTCCTGATCGCGTTGTTGGCGGTGTTCGGAATGGTCGCCGCATCCTGCGGCAGCGACGACGAGCCAACAGCCGAGGAACCCGCCGGCGAACCGGCGGCCGGTGGTGAGGGCAGCATTTGGGTGTTGCTCCCCGATTCGGCCACGTCGGATCGTTGGGAGAAGGACGATCGTCGGTTCTTCACCGAGGGCTTCGAGGCTGCGGGTCTGGTCGACGGAACCGATTTCACGATCGTGAACGCCGAAGGCGATGCCGCCACGCAGATCAGCCAGGCCGAGCAGGCCATCGGTGACGGTGCGTCGGTCATCGTGTTGACCAGCAACGACTCGGGTTCGGGTGCCACCATCATCGACCTCGCTCGTGAGGCCGATGTGGCCGTCGTCGAGTACGACCGGTTCAACACCGAAGGCAGCGGCGGCGACGTCTATGTCAGCTTCGACAACGTGCGGGTCGGTGCCACCATGGCCGACGTGCTCGAGCCGGCCATCGATGGTCTCGGTGTCGATGTCCCCCAGGTCGTGATGCTCAACGGTGGCGAAGAGGACAACAACGCCTTCTTGTTCCGTGACGGCTACAACCAGGTGGTCGAGGCCCGTGTGGGTGCCGGCGACTGGGCTCTGGTCGCCGATCAGTTCGTTCCCGGTTGGGACAACGCCGAGGCGTTGTCGATCTTCGATCAGATCCTGGTCGGTGCCGGCAACGACGTGAACGCCGTGTTCGCGGCCAATGACGGCATCGCCGGTTCGGTCATCGCCGGTCTGGAGAACGCCGGGCTCGACCCCACCACGATTCCGGTGAGTGGCCAGGACGCCACCCAGGCCGGTATCCAGAACGTGCTGTTGGGCAAGCAGGCCATGAGCGTCTACAAGCCCATCAAGGCCGAAGCCGCCGCCGCCGTCCAGGCCGCCCTGGCCCTGCGGGCCGGCGAAGACGTCACCAGCCTCACCGGTGACTTCAGCATCATCGGCATCAACGCCGACGGCACCCCCGCCGACGGGCCCACCGGTGACGGCGTCGTGCCCTACATCGCTCTGGTGCCCATCGCGGTGACCGCCGACAACGTCGGCGACACCGTCGTCGCCGACGGCTTCCGCACCCTCGACGAGCTCTGCACCCCCGAGGTCGCCGCCGTTGCCGCTGCACTCTGTGGCGGTAGTGGCGAGGAAGCCTCCGGTGGTGAGGGCAGCATTTGGGTGTTGCTTCCCGATTCGGCCACGTCGGATCGTTGGGAGAAGGACGATCGTCGGTTCTTCACCGAGGGCTTCGAGGCTGCGGGTCTGGTCGACGGAACCGATTTCACGATCGTGAACGCCGAAGGCGATGCCGCCACGCAGATCAGCCAGGCCGAGCAGGCCATCGGTGACGGTGCGTCGGTCATCGTGTTGACCAGCAACGACTCGGGTTCGGGTGCCACCATCATCGACCTCGCTCGTGAGGCCGATGTGGCCGTCGTCGAGTACGACCGGTTCAACACCGAAGGCAGCGGCGGCGACGTCTATGTCAGCTTCGACAACGTGCGGGTCGGTGCCACCATGGCCGACGTGCTCGAGCCGGCCATCGATGGTCTCGGTGTCGATGTCCCCCAGGTCGTGATGCTCAACGGTGGCGAAGAGGACAACAACGCCTTCTTGTTCCGTGACGGCTACAACCAGGTGGTCGAGGCCCGTGTGGGTGCCGGCGACTGGGCTCTGGTCGCCGATCAGTTCGTTCCCGGTTGGGACAACGCCGAGGCGTTGTCGATCTTCGATCAGATCCTGGTCGGTGCCGGCAACGACGTGAACGCCGTGTTCGCGGCCAATGACGGCATCGCCGGTTCGGTCATCGCCGGTCTGGAGAACGCCGGGCTCGACCCCACCACGATTCCGGTGAGTGGCCAGGACGCAACCCAGGCCGGTATCCAGAACGTGCTGTTGGGCAAGCAGGCCATGAGCGTCTACAAGCCCATCAAGGCCGAAGCCGCGGTTGCGGTGCAGGCCGCCCTGGCCCTCCGGGCCGGCGAAGACGTCACGTCGATCACCGGTGACTTCAGCATCATCGGCATCAACGCCGACGGCACCCCCGCCGACGGGCCCACCGGTGACGGCGTCGTGCCCTACATCGCTCTGGTGCCCATCGCGGTGACCGCCGACAACGTCGGCGACACCGTCGTCGCCGACGGCTTCCGCACCCTCGACGAGCTCTGCACCCCCGAGGTGACCGAGGCGGCTCCGGAGCTCTGCGGCTAGTTCGACCAACGGACTGACGCCGCACATCGGAGATGTGCTGTACTTGATGAGGCGGGGGCTCCGGCCCCCGCCTCATCATGTTGCCGAGGGGGATCAGTGACCGAGGAACCGACCGCCACCACGGGTCAACCGCTCCTGCGCTGCGAGGGCGTTTCGAAGGCGTTCGGCGCCGTGCACGCGCTCTACAAGGTCGATTTCGAGGTCCGACCCGGCGAGGTCATGGCCCTGGTCGGCGACAACGGCGCCGGCAAGTCGACCCTCATCAAGGGCATCGTGGGCATCTACCCCTTCGACGAGGGGCGACTGCTCTACGACGGGCAACCGGTGCGGATCCACAGTCCCCGTGACGCGTCCGCTCTCGGCATCGAGGTCGTGTACCAAGACCTCGCGCTGGCCGACAACCTCGATGTGGTGGCCAACATGTTCCTCGGCCGCGAGCGGATCCGCTCGGGGTTGGTGCTCGACGAGCTGGCCATGGAGCACAAGGCTCAGGAGGTGCTCGAGAGCCTGTCGGTCACCACCCTCCAGTCGGTGCGCCAGACCGTCGCCGGGCTCTCGGGTGGTCAGCGCCAGGCCGTCGCCGTGGCCAAGGCCGTCATGTGGGGCCAGTCGAAGATGGTGATCCTCGACGAGCCGACCGCGGCCCTCGGTGTGGCCCAGACCCGACAGGTGCTCGACCTGGTTCGACGGCTGGCCACGCAGGGTTTCGCCGTGGTCATCATCTCCCACAACCTCCACGACATCTTCGAGGTGGCGGACCGCATCACCGTGTTGCGGCTGGGCCAGCAGGTGGCCGTCTTCAACCGGCGCGACACCAACCAGCAAGAGGTCGTCGAGGCCATCACCGCCGGCGAGCTGGCCCACGTGCCCGGCATGGACGAGGGGACCCTGATGTCATGAGCAACGACAGCAACCAACCCGACGAGGTCGCCGCCGAAGGTACAGACCGCGATGCGCACGGCCGGTTTCGACGCTCCGACCGAGACCGTCGGCCAGTACCTCGAGAAGCGGTGGCAAGCGGTCCGGGCCGGCGATCTCGGTTCGCTTCCCATCATCGCCGGGCTCCTCGGCATCGTCGTCGTCTTCGGCCTGCTCGAGGACCAGTTCCTCACGACCCGCAACTTCACCAACCTGCTGTTGCAGATGGCGCCGACCTCGTTCTTCGCCATCGGCATCGTGTTCATCCTGCTCATCGCCGATGGTGAGATCGTCACGATCGACCTGTCGGTGGCCTTCGTGGGTGCCACCGGCGGTGCCGTGCTCGTGTTGTTGCAGCGACCCGACGATCCCGGGTGGCCGTGGTGGGCCTGCATCCTGGGTGCGCTCGTCTTGACGACGGCCATCGGTTTCGTCCATTCGATCATCATCACCAAGCTCGGCGTGCCGTCGTTCGTCATGACCCTGGCGGCGTTCCTCATCTGGTCGGGCGTCCTGTTGTACCTGACCACCGAGTTCACCGACGCCGGCACGATCCGCATCCAGGACTCCACGCTCATCGACCTGGCCAACAACTTCCTGCCCGAGTGGGTGGGTTGGGTACTGGGCATCGTGATCGTCGCCGGATACGCGCTCGCCCAGCTCTCGAGTGCCCGATCACGTAGAGCGCGCGGGCTCGAGGCCAAGCCCATGGTGGTCGTGGCGACACAGATCGTCGCCGTGGGTGCCCTCACGCTCGCGGCGGTGTACTTCGCCAACCAGGACCGCGGCGTACCGCAGGTGACCTTGACCCTCGGCGTCTTCCTCGCCTTCTGGACGTTCATCGCGTCGAAGACGGCCTTCGGTCGCCACGTCTATGCCGTGGGTGGCAGCCCGGAGGCGGCCCGGCGCGCCGGCATCAACGTCGACCGCATCCGCATCATGGTGTTTCTCATCAACGGCTTCATGGCCGGCGTCGGCGGCATCATGCTCGTGTCGAGGCTGCGGTCGGTGGCCACCAACACGGGTGGCGGCAATCTGCTGCTCGAGATCATCGCCGCCGCCGTCATCGGCGGAACCAGCCTCTTCGGTGGCCAAGGCCGGGTGATCTCCGCGTTCTACGGGGCGTTGGTCATCACCGCCATCCGCAACGGCATGGACCTGCTCGGGCTCTCGTCGGGCCTCAAGTTCATCATCACCGGCCTCGTGCTGCTCGCAGCCGTGCTCATCGACTCGGTGTCCAAGCGCCGCAGAACGGCTCGCGGCCTGGCGTGATCATCCGTGGTCTCCGGCGAGGGCGCCTCGGCGTCCTCGCCGGCGCCATCCTTCTTGCAGCGGCCTGTGCCGGCCCGGATCCCGACGGTGCCGTCGGCGCCGACGTCGATCGACCCGCCGTCCCGTCGATGGATCTCGTCGACTACGTCGACGTGGCGGCGGAGGTCGGCATCGACTTCCAGCACGGGGCCTACCAATGGGACACGGGGGGAGATCCGGCCGCCATGATGGGCGGCGGCGTCTGCTGGATCGACTTCGACGACGACGGCTGGCTCGACCTGTTCGCGGTCAACACGTGGTCCGATGGCGAATGGGGACGGTGGCGTGAGGCGGGCGGCCTGCCGACGAGTCGCCTGTACCGCAACGACCACGGTCGCTTCGTCGACGTCACCGACCAGACCGGGGCCGGGCTCGAGATCCGGGGCAACGGTTGCGTCGCCGTCGACCTCGATCGCGACGGACGCTCCGATCTGTACGTCACCAGCGAGCGGGAGAACGTGCTGTTGTGGAACGACGGCGGCGAGCGATTCGTCGACGGTTCGGCCGAGGCCGGGGTCGCGGTGTTCGGCTGGCACAGCGGTGTCGCCGCCGGTGATCTCGACGGCGACGGATGGATCGACCTCTACGTGGCCGGCTATGCCGACACGAATCGTCCGATTCCGGGCGCCACCAAGGGGTTCCCGAACGGTTTCGAGCCCGAACCCGACCTGGTGCTGGTCAACCAGGGTTCGGTCGACGGCAACCGGCCGACCTTCGTCGATGTCGCCTCCCAGGTCGGGATCGAGGAGGCGCAGATCGACTACGGCCTCGGCGTGGTGTTCAGCGACGTCGACGACGACGGCGATCTCGACGTCTACGTGGCCAACGACACCCAGCCCAACCGGCTGTACCTGAACAGTCCCGGCGGTCGGTTCGGTTTCCGATTCGACGAGGTGGGTCGGGCCGCCGGCGTGGACGACGACAATGCCGGCATGGGTGTGGCCTCGGGTGATTTCGACGGCGACCAACGGCCCGATCTGGCGGTGACGAATCTCGGCGCGCAGTTGCACAACCTGTATCGCAGCGACGGTTCGGGGTGGGGTTTCCTCGACGCCCGGACCGAGGTCGGACTCGCCGGGTTCGGTCGCGACCTGACCGGGTGGGGCACGAGCTGGCTCGACGCCGACCTCGACGCCGACCTCGACCTGATGATGGTGCACGGGTTCATTCCCGTCGGCGACCTCGTGGCCGACCGCGAGCAGGTTCGTCTGTTCGAGAACGACGAAGCCCGGTTCCGCGACGTGTCGGCGGTGGTCGGCCTCGACGCCACCGGCTTCTTCCTCGCTCGGGGCTCGGCCGCGGCCGACTTCGACAACGACGGCGACATCGATCTGGCCGTCGGCACCATCGGCGGCCGACCTCGGCCTGTTGCGGAGCACCGGTGCCGGCGGGCACTGGCTGACCGTTGCCCCCGATCCGGCCACGCCGGGCACCCTGGTGACGATCACGACCCCCGACGGGAGATCGCAGCGTCGCGAGGTGCTGGCCGGCAGCAGCTACCTCTCGTCGGAGGATCCCCGCATCCACACGGGGTTGGGTGAACAGGACCGGGCAACGGTCGTGGTGGTCCGATGGCCCGACGGGGCCACCGTGACGCTCACCGATGTCGGGGCCGATCAGCAGGTGACCGTGTCTCCCGAATGACGACCGGCCGGCCGCGCCCCACGCGGTCGCGCCCGGAACCGCGGGTCTAGATTCGTAGGGTCATGAACAAGCGGACGATCGTCATCGCCGGGTTGGTGGCCGTCGTGGCAGTGGTCGCCGGGTCTCATGGCGCTGCGGTGGGCCGACGACGGCGGAGGTCCCGAGGCAGGCACGATTCCCGGCTGCACACGAACCGCCGACGGCGGGCAGTCGGTGGCCAGACGGTGGAACGAGGCGTTGCTGAACGCCATTCGACTCGACGTCCCGTCGCCGACCGTGCACGCCCGCAACCTGTTCCACGTCTCGGCTGCGATGTGGGACGCGTGGGCGGCCTACGATCGAGAGGCGGCCGGGGTGTTCGTCGACGAGAAGCTCCCGGGCCGACGACACGGTCGGCGGCGCGCGACGACGGCCATCAGCTACGCGGCCTACCGCGTGCTCGAGTCGCGCTACCTGCTGTCACCCGGTGCCGAGGAGTCGATCACCGGCTTCGACGCAGTTGATGGACGCGACCTGTGCCTCGACCCCGACTTCGCCGACGGCGAAGGGGACGCACCGGCGGAAGTCGGCAACCGAATCGCGTCGATCATCCTGGCCGCCAACGCCGACGACGGCGCCAACGAAGCCGACGGGTATGTCGATCCCACCTATCAGCCCGTCAACGAGCCTCTTGTCGTCGCTGCGTCGGGGACGACCATGGTCGACCCGAATCGCTGGCAGCCGCTCGAAATCGAGGGGATGGTGGCCCAGAACGGCACTCCCGCTCGACGGAGACGGTGCAGACCTTCGTCGGTTCGCAGTGGGGTGACGTTCGGCCCTTCGCCATCGAGGCCGGCACCGACGACGCTCCCCCACTCGATCCCGGCCCGCCTCCGTTGCTCGGTGACCCGGCCACCGACGCGGCGTACAAGGCCGGAGCCGTCGAGGTGATCCGTCACAGCGCGACCCTCGATCCGAGCTCGGGGATCACCATCGACATCAGCCCCGCGGCGATGGGCAACGCCGACCTCGGAAGCTACGACAGCCCGGGCTGGACCGAGAACCCGGTCACCGGTGAGCCGTACGAACCGAATGTCGTCGCCCTGGGCGACTACGGGCGGGCCGTGGCCGAGTTCTGGGCCGACGGACCGCAGTCGGAGACTCCTCCCGGACACTGGAACGTCGATCGCGAACGCCGTCACCGACCAGCTCGACGAGCTCCGAATCGGTGGGACCGGACCCGACCGTCGACGTGCTCGAGTGGGACGTCAAGCTGTACCTCGCGCTCAACGGCGCCGTCCACGACGCGGCCGTCGTCGGCATGGGGCGCCAAGGCCCGCTACGACTACGCCCGCCCGATCTCGATGATCCGCTACCTCGGCGCCCTCGGCCAGTCGAGCGACCCCGAAGGGCCGTCGTACGATCCCGGCGGCCTGCCGCTCGAGCCCGAGCCTGGTCGAGGTCGTGACCGAGGCGTCGAGTCGACCCGGTCAACGTCACGAGCACCTGGCCGACCACGTCGGCGAGGTCGCGGTTCGCGCCTGGCAGGGAACTCCGGCCGATCGCGAGAACGACGTGGGGGGCGTCGGGTGGAAGCTCGCGGTCGACTGGGTGCCGTATCAGCTGCCGACGTTCGTCACGCCGGCCTTTGCCGGCTACGTGTCGGGGCACAGCACGTTCAGTCGGGCCGCGGCGGAGGTCCTCGACCTCGATGACGGGCAGTCCCGTACTTCCCCGACGGTCTGGGAGAGTGGACGATCCCTGTCGGGTCACTCGAGTTCGAGGCCGGACCCGACAGCGACATCGTCCTGCAGTGGGCCACCTACGCCGACGCATCCGATCAGGCCGGGCGGTCGCGACTGTACGGCGGCATTCACCCCCGGGCCGACGACGTGGCCGGGCGGATCATGGGAGCGCAGTGCGGGCAGGCGGCATGGGAACGCGCCCAGCAGTTCTACGACGGATCTGCCGGGTCCTGAGTCGCATCGTCGCGGCGCAGCGGTGCATAGCCGATCAGCGGCAGGCTCGAATTGGCACCGAGATCGAGCGGCGACGGTCCATTGTCGTGAAACCGGCGGGCGCCGGCGGCCGCCACCATTGCGGCGTTGTCGGTGCACATCGAGCGACTCGGCAGATACGCCGGGAACCCGTGGCTCATCGACAGATCGAGCGTCCGTTCTCGGAGCAACGAATTCGCCGCCACCCCGCCGGCGAGGCACAGCCCGGTGGCACCGACCTGCTCGACGGCCCGTTCGGCCTTCAGCAACAAGACGTCGACCACGGCCTCCTGGAAGGACGCGGCCACGTCGGCCGCATCGACGTCGGGATTCGAGCGTACGTAGTTGACCACGGCGGTCTTCAGACCGCTGAAGGAGAAGTCGAGGCCCTCGTTCGCCATGGCGCGGGGAAAGTCGATGGCCGACGGATCGCCCTGCATCGACAGGAGATCGATGGCGGGGCCGCCCGGGTACCCGAGCCCGAGGTAGCGGGCCACCTTGTCGAAGGCCTCCCCTGCGGCGTCGTCGACGGTGCGGCCGAGAACGTGGAAGTCGCCGTGGCCGCGCATCTCGATGAGCATGGTGTGGCCGCCGGACACGAGCAGCACGATCAGCGGGAACTCGAGCTCGGGTTCCTCGAGGAACGCGGCGTAGAGGTGCGCCTCGAGGTGGTTGACACCGATGAAGGGCACGTCCCACACCAGCGCCAAGGCCTTGGCCGCGCTGAGCCCCACCAGCAGGGCACCGATGAGACCGGGGCCCGAGGTGACCGCTACGAGGTCGACCTGGTCGCCACGGATTCCCGCCTCGCCGAGCGCGTCGGCCACCACCGGGGTGATGAGCTCGACGTGGGCGCGGCTGGCGATCTCGGGGACGACTCCACCGAACCGGGCGTGGAGATCGACCTGGCTGCTCACCACCGACGACAGCACGGTGTCGTGCCCCTCGAGGACGGCGGCAGCCGTTTCGTCACACGACGTCTCGATGCCGAGGGTGTAGAAGGTCATTCGGTGCCTCCGACGGCGAGGGGCGAGTGGAGGAGCGACGCAATGCGTTCGCGGGCGCCGGGAAGGTCGTGCAGCCACATGATGAGCGCGTCGACCCGTCCCTCGGGATCGTCGTAGTAGCCGGGTCGGACGCCGACCGGGGCGAAACCGCATCGACGGTAGAGCGCCTTGGCCCGCTCGTTGTCGACCCGCACCTCGAGAGTCATGGCACCGCAGCCGTCGGCGACGGCGAGGGCCACCAGCCGTTCCATGAGGCCGGTGGCGACCCCGCGGCCCAGGTGATCGGGATGCACGGCGACCGAGGAGACGTGTGCGTCGCCGTCGAGATACACGATGCCGCCATGACCCACCGCGGTCCGTCCGTCGAGCGCGACCAGGTGCCGGCCGCGGCGGGCGTCACCGATGTCGTCGAGGTAGAGCTGGCGCTCCCATGGCCGCGGAAAGACGGCGGCGTCGATCGCCATCACCGCATCGATGTCTCCCCGACGGAGATCGCGCATTCGGTGGCGAGCCCTCATGGCCGCTCCCGGGACTGCCAGTTGATCTCGGCATCGGGCCGCCGCAGGTACAGCGGCTCGACCTCCCAGGGGTTGATCCACTCCTCGCGAAGGGCTTGGGCGTGGGCCAACTGGACGAGGCTGCCCGCCGACGGATGGGCGAAGCCCTGTTCGACGAAGTCGGCGCGGTGATTCTCCTCGAAGACGCGTCGGTACCGAAGGGCGCCGTCGCCGACCAGGAGGCAATCGCCGCCACGAGCCTGCAGATGGCTCGATGCCTCGTCGGGCGATGCGACCTTCGGCTCACTGAGGCGCTGGATGCCGCCTGGGACCTGGCGGTAGAAGGCGTAGAAGACCTCACCACGACGAGCATCGAGGGTGGCCATGATGAGCTTGGGCGTGAACCGGACGGGGAAGGCCACCAGATCGAGACTCGAAACCGCGATCATCGGCACCCCCAGCGCGAAGGCGGTGGCCACGGCGGTGGCGACCCCGACACGCAGGCCCGTGTACAGACCCGGACCGATGTCGACGGCGACGACGCTGATCTCGCCCATCTCGATACGGGCCTGACGTCGGACGAAGTCGATCTGCGGGGCGAGCGTCTCGGCGTGCTGACGGCCCCGCAACGAGTGGGCCGAGGCGAGAACGCCCTCGTGGCCGCCGATCGCACAACCCACCTGCTCGGTCGATGTGTCGATGCCGAGGATCAGCATCGGATCTCCGCCCACGGTGCGACGGCCAGGGCGAGAGCTCGACTGCGGGGGAGCCAGCGGCGTCCGGTCGGCCGCAAGGTGAGCCGACGGTCATCGGCTCCCTCACCGAGCTCGAACCGGATCTCCAGGTAGTCGGCCGGCAGCGCCGGCTCGATCACGTCGCCCCACTCGATGAGGGTGACGGTGTTTCCGTCGAGCAGCTCGGGAATGGCCAGGTCGATCACCTCGGAGAGCCGCGACAGTCGGTACACGTCGAGGTGGTGCACGACGAGGGAGGTGCCCTCGTACCGCTGGGCGAGGGTGAAGGTCGGGCTCGTGACCGGTTCGCTCACTCCCAGCTCGGCGGCGAGCCCTTTGACGAAGGCCGTCTTGCCGGCCCCGAGATCGCCGCTGAGGAGCACGAGGTCGCCGGCGGCAACCACCGACGCAATGGCGCCGGCGAGCGCCTGGGTCTGGTCGACGGACGACGTGACGACCGTGATCATACGAGCGCGAAGGCGTCGGAGTTTCGGGGATGCACCCTGGAATGCTACTGGCCGTCCGGCGCGGTCACGGCCGAATCGATCGCATCCGCGACCACGAGCTGGGTGAGACTCCGGACCCAGTCGAGGTCGACCTCGACCTCGCCGGTCGCGGCCGCCACGAACCCATCGCCATCGGTGCGCAGGTGCGACGGCGTCACGGCCCGGGCCAGACCGTCGTGGGCCGCCTGGGCCACGAGATGAGCGCCGAGCTTGTCGAGCCGGGCGTTGGTGGCGACGACGCCGATGGTGGTGTTGGCGAACGGTGTGCCCGCCCGCGCCGGTCGCGCATCTCCGCGGCGGATGGCGTCGAGAGTCTCGCCGTGATCGACGGCGCCCGCCGCGTTGACTGCAACAAGGGCCGCTACCACGAGCCCGCCGTCGCGATGAACGGCGCTGCCCAACCCGGCTGTTCGAGCTGCACCCCCGCGCCACTTGTCGACGGTGGCCCCCGCGCCGGCACCCACCCGGCCCACCTGGGGACTGGTCGACGAAGCGTGCTCGGCCGCAAAACGGCCGTCGATCGCCCGGGGACGCACCGTCGGATCACCGACACCGAGGTCGAACAGGCTCATGCCCACCACTATCGGTACCGAGCCGAACGGTGTCGGGAACCCCCGTCCTTGCTGCTCGAGCCACTCGACCACACCCTCGCATGCCGCCAATCCGAAAGCCGAGCCGCCGCTCAGGACCACTGCGTCGACGGCGGTGACCAGGCGCTCGGGCGCCAACAGGGCGAACTCCCGGGTTGCCGGTGCACCACCCCGGATCTCGCCC
This sequence comes from uncultured Acidimicrobiales bacterium, assembly GCA_963787285.1. Lineage (GTDB taxonomy): Bacteria > Actinomycetota > Acidimicrobiia > Acidimicrobiales > JAHEJN01 > JAHEJN01. The sequence goes on along the minus strand of CAWBCM010000001.1, from coordinate 394,215 downwards.
GACACGGTGGTCCCGGCGGGAAGCACGACGACCGTGCATCCGGTGCGGGCCTCCGAGTCGGTCCAGTGACCCACCCGCACACCCTCGACCTCGGTGATCATGAGGGCCAACGCTAGTACCGTCGGTTCGGTGAGCGAGCTGACCGAGCTGGCGTCGTCACGCCTCTCCGCAGTGGCCGACCCCGATGCCGTGCCGGCCATGCAGGGCTACATGAAGACCGACATGCCGTTCTTCGGCGTCAAGAGCCCGCAGCGGCGGCCCATCGAGCGCGACCTGATCCGGGCTTTTCCCCCCGACGACGGCGCGGCCTACCGCGCCAACGTGGTCGGGCTGTGGAACCTCCCGCATCGGGAGGAGAAGTACCTGGCGTTGAGCTACGCCCGTGCGTTCACCGATTTCATCGTCCCCGACCAGCTCGACCTCTTCGAACGGCTGGTGCGCGAAGGCGCGTGGTGGGATCTCGTCGACGAGGTGGCGGTCCACCTGATCGGGCGGGTCGTCCTCGACCATCGGGAGGAGACTCGCGCCGTGCTCGAGAGGTGGATCGCCGACCCGGACAGGTGGATTCGTCGAACGGCCCTGATCTGCCAGCTCGGACACAAGACGGCGACCGACGCCACGATGCTCTTCGACTTCTGCTCCCGCTGCGCCCACGAAACCGACTTCTTCATCCGCAAGGCGATCGGTTGGGCACTGCGCGAGTACGCCAAGACCGCGCCCGACGACGTGCGCACATGGGTGGGGCTCCACGAGGCTCAGCTGTCGGGTCTGTCCCGCCGAGAGGCGCTCAAGCACCTGGCGTGAGCGCGAGCGCGTTCAGGGCTCGGTCGTACTGTGGGGCCACCACCGACCAGTCGAATCGCAGCAGCGAGTCCGGGAGGGCCGTGAGCGACGAACGGAGGGCCTGCGTGTGCACCAGCGCCCGTCGCAGTGCCGATCCGAGCTCACCTTCTCCGTAGAGCACGTCGGCGTGGAACCGTTCGGGGATCAGCTCGGGATAGCTCTGGCGATCGGGCCACACCGGCACGCAACCCGCAGCCGCCGCCTCGACTGCGGCGATCCCGAAGAACTCGTGATCGGCCGCAGAGACATGAACGTCGCTGTGGACGAGCAGGTCGAGGTAGGCGGCGCGTCCGAGGGCTCCCACGTGCACGATCCGCTCACCCAGTTGCTCCTGAACCCAGGCGAACTCCTGGGGATCGATCCGAGTGTTCTCGCCGGCAATGGCGAGCCGGAAGTCCACGCCGTCGTCGGCCAGCCGCACCAACGTCCGGAAGACGAGTCTGGGATTCTTGTCGTGGTCCCATCGCTGATTCCAGACCACGAGCGGTGGACCTTCGGTCGCAGGTCGCGGCCGCCGGGCGAGGTCGGCCACGTCGACGCCGACCGGTAACACCGCGGAGGCGGCAGTGACGTTCTCGATCAGGTGCAGATGCCGTTGGTCGGCAGGCCGGCCAAGAAACTCGGGAAGCGCGGCGAGGAAGGCGTTGCGATGGAAGTGGCTGTTGAACCACACGGCGTCGGCGGCTACGAGACCGACCCAGTTGCGCAGCGCCAGACCCTCATCGAAGCGTTGGTCGGGACCGAGCGGATGGACCAACTGGTTCTCGTGGAGGTACAACGCCGTGGGAGTCCCGGGCAGATCTCGTCGCAGGAGTCCCAACAGCGTCGCAAGATCCACCATGTCGCTGACCAGGACGACATCCGGAAGCCCGTTGGCGGCAACATCGGCCCGGATCGCTTCGGCAAGGGTCACGGCGCCGCCGCGCATGCGCCAACGCCAGAACTGCGCGTCATGGGTGATCAGGCCGATGTCGTGGATGCTGTGGGCGACCAGGCCATCGGCCCAGGCCCGATGGGAGCCGCCGTAGTAGGGCTCGACGAGCAGGATCCGGCGGCGGGTGGTCACCGGTACCGGCGCGGTACGCGGCTCTCGAGGTCGCACACGACTTCGTAGCCGATGGTGTCGAGCTTCGTCGCGATCTCGTTGGCGGTGATCCTCTCGTCGCCCTGGCGGCCGATCAGTACCACCTCGTCACCGGCACGGACTCCATCGTCGTCACCGCAGTCGACCATGAGCTGATCCATCGTCACCGTTCCGGCGATGGGCCGTCGGCGACCGCCGATCAGTACCTCACCACCCGCGTGGCCGAGACGACGACGGACGCCGTCGGCGTATCCGATCGGCACGGTCGCGATGACCGTGGGGGCGGGCGCCGTCCACCGCAGACCGTACGACACCCGCTCGCCGGTGGCGATCGTCTTCACCATGGAGACTCGGGACCGCAGCGTGAGTGCCGGTTCGAGTCCGATCGGGTCGGCCAGTCCGGCGGCGGGGACGATTCCGTACGTGGAGATCCCGACCCGCACCATGTCGTAGTGGCTGCGGGGATGGTAGAGCGTGGCCGCCGAGTTGGCGGCGTGGCGCAGGCGCGGCGTATGACCCGCCGCACCGAGTTCGGCCAGGGACTGGTCGAAGCGATCGAGCTGGAGGTCGGTGAAGGGATTCTCGAGCTCGTCGGCCACCGCACAATGGGTCCACACGCCCTCGAGATCGAGCGACGGCTTGTCGTCGATGGCGGTGGCAAGATCGACCACGTCGGCCATCGCGGCACCGACTCGGTTCATGCCGGTGTTGATCTTCATGTGCACGGGCAGTATGACTCCGGCCTGTGCGGCGGCCGCGGCCGCCGCCGCCAGACCCTCGCCGGTGTAGACCGACGGCCGCAGGCTCGCACCGACGACCTCGACCATCTCCTGCGGCGAGGGTTCGGACAGGAGGAGGATCGGTATGCGCAGGCCGGAGTCGCGCAGATGAGCACCCTCGTCGACGGTGGCCACGGCCACCCATGTGGCGCCCGCATCGACGGCAGCCCGGGCCACGGCAACCGATCCGTGACCGTAACCATCGGCCTTCACGACTGCGCAGACCATGGCCGGAGCAGCCGCATCGACGAGCCGGGCGACATTGTGGGAGACCGCGGCCAGATCGATGTCGCACCAGGTCGGTCGCATCAGACGACGTCCAGCCGGACCATGGCCGACCCGAGGGTGCCGAGGAGGTCCGAGGCGATCATCGCAGGCGACGCGAGTGAGGCCGCCACGCCGTGTACGTGGGCGGCCGCGGCTGCCGCCTCCAGCGGATCGGCCCGTCGGGCAACGAACGCGCCGATCATCCCGGCCAGGACGTCGCCGGTGCCGGCGGTGGCGAGTCGCTTCTCACCGCTCGTCACGAACCGAATGCGCCCGTCGGGCGCGGCGATCACCGTCGTGGGACCCTTGGAGACCACCACGGCCTGGAGGCGCTCGGCCAGGCCGGCAACGTCGCTCACGCGGTCGGGCCCGGGCGCCCGGCCGGCCAGAGCGGCGAACTCCCCGTCGTGTGGGGTGACGATCGTGGCGGCACGACGCGACCTGGTGAAGCGCTCGGCGCGATCACCCAGCGCGGCGAGCCCGTCACCGTCGATCACGATCGGCACCGTCGCTCCGCTCACCACCGATCGAACCGCGGCGCGAGTGGCCTCGGATCGGCCGAGGCCGGGGCCGAGCACGATCGACCCGATCTTGTCGAGCGCGTACAGGACGTCGCGGTCCCAGTATTCGACGGGGAGGGGATGACCGACGGCCTCGATGGGTTCCTCGGGTCCGGCTCCCGGTCCGGGCGTGCTCGCCCTGACGTAGCCGGCGCCCGCTCGTTGGGCGGCGCTTGCGGCCAGACGGGCCGCGCCGGTCATGCCCCGTGACCCGGCAATGACCCAGGTGGCCGCCCGGTACTTGTGCGAATCGTCGGGTCGGGTCGGGACCCACCAGTGCACGTCGGCATCGACGACCTGCTGGGCGATCAGGCCCGACGTGTCGAGACCGATGTCGACCACCTCGACCTCCCCGCTCAGACCGGCTCCGGCGCCGAGCAGGAGCCCGGGCTTGGCGGCTGCGAACGTGACGGTGCGGACTGCGGCCAGGGGTCGGCCCAGGGTCTCACCGGTGAGCCCGTCGACGCCCGAGGGGATGTCGACGGCCAGCACGGGTGTGGCGCCGACACGAGGAGCCTCGTACGGGCGGCCGAGCCCGGTGCCGAAGGCGGCATCGATCACCAGATCGGCGCCGTCGATGATCCCGACGTCGGGGTCGACGACGCGCACCGGCACCCCGCGGTTGCGAAGCTGGCGGGCCGCGACCCGCCCGTCGGCGCCGTTGTTGCCGGGGCCGGCGACGACGGTGACACGACGGCCGTAGGTCCCACCCATGAGGGTGACGGCCGACCGGGCCACTGCTCGACCGGCCCGCTCGATGAGCTCGTCTTCGCTCTGCGACGACGCCGCGTCGATCGCCGCCATCTGGGTCGGAGTCGCGACGGGAATCACGAGGCCGATCCTGTCATGTCGACTCGGCGATCACTACGGCCTGGGCGATCGACTCGGTGTGGGTGAGTGTCAGATGCCAACGGCCGACGCCGCGCTCGGCGGCGAGGACGGCCGCCTGCGCATGGAGCACCAGCTCGGGATGGCCGTCGTCGTGGTGCCGCACCTCGATCTCGGCCATGTTCATCGCCCCGATGCCCACACCGAGTGCCTTCATCGTGGCTTCCTTGGCCGCGAACCGGGCGGCGAGCCGATCGCTCGGATCGGTCTTGAGGGCGGCGTAGGCCCGTTCGTGATCGGTGAACAGGCGGTCGCGGAGACCCGGCGTTCGTGCGAGAGAGGCCCGAAACCGCTCGATCTCGACCACGTCGGTGCCCACACCGATGATGCTCACACCCGCCCCCGCGGCGCGCGACGGACGCCGGACACGCTCAGGAGCGCCAATGGTCGGCCAGTGCAGGGATGGGTGTCGTGAGCAGGTCGGCCATCGGGATCTGGCCGAGCAGCGAGTCGTCGAAACGAGGTTCGGTCTCGGTCACCGCATCGTGCAATGCCGCGTACCGATCGCCGTATCCCTGGAGCACGCCCCTGGCGACGGCTGCCTCGGCGCGATCGGCGAGGCGCACGTGCAGGAGGCTCAGCTCAGTGGTGACGGCGTCCTTCACCTCGGGGACGATGAGGATGCTGCGACCGTCGCGCCGACCGAGGGTGACCAACACCTTCTGGTTGATCGCCACCTGATGCTTGGTACCCCGCAGGGTGGGATCGGTGTCGGTACGCGACACGAGGTCGAGTGAGATGCCCGCCCGATCGACCACGACCAGCTGCGCCGAGTCGGCCGGATCACCCTCGACCCGGTAGCGGGTGAGACCGACCACCTCGGTGATGGCAGGATCGAGAGCGGCGAGGGTGCGGAGGGTGCGGTAGCTGAGGCTGTCGCGAGGGGCGCCGGCTGCGAGAACTTCCTTCACCAGTGGTACCTGCAGCAACGTCTCGTCGGCTCGGGAGATCCCGACGGTGACGGTCTTGGCCTGATGCTTGATGGCGTCGATGGGCCGGGTGAGCTCCTCGATCGCGGTCGTGAGCGACGCGGAGAGGTCTTCCACCACGACGCCGGGCGTGCCGACCCGGCCCCGGTCGAGCTGATAGGCGTCGAGAGGGATGATGCCGAGGACGTACCGGTAGCCCGTGGCGAGCTTGGCCGCCGAGCTGGCCTCGAGATGACCGTCGTAGGCGCCCGACCGCAGTCCGTCATAGAAGCGACGGGCCGGCGCGGCGAGTGACCGCCGCAGCGAGTCGAGGAGGTCGTCGCCCACCTGACCGTCGGCGATGAGCTGGTCGACCGAAGCTCGTGACTCCCGCAATGGCTGGGCTTGCGCATCGATGGCCAGCGCAGCCTCGTAGCCGAACAGGTGCCCCACCATCGTGGACAGCACGAAGGCCAGACTCCGGTGGACCGCCGGCACGCCGATCACGTCGGTAGCCGCACCGAAGCGACGCTCGTCCTCGTTGGCGATCACGATGGCGGCGGCCTTGTGGGCCGAGTAGATGGCGACTTCCTTGGCCACGTCGTCGGCGTTGGATCCGTCGAGGCCGGCGGCACAGACCAGGATCAGTGGCTCCGACGAGAGATCGATGTGCTTCTTGTCCTCGGTGACATCACTGGCGATCGACTTGTAACAGAGCTCCGACAGCTTGATCCGGATCTCGTCGGCGGCGATCCGGTTCGAGCCGTTGCCGACGATGGCCCAATACCGGCGGGAGGGGCAGCTGCGCTGTGCCGCCTCGGAGATGTGCGGGCGGGTCTCGAGTACCGCTTCCATTGCGGCAGGAAGCGACCGCAGCCCCGAGAGCAGCTCGGCGCGGTCGGCGGCGGCCTCGGGCCGCACACCGACGTGGTCGGCGATGGCACAGGCCAAGAGGACGCCTGCGGCGATCTGGGCGTAGAACGCCTTGGTCGATGCGACGCTCATCTCCACGTCGCGCCCATCGGAGGTGTACAGCACACCATCGGACTTGTCGGTGAGGTCGCTGCCCCGTCGATTCACGATGGCCAGGACCTTCGCGCCGCGGTCGCGGACCAGGTCGACGGTTCGGTTCGTGTCGGTGGTGGTCCCCGACTGACTGATGGCGATCACGAGGGTGTCGCTCATGTCGTCGCGCAGACCGAAACCCGACAGCTCGGTTGCCGGGAGGGCTCGGACGCGAAGCGATCGCTCGCCGATCTGGTCGGTGAGGGCGAGCGCCAGACTCTTGCCGGCCACCGCCGCGGTGCCTTGACCGATGACCACCACCTCGGCGATGCGACCGCCGGCGAGATCGGCGGTCACCGACTCGGGCAGGCTCGCGCCGAGATCGACCTGGAGGACTCCGTCACGCTCCACCAGCCGGCCCCGCAGCGTCTTGCGGAACGACGTGGGCGACTCGGTGATCTCCTTGAGGAGGAAGTGGGGGTGGTCCCCCCGGTCGATGTCTCGTGTCGTGATCTCGGCGCGGACCAGTTCAGTCGGGTCGAGCGCCAGGTTGCGCCCGTCGTAGCTCCGCCGGTCGACGCCGTCGAGCTGGCCGGCCCGATCGCCGTTCAGTACGACGATCTGGCCACGTGATGCCACCGGGTTGGTCGGGTCCGCGGGGGTCTCACCGTCGAGGCGAAGGTAGGTGTCGGTTTCCTCGACGAGTCCGTAGGGCTCCGAAGCGATCAGGAAGGCGTCCTCGGCGAAGCCGACGTACAGGGCCTGACCACTGCCCCGAAGCGCAAGGTGGAGCTGGTTGGAATCGGCGGCGATGTTCGCCGCGATGGCAACCGATCCCTCGAACTGGGCCACGCTCGCCCGGAATGCCTCGGCCGAGTCGGCGCCGTCGGCGAGGCGGTTCGAGACCATCGTCGGGATGACCTTTGCGTCGGTGGTGATGGCCGGATCGATCCGGAGCCGATCGCTGGCCTTCAGGTCGGCGAAGTTGTCCACGTCGCCGTTGAGTACGGCCGTCACGTACGGACAGGCCGCCGATTCGATCTGATCGGAGTTGAGCGGATGGGCATTCGCCTCCGAGATGATCCCGACACTGGCCCAGCGGGTGTGGCCGAGGACAACGGTTTCGGTCCGATCGTCGGCCAGTGCCGTGCGGAGGAGGTCGTCGGCGGCGATCGCGGTGCGGATGGCCCTGGTGTTGTCGCCCAGCTCGCCGATCTCGGCGGCAGCTTTGTAGACGAAGCTCAGGCCGTTGTCGGTGAGTCGCACCGAAGCGGACCGAAACAGCGGGTCGACGGTTCGGGGTGCCAACAGCGCCTGCACCGTCGGCGCTGACATGTCGAGCCCGTGGTTGCGGACCAACAGGTGGAGCCCCGCCGAGTCCCGGCCTCGGACCTCGAGTCGATCGAGGGCCGACAGAGCCAGCTGGATCGAGGTGTAGGCCTCGATCGCGGCCAGCGACGGACTCGCACCGGCCAGAGCCCGGACCTCACGTGCGGTGCGAAGTCGATCGCGGCCGATGGCCCAGGTGACGTCGCGGGTGCGCACGAGGGCGGCATTGACGGCCTCGGACACGTTGGCGACGCCGTCGATGTCGAGTCGCCGGTCGAGATCGGCGATGGCCTCGTCGATCTGGGTTATCTCGTTCGCGACCGCAGCGGCGAGGCCGGGCTCGGCGAGCAGGGCCTGTACGCCGGGGGTCCCCCGCAGGGCCGCATCGACGATCTCGAGCTGATCGGCGACGCTGATGAGTGCGTCGACGAGCGTCGGCCCGTCGGCCAGCCCGTCGGCGACCAATCGTGCCTGCTGGAGATTCGCCAGCAGGATGTCGGTGCTCGGGGGGAGACGCTGGCTGCGACGACGAACCACGCCGATGATGCCGCACACGTTGGAACTCCTCGAAAGGGGATGAACAGCTGCCGGAGCAGTCGATCGGACAATTCTAGGGCCGCGAGGTGGTGTCGTCGTCGCGTCGCCCATCCAGTGCGGCAACCTCGCGACTGAGGCGGTCGACCAGACGCCGGGCCTGGGCCTCGTCATCGGCCTCGACCATCACCCGAACGAGCGGCTCGGTGCCCGATGCCCGCAGCAGGACCCGGCCGCTGCCGGCGAGCTCGAGCTCGGCCGCCTTCACCGACTCGGCGAGCGCAGCGACGATGGCTGCGCTCGAGCCGGCGACCTGGAGATTCTCGAGGAACTGCGGCACCGGCTGGACCACCGCAGCGAGGTCTGACAGGGGACGACCCGACCGGGCGATCAGGTCAGCGAGCATCACGCCGGTGAGTAGCCCGTCGCCGGTGGTGGCGAACTCGGTGAAGATCACGTGTCCCGATTGCTCACCCCCGAGGCTGAGGTCGTGGCGGTCGAGCGCGTCGAGCACGTACCGATCGCCGACCGGGGTTGTTTGCACCTCGATGTCGTTGGCAACCATGGCCCGATGGAAGCCGAGGTTGCTCATCACGGTCACCACGACGGTGTCGCGAACCAGCCGACCACGACGCTGGAGATCGATGGCCGCCAGCGCGATGATGGCATCGCCGTCGACGGGAGTGCCGTTCTCGGCGACCGCCAGCACGCGATCGGCGTCGCCGTCGAGGGCCAGGCCCAGATCGGCGCCGTGGCGGGCGACTGCTGCCCGCAGATCAGTGAGGTCGGTCGAACCGCATGCGTCGTTGATGTTGCGCCCGTCGGGCTCCGCATGCAGCGTGACCAGCTGCGCACCGAGGGCACCGAACAACGCCGGTCCGACCGAGGATGCTGCGCCGTTGGCGCAGTCGAGCACGATCGACATGCCCTGCAGATCCCGGCCCTCGATGGCCGCCATCACATGGCGCACGTATCGGTCGGTCCCGTCGGTCGCAGGAGGGGAGAGGGGTGCGGCCACCGGTGCCGCAGAGTCGATCCCGCCGAGCAGCCGTTCGATCGCGTCCTGCTGGTCGTCGGTCAGCTTCCGTCCACCAGGGGCGAACACCTTCAGGCCGTTGTCGTGCCAGGGGTTGTGCGACGCCGACACGACGATCCCGGCGGCATCCAGTTCGGCGGCGAGGAAGGCAACCTCGGGGGTGGGCGCGACGCCGAGATCGATCATGGCGACGCCCTCGGCTGCGAAGCCGGCGCCGAGCGCCGTGACGAAGTCGGGACCCGATGCCCGGGTGTCGCGACCCACCACCACCGATTCGGTACCGAAGGCCCGCGCAACCGCACGGGCCAGACGGGTCGCGTCGGCCAGGGTGAGGTCGGTGTAGGCCCGACCGCGAACGCCGTCGGTGCCGAACTTCATACGTTGGGCCCGACCAACGGCGAAGCGGCTAGCGCTTCGAGTACTGAGGGGCCTTGCGAGCCTTCTTGAGCCCGTACTTCTTGCTTTCCTTCTTGCGGGGATCCCGCGTGAGGAAGCCGGCCTTCTTCAGAATGGGGCGACGGTCGGGGTCGAGCTCGACGAGGGCCCGGGTGATGCCGAGGCGCATGGCGCCGGCCTGACCCGAGACTCCGCCACCGTCCATGGTGACATCGAGGTCCCAGGCGCCCTCGGTCTCGGTGATGCGGAACGGTTCGGTGATGGCGTTGCGGTGCGTGGCCGACGGGAAGAAGTCCTCGAAGGCGCGTCCGTTGATCGTGATGTTCCCGGTGCCGGGATGGAAGCGCACACGGGCGACGGACCGCTTGCGACGACCGGTTGCTTGAACGAGTGACGTGGCCATTGGTTCCTCCGTGCTCAGCTTCGGGCGCGAGCGTGCTCGACGACCAGCGGAGCAGGCTGCTGCGCTTCGTGGGGATGCGTCGGACCCGAGTACACCTTGAGCTTCTTGAGCATCTGGCGACCGAGACGATTCTTGGGGAGCATGCCGCGGACGGTGCCGCGCACCGCTTCCTCGGGCTTGGTGTCGAGGAGGTAGGCATAGCTCGACGACTTGATGCCGCCGGGGAAACCGGAGTGCCGGTAGACCTGCTTGGCGTCGGCTTTGCCACTGGTGAGCACGACCTTGGAGGCGTTGACGATGATCACGTGATCGCCCATGTCCAGGTGCGGGGTGAAGGTGGGCTTGTGCTTGCCGCGCAGGATTCGGGCGACCTCGGTGGCCAACCGGCCGAGCACCATGCCGTCGGCGTCGACGACGTGCCACACACGGGTGATCTCTGAGGCTTTGGGAGTGTAGGTGGGCACCGGAAAAGGCTCTCGTGCTCGAGGAATGAACTGCGGGCAGGCGACGAAACCTCAGCCGCCAGGCCGACAGACAATGCTACGGGCACCGTGCCCGCGCGCCAACCAGCAGCCACCGCGGGATGTGGTGGGCTCAGGCCGCCGCCTCGAGAACGAACACGCGGATGGTCCGGTGTTCGGCCCGGGCCCGGTAGTTGCCGTAGCCGGGATACACCTTGGTCGCCTCGGCGAAGGCTGCGTCGGACTCCTCCTCGTCGGCCCGCCGGGCCGCCACGGCGACCGAGCGATCCCGGTAGGCGACCACCCCGCTGGAGTCGGCCTCGAGGTTGTACACCCAGCCCGGCGTGGCGGCCTGGCCGTAGTTCGAGCCGATCACGGCGATGTTCCCGTCGACGGGAATGCCGAGAAGGGGCATGGTCCGCGGTTTCCCACTCTTGGCGCCGGTGGTGGTGAGCATGATCACCGGCAGGCCGGCCAGCAGACCAGGAAGGGTGACGCGGCCGCGTGACATCCTGAACAGCGGTTTGTCGAGCGCGTACATGGTGCGCTGGAACAGCCACGCCCCGGGGCGGCTCGACGCAACCTTCTGCATGATCCGCTGGATCGCGTTCGCCGGTCGCACCGTGTACCCCAGCTCCTCCAGCAGTCCCATCGGTCCTCCCCGCTGATCGGCACTCTCGCGACGAACCTAGTACTCCGGGTACCCCGCCTCCCAGAAGACCAGGCCGTGCGGCGGGGCGAGTCGACCCCGGAGATCCCGGTGGCGGGCTTCGAGCACGGTCGCAAGGTCACTCCCCGGCCGCTCGCCCAGCCCGATCTCCACCATGGTGCCCACCAGGCTGCGGACCATCCGGTAGCAGAACGATCCGGCGGTGATGTCGAATCGCACGAGGTCGTCGTCGCGGCGCCACTCGGCGGAGTGCACCCGACGGGTGCGGGGCGCTTCGACCTCGGTCCCGTCGGCGGTGAGCACCTGCTGGCGGCGACAGAACGACGAGAAGTCGTGGGATCCGAGGATGCACTGGGTGGCCTCGTTCATCGCACCGACGTCGAGGCGCCGCAGGACGTGCCACGTCTGATGTCGCAGGAACGGGTCGGGCACGAGGCGGTTGAGAATCCGGTAGCGATAGCTCCGCCACAGCGCCGAGTAGCGGGCGTCGAAGTCGGGGCTCACCAGGGCGACCTCACGCACAACGATCTCGGGGCCGCACAGCTTGTTCAACGACTTGCGCAGCGGTCCGGAGTCGATGCGACGGGACTCGGCGTCGAAGGTGACCACCTGGCCCCACGCGTGCACCCCGGCATCGGTCCGTCCGGCGCAGGTGAGCGACACCGAGTGCTGGCAGATCTGTTCGAGCGCCCGGGTCAGCACGCCCCCGACGGTGGGAGTCGGATCGTTGATGGCGAAGCCGCGGAAGGGAGCGCCGTCGTAGGCCAACAACAGCCGTACCCGAACGTGTGCCTGCCCATTCACCGGGGTCATCGTAGGGAGTACGTTTGCGCCATGGCGGCAACGACCGAGATCCACGTGACCTTCGACTGCGTGAACGTCGATGCCCAGGCGGCGTTCTGGGTCGGGGTGCTCGACTACATCCCTCACGGATCCTCGGGGCAGTACCGCAGCCTCATCCCCCCGTCCGGCCTGAAGGGACCGAAGTTCGTCCTCCAGCAGACCGGCGAGCCGAAGGCGCCGATCAAGAACCGGCTCCACCTCGACCTGGTGGTCGGCCACCACCTCGACGCCGAGGTGGCGCGGCTGGTCGACCTGGGCGCCACCCGGCTGACGCCGGGCACCATCGACGAGGCCGGAACGTCGTGGGTCGTGATGGCCGACCCCGAGGGCAACGAATTCTGTCTGGTGGTGCGCTGACCGCCCGCTCCTAGCCGGCGCGGCGCATCGGCACGTGCATGATGCCGTCGTCGTCGAAGGCCGGGCCCGTCGTCTCGAACCCGATCGTGTGATACCAGGGCTCGAGGTGGTGCTGAGCGTCGAGGACCCACGGCCCCTCGGACCACTGCAGGACATGGCGCATCAGGCGGGCGGCATGACCTGCGCCCCGGTGTTCGGCGTGGGTGACGATCCGCCCGATTCGTCGCTGCTCTCCCTCGTCGAGAAGTCGCAGATAGCTGACCGGCTCGTCGCCACCGAGCCAGACATGGCGAGTGCCGGGTTCGGTGTCACGCCCGTCGATGTCGAGATACACGCAGTCCTGTTCGACCACGAACACCTCGCTGCGCAGGCGAAGAATCGCGTAGATCTCCTCGGCGGCCAGCTCGCGAAAGGCGCGATCGTCGATCTCCATGTCGCCGACAGTGGAGGCTGTGCGCCGAGGTGTCAACTGCCGCGATTGCGTTTTGGTAACCCGTTGCTTACGGTTGGGACATGCACCACGCCTCCATCACCACCGATCGTTCGACCGCCCTGGCCGCTCGCCTCGAACTGCTCGAGGCCGAGAAGGCGCTCACGCAACAGCGCGAAGAGGTGGCCCGCCGTCGCCGGGAACTTCCGTGGGTTCCGGTCACGGAACGCTATGAGTTCGACACCGAACAGGGACGCCGGTCGCTGGCCGAGCTCTTCGGGGACAAGAGCCAGCTGTTCGTCCAACACTTCATGTTCGGGCCCGACTGGGACGAGGGCTGCCCGAGCTGCTCGTTCTGGGCCGACAGCTTCGACGGCACGGTCGCACACCTGGCCGCCCGCGACGTTGCCTTCGTCGCCGTCTCACGAGCACCCTTGGCCAAGCTGCTCGAGTACCGCACCCGCATGGGCTGGAGCTTCCCCTGGGTGTCCTCGGCCGACTCGAGCTTCAACTTCGACTTCGGCGTGTCGTTCAGCACCGAACAGCAGGCCACAACCGGTGTCTACAACTACCGCGACGTCGACCAGCCCGGCGAAGAGCTTCCCGGCTTCAGCTTCTTCGCTCGGAACGAGCAGGAAGAGGTGTTCCACACCTACTCGACCTACGCCCGAGGGCTCGACCCCATGAATGCCGCCTACCAGATCCTCGATCTCGCGCCGCGGGGCCGCGACGAGGACGATCTTCCGTGGAGCATGGCGTGGCTGCGTCGCCACGACCAGTACTGAGTCAGACGAGCTCGATGCGCGCCATCGGCGCGTTGTCGCCCTTGCGGGGACCGATCTTGAGGATGCGGGTGTAACCACCGGGTCGATCGACGTAGCGCGGACCGATCTCTTCCATCAGCTTGTCGGCGATCTCCTGATCGCGAAGCAAGGCGAGGATCTGACGGTGGTTGTGAAGACCGCCCTTCTTCGCCTTGGTGATGACCTTCTCGGCGATCGGGCGCACCGCCTTGGCCTTGGCTTCGGTGGTGACGATGGCCTCGGCGGCGACGAGCGACGCAACGAGGTTGGCCATCATTGCCTTCTGATGAGCGGACGAGCCGCCGAAGCGACGACCCTTTCGCGGGGTTCCCAGCATGGTTCTCAGTCCCTCGTGGCGAGCGAGAGACCCCGCTCGTCGAGCTTGGCGATGACCTCGTCGAGCGACTTCTGCCCGAAGTTCGTGATGGCGAGCAGATCGTCCTCGGTCTTGGTGAGCAACTCGCCCACCGAGTTGACCTGCGCACGCTTGAGGCAGTTGCGGGGTCGCTCGGACAGGTCGAGGTCTTCGATGGGCAGGTCGAGATCGGGGGACGTCGCCGCAGCCGCAGCGACCTCGCCCAGCTCGAGACCTTGGGGCTCGTCGCTCATCTCCTCGACCAGCTGCACGAGTGCCCGCAACGTCGCGCCGGCCGAGGCGAGGGCCTCGCGAGGCGAGATCGACCCGTCGGTCTCGATCTCGAGGACCAGGCGGTCGAAGTTGGCGGACTGCTCGACGCGAGTGGGCTCGACGGAGAAGGCCACGCGCCGCACGGGCGAGTAGATCGCATCGATCGGGATGACGCCGATCATCGCGCCCTCTCCATGGTCGGCGGCCACGCTGTAGCCGCGACCCTGCTCGACGGTGAGATCGACGGCGAGGCGTCCCTTGGTGTTCAGCGAGGCGATGGGCTGTTCGGGGTTGAGAACCTCGACCTCGGGGTTGGTCTGCAGCGAGGCCGCAGTGACCTCGGCGGATCCCCGCACGTCGATTCGCAGCGTCACGGGCTCTTCGCTGTGCGAGCGCAGCACGACATCCTTGAGGTTCAGGATGATGTCGGTGACGTCTTCGCTGATGCCGGGGATGGTGTCGAACTCGTGCAGGGCCTCGTCGAAACGGACCTGGGTGATCGCGGCACCCGGGATCGACGACAGCAGGGTGCGCCGAAGCGAGTTGCCGATGGTGTGGCCGAAGCCGGGCTCGAGCGGGCCGACGGCGAACTTCTGACGGTTGTTCTCCTCGTCGGAGACTGCCTCGACGATCGGGCGCTGAATGACGAGCATGAATGCTTCCTTGGGTGAGCGGGGCGAGGGCGACGACCGGTCGGCCGCCGAGTCGAACGGAATTACTTGCTGTAGAGCTCGACGATGAGCTGTTCGCGGATCGGCACGTCGATCTGCTCGCGGACGGGAATGTTGCGCACGGTCATCGCGAAGCCGTCGTCACCCGACTCGATCCACGCCGGCGGCTGACGGTCGAGAACGTCGAGATTCCACTGCACGGTGCTCATCTCGCGGGTCTTGGGCCGGAGGCTGACGACGTCGCCCTTGCGAAGGCGATAGCTGCAGATGTCGACGCGGCGGCCGTTGACGTCGACCAACCCGTGGTTCACGAACTGGCGGGCCTGGGGGCGGGTAGCGGCCCACCCGCAGCGGTACACGAGGTTGTCGAGCCGCAGCTCGAGGTACTGCAGCATGTTCTCGCCGGTGACGCCCTCACGGCGGCTGGCTTCCTTGAACAGGTTGCGGAACTGGCGCTCGGTGAGGCCGTAGGTGAAGCGCGCCTTCTGCTTCTCCTGGAGCTGGAGCAGGTATTCCGACACGTTGCCGCGGCGGCGGGTACGACCGTGCTCTCCGGGCGGGTACGGCCGCTTGTCGAGCGCGATCTCCTCGCCCTTGGTGCCGAAGATGTTGGTGCCCAGCCGTCGTGCGACGCGGGCCTTGGGACCGGTGTAGCGAGACATGACGTCACTGCCTCCGACGTTTGGGTTGACGGCAGCCGTTGTGGGCGACCGGGGTGACATCCTTGATGCCGGCAACTTCGATGCCGGCGTTCTGCAGCGAACGGATCGCCGTCTCACGACCCGAACCCGGGCCCTTGACGTGCACGTCGACGCGACGCACACCGTGTTCCATGGCCCGCTTGGCACACTGCTCGGCGGCCATCTGGGCGGCGAAGGGCGTGGACTTGCGCGAGCCCTTGAAGCCGACGTTGCCGGCCGACGCCCAGGCCAGGACGTTGCCCTGCTGGTCGGAGATGCTCACGATCGTGTTGTTGAACGAGCTCTTGATGTTGGCGATGCCGTACGCGACGTTCTTGCGTTCACGACGACGAGGGCGACGACCCCCGGGGGCTGGCTTGGCCATTACTTCGTCACCTTCTTCTTGCCCGCAACGGTCTTCTTCGGACCTTTGCGGGTACGGGCGTTGGTGTGGGTGCGCTGACCACGCACGGGAAGACCGCGGCGATG
The DNA here is from genome assembly GCA_963787285.1 of uncultured Acidimicrobiales bacterium. Classification (GTDB taxonomy): domain Bacteria; phylum Actinomycetota; class Acidimicrobiia; order Acidimicrobiales; family JAHEJN01; genus JAHEJN01. Next base: position 378,151 of record CAWBCM010000001.1, on the reverse strand, counting down.
GCGCAGGCCCTGGTAGCAGCCGATCTCCATCTTGCGCTTGATGTCCTGGGACACCTCACGGCGGAGATCACCCTCGACGCGCAGCTCGCCCTCGATGTAGCCGCGCAGGGACGCGACCTCTTGATCGGTGAGGTCTTTCACACGGGTCGACGGGTCGATGCTGGTGGCCTCGCACACGTGCGCGGCCACCGACGACCCGATGCCGTAGATGTAGGTGAGGGAAACGACGGTGCGCTTCTCGCGGGGAATGTCGACGCCTGCAATACGTGCCATGGATCAGCCTTGCCGCTGCTTGTGTCGGGGATTGTCACAGATGACCTGGACGCGGCCGTGGCGACGAATCACCTTGCACTTCTCGCAGATCTTCTTTACCGAAGGACGAACCTTCATGAGGGGGCTCCTGGGTGGGAGGGAGGGATGACGAAACCGCTACTTGTAGCGGTAGGTGATGCGACCACGCTGCAGGTCGTACGGCGTGAGCTCGACCTGGACCTTGTCGCCGGGGAGGATGCGGATGTAGTGCATGCGCATCTTGCCGGAGATGTGGGCCAGGACTTGGTGCCCGTTCTCGAGCTCGACTCGGAACATGGCGTTGGGGAGGGACTCGGTGACGGTGCCCTCCATGACGATCGCATCTTCTTTTTGCTTCGCGATGATCAGCCTCCCAGCTGCATTGAACGATTAAGGTTCCGGCACTGCCGGATCCGAGGGCTCGTACGCGCAGGGCAAACCTGCCCGATGGGCCGACGGGAAAGCCTATCGCCGCGGTTCGGTCGCGCCCAACCTGGGGCCGGCATTCCCCTTTGCGAATCGGGCGCGGTACTCATCGAAGGGTGAGGATCCGAGGGCCGGTCTCGGTGATGGCGACGCTGTGTTCCACGTGGGCGGCCCGTCCACCGTCGACGGTGACGACGGTCCAACCGTCGTCGAGGGTGCTGGTCAGCGGGCTGCCGGTGGTGACCATGGGCTCGACGGCCAAGACGTTGCCCGGCTCGAGTACCGGACCGCGACCGGGCCGGCCGAAGTTCGGGACCGCGGGCTCCTCGTGCATGGCTCGGCCGATGCCGTGACCGGTGTACTCGCGGACCGTTCCGAACCCGCTCGACTCCACCACGCTGAACACGGCGTGGCCGATGTCGGAGAGGTGGGCGCCCGGCTGCATGACGGCGATCGCAGCCGACAGCGACGCCTCGGCCACGGCGATCAGATCGGCACTCGAGTCGTCGATGGTCCCCACCCCGGCGGTGAAGGCGGCGTCGCCGTGCCAGCCGTCGACGACGGCGCCGCAGTCGATCGAGACGATGTCACCGTCCTCGAGCGTGCGATGGGTCGGGATGCCGTGGACGACGACCTCGTTGACCGACGCACAGATCACTGCTGGATAGCCGTGGTAGCCGAGGAAGTTCGAGGTGGCATCGTTGTCGGCGAGAACCGATCGGCCGATGGCGTCCAGCTCGGCGAGGGAGACACCCGGACCGATCGCCGAACGTATGGCCGCGTGCATCTCGGCCACGACGCGGCCGGCCTCTCGCATGACGGACAGTTCGGCTTCAGATCGGCGGGTGATGGATCGGCTCCTGAGCACGGGTCAGGAGTCGGCGGAGGCCAGCACGGCGCAGATGCGGCCGAACACCTCGTGTTCGTCGCCGAGCCCGTCGACGGTGTGCAACACGCCCCGCTCGTCGAACCACTCGAGCAGAGGCGAGGTCTGATTCTCGTAGAGCTCGAGCCGGCGGGCGATCGCCTCGGCGGTGTCGTCGGCTCGGCCGCGGGCGAGCATGCGCTCGGTCACGGCCTCGACGGGCACGTCGAGGTTGATGGCCGCGTCGACGCCGCCATCGCCGAGCATGGCCTCGAGCTGCTCGGCTTGTGCGGTGGTGCGGGGGAAGCCGTCGAGCAGGACGCCGTGGGCCACGACATCGGCCTGGGAGAGACGCTCGCCGACGATTTCGTTCATGAGGTCGTCGGGCACCAGGTCGCCGGCATCCATGATGGCCTTCGCCTTGGCGCCGAGACCACTGCCGGCAGAGACCGCAGCCCGCAACATGTCGCCTGTCGACACGTGCACGACGCCGAAGTTGTCGACGATGCGCGCGCTCTGGGTCCCTTTTCCGGAGCCCTGACGACCGAGGATCACCAGCCGCAAACCGCCGGTGCGGCCGTGGCTCACTTCAAGAACCCTTCGTAGTTCCTCATCATGAGTTGGCTGTCGATCTGCTTCATGGTCTCGAGCGACACGCCGGCCGCGATGAGGATCGACACGCCACTGAAGCTGAACACGCCCTGGCCGGCGGAGCTCCCGATCATCTTGGCCAGGATGAACGCCGGGATCAACGCCACCAGTGCCACGAAGAGCGCGCCGGGCAAGGTGATGCGCGACAGGATCTTCGACAGGTACCGCTCGGTCTGGTAGCCGGGGCGGATGCCGGGTACGAAACCGCCCTGCTTGCGGATCTGGTCGGCCTGCTTCACCGGGTCGAAGGTGATGGCCGTGTAGAAGTACGCGAACCCGATGATCATGAGTCCGAACACGATCATGTACACGATCGAGTCGGGTTGGGCCAGGTTGTCGCTCACGAAGTTCTGGACGCTCTCGCCCCACGTGTTGTTGTCGGGATCGCTGTCGCTCGGCAGCACCACCGACAGGAGCTGGGGCAGGTACAGCACCGAACTGGCGAAGATGATGGGGATCACGCCCGACTGGTTGACCTTCAGCGGGATGTAGGTGCTCGAGCCGCCGTAGGTCTTGCGTCCGACCTGGCGCTTGGCGAACTGCACGGGAATGCGACGTTGGCCGTTCTCGACGAACACGATGGCCACGGTGAGCAGCATGTAGAGCAACCCGACGCCGAGGGCGGCGTCGACACCGCGGTTGTCGCGCACGAGGATCAGCTGGTTGGGGAAGCCGGCCAGCACGCCGGCGAAGATCAGCAGCGACATGCCGTTGCCGATGCCCCGCTGGGTGATGAGCTCGCCCATCCACATGACCAGCGCCGTGCCGGCGGTGAGGGTGAGCACGACCAGCGCCACCCGCGGCGGGGTGAAGTTCGGCAGAAAGTCGATCTGGTTTCCGCTGGTCTGCCCCGAGGTGAAGCCGCCGCCACCGTTGTGGAACAGGAACGTGAACCCGGTGCTCTGCACGACTGCGATGCCGATCGTCATGTACCTCGTCCACTGCGTGATCTTGCGCTGCCCCACCGCACCCTGGTTCTGCCACTGCTCGATGCGGGGCACCACCACGCCGAGCACCTGCATGATGATCGATGCCGTGATGTAGGGAATGATCCCGAGGGAGAAGATGGCGAACTGGGTGAGGGCGCCACCGGAGAACAGCGTGAGGAACGACAGCGTGCCGCCCACTTCGTCGACCTGATCGCGCAACAACTGTGCGGCGTCGACATCGATTCCGGGCGCGGGGACGAACGCCCCCACACGGAACAGCACGAGCAGAGCGAACGTGAACAGAATCTTGTTCCGAAGATCCGGGATCCGGACCACGTTGCCGATGTTGCGGACAGTGGAGAGCACTGCGCCTCCGAGAGGTTGGCCAGCGGGGGCTGGACGACGAGCGTCTTAGCGGTTGGTGAGAGCGTTGCCCTTGGCGGGCGGGCGGCCGCCCTTGAAGGGCAGCTCGAGCTTGGTAACCGTACCGCCCGACGCGGTGATAGCTGCCTCGGCCGCGGCCGAGAAGCCATGAGCGGTGACGTTCACCTTGCCGGTGAGTTCTCCCCGGCCCAGCACCTTCACCAGCGCACCCTTGGACACGAGGCCCTTGGCGTAGAGCGTCTCGGGGGTGACCTCGTCGAGACCCGAGTCGGCGATGGTGTCGAGATTCACGGCCTGGTACTCGACGCGGAAGGGGTTGTTGAAGCCGCGCAGCTTCGGAACGCGTTTGTGCAGGGGCAGGGCACCGCCCTCGAAGCCCAATGGCACCTTGCTGCGCGCCTTCTGGCCCTTGGTGCCGCGGCCGGCGGTCTTGCCACCCTTGCCGGCGATGCCGCGGGCGACGCGCTTGCGGTTCTTCGTGGACCCCTCGGCGGGGGCGAGATCATGGATCTTCATCAGGACTCCTCGGCGACCTCGGCCACCTGGACGAGGTGGGGGACCCGGGCGATCATGCCGCGGATCTCGGGACGGTCGGGCAACGTGTTCGACTTGCCGATACGGCCGAGCCCGAGTGCACGGAGAGTGCCCCGCTGCTTGGGCTTGGAGCCGATGGCGGAACGGATCTGGGTGACTTCGAGCATCACGACTCCTCGGCCGGACTGCTGGTTCCACGTTCGGAATCACGGTAGGCCTGGAGCAGACCGGCGGGAACGAACTCCTCGGCGGCAAGGCCGCGAAGCTCGGCGATCTCGTCGGGGCGGCGCAGGTTGCGCAGCCCGTCGATGGTGGCGCGGGCCACGTTGATGTTGTTCGACGAACCGAGCGACTTGCACAGCACGTCGTGGATGCCTGCCTCTTCGAGGATGACGCGAGCTGCACCACCGGCGATGACGCCGGTACCGGGTGCCGCCGGCTTCAGCAGAACCTGACCGGCGCCCATGACACCGGTGATGGGATGGGTGATGGTGGATCCGGCGCGGGGAACCGAGAACAGGTTGCGGCGAGCCTCTTCGGTCCCCTTCTGGATCGCCAGCGGGACCTCCTTGGCCTTGCCGTACCCGAGCCCGACGCGACCGTTGCCGTCGCCGATCACGACCAGCGCCGTGAACGAGAACCGACGGCCGCCCTTGACGACCTTGGCCACTCGGTTGATGTGGATGACCCGCGAGTCGCGCAGTTGCGCGTCGGATGCGGTTGCTGAGCTTGCCATGTCAGAACTCCAGTCCGGCCTCGCGGGCGGCCTCAGCCACCGCAGCGATCCGTCCGTGATAGAGGTAACCGCCGCGGTCGAAGACCACCGACGTGATGCCTTCGGCTTTCGCACGTTCGGCCACGAGCTGGCCGACCTTGGCCGCAGCCGCCTTGTTGCTGGTCGTACCCGACCGGAGATCGGTCTCGAGCGTCGACGCCGACACCAGGGTGTGGCCGGCGAGGTCGTCGATGATCTGCGCCGAGATGTGCTTGTTCGAGCGGTAGACGGCCAGGCGCGGCGTCGTCGCGCTGCCGCGCAGGGTGCGGCGGACCCGTTGGTGGCGCCGGATGCGCGAGGTGTGTCTTTTCTTGGCGATGTCGGCCATGGTGGTGTTCTTCTCTCCGTCTTTCCTGCGCTACTTCGCGGCCTTGCCGGCCTTGCGGCGGACGTGTTCGCCCACGTAGCGCACTCCCTTGCCCTTGTAGGGCTCGGGTTTGCGATACCCACGGATCTCCGCGGCGACCTGGCCAACGACCTGCTTGTCGATTCCGAGCACGGCGATCTGGGTCGGCACCGGCACCTCGAACTCGATGCCGTCGGGCGCAACCACCTCGATGGGGTGGCTGAACCCGAGCTGGAGCTCGAGGGTGGTGGTGTTCTTGGCATTGGCGCGATAGCCGACGCCGACGATCTCGAGGTCCTTGCGGAAGCCTTGGCTCACGCCGGTGACCATGTTGGCCACCAGGCTGCGGATCAGGCCGTGCAGGGCTCGAACCTGACGTTCGTCGCCGACGCGCTCGACGATGATCTGGTCGCCGTCGACGCGCACCGTGATGCCCTCGGGGAGGGTCTGGGTGAGACTGCCCTTGGCGCCCTTGACCTCGACCACGTCGCCGGCGACGGTGACGTCGACGCCGGTTGGCAGCGGAATGGGGTTCTTACCGATTCGAGACATGGCGACCTACCAGACGTAGCAGAGGATCTCGCCGCCCATGTGACGCTTGCGCGCCTCACGGTCCGACATCAATCCCTTGCTGGTGGACAGGACGGCAACACCGAGGCCTCCGAAGACCCGGGGCACCTTGTCGAACTTGGTGTACACCCGCAGTCCCGGCTTGGAGACCCGCTTCAGGCCCGAGATCACCCGCTTGCGGCTGGGCGAGTACTTCATGTCGATCTGCAGCGACTTGCCGGGCCGGTCGGGATTCTCGACGACCGTGTACGAGCTGATGTAGCCCTCGGACTGCAGGATCGCAGCAAGGGACTCCTTGAGGGTGGACGACGGCATGACCACCTCGTCGAGCATCGCCGTGTTGGCGTTGCGGATACGGGTGAGCATGTCGGCGATGGGATCAGTCATTGTCATGATTCAGGCCCTCCTCACCAGCTCGCCTTGGTGACACCGGGAAGCTCGCCGGCATGCGCGAGCTCGCGCAGGCAGATACGGCAGAGGCCGAACTTCCGGTACACCGAGTGAGGACGACCGCATTTGCGGCAACGCGTGTAGGCGCGCACCTTGAACTTCGGCGTCTTCTGTTGCTTGTTGATCAGCGCTTTCTTGGCCACAGTGCTTTACCCTTCGCGTCGGAACGGGAACCCGAAGGCGTCGAGCAGTGCTCGCCCTTCGTCGTTCGTCGTTGCCGTGGTGACGATCGTGATGTCCATTCCCCTTGTGGTGTCGACCTGGTCGTAGTCGATCTCGGGGAAGATGAGTTGTTCGGTGACTCCGAATGTGTAGTTGCCGCGGCCGTCGAACGACTTCGTCGGCAGACCGCGGAAGTCACGGATGCGGGGAATGGCGAGGTTCACCAGGCGGTCGAAGAACTCCCACATGCGGTCGCCCCGCAGGGTGACCTTGCAGCCGATGGGGTTGCCTTCACGGAGCTTGAAGCCGGCGATCGACTTCTTGGCCCGGGTGGTCATCGGCTTCTGGCCGCTGATCGTGGTGAGATCGGCGATCGCACCGTCGAGCAGCTTGGCCTGCGACACGGCATCGCCGACACCCATGTTCACCACGATCTTCTCGAGGCGGGGAACCTGCATGATGTTGTCGAGCCCGAGGTCGGCCTTGAGCTGATCGCGGACGATGTCGTTGTAGACGGCCTTGAGACGGGGGGTCGTCGTGGTACTCATGGGATGTCGGCTCCCGTTCGCTTGCAGATCCGGACCTTGGTGCCGTCGGGCTCGAAGCGGTAACCCACGCGTGTGGCCCTGCCGTCTTCGGGACTCACGACGGCCACGTTCGACACCTGGATCGGCATGTCCCTGTCGATGATGCCGCCCTGCATGGTCTGCTGGGTCGGCTTCTGGTGCTTCTTGGCGACGTTCACGCCGTCGACGATCACCAGCCCCTTTTCGGGGTAGACGCGAGAGACTTCGCCCTCTTTGCCCTTGTCCTTACCGGACAGGACGACCACTCGATCGCCCTTCTTGATCTTGAGCCCGGCCATCAGAGAACCTCCGGGGCGAGGGAGACGATACGCATGAACTTCTTGTCGCGGAGCTCACGACCGACCGGGCCGAAGATGCGCGTGCCTCGGGGTTGGTCGTTGTCGTTGAGCAACACGGCGGCGTTTTCGTCGAAGCGGATGTAGGACCCGTCGGGGCGACGGACCTCCTTCTTCGTGCGGACGACGACGCACTTGACGACGTCGCCCTTCTTCACGCCGGCGCCGGGGATGGCGTCCTTCACGGTCGCCTTGAACACGTCGCCGATCGACGCGTAGCGTCGCTTCGAGCCGCCGAGCACGCGAATGCACAGCACCTCTTTGGCTCCGGAGTTGTCGGCGACGCGAAGTCGTGATTCCTGTTGGATCATCGCAGCCTCACTTGGCCTTCTCGAGAACTTCGACGAGCCGCCAACGCTTGTTCTTCGACAGAGGACGGGTCTCTTGGACCCGAACGCGGTCGCCGATCTGCAACTCGTTGGTCTCGTCGTGCACGAACAGCTTGGTGGTGCGCTGCACGGTCTTGTTGTATCGGCGGTGGCGTACGCGATCGACGGAGGCGACCACGGCGGTCTTCTCCATGCGGTTCGACACCACGAGGCCCTCGCGGACCTTGCGGGGGTTGGCTCGCTCGGTTGTTTCGGTCATGTCACTCATTGCCGGACTCCAGGGCTTCGGCCGCTTCGATCTCGCGCATCCGCAACTCGGTGAGGACGCGGGCGACGTCTTTCTTGGCCTGCTTGATGCGGGCGTTGTTGTCGAGCTGACCGGTCACGTGCTGAAAGCGCAGGTTGAACAGTTCTTCTTTGGTCTCGTTGAGTCGGTCGAGGAGATCACCGTCGCTGAGATCGGTGAGGTCGACGAGGCTGCGGGCCATCAGAAGCCCTCCTGACGTTCGACGAAGCGCGCCTTGATCGGCAGCTTCTGTATGGCCCGGTCGAGCGCCTCGCGAGCGACGACGGGATCGGCGTAGGAGAGCTCGAACAGGACACGTCCCGGCTTGACGACGGCGACCCAGCGCTCGGGGTTGCCCTTGCCCGAACCCATGCGGGTCTCGGCCGGCTTCTCGGTGACGGGCTTGTCGGGGAAGACGTTGATCCACACCTTGCCGCCACGCTTGATGTGGCGGGTCATGGCGATGCGGGCGGCTTCGATCTGGCGAGCGGTGATCCACCCGGGCTCGAGGGCCTGGATGCCGTACTCGCCGAAGTTCAGTTCGGTCGCACCCTTGGAGGTGCCTCGGTTGCGGCCGCGATGGTGCTTGCGATGCTTGACTTTCTTCGGCATCAACATGTCAGTCGGCCTCCCCGGGGCGGAAGTGCGGGGTCTCGTGGCTCTCACGGGTGGAGCGAGCGATCTCTTCTTCCTCGTCGAGCAGCTTCTCGAGCTCGGGATCGGCTTCCTTCACCAGCGGCGGCGGCGTGGCATCGTCGTCGGTGACGACATCGCCATCGGGGCGACGACCCGCAGAGGACACCACCTTTTTGGGGCGCTGCCCGGCGGTGTCGCCAACGGCCATGGCCGCCTCGGCGGAGATCTTGTCTTCGACGCTGGTCTTGTAGGGCAGGATGTCACCCTTGTAGATCCACACCTTGACGCCGATGCGGCCGTAGGTGGTGTGGGCCTCGCGGAAGCCGTAGTCGATGTCGGCACGGAGGGTGTGCAGGGGCACGCGGCCCTCGCGATACCACTCGGTGCGGCTCATCTCGGCGCCACCGAGGCGGCCACCGCATTGCACGCGGATTCCGAGTGCGCCGGCCTTCTGGGCGTTCTGGACGGCCCGCTTCATGGCCCGGCGGAAGGCGACCCGTCCGGCGAGCTGGTCGGCCACGCCCTGGGCGATCAGGGCGGCGTCGAGTTCGGGCTGCTTGATCTCCTGGATGTTCAGCTGGACCTTGTGGTTGCCGCTTATCTTGCCGAGCCCGGTGCGCAACCGATCGGCTTCGGCGCCACGACGACCAATGACGATGCCCGGGCGAGCCGTGTGCACGTCGATACGGAGACGATCGCGCGTGCGCTCGACCTCGACGCGGCTGATCGCGGCGTGCGGCAGCTCGGTCATGAGGTAGTTCCGGATCTTCCAGTCCTCGATGACGAAGTCGGCGTACTCCGGCCCATCGGCGAACCAGCGCGACTTCCAGTCGGTGGTGATGCCGAGCCGGAACCCGTAGGGATTGACCTTCTGTCCCATGCTTACTCTTCCTCGTCTTCGACAGGTTCGTCGCTGCCGTCGGCAGAAGCTTCTGCGTCGGTGGCCACGTCGGTTGATTCGTCGTCGGTGGTCTCGACCTCGACGCCGTCGGTCGTCTCGTCGACCTCGGCGGTCTCGGCGGTCTCGACCTCGGCGTCGTCGGTCGTCTCGTCGACCTCGGTGGTCTCCACCTCGGCGACGGCTTCCTCGTCGTCGTGATCGTGATCGTGCTCGGCTTCGGCTTCGGCGGCCGGCGCGGCCTCGGCCCGCTGGCGGCTCTGGGCGACCCGACGACGACGAGCCTCGGCGGCGGAGGTGCTCTTGCCGGTCTGGCCGCGCTGGGCCTCGCGGGCCCGCATGGTCTCGAGTTGTTCGGGCGAGTAGCGCCCGACGATCACGGTGATGTGGCAGGTGCGCTTGCGGATGCGGGTGGCACGGCCACGAGCACGGGGCCGCCACCGCTTGAGCGTGGGACCCTCGTCGGCGAAGCAGGCGGCGACGTAGAGCTCCTCGACCGGGATGCCGTCGTTGTTCTCGGCGTTGGCCGCGGCCGAATCGAGCACCTTGGCGACGACCTCGGAGATGCCCCGTTCACTGAACAGCAGGATCTCGGCGGCCTCGCCGTAGCTCTTGTCGCGGATGAGATCGAGCACCTCTCGGGCCTTGTAGGCCGACGAGCGCACGAACTTGGCCGTGGCACGGGTACCCGGACGCTCGTTGGTCTTGGTGCCCTTCTTGGTGTTGACGGTGGCAGTCATCAGCGACGGGCTCCCCGCTCCTGGCCGGCGTGGAAGCGGAAGGTTCGGGTGGGGGCGAACTCGCCCAGCTTGTGGCCGACCATGGCTTCGGTGACATACACGGGGACGTGCTTGCGCCCGTCGTGGACGGCCAGGGTGTGGCCGACCATGTCGGGGATGATCGTGGAACGACGCGACCAGGTCTTGACGACCTGCTTCTCGCCGGACACGTTCAGCTTGTCGATCTTCTTGAGGAGGTGTCCGTCGACGAACGGACCCTTTTTGAGGCTTCTTGGCATGACAGGCTCCCCTAGCGCCGCGAACCGCGAGTGCGGCGGCGACGAACGATCAGGTCTTGGGACTTCTTCTTCTTGTTGCGCGTGCGGCCCTCGGGTTGGCCCCATGGCGACACCGGATGACGGCCACCGGAGGTCTTGCCCTCGCCACCACCGTGGGGGTGGTCGACGGGGTTCATGGCCACGCCGCGGGTCTGCGGCTTGACGCCCTTCCAGCGGTTGCGACCGGCCTTGCCGATCTTGACCAGCTCGGCCTGGGCGTTGCCCACGCTGCCGACGGTGGCCACGCAGTCGATCGGTACTCGACGCATCTCGGTGCTGGGCAGGCGCAGGGTGGCGTAGTCGCCCTCCTTGGCCACGAGCTGCACGCTCGAGCCGGCCGAACGGGCCATCTTGCCACCACCGCCGGGCTTGAGCTCGACGTTGTGGACGACGGTTCCCACCGGGATGTACCGCATGGGCAGTGCGTTGCCGGGTTTGATCTCGGAACCCTGCCCGCTCTGGAGGATGTCGCCGACCGCCACGTTCTCGGGCGCAAGGATGTAGCGCTTGTCGCCGTCGTGGTAGTGCAACAACATGATGCGGCAGTTGCGGTTCGGGTCGTACTCGACGGTGGCAACCGTGGCCGGCACGCCGTTCTTGTTCCGCGTGAAATCGATGATGCGGTATTGCTGCTTGTGACCGCCACCGCGGTGGCGGGCGGTCTTGCGACCGTGGTTGTTGCGACCGCCGGTGCGGTTCTTCGGCGCCAGGAGCGACTTCTCGGGCTTGTCGGTGGTGAGCTCGGAGAAGTCGGAAACGGTCTGGAACCGCCGACCGGGACTGGTGGGCTTGCGTTTGCGGAGAGCCATGGGATCAGACCTCGAACAGCTCGATCGAGTCGCCCTCGGCGAGGGTGACGAGGGCGCGCTTGGTGTCGGCACGCTTGCCCCAACCGCCGGTTTTGCGGTTGCGCTTGCGTTTGCCCTTGCGGTTGTGCGTGTTGACGTTGGTGACCGTGACGCCGAAGATCGATTCGACGGCGTCGCTGATCTCGGGCTTGCTCGACCGGGGATGGACCTTGAAGGTGTACACCCCTCGTTCGAGCAGCGCGTACGACTTCTCGGACACGACCGGCTCGAGGATGACATCGCGTGGATCTTGCATGACTACTCTTCCTCGCCTTCGGCGGCATCGTCCTTGCGCAACGACGGGGGCAGCGAGAAGCCGGCGGCTTCGGCGGCCTCGGCGGTGGTGAACCACACCTCGGCCTTGGTACGCCCGTAGAACGGCGACGTGGGCGGGTGATACAACATCGACCCGGCATTGCCCTTGATCGTGTACTCGTCACTCGGCGCCGAGCCGTCCTCGAGCGGCAACGCCGACTCCGCACCGAACGGCGACGCGTCGTCGGGATTGGCCTCGCCGTCACCGTCACTGTCGACCGCAGCGTCTTCGAGCACCGCAACCGGCTCCTCGGCCGCCGCCTCGGGCTCGGCCGCAGCCTTGGGCTCGGCCGCCGCCTTCGGCTTGGCCGCAGCCTTGGGCTCGGCCGCCGCCTTCGGCTTGGCCGCAGCCTTGGGCTTGGCCTCTTCGTCGGTGGTCGGGACCGTCGCCGTGGTGAACACCACGAAGTCGCTCACCAACACGTCGTAGGCGTTGAGTTCGCCGGGGGTGGCGACGTGTACGTGGCCGAGGTTGCGGAAGCTCTTCCACCCGGCTTCGTCGTCGCGGGGCAGGATCACCAACACGCGTCCCTCGGCGCCGACGGCGTCGAGGAAGGCAATGGCGTCCTTGGTGCGGGGAGTGTCGAAGCCGAGCGAGTCGACCACGATGACCTTGCCCTCGGCGGCACGGTCACTCAGTGCCGAGCGCAGCGCGAGACGCACCATCTTCTTGGGCGTGCGCTGGTTGTACTTGCGGGGCCGGGGGCCCATGGCCACGCCGCCACCGCGCCAGTTGGGCGAGTTCGAGGAACCGGCACGAGCCCGACCGGTGCCCTTCTGGCGCCACGGCTTGGCGGCACCACCGCGCACCTCGGCGCGGGTCTTGGTGCTGTGGGTGCCGGCCCGACGGGCGGCGAGCTGGGCGGTGACGACCTGGTGCATCACCGGGCCGTTGGGCTCGATGCCGAAGATGGCATCGGCGAGATCGAGGCTGCCGCTGTCGGCACCCGCTGCAGTCTTCACGGTGATCGTGGGCATCAGGCACCTGCCTTCGCGGTTCGGACCTGGACGGCATTGCGCATGACGACGGTGGCGCCCTTGGGGCCGGGCACCGAGCCACGGACGAGGACGATGTTCTGGTCGGCGTCGGCTCGCACGACTTCGAGATTGAGCGTCGTGACCTTGGTGCCGCCCATGCGACCGGGCATCTTCTTTCCCTTGAACACACGGGAGGGGGTGGCGCACTGGCCGACGGAACCGGGCTTGCGGTGCACCTTGTGCGCACCGTGGCTGGCGGGCAGGCCCTTGAACCCGTGCCGCTTCATGGCGCCGGCGAAGCCCTTGCCCTTGCTGACCGAGGTGACGTCGACGAGTTCGCCGGCGGCGAGCACGTCGGCGGCGATGACCTGACCGACGGCATACTCGCTCACGTCGTCGAGGCGGAGCTCGACCAGCTTGCGGCCGGGATCGACGCCCGCCTTCTCGAAGTGGCCGCGCTCGGGCTGGGTGAGCTTGTCGGGGTTCCTCGAGCCGAAGGTCACCTGGATGGCGGTGTAGCCGTCGGTGTCGTTGGTCTTGATCTGGGTGATGCGGCAGGGCTCGACGCTCAGGACGGTGACGGGAACGATGCGGTTCTCGTCGTCCCAGACCTGGGTCATGCCGACTTTGGTGCCGACGATTGCTTTCGATGCCATGAGGCGGGGTCTTTCTTCGTGTCAGCGGCCGGAGGAATCTCCGGCATTCACGCGAGCGCTCCGCTCGGGCAGACCCGGCGGAGCGTTGTTTGGGTTCGCTCTCTGGTGCCCTGGGGCCTGGAGAGACGTCGGTTCGGTGCTTCCGGCGAACCCGGAAAGCGGACCTGGCAATGCTAACGGGACCGCGCCCGCGATCCCACCGGCGATCGTCGATTTCCCCGCCGGGGATGCCGTTCTCCATCCCCGGGCGACGCAGTACCCGAAACTAGCCTGACGCCATGGCGTCAGAGACCGAGGTCGTCGCCGATCGCGACCGCATGCCCCGATGGGTGCCACGCGCCATCTTCCTGTTCTTCCTCGGCGCCGTCGCGTTGTTCACGCTGCGCTGGCTCATTGCCGAGCTCCGCGGGTTCCTGGTGCTGATCCTGGTGTCGCTGTTCCTGTCCTTCGCCATCGAACCGGCGGTGAACCGGCTCGAGCGCATGGGCTTCCGGCGGGGTCTGGGAACCCTCATGGTGTTCGGCGGGCTGCTCGTCGCGACCAGCGTTTTCATCTTCGCCATCGGCACCCTCTTGGCCGACCAGGTGTCGGCCTTCGTCGACGAGGCTCCCGGGTACATCACCGACATCGAGACCTGGATCGAGGACACCTTCGATGTGAAGATCGAGACCGACGAACTGTTGAGCGAGTTCCAGGCCGATGGCGCGGCGACGGCCTTTGCGACCCGGCTGGCCGGGAACCTGGTCGATCTCGGCTCCCAGGTGCTCGGTCTGCTCCTCGACCTGCTCACGATCGGGCTGTTCACCTTCTACCTGGTGGCCGACGGACCCCGCTTGCGCCGAGCGGTGTGCGGGCTGTTGCCCCAGGCCCGCCAGCGACAGGTGCTGGCGGTGTGGGACCTCGCCATCGAGAAGACCGGCGGCTACATCTACTCGCGGGCGATCCTGGCCGTGTTCTCCGCCGCGGTGCACTGGGCCGCCTTCGCGGTGATCGGCGTGCCGTTCCCGTTGCCGCTCGCCTTGTGGGTGGGTCTCGTGTCGCAGTTCATTCCGGTGATCGGCACCTACATCGCCGGATCACTGCCGGTGCTCATCGCCTTGTTGAACGAGCCGCGGCAGGCCATCGCGGTGATCGCGGTGATCGTGGTGTACCAACAGATCGAGAACTACCTGCTGGCGCCGCCGATCACCGCCCAGACCATGGAGATCCACGTGGCCGTGGCCTTCGGCGCCGTCATTGCCGGCGGCGCACTGCTCGGCATCGTCGGCGCCCTTCTGGCTCTGCCGGCCGCCGCGACCTTCCAGGCCTTCGCGTCGACCCTGCTGAGCCACCACGACCTGGTGGCCGAGCTCGACGAAGGTCCCACCCGAGCGGCCGCGGCCGAGGCGGAGCTCCGTCGAATCGAGCTCGGCGAGGACTGACCGGCGACGGTCGCTCAGCTCTTGTCGTGGTGACGAGCCTCGACCACGTGGCTCACGGCGACTCCGCTCGAGAGGCTCAGCGCAAACGCAAGACCGATCGACAGGCGGTGGGTGATGGACACCGTTTCGGCGTTGGCGAAGCTCACGAACGAATAGGCACAAACCACCACGGCCACGAAACAGACGATGAAGACGAACGGAACGCTCATGCGTGCGCCCTCGGGCCGGGCGTGGCCGACCGACGAGTGCGACGAGGTGGCGGCGGGTGGGGCGAGAGTTTCGGTGATGGGCATGTCTCGGTGATCGGTGCGGGCAGAGCGACGATGTAGCAGCAGGACCGAAAGGGGCTCGTCTTCCCAGAAACCGATGGGGTTTCCACCCATCGGACAGCGGCAGAGCCGCCCTGTTCGGGCGGCTCTGGTACGCATGATCGGGGTGACCGTCAGGCGGTCTGGATCTTGATCTCGATGTCGACACCGGCGGGAAGGTCGAGTCGCTGGAGCGAATCGACCGTCTTGGGCGACGGCTCGAGGATGTCGAGGAGGCGCTTGTGGATGCGCATCTCGAAGTGCTCTCGGCTGTCCTTGTCCTTGTGCGGACCACGAATGACCGTGAAGCGATGCTTCTCGGTCGGCAGCGGAACCGGACCCCGCAAGGTGGCCTGGGTGCGCTTGACCGTCTCGACGATCTTCTTCGTCGACTGATCGATGATCTCGTGGTCGTACGCCTTCAGGCGGATGCGGATCTTTTGACTTGCTGCCATTGGTTGCTTCCTATTCGAGGATCTTGGTGACGGCGCCGGCGCCTACGGTACGGCCACCCTCACGGATGGCGAACCGCAGACCCTCATCCATCGCGATCGGTGCGATCAACTCCACCGTCATGGTGGTGTTGTCACCGGGCATACACATCTCGGTGCCCTCGGGCAACGCAATCGACCCGGTGATATCGGTGGTCCGGAAATAGAACTGCGGACGGTAGTTACTGAAAAACGGCTTGTGCCGGCCACCCTCGTCCTTGGTCAACACATACACCTCGGCCTCGAACCGGGTATGAGGATTGATGCTCTTGGGCGCCGCCAACACCTGACCCCGCTGCACATCATCCTTGTCGATACCCCGCAACAGAGCCCCGATGTTGTCCCCCGCCTGACCCTGATCCAACAACTTCCGGAACATCTCCACCCCGGTACAAGTCGTGGTCTGGGTGTCCTTGATCCCCACGATCTCGATCGTGTCACCGGTGTGCACCACACCCTGCTCGACCTTGCCCGTCACCACCGTGCCCCGACCCGTAATCGAAAACACGTCCTCGATCGGCATCAAAAACGGCTTGTCCATATCCCGCACCGGCTCCGGCACATAGGAATCCACCTCCGCCATCAACGCCAACACCTGCGCCGCCGCATCCGGGTCACCCTCCAACGCCTTCAACGCCGACACCGGAATGATCGGCGTGTCATCCCCAGGAAAATCGTACTCATCCAACAACTCACGAACTTCCATCTCCACCAACTCGATCAACTCGTCATCATCGACCATGTCGACCTTGTTCAACGCCACCACAATCGACGGCACCCCCACCTGACGAGCCAACAACACATGCTCACGGGTCTGAGGCATCGGACCATCCGCCGCCGACACCACCAAAATCGCGCCATCCACCTGCGCCGCACCCGTAATCATGTTCTTGATGTAATCGGCATGCCCCGGCATATCCACATGCGCATAATGCCGATTCTCGGTCTCATACTCCACATGCGAAACATTGATCGTAATCCCCCGCTCACGCTCCTCAGGCGCCTTGTCAATGTTCTCGAACGACGTAAACGCCGAACCCTCCACACTCTCGGACAACACCTTCGTAATCGCCGCCGTCAACGTCGTCTTACCATGATCGATATGACCCATCGTCCCCACATTCACATGGGGCTTGTTCCGCACAAAAGTTGCCTTGGCCATTGCCTTGTTCCTCGTAGTCGTTTCGTTTTGGGGGTGTCGGGGTTCGTGCAGGCCTACTCGCCCCGAATACGGGCGACGATCTCCTCCTGGACATTGCCAGGAGCCTGCTGGTAGGAGTCGAACTGCATGGTGTAGGTGGCTCGGCCCTGCGTGGCGGAGCGAAGATCGGTGGAATACCCGAACATCTCCGACAGCGGCACGAGCGCATCGACCACCTGGTTGTTGCCTCGCTGGCCGGTGCCCTGCACCTGGCCGCGACGGCTGTTGAGGTCACCGACGACGGTACCGAGGTAGTCGTCGGGCGTCACGACCTCGACGGCCATGATCGGCTCGAGCAGGATGGGCTTGGCCCTGCGGAGCGCCTCTTTGAAGCCCATCGTGCCGGCGATCTGGAAGGCCATGTCGCTGGAGTCGACGTCGTGGTACTTGCCGTCGGTCAGGGTGACCTTCACGTCGACGCACGGGAAGCCGGCGAGCACACCACTGGTCATCGATGCGGCCATGCCCTTGCCGACCGCAGGGATGTACTCCTTGGGGATCCGGCCGCCGGTGACGGTGTCTTCGAAGCTGAACCCACCGCCGGGGCCTGCCGGCTCCATGTCGAAGGTGATCTCGGCGAACTGGCCCGATCCACCCGTCTGCTTCTTGTGGGTGTAGGTGTGTTTGATGACCGGCTGGCTGATGGTCTCGCGGTAGGCCACCTGGGGCTTGCCGACCGTGGCGTCGACGTTGAACTCGCGCATCATGCGATCGACCAGCACCTCGAGGTGCAACTCGCCCATGCCCGAGATGAGGGTCTGGGCGGTCTCCTCGTCGGTCTCGACTCGGAACGTCGGGTCTTCGGACGACAGCGCCATGAGGGCCTTGGACATCTTGTCCTGGTCGCTCTTGGTCTTCGGTTCCACCGCCACCTGGATGACCGGTTCGGGGAACTCCATCTGCTCGAGAGTGATGATGTGATCGGCATTGGTGAGCGTGTCACCGGTGCGGATGTCCTTCAGACCGATGCCGGCGGCGATGTCGCCGGTGCGCACGATGTCGATGTCTTCGCGGCTGTTGGCGTGCATCTCGAGGATGCGGCCGAGCCGCTCCTTGTTGCCGCTGCGCGTGTTGATGACCTGATCGCCCTTCTCGAGGGTGCCGGAGTACACGCGGAAGAAGGTGAGGCGGCCCACGTGGGGGTCGGTCATGATCTTGAACGCAAGGGCCGCGAAGGGCTCCTTGTCGTCGGCGTCGCGGTAGAGGTCTTCCTCGGTCTTCGGGTCGATGCCGTGGACGGGCGGAACGTCGAGCGGCGACGGGAGATAGTCGATGACCGCGTCGAGCAGAGGCTGCACGCCCTTGTTCTTGAAGGCGGTGCCGTTGAGCACCGGTACCAGGTCGTGGTGGAGGGTGCCCTCGCGGATGGCGGCCTTGAGATCGGCGACGGTGATCTCTTCTTCCTCGAGGTACTTCGTCATCACGTTCTCGTCGAACTCGGACAACTTGTCGATGAGACGCTCGCGGTACTCGGCCGCCTGATCGAGGTACTTCTCGGGAATCTCGACGGTCTCGAAGGTGGCACCGAGGTCTTTCTCGTCGACCTCGCTCGACCAGACCAGGGCCTTCATCTGCACCAGGTCGATCATGCCCACGTAGTCGCCTTCGGCGCCGATGGGCAGCTGGATCACGGCGACGTTGGGGGTGAGTCGATCCATGATGGTGTCGAGGCAGAAGAAGAAGTCGGCGCCGGTGCGGTCCATCTTGTTGACGAAGCACATGCGGGGCACGTGGTACTTGTCGGCCTGACGCCAGACCGTCTCGGTCTGGGGCTCGACGCCGGCGACACCGTCGAACACGGCCACGGCACCGTCGAGCACGCGAAGTGAGCGCTCGACCTCGACGGTGAAGTCGACGTGGCCCGGGGTGTCGATGATGTTGATGCGGTGGTCTTTCCACATCGCCGTGGTGGCCGCGGAGGTGATGGTGATTCCCCGCTCCTGCTCCTGCTCCATCCAGTCCATCGTGGCGGCGCCGTCGTGGACCTCACCGATCTTGTAGCTCTTGCCGGTGTAGTAGAGGATGCGCTCGGTCGTGGTGGTCTTGCCCGCGTCGATGTGGGCCATGATGCCGATGTTGCGGGTTCTGGCGAGGGGGTGACGTGCCATGGGTGGGTGCGATCTCTTCGGGGGGATTCGGTGGGCTGCGACTACCAGCGGTAGTGCGCGAAGGCCTTGTTGGACTCGGCCATCTTCTGGAGGTCTTCCTTGCGCTTCATGGAAGCGCCGATGCCGTTGCTGGCGTCGAGGATCTCGTTGGCGAGGCGCTCGGACATGGTGCGCTCGCGGCGGGCTCGGGCGAAGTCGACCAACCAGCGGATGGCGAGGGTCGACGCCCGACGGGGGCGAACCTCGACCGGAACCTGATAGGTGGCGCCACCGACGCGGCGGCTACGGACCTCGAGGGGAGGCTTGATGTTGTCGAGAGCACGCTTGAGCACGGCTGCGGGGTCGTCGCCGGTCTTCTCGGCGACGATCTCGAGGGCGCCGTACATGATGCGTTCGGCGGTGGTGCGCTTGCCGTCGAGCAGGACCTTGTTGGTGACCTGGGTGACCAGGGTGGAGTCGTAGATGGGATCGGCGACGATCTCACGGCGCGGGGCGGGACCCTTACGTGGCATGTGACTAGTCCTTCTTTGCGCCGTAGCGGCTGCGAGCCTGCTTGCGGCCGTTGATGCCCGACGTGTCGAGCGTGCCCCGGATGACCTTGTAGCGCACACCAGGGAGGTCTTTCACACGGCCACCACGCACCAGAACGATGCTGTGCTCTTGGAGGTTGTGGCCCTCGCCCGGGATGTAGGCGGTGATTTCGACGCCGCTGGTGAGACGGACACGAGCGACCTTGCGCAGCGCAGAGTTCGGCTTCTTCGGCGTCATCGTGTAGACGCGCGTGCACACCCCGCGTCGCTGCGGAGCGCCCTTGAGCGCCGGCGTCTTTTCCTTGCGGAACTTGTCCTGGCGGCCCTTGCGGACCAGCTGCTGGATGGTTGGCACGTCTTGCCTCTTGCCTTGTCGTCGAAGAGCGGTGTTGGAGATGCGATTCTGGTGATGGACGCGTGAAGCGCGCTCGGCCTCAGGCCGACAGATAAGGCTATGCGCGCGGTTGCAGGGCAACAACCCGGCGCGGCCGCGTGTTTTCGCCACGGAGGCGGGATCCTGCGCAATGATCGGGAGATGACCGACGAGCCACGACCGGCCTGGGCCGCCCACCTGCCCGCAGGGCTGACCCCTTCCGAGGTCGATCTCGTGGGGCGCCGGTCGCTGCCGGCGGCGTGGACGGCGAACTGGCGAGCCCATCCGGACCGACCGGTTCTGATCGGCATGGGCGACGCGCCGCTCACCGGCGCCGACCTGGACCGGCAGTCGACGGCGGTGGCCGGACGCCTCACCGCAGCAGGAGTGCGCGCCGGCGACCGGGTGCTCATGAGCTGTGCGACCGGTCGCGACCTGGTCATCTCCCACATCGCCGTCCTCCGCATGGGTGCGGTCGCCCTGCCCGCCAACCCGGCGTACCGCCAGCCCGAACTACACCATCTGATCAACGATGCCGAACCGGTGGCGGCGATCATCGACGACGCCGAGCGACGGGCGTGGGCCACCTCGCCCGAGCTCGACCATCGACCGTCGGTCGTGATCGGACCCGACGTCGACCTCGCCGATGGGCCGCCGCCCCCGCTCGATGCGATGACACCCGACCATCCCGCCCTCATCGGTTACACGTCGGGCACGACCGGTGCACCCAAGGGAGCGCTGCTCACCCACGCGAACCTGCTCGCGGGGGCCGAGGCCCTACGGCTCGCATGGCGGTGGACCGCCGGCGATCGCCTCGTGCTGGCGCTCCCGCTCTTCCACATGCACGGGCTCGGCGTCGGCCTGCACGGCACGCTGCTCGCCGGAGCCTCCGCCGTGCTGGTGCCGAAGTTCGAGGTCGACGCCGTGATCGACGCCGCCGTGGCCAACGACGCCACCATGTTCTTCGGCGTGCCCACCATGTATCGCCGGCTCGTCGACTCGCCTCGGGCCCCCGAGCTGGCACGCTTGCGGTTGTGCGTGTCGGGCTCGGCGCCGCTGCCGGCCGATCTGCACCGGGCCTTCGAAGAGCTCAGCGGGCAGAAGGTGGTGGAACGCTACGGCATGACCGAGACCTGCATGCTCGTGTCGAATCCCTACGACGGCGAGCGCCGAGCGGGCACGGTCGGGCGACCGCTGCCGGGGCTCGAGCTCCGCCTCGATCCGGCCACGAACGAGGTACAGGTGCGGGGCCCGAACGTGTTCGGGGGGTACCTGAACCGCCCCGAGGCGAATCGGGAGGCTTTCGTCGAGGGCTGGTTCCGCACCGGCGACATCGGCGAGCTCAGCGACGACGGCTACCTCACGCTCAACGGGCGGGCGAAGGAGCTCATCATCTCGGGTGGGTTCAACGTGTACCCCCGTGAGATCGAGGACGAGCTGCGGCGCCTTCCTGGTGTGACCGACGCCGCAGTCACCGGCACTCCCGACGCCGAGTGGGGTGAGGTCGTGACCGCCTGGATCACCACCGACGCACCGATCGATCCCGACGCCGTGCGGGCCGCCCTGGTCGACCGGCTCGCCGCCTTCAAACAACCCCGGCTCGTCCACCTCGTCGACCAGCTCCCGCGCAACGCCATGGGCAAGGTGCAAAAGCACCTGCTCGGCCGGGCCTGACACACTCGTAGCGACGCCGATCCCGGAGGACGCCATGTTTCGTCACGTCGTACTGCTCACCTTTCGCGACGACGCCCCGGAGGGCCATGTCGCGCGGGTGGTCGAAGCCCTGTCGGAGCTGCCGGCCCACATTCCCGAGCTGAAGAGCTACGTCATCGGTACCGACGCCGGGGTGGCCGAGGGCAACGCCGACCTCGCCGTGGTGGCCGACTGCGACAATCGTGCCGGCTGGCAGGCGTACCGCGACCATCCCGTGCACCAGCAGGTGATCGCCGAGCTCATCCGGCCGTACCTGTCGGCCCGCTCGGCGGTGCAGCACGAGCTGTAGTCAGCGGCCGATATCGGGCTCGCCTTGGTGGGCCCGACAGCGGACGGTGAACACGGTGTCACCCGACAGCACTCCACCGCGGCCGAACAGTCGCCCGTGCTGCCAGTTCGACAAGCCCAGCTCGGGAGTGTTCAAGGCGTACTGGCCGTCGACCCAGCGGGTGAAGCCGTTCCCGACGAACGGTGAGTCGATCCGCTCGTAGAAGCGATCGTGAGCCGCAGGGTCGGACGACACCAGGCTGGCGGCGAACCGCGGCGACACGTCGTTGAAGAGGTCGACGGCCTGATCGACCGAATCGACGATGGCGAGGGTGACCTCGGGGCTGTCCTCCCACTCCCACTCGTGGCCGAGGTCCTCCCAGCCGAGTGTCTCGGTGCGGGGTTCGGCCACGGGCCCCTGAGGCCGCACGATGTCGGCGACGTCGAACCACTCGGCCGGGACGCGGCGCGCCTGCGCATCGATCACGTGCAGCTTGCTGGTGGCACCTCGCCGTTCGCCGGCGCGATGCAGGGCGTCGAGAAACACCGGGACGAGGTCGTCGGCGCGGTCGGCCACGATGCAGCAGGTGTTGAGTGTGTTGCACACCTTGCGGTCGAGCGAGTGGTAGACGACTGCGGCCAGCCAATCGGCGTCGGCGGTCGCGTCGGCCACGATCCAGGCCCCGCCGGTGCCGTGCAGGCTCACCGCTATCCCGGCCTGCCGGGCGACGGCGCCCAACTGGTCGACGGCCGCACCCGAGCCTCTGGCCACGGCGAGGGCCAGGCGGGAGTCGGAGAACATCGCCCAGCCGGCGGCCCGCGACGCACTGGCCACCAGCGACGCGGCTCCCTCGGGGAGGTCGGCCGCAGCCAGGGCCGGGTCGAGGGCATGTTCGACGATGGCCTGCGCGGTGGCGAGCGCGTCGGAGCCGATGCGAAAGACCACCGTGTTGCCCGAACGCAGCACCCCGGTGGCGTCGGCGAACACGTTCGGCCGCCCCTCGAACACGAAGCCGACCGGTCCGAGCCCCGCGGTGAGCAGATCGAGGCGCCAACCGTCGTGGTCGACCGACCGGAGCGTGGAGCCCCGGGCGGCAGGGAGGTCGCGCCAACCGTGGAGACCGGCGATCATGTCGGCTCGCATGGTGGCGGTGAGCTCGAGGCGGGTCGTGCTGCGGCCGCGCTGTTGGGCGGCGGCGATGTCGCCGAGGTTGGCCTCCGCGATCGGTGCGAACGTGCTGGCGTCGGCGAGGCGGTCGGCGAACTCGGTGTAGAACCGCGAGATCGAATCGTCGGACACCGAGCCCATGGCCCGGAACGCCTCGTGGGCCCGACCGACGGCATCGGTGGCGGTAGCCCACACGTCGGCCGGCACGTGCAGGAGAGCGCCGGTGGTCTGCACGACCACGAGGCGATCGCCGGGCTCGAACGCCTCGGCCAGCTCGGCCGGCACATGGGTGACGCGGTTGGCGCCGAACACGATGGGCATGCCCGCCTCGAGGGCGACGAGTTCGGTGGAGGCCTCCGACATGGACGCGACGGTACCAGTGCCCTCCGGGTTGGACGGTGGGTTGATCGCACGGGACAATGCAGTCCGACACATCTCCCCGGGGGTCCCCGATATGAAGGTCACTGCCGCTGTTCTGCGTTCGCCCGAGTCGTCGTTCGAGATCGAGGACCTCGAGCTCGGCGAACCGCGAGCCGACGAGGTGGTGGTGCGCATGGTCGGTACGGGCGTTTGCCACACCGACCTGTTGTCGCGTGAGCTTCCTCCCGAGCTGTTCATGGGCCCGATCGTGTTCGGCCACGAGGGGGCCGGTGTGGTCGAGGCGGTCGGCGCCGACATCACCCACGTGGTCCCGGGCGACCATGTGGTGCTGAGCTTCGACGCATGTGGCGAGTGCCGGTCGTGCGTGGCCGGCGAACCGTTCGGCTGCCACACCTTCAACCCACTCAACCTGAAGAACGTGGGGTCCCCGCCCGGGAGACTCGACGGCACATCGGCGTTCACCGATTCGGCCGGCGAACCCATGGGCTCGCACTTCTTCGGCCAGTCGTCGTTCGCGTCGCACTCGGTGGTGGCCGGCCATTCGGCGGTGAAGGTCGACAAGTCGTATCCCCTCGCGAAGCTGGGCCCGCTGGGTTGCGGCATCCAGACCGGCGCCGGCGCGATCCTCAACACACTGAACGTGCAGCCCGGCGACAGCGTCGTGATCCTGGGTGTGGGCTCGCTCGGCCTGGCCGCCGTGATGGCCACCAAGATCGCCGAAGCCGGCACGGTCATCGCGGTCGACCGGCACGAGTCGCGCCTTGAGCTGGCCAAGCACTACGGCGCCACCCACGGCATCAGCGGCTCGCCGGCCGAGGTGAACGAGCAGATCCTGGCCATCACCGGCGGCGGGGCCGACCATGTCTTCGACACCACCGGGTTTGCCGAGCTCGTGGTGGCCGCCTTCGAGGCGCTGACCTTCACCGGCCAGCTCGGAATGGCCGGGGTCGGTAGTCCCGAGATCACGTTCCACTACGTCACGCTCATCACCGGCCGCAAGATCATGGGGGTGGTCGAGGGCAGCAGCCGCACGCACGAGTTCATCCCCTACCTGGCCAAGCTCAACGCCGAGGGCAAGTTCCCCTTCGACGAGCTCATCGTGGAGTACCCCATCAGCGAGATCAACCAGGCTGCGGCCGACAGCCTGAGCGGCAAGGTCGTGAAGCCCGTCGTCCTCTTCGACTGAAATCGGTTTGCGCGGGCTCACCTGTGGGCCTCAGGAAACCGAATTGGGGACGGGGGTGCGGGCGAGCGCGGCGCGGATGGTGGCGATCGCCGCCATCGAACCGGTGGTCTGGCGTCGCCAGGTGAGGGGAAGCCACGTCCAGCCCACGGCTGCGATCTCCGCGGCCCGTACTGCGTCGGCTTCCCAGGTGTCGCGGTCGAGATGGAAGGCGACCGACTGCAACTCGATGGCGACGCGCTGCTCGGGATACGCAAGGTCGACCTGGGCGACGAGTCGACCGTGCGTGTCTCGGATCTGATACTCCAGAACGGGCGCAGGCAGACCGGCATCGAGCAACTGCCTCTGCACCATGCGACTCCATGCGCTCAAGGGGATGTGGGTGTCGCCGAGTCGCTCGTCGAGCAGTGCCCGAAGTGCGGCCGAACCGTTGCGGCCCCGCCTGCCGTGACGGCGATAGCAGCGCAGCAGCGCCGGCCAGTCGGTGAGACCACGCCGGAGAGCATCGTCGACCGTGGCCTCGAATCGGGCGGCCGCCACGACACCGCCGAGGTCGATGAGGGTGCGTTCGACGGGGGTGACCGGAATGCCGTGCCGTCGGGCCGGGTCGAAGTCGAACTGGGTGCTGCGGTGAATGCGCACTCCGGCGGCCAAGGGGCTCGTGGGCCGATCGATCACGATCTCGGGACGCGAGTCGCGAATGCCCTCGAGCTCCCACAGACGAGCCGCACTCCGGTGACTCGCCACGCCATCGAAACGGATGCACAGGGCCAGGACGCGGCTGTGCCACGTGTCTGCCGTCGCCGCGTGCCGATAGAGGCCCCGGCCGTTTCGGACCCAGAGCCCCGATGCGACTCGACGGGTGATGGTCGAAGGGCTCATCCCGCAGTCGACGGCCTGCTGGTGTGAGATGAGGCCGTGCTGTCGCCGGAACACTTGGGTGCAGGCCTGGTCGGCATCGGTCGCCATGTGCGGCTCCTTCCCGTTGGCGTGGGAGGGAAGCGATTCCGACCGTACTCACGACCGACGACAGCCGACCATCCCGTCGAAATCGGTTTCGCGCCAGCCCGTCCCCCACCGAAATTGGTTCGCGCCAGCCCGTCCCCCAACGAAATCGGTTTGCGGCAGCCCGTCGGCGGGCCGGCACAAACCGATTTCGATGGTGGCAGTGGGCTCAGGGGTGGCGGTAGAGGAGGGCGCCCCAGTGGACGCCGCTGCCGAAGGCGGTGAAGGCGATGGTGGCGCCGGACCCGATGCGACCGTCGACCATCAGCTCGTTCCAGAGCAGGGGCAGGGTGGCCGCGGTGGTGTTGCCCCAACGGTCGATGTTCACGGGCACCACCGACTCGGGCACCCCCAACCGCTTGCGGGCCGCCTCGACGATGCGGGCATTGGCCTGATGGGCGATCACCAGGTCGAGATCGGCCACCGTGAGCTTGGCCTCGGCGACGACCTCGGCCACCGCCTCGGGCATCAGCACCGACGCCTGGCGGAACAGCTCGGACCCCGACATCGACGGCCAGTGCAGGCGAGCCTGCAGCTGGGCCTCGTCGACCCAGGGCTGATTGCGGAAGCCGACCCCCTTGACCTCGATGAGATGCAGCCAGGTACCGTCGGTGTGCAGCCGCCGCGGACCGAAACCGACATCGGGATCGTCGTGGCGGGACACGACCACGGCCGCCGCGCCGTCCCCGAACAGCACCGCCCAGCCCCGTGATTCGTCGATGGCCGCCCGCGTCTCGTCGGACAGCTCGACCGACGTGTCGCCGGCGAGGATGTCCCAGCCCTCGGCGAAGGGCAGATAACCCCGATGCACCTCGGCGCCCACCACGACGACGTGCTCGTTGCGCCCCGACTCGATGAGCGAGGCCGCCAGATCGAGGCCGTACAGGAAGCCGCTGCACTGCTGGCGCAGGTCGTAGGCGGCGACCGCCCCCAGACCGGCCTTGAGCTGCACCTGGGGGGCGATGCCGGGAGCGAACTGGTCGGGCGTCATGGTGGCGCACACGACGGCATCGATGTCGGTGGCCAGCAAGTCGGCGTCGGCGATCGCAGCGCCGACGGCGGCGGCAGCCAGGTCGCTCGACCCGACCCCGACCGACGCGAAACGGCGCTCGCGCACGCCCGACCGCTTGACGATCCACTCGTCGGTGGTGTCCATGATCTTGGCGAGATCGTGGTTGGTGACGACCCGTTCGGGCACAGAGGCACCCGACCCACTGATGACGGCGCTCATCGGGTGAAGCTAGCCCACCGACTCGAGCAACTTGGCCACGCGCTCGATCTCGTCGTCGCTCACGACGTGTTCACGCCCTCGGTAGACCTCGTAGGTCACCGCAGCGTCGCGGCGGTCGAGCTCGACTGCGGTCTGGTCGACGCGGAACTGGGGCACCCACTCGTCGATGTCGCCGGTGGAGAGGAACACCGGCGTGCCACGCAACGAACCGTCGGGCCACTCGGCGCCCTCGGGGCCGATGAGCGCACCGGTGAGGATCGCCGCGCCGCCGTAGCGGCCGGGATGCTCGACCAGGTACTGCGCGACCGCGCACGCCCCCTGGGAGAAGCCGATGAGCACGATCTCGGCCCGAGCCCGGCCGCCGGCGATGAGTCCTTCGACGAGGGTGTCGAGGCGCTCCATGGTCCAACCCAGCCAGGGCTCGTTGGCGGCCCGTTCGGCCATGAAGCCGTCGGGATACCACGAGTCGTTGGCCGCAGTGGGCGACACGAAGGCGGTGCCAGGGACGGTGAGCCGCTCGACCAGGTTCTGGCGACTCCACATCTTGGTCTGGCCGCGGCCGTGCATGACCACCGCGACCCGCCGGGCCGATTGGAGCGGCTCGCCATCGTGGCGCAGCGGCTGGACGAGATGGACGTTGCCGCTCATCGAGGCGACCTAGGCAGGTGCGAGTACGAGATCGAAGGTCGTCCGGCTGACACCGTCGTCACCGGTTTCGAAGCTGTAGATCAGCGAGTCCTTCACCCCGTTGACCGCGTCGTTGTCGAGGTACTGGGAGGTGTCGGGGAAGATGTGGGTGATCTTGGGCTTGTAGCCGTCGACCAGGGCGAACACGTGGAAATGCGCCGGCCGCATCGGGTTGTGGGCGGTGGCCCGGATGAACTCGCCGGTCGGACCGTCGGTGGGCACCGGATAGTCCATGGGCTTGACACTGTGCACTTCGTAACGACCGGCGGCATCGGTGAACATGCGACCCCGCAGGTTGGTCTCGTCGCCGAGCTGGTTGTCGTAGAAACCGTCGCTGTCGCTCTGCCAGAAGTCGAGCTGGACGCCAGCGAGCGGCGTGCCGTCGATGGCGGTCACGGTGCCCGACAGGACGAAGGGATCGCCGGGCTGGCTCTCGGGGCAGATACGACCGGGGTTGCCAACGTCGTGGTGGCGCTCGGGGAAGTAGAACGGGCCGAGCACGGTCGACTGGGTGGCCTCGGATTCGGCGTTGTTGAGATCGACGACCTTGGCCGAGAGGTGCAGGACATCGGCCAGCAGGATGGCCTCATCGGCCGCGCCGATGCGGTTGAGCCACAACAGACCCTCGATGTACTCCTGCTCGCTGACCTGGGCCTCCTCGACGAACTCGAACAACTTGCGGCGCAGGATGTCGGTGACCTCTACGAGGCGCTGGTTCACGGTGGTGTCGGTGACGGTCATGGTGGTTCTCCCGGTGCGGGTGGATGGTCTGAGTTCAGTCGGCTTTCACGACGAGCGCAATGCCCTGGCCGACGCCGATGCACATGGTCGCCAGGCCCCAGCCACCACCTCGTCGATGCAGGTCGTGGACGAGGGTGGTGAGGATGCGGGCACCCGAAGCGCCGATGGGGTGGCCGATGGCGATGGCGCCGCCGTTGGGATTGACGATGTTGCGGTCGAGATCGGGCCACTCGGCGAGACAGGCCAGCGACTGTGCGGCGAACGCCTCGTTCAGCTCGACCGCGGCGAGATCGGCCCAGCCGATACCGGCCCGGGTCAGCGCCGTCTGCGCCGCCTCGACCGGTCCGATGCCGTAGAGGTGAGGGTCGACACCACTCACCGCACGCGACACGATGCGCGCCAGCGGATCGCGACCGATGGCAGCCAGACCGGCGTCGCCGGCGAGCAGAAGCGCGGCCGCGCCGTCGTTCATCGGCGACGAGTTGCCGGCGGTGACGCTGCCGCCCTCTCGACGGAACACCGGCCGCAGCTCGGCCAGCGCCTCGGGGGTGCTGTCGGCACGAACGCACTCGTCGATGGCC
The DNA here is from genome assembly GCA_963787285.1 of uncultured Acidimicrobiales bacterium. Taxonomy (GTDB): domain Bacteria; phylum Actinomycetota; class Acidimicrobiia; order Acidimicrobiales; family JAHEJN01; genus JAHEJN01. The sequence goes on along the minus strand of CAWBCM010000001.1, from coordinate 349,454 downwards.
AGATCGGCGTCGCGGGGAGCGACCACTTCGTCGTTGAAGTGGCCCGCTTCCCACGCCGCCGCTGCCCGCTGGTGAGAACCGGCGGCGAACTCGTCCTGGGCCTCGCGGCTGATGCCGTACTTGTCGGCGAGGATCTCGGCCCCTTCGCCGAGGGCGACCGTCCACTGGTCGGGGTGGCGGGGGTTCACCAACCGCCAGCCGAGGGTGGTCGACACCATTTCGCGATGGCCGCGCTCGTGGGGGCGATCGGGCTTCATGACCACCCAGGGCGTGCGGGTCATCGACTCGACGCCCCCGGCGATGCACACGTCGGCATCGCCGACGGCGATCTCGCGGCTGGCCCCGATGGCGGCCTCGAGCCCCGAGCCGCACAGCCGGTTGGCCGTGACCCCGGGTACCGAGGTGGGCAACCCGGCCAGAAGTGAGGCCATGCGCGCGACGTTGCGGTTCTCCTCACCGGCGCCGTTGCCGTTGCCGAAGTGGACGTCGTCTATGCGCGACGGGTCGAGCCCCGGTGACCGTTCCACCAGTGAGGCGATGACACCGGCGCCGAGATCGTCGGGTCGGACGTGGGCGAGCGCGCCGCCGATCTTTCCGACCGGGGTGCGCACCGCGTCGACGATGTGGACGGTCTCGCTCATGGCGACACCACGGGCCGACGGCCGTCGAACGCGTTCCCGAGCATCTGGCGCACCGAGTCGAGCTCGGGAGGGCGGACGTTGGCGGCGGCGTCGATCACGACGCGGCGCGCGGCCTCGTCGATGCCGTCGGCGGGCATGCCGATGTCGGCGAGCGACGTGGGCGCGTCCATGGCGACCGCCAGGTCGAAGAAGGCCCCGGGCACGGCGTCGGCGGCCACCCCGAGGACCACACCCATGCGTTCCATCAACTCGGGAATGGCGGGCGCGTTGTAGGCGACGGCATGGCCGAGCACCACCGAGTTCATGTCGCCGTGGTTGAGGTCGAACATGCCGCCGAGCACGTGGCAGGTCTTGTGGTGGAGCGCCGTGCCGCCGGTGGCCAGGGCCACGCCGGCCAGGTAGGCCCCGTAGAAGGCGTCGCCGCGAGCGTCGAGATCGGACGGATCGGCGACGATGGCCGGCAGGCCCCGGTGCAGCGAGCCGATGCCCTCGAGGGCCATGAGCGAGATGATGGGGTTGGCGCCGGGGCCGTACAGCGCCTCGACGCAGTGGGCCATGGCGTTCATTCCCGACGGGCCCGCAATCCGCGGGGGAAGCGACACGGTGAGCTCGGGGTCGTAGATCACGGTGTCGGGCTTCACCCTGGCGTCGATGCCGGTCTGCTTGTGATCGCCATCGGTCATGCCGTAGATCGTCGTCATCTCCGAGCCGGCGTAGGTGGTGGGCAGGGCGATGAAGGCGAGGTCGTGGGTGAGGCGCACGGCCTTGCCGAACCCGGTGGCCGAGCCACCGCCGACGGTGAGCACGGCGTCGGCCCGCAACTCGGTGGCCATCGCCCGGGCCGCCTCGGCCTTGGCCACCGGCACGTGCTGGGCCACCTCGCTGAAGCGGCCGACGGCACGGTCGCCGAGCAGGGCCTCGATCTGGGTCGGCGAGCTCATCGTCGAAGGGATCGCCGATCACCATGACCCGCTCGGCCCCGAGGGCGCCGAACTCCGCCGGCAGCTCCCTGCGGCGGCCGTTGCCGAACACCACCCGGCCGGCGAGAGCGTTGTAGACGAACGGGCCGGTCATGCGCTCCTCAGTGCGGTGAGTGCGGCCATCTCCGCCGCAGTGGGTGCTTCGGTCTCGGCGACCGAGCTCGGCGATCCTCAGGTCCCAACCGGTTGCCGCCTGCACCTGTTCGACCGAGACCCCGGGGTGCACGGCGGTCAGAACGAGCTCCTTCGTCGTGGGGTCGGGCTGGAGCACGCCCAGGTCGGTGATCACGTCGGTCGGGCCGCCGCCGCAGGCCGAGCTTGCTCGCGCTCGTCGCCTCCGTTGCCGTATCCGAACGAGGTGATGAAGTCGACCTTCTCGACGAAGGCTCGTGTGGAGTGCCGCAGCGTGATGATGACCCGACGGCAGTTGGCGGCGATCTCCGGGGCGCCACCGGCACCGGGCAGCCGCACCTTGGGGTCGTCGTAGGGGCCGATGACGGTGGTGTTGAGGTTCGCGTACTTGTCGATCTGGGCCGCTCCGAGGAAGCCGACGTCGATACGGCCGGCCTGGAGCCAGTAGGCGAAGATCTCCGGCACTGCGATGACGGCGTCGGCGTTGTCGGCCAGCACCCCGTCGCCGATCGGAGCTGGGCAGCCGGGAGGGCTTGGAGCCGATGCACCCCGACTCGTAGATCAGCACACAGTCGGGATTGGTGGTGACACGGGCCAGGTTGGCGGCGGTCGACGGCAACCCGATTCCCACGAAGGTGACGGCACCCGGCTCGAGCGTGCGGGCGGCGACGATGGTCATGATGTCGTCGCTGGCGTAGGCGATCTCGGTCATGCCATCACCTCGTCGGTGAGCCACTGCTCGAAGGACTCGCGCTCGCGGGAGATGGGGTCCCACGCCTCGTAGTACGGGTTGTCGCGCTCGCTGTAGCCGGCCGCGTACGACGGATGGGCGCCGCCGGGAACGACGCACACCGAGTCGATCACCCAGCTGGGGAGCACCACGCCGTTGACGTGGGGTTCGAAGCTGTCGACGACCTCCTCGACGGTGACGACGGCGCGCTTCGACGCGAGCACGCATTCCTTCTGCACGCCGGTGATGCCCCACATCATCACGTTGCCGTTGCGATCGGCCTGCTGGGCATGGATGATGCCGACGTCGGGATTGAGCGCGGGCACCGCCATGAGGTCTTCGCCGGTGAAGGGGCACGTCACGTTGGCGATGGTGTCGGTGTGGAACGGCAGGCTCGTACCCACGTAGCCCCGGAGGATTCCGAAGGGAAGCCCCGAGGCGCCCGCCTGCCATCGCACCGCCATGCCGGCGTGGCTGTGCTCCTCGATCTCGAGGGGTGCGGGCCACTGGTTCTGCACGGCGTCGCGGATGCGGTGCAGTGAACCGACGCCGGGATTGCCGCCCCACGAGAAGATCAGCTTGCGTGCGCACCCGGCCCCGATCAGCTGGTCGTAGATCGATGTCGGGCGTCATGCGGACCAGCGTGAGGTCGCGCCGGCCCTGCCGGATGATCTCGTGGCCGGCCGCGAACGGGATGAGGTGGGTGAAGCCTTCGAGGGCGACCGTGTCGCCGTCGTGGACGTGCGCTGCGATCGCCTCGGCCAGGCCGACGAAGTCAGCCAAGGCCCACGCCTACCAGGTGACGGGCACGGTGGGTGCCTGGCCGGTGGCGATCAGGTCGGGGATCTCGTTCGAACCGTTCTCCCACACCAGCAGCATCGAGCGCTTGCGCGAGTAGCCCTGGTGGCGGATGTCGGCCGGCATCGCGGCGACGTCGCCGGCCTTCATCACCACGGTGGCGCGGGTGGCACCGGTCTCGCGGTCTTCGACCCGCCAGGTGATCTCGTCGCTGAGCTGGACGAACCACTCGACGCGATCGTTGCCGTGGATGACCGGGAGGATGAACTCCTCGGTGGTCGGGCAGTACAGGCTCTCCTTGCACACCGACACGATCGAGGGATTCCAGGTGACGTCGGAGCGCGAGAGGTAGGCGAACAGATTGAACGAGGCGACCTCGTTCTCGTAGCCCGGTTCGACTTCGACGGTGGGCTCGCTCTGGCCGACGTCGGCGAACATGCGGTTCACCGGGTGGGTCTCGTCGGTGCGGATCTGCTCGTCGCCGGGCAGGCCGACCATGCGTTGGGCGGTGACACGCGTGCGGGTGATGGCCGCCTCGTTGCTGCCGTTCTTCACGCCGTAGGGCGATCCCGTTTCCTGGGGAGCGGCGAAGGGGTCGAAGCCGTCGTTGGTCCAGTCGGCGAGCATGGCCTTGAAGGCGCCCATGATCACGTCGTGGTCGAAGTTCTCCATGTGGTCGAGCTCGGCCTTGCGGTAGGCGTCGTTGAACCGGCCGGCGAACAGGTCGACGTTGCCGTAGTGGTTCACGGTGCCGACGACCGAGTCGAAGTTGACGATGCCGTAGAAGAAGTTCCAGGCGATGTCGCGCATGAGCGCCTTGAGGAAGTCCTCGACCGGCATCACGTGGCGGCCGGTGGGCCACTCGACGTGCACGAAGTGCTCGTCGCGGTCGAAGCTGAAGCCGCCGAGCTGGAACGAGCGGTAGCCGTGAGCGTTGGGCTCGGACACCGAGGAGAGGGTTGCCGTATCGGTCATGGTGAGATCCTTTCGAACGCAGCTAGCTGAGGCAGATGTCGGCCCAGCGGTGCTGGGTGTCGGGGCCGTCGATGGTCTGGAGCAGGATGACGCTGGGGCTGTCGCTGCTGAAGCGGTAACAGCGGCCGGCGGGCAACATGGTCATGTGGCCCTGCCCGGCGACGATTCGGCCCATCTTCTTGCCGACCGGTTCGCCGTCGACGGCAATGGAGCCCGACGCCTCGGGATCCACCAGCGTGTCATCGGGATCGAGCAGCTCGATGACGACCTGGCCGTCGAGCACGAGGGCGAACTCGTCGTGGGGGGTCGCCCGCCACTCGGAGGTGCCTTCGGCGCGGATCGCCTCGAGCACGTACTGCATGTTCTTGGCCACGGCGATCTTCTCGTAGGGTTTCGCCTGGGACGCGACTTCGAAGACGTTCGAGAACACGTAGTTCTTCGGATCGTCGTTGATGACGTCGACGCCGCCCTTCTCGAAGTCGTCGAGCGATGCGAACACCGTCGTGTACTGCGGTGCAGTTTCGGCCACGGCACTTCCCCCTTGTCAGCGGTCGGTTCGAGCGACCTCGCCCCACTCTGCTGCTGGATGTGCGCTGGGCGAACGATCGTTCTCATCTAGAACAAGCCCTACTTTAGTCCCCTGGCCCGAGCGCTCGTCAAGCCCCACCACCTACGGTGGGTCGATGGCCACCCGCGCCGATCCGATCGGGACGCACCTCTGGAGCCAGATCGAGCGATTCTGTGCCGAGCTGCGCCGGCGGGGACTCGACATCGCGGTCACCGAGGTGCTCGACGCTGCCAAGGGGGTGGCGCAGATCGACATCGGTTCGCGTGCCGAGCTGCGCGCGGCGCTGAGGTGCACGCTGGTGAAGCGACCCCACCACGGACCGATCTTCGACGAGGTGTTCGACCACCTCTTTCCCTCCCGGCCGGCACCGAGGGCCGAGCGTCGCGCCGATGCGCTGGGCGGCGCCGACGCCGAAGCGCTGGGTCCGCTGAGCGAATCCACCGAGCCTGACGATCTTGCCTCCGGTGAGCTCGACCTGACCGTCGCCAGCGACCAGGACCTGCGATTCCTGGCCGACGAGCTGGTGGAACGCCACGGCGGCTTCGACGAAACAGCCCGGACCGAGAAATACCACGTGTATCGGGTGTTGCGAGCCGCCGACCTGGCTGCGCTCATGGCGGCCGCACTGCGCAACGCGGCCGACGGCGACGAGCCCATCGACCGTCGAGAGCTCGACCGGCGCCTCGAGACGCTGCGGCGGCTCATCGTCGAGAGTGTGCGCGCCCACTTGGCCGACGTTGCCCCCGACGACGGGCTGGCCGGCGGCCGAGTGGCAGATCCGTTCGACATCGCTCTGGCCGAGGCCACCAGTGCGCAGCTCGCCGACATGCGAGTGGCAATCCGCCCCCTGGCCCGCAAACTCGCCGCCCGGCTTCGCCATCGCCGCCAGAGCCAGCGGCGGGGCCGGCTCGACATGCGGGCCACCACCCGCCGGTCGCTGTCCAGCGGCGGGGTGCCCCTGAGCCCCGCGTATCGCCGACCGAAGAGCCACAAGCCCGATGTCACCGTGCTGTGCGATGTCTCGGGATCGGTGGCCGACATGGCCGGGTTCACCCTCACCCTCATCTCGGCACTGGCCGACGAGCTCAGCCGCACGCGGCTGTACGCCTTCGTCGACGCGGTCGACGACATCACCGACCTCATCGCCGCCAGCGAGTTCGCCATCGAACCGTGGCAACTCCTCCAGCACGGAAAGGTGATCGGCGCCGACGGCCACAGCGACTACGGCACCGTGTTGCACACCTTCTGGGAGCGGTACGGCCGCACCGGCCTGAGCCCCCGCAGCACCGTGATCATCGTGGGCGACGCCCGGGGCAATTACCGCCCCGAACGGGCCGAGGTACTCGCCGAGATCGCGAGTCGGGTCCGAGCCGTGTACTGGCTCAACCCCGAACCCCGATCACAATGGAACACGACCGACTCGGTGCAATCGACCTACGCGACCCACTGCGCCGGCGTGTACGAGGTCCGCACCATCAACCAGCTCACCCGGGCGGTCGAGGACATCCTCTGAGCCGCTGCGCGGTGCCGGATCGGCCCGATCACTCGCCTGGCGAGCGCTCGAGCCGTGGAGGCGTGCCCTCCACCACGTCGACCGGAACATCGAGGACCGCCGACGGAAACAGCTCGCCGGCCGGCACCTCGGCCGGGGGCAGCTTTCGCTCGACGACCACCCGGATCCCGACGTCGTCGGTCGCGGCACCGTTGCGCCACCGCCGAGCCACCTCGATCGACACCACGCCCCGTCGATGGAGCCAGTCGTCGAGAACGGTCGCCAGCGCGGTCTGGGCCGTCGCCGTTCGGTCGGGATCCGGGTTCGTCATCGAGCTCTCCCTGAGTTGAGGTAGGCCGCCAGGGCCTCCGCCAGTTGGTCACCGTCGGTGCCCCCGCCACATTGGCAGCCGCCCGACTCGCCCTGGAATCCAGAGACCAGCGTGCCCAGGAGCCGACCGAGGTCCCCGAGACGGGGGTCGATCGGATCGAAGGGCCTGGGATCGGGGATCGGCCACTTCGGCCAGGGTAGGCGGACCCGCGGATCGCAGATCCACGGGAACCGGTCGCAGAAGTCGAAGAACGGCAGCTTAGGTGGGCACAGTACGGGCAGGAAGGAGAACTTCAGCTCCGTGGCGATGGGTCCGATCGGGCCGCAGATCGCATTCTCCGACGCCGGTGCCGGATCGGTCTCACCCGCGAAATGCAACCCGATCGCCCGATTGTTGGCCTGGTTCAGCCACACGCTGCCGGAGTCACCGCCCTTGCTGACCTCGTAGTCGACTGCAGGCCACGGCGGACGCGGCACGATGCGGATCTGGTTCGAGAAGGCGACCACGCCGGGGTCGCCGTAGTTGATCGACACGCTCATGCTCACCCCGTCGACCACGCCCTCGGTGATCGCCGTCGTACGGCCCGACTTCACCACCTGCATCCCGAGCGACGGGGTGTCGATGCCGCTGACGGTGCCGAGCCCGAGGATGTCACGGGTGTGCCCGCGATTGCCGTTCAGGGTGGCGACGGCGGCATCCATCCGGGAGTCGAGTTGCATCCGGGTGAGGGTCGCCACCGGTTGCGTCCCGCCGTCGAACTGGCCCGGTTGCAGGATGTTCTCCCCCACCGCGGCGGTCGACGATCCGGCGAGAACGTGCCAGTTCGACAGGATCATCGGCTTGCAGGTGCTCGTGTCGAACACGATGGCGCCGATGGTTCCTGCCGTTATCCGGGGATTGCCGCAGCTGACCCCGCCGATCAGCGGGTCGACCGCCGCCTTGCGGTCGATCGCCTCGATCGCGGCCTCGTCGTCGTAGTCCAGAACCGTCGGCGTGGTCGACGGTCCGTAGGTCGCCTCCAACACGTCGACGGGAAAGCCGCCGACCTTCTTGGGGGTCTTGCCGGTCTCGTTGAACACCTCGGTCTGGGGCAGATCCGCCGCCGGCACCTTGCGGGCGACGTGGACCCGCAGGGCCACGTCGTCGGTGAGCTCGTCACCCTTGATCTTGTACCCGACGTCGACCGCGGTCACGCCTGGCTGCCGCAGCCACTGTCGCCGAACGCCGTCGAGCGCCTCGATCGCGTCGTCGACCGTCTTCTTGGTTGGTTTCTTCGGCATTTCGATGCCTCCCTGCACAGGGCCGCCGATCGGCCCGCCGACAACGAGAGCGCTGAAGCGACGGCGTGATACCTCCGGCCGGCAACCCTTTGCCTGCCGAAGCGACCTGACCGATACTGACAACAGCGCCCGGCCCGGTATTCGAAGCCCTCGGGGAGGACGACCTCCGGTCACCGCTTCGGGTGTACAACGACGGGACGGTCTCGTGGCGTAGCCTGGATCGAGCACGGTCGACCCGAGGCGTGATCGTCTCTTCGGCGCTCTTGGATTGCCCGAGAGGTACGGTGTTCGCCATGCCGACCACAGGGGATTACGAGCCGAGCCCGTGGGACTGGGTTCGCGAGCAGGTCGAGGAGTACGAGGCGTCGGGAGGGACGCGGGCCAACACGCTGCGCGACACGGGTCTGCCCATCATCGTGATGACGACGGTCGGCCACAAGAGCGGCAAGGTCCGAAAGGTTCCGCTCATGCGGGTCGAGCACGGCGGCGAGTACGCAATCGTGGCGTCGAAGGGCGGCGCTCCCGCCCACCCGGCGTGGTACCACAACATCGTCGCCGATCCCCACGTGAGCATCCAGGACGGCCCCGAACCGTTCGACTACGAGATGCGCGCGGTCACCGGCAACGAGCGAGCCACCTGGTGGGAGCGATCGGTCGCCGCCTACCCTCCCTACGCCGAGTACCAGGAGAAGACCGACAGGGAGATCCCCCTGTTCGTCGCCCGCCGCACCGCCTGACCGCCCTCTCGATCGGCCGGCTCAACGAGGGCGATGCTCGGTGCCCATGCCGGCGGTTATGAACAGCGCGGTGGCCGAGCCGTCGACGTCGGCGGTGTGCCAGGTACCGGGTGCGTTCACGGCGTACTCGCCGGCCGCGAGGGTCACGGTGGCCTTCGTGCCGTCGACCATCTCCTGGTGCAGGGTGATGGAGCCGGCGGTGCACAGCACCACCTCGCTGCCCAATGGGTGCATCTCCCACACGTCCCACGACTCGTGAAAGCTGTGCATCGTGACCAGGCGGGCCTCGGCGCCGTCGGTACCGTGGCGGTCGATGTAGCCCTGATACCAGCTCATCTCGCCGGTGAACTCGGGCTCGACCTCGGCCGTCGCGCCGAGACCGAGATGAATCGGGTGGTGGGTGATGGTGATCGGACCGTCGCTCATGTCGCCTTCCTCCGGGGCCTCGGTGGACCAAAGCCCGATTGTCGCGCACAGAACCGAGAAGCGACTCCCGGCCCGACTCTGCTCGGTCGACTGCGGCCTCAAGCGTCGAGGGCTCGGATCCGGTGGAGCTCGGTGGCTTCGTACCGGCGGCGCACCAAGGGAAACAGCAGTCCGTCGACCAGGGCGAGAATGGCACCCAGCAGAACGAGTGGATACCACACATGACGGGGCTGGTCGCTCACGGCGGCATACACGCCGGTAGCGAACAGGCCGACGCCGACGGTTGCGCCGCCGACAAGCAGGACCTCCACCAGGCGGCGGCTCCGCCGTCGACTTCCGAGGATGCCCAGCAAGGTCCCGCCAAGGCCGGCCAGAATCCCTCCCACCGCACCGATGAAACCGCCTTGGTCGGCGGTCCACCACTCGGTGACCTCACCGAAACCGACGAGGTCGAGGGGGCCGAGCCAGACCGTTCCGCTCCGTGGGAGTACCAGGTTGATCTCGATCCGTTCCGGACCAGCCGCGCCGTCGAGGAAGAACGGCAGCTCGAAGGTCCGACCGGTCGACTCACCGACGAGAGACGCAGTGGGCCCTTCGGCCGCAAGGGTTCGGGAGAAGTAGGCGCCTCCGTCGGCGAAGTAGCTCCACATCTCGAGGTAGCCGGGAACGGCGACTCCCTCGAAGCGGACCGAGCCGGCGACTGCGTAGCTGTCGCCGCGGATGTCGGGGTTGTCGATGGTGACGAGCCGGTGCGTCCCGGCGCCTTCGATGCGCACCTCGCCGTCCTCGACCACCCCCGAGGCCGGGGCGATGTCGGTCCAGTCCGAGGCATCGTCAGCGCGCGCGGCCTGCGGCGCCAGAATCACGAGCAGGAGACCGATGACACTAGGCACTCTGGCTCGCACGGGCGTCCTCCTCTTCACGATACGCGTCGAGCAGTGTGCGGAATGCTGCTGCGTCCATGCGGCCTTCGGCATGCAGGGATCGCAAGGCGATCTCGAAATCGCTGGCATTCGACTCCGCATCGATCACCTTGACCTTGGCGATCAGCCGGTCGAGGCGGAGCCGGACCGTCGGATAGGAGATGCCGTACTGAGCGGCAAGGTCCTTGAGGGTCCCCGATGCCAACAGGAACCGCTTGAGGAACCCGAGGTCCTCGTCGGAGAGGTAGTCGATCCATCTTTGCCGCCGCACCGCTCCCCCATCGAACCGAGTCGATTTCCTTCAGTTATCGTAGTTCGATATCAATATTGTTAATAACAAAGCGGAAGTCAAGTTGAGTTTTGCAGCAGGTCTCCGGAACCATCCTGTCGCCATCCGGCCATTATCCGGGCCACCGGTCGCAGCCGCATCCATTCCTGGCGGCGAGGCCGATGCACGTCGGGCTCGATCAGGGACGGAAGCTCGTTCAGCGCAGTGAAGCGCACCCGGCGATTCTCGAACCCGATGAACGCGCTCTCCGGTGTCTCGGCGACGGCCTGCCCGATGAGATAGTGGATGCACTCAGAAGCGAGCCGGGTGGCCTGAATCCGATCGAACGGCGACGGATCACCCCCCTGCTGCACATGGCCGAGGATGGCCTGACGAACGTCGAAGAGGCCGCCGCCCTCGCGCTGGAACAGCGAGTGGATGAAGCGGGTCGTGTAGATCTCGTCGACGTGCTCACTGCGAATGAACAGCCCCAGGCGCTTGCCACTCGCGAAGCGCTCCTTGAGGTCGTTCACGTCGGTCTGGAGATCGTTCAGCGAGACACCCTCTTCGGGCAGGTAGACGCGCTCGGCTCCGGTGGCGAGGCCACTCATGAGCGCCAGATAGCCGCAGTCACGGCCCATCACCTCGACCACGAAGCAGCGCCCCGCGGCCACTGCGGACTGCTTGATCTTGTCGACGTCGCTGACGATGCTGTTGAGCGCGGTGTCGGCCCCGATGCTGAGCTCGGATCCGGGCAGATCGTTGTTGATCGATGCCGGCAGACAGACGATGGGGATACCCAGCGCGGGGTACTCGTCCCGTCGGCTGTGCAGCGCGTAGGCGGCCTGGTAGCCGGACCAGCCCCCGATCATGAGCAGGCCATCGATGCGGTGAGCCTCCAACTGCTCGGAGATCGCCTCGAGGTCTTCGTCACGGGGAACGAACCGGCTGGTGCCCAGCTCGGCTCCGCCCCGCGAGACCCAGCTGCTCACGCTCATCCAGTCCATTTCCTCGAGGTCACCGTTCCTGAGCCCCAGAAAGCCCATTCGCGCCGCCAGCACGGTGTGGCCCAGATCGGCCCCGACCCTGACCGCCACCCGCACCGCGGTGTTCATGCCGGGTGCCGGACCTCCGCCGTGCAGAACGACCAGCCGCAGCTGCTGTTGCCCCGGTCTCGGCGGGTGCGGCTGGGCCCGCACCATGGTGCGAATCATCCGAAACGAGTCGCGAAAGCTCCCTCCGCGCATCTCCATTGCGGTGTCGTAGTCGCGCTCGGCGATCACACGGGCGACGTCTCGGGTCTTGGCCACGCAGTCGGTCAGCGATGAGCTGACGATCTGGTTCTCACGGATCCCGATGAGCTGAGACTCGCCCCCGCCAGAGGCGGCAACCTGGTGCACCGCCGCATGACCGAGCACCGTGGCCAGGTAGCGGTCGAAGGCACTGGGTGCGCCACCTCGTTGGACGTGGCCCAGACTCGTGATCCTCGTGTCTTGGCCGAGTCGCTCCTCGAGGATGTCCTTGACCTGAATCGCAGTGATGGGTCGACCGTGGCGATCCCGAGCCCCCTCGGCCACGATGACCAGATTCGAACGTCGGCCCATTCCACGGCCGGCAGCCAGGGCGTCGCACATCGACTCGGCCCAGTTGTCGGTATCGGGCGGGGACTCCGGAATCAGCACCCAGTTGGCGCCCGTCGCCACGGCGCTCATGAGGGCCAGGTAGCCGCAGTTGCGCCCCATCACCTCGACGACGAAGGACCGCTGGTGGCTCGCCGCCGTGCTGTGGATCGCGTCGACCGCCTCGGTGATTCGATGCAACGCCGTGTCGGCTCCGATGGTCATGTCGGTGCCGAACATGTCGTTGTCGATCGAACCGACCAATCCCACGATGGTCAGGCGGGGGTGGGCGGCGGCGATCGCGGGGTCGAGATGTCCTGTCGCAACCAACTCGGTCAGCAGGTCCGGCCACTCCTCGCGGAAGATCTCGGCGCCGGTCAGACTGCCGTCGCCGCCGATCACGACCAGGGCGTCGATGCCCTTCTCGAGAAGGTTGCCGGCGGCCCGGCGGCGCCCGTCTCGGGTCCGGAACGCCTCGCAGCGAGCCGTGCCGAGCACCGTCCCCCCTTGATGGAGGATGCCTCCGACGTCATCCGATGAGATCAGACGGATCGCGTCGCCGCCGTCGACCAGACCCTGCAGGCCTTCGATCACCGCGTACACCGGGAGCCCGATGGCGAGGCCGGTTCGCGCCACCGCACGGATGGCGGCGTTCATTCCGGCGGCGTCGCCGCCGCTGGTGAGCACGGCCAGACTCGTCGCGGGCTGCGGCGCAACCTCCATGTCACCCGGTGACCGGACCGGCATTCACGATCTCCTCGCCGGCGAGCTCCGCAGGTGGACGTCGCGAACATCGGTCAGGCCCACATCGGACAGATCGAGCATGTCTCGCCTCCTCGTCGCCATGAGGCTGACCCGACGACCGGGTCACCGTACAGTGCCGAAAGTCCTGTGCTCACCAGGGCTCGGAGCTCACCCCACCCGCTGTCGCCGCGCAGCACGACCTGGCCATGGCCGTAGAACCGCACGATGTTGGGCTTGCCGTCGAAGGCGCAGAACATGAACGTGATTCGTCCGTTCTGCCGGACATGGGCGATGGTCTCCGCGCCGCTCCCGGTGAGGTCCAGGAACGCCACTCGACGGTCATCGAGGATCCGGAGCGAGTCGTACCCCTTCGGCGACAGATTGATCCTCCCCTCGTCGCCCGATGGCGCCGTGGCAACGAAGAAGACGTGTTGTCGTCCGACGAAGTCTCGCATCGGTTCGGTGATGGATTCGAAGGAACGACCCATGCGCCGAGCATGTCACGGCTTCGTGCACCAGAGGCAACAAACGATCGATCGGTAAGGGTCGGGCGCTGGTCGCGAGCGTTGACCGCTGGCTCGATCTTCCCAGTGCTCGAGCGGACCGCAACGCCCGATCTCGATCGGACTCGATCAGCGTCGGGCCCGCACGGTGCGGTCATCTCAGTCGTTCGGGGAGAAGAGTGATTCGATCGGTTCGCCGAATAGCTCCGCGAGCTTGAAGGCCAGAGGGAGGCTCGGGTCGTAGCGGCCGTTCTCGATTGCATTGACCGTTTGGCGGGAAACGCCGAGGGCGTCCCCGAGTTCTCCCTGGCTCCAGGATCGCACGGCGCGGAGCTGGCGAATCCGGTTCTTCATGACCGACGCAGTCGTGCGCGTGTTTGGCCTGCAATCCAGCCGAGCATCCCGATCGAGTAGATGAGCCACGCGCCCCACCGGTTGGTATCGAGGCCCGCCATCGCAAGAAAGCCGAGTGTGAGCGCCGTGATCATGGCCACTCCGAAGCCGACAGCGACGCCTTCGAGCACGAGAGATCGCTGCATCTCGTCGACGCCGCGGCGTGGCGAGTGATGGCGACCGTTCCCCAGATGGCGGGAGCGACGGGAACGAGCGCAACCGGGTACTTCCACCAACCGGCGGAGTCGAAGTCGACGGCCAGGATGACGAGGAGGAGCGCCACGCTGTAGCCGAGCACCGCCGGGAGGAACTCTCGCAGGTACTGCGAGCCCGTCTGTTGCTCGGTCTTGTTCCGTTCAGCCATGCCGGCAATGTAAAGGTTGCTTTCCATATAGTCAAGGACGCTTTCCATCCGGTCGGGTTCGAAAGGGATCGCTATCGTGTTCGGGTGGAGCGCGAAGATGCCGACGAGGTCAAGGCTCTCGAAGTGCTCCTGCTCAGACCCGAAGCGCGACGGGACTCGTCGACGTTGGACCGGCTGCTCCACCAGGACTTCTGCGAGATCGGAGCCTCGGGGCGATTCTGGACGCGCGATCAGATCATCAACGCACTGACCGCCGATTCCGACCCGGTTCTGAGAGAGGCGAGCGACCTGCATGCGCGAGAGATCAGCGATGGACTGGTTCTCTTGACGTACCGGTCCGACGCAGCGCGTGGGAGTGCGCTCAGGAGCTCGTGGTGGGTTCGATCACATGTGGGCTGGCAGATGATCTTCCATCAGGGAACGCCGGTTCAACCCGGTTCCGCCGCAGCAGGTCGACCCGAGCGCTGAAGACCCGGAAGTCGGCGTCATGGAAGCGGCAGATCGGGCGTCTGTCGCCCACAAAGAAGCACGGAGCACCATGGCTCATGCGCTCGTTCACCTGGGGCAAGGCGAGGGCGATCTCTCGTACCCGCTTCAGCTCACGTTCTGGCATGACATCGACGAGTCTCGCACGAGCCGAGGCACCATCGTGGCCCGGCGCCACACTGGATCCGTGCGCCTCGCCTCCCTCCGATGGTGGTTCGAGAACCGGAAGACCGGGCAGATCACCATCGCTCAGTTCCCGAACTGGCCCCTCTGGGGTATCGCCGCGACATGGCTCGTCACCGCCCTCGCCCGCTCGTCTGCACTCGGGCAGACTGCATCTTGGGCCCGAACAGGACTGTGGCTGTACTGGGCCGGTGACGAGATCGTTCGCGGCGTCAATCCATGGCGTCGTGCGGTGGGCGTCGCCGTCGTCGCCTGGCAGGCGGGAGTCCTCGTGCTCGGATGAGCGGCCCGGCTCCGAGAAAATGGGCACGGGCTTCCTGTCGGCCTACGATGCCCACCTCTGGACGATCGCCCGACGGCCGACCCGGCTCCTAGGCTCGGCGCACCGTTGGGCCGAGGAGACGACATGCGGATCGGGATCCTGACCAGTGGCGGCGACGCTCCCGGAATGAACCCGGCGATCCGGGCAGCCACGGTCGTGGCCATCGCGCTCGGCCACGAACCCGTCGGGGTTCGTCGCGGCTACCAAGGCCTCATCAGCGGTCAGCTCGTGCCGCTCGACCTCGCTCAGGTCGGCGATGCCTTGCGTCGCGGCGGCACCCTCCTCCAGTCAGCGCGCTGCGCCGAGTTCCACGAGCCCGAGGTCCGCAGAACGGCTCGAGCCGTTCTGACCGACGCGGGTATCGGCGGGCTCATCGTCATCGGCGGCAACGGTTCCCTCGCCGGCGCCTTTCACCTGAGCGATCCGAGCGAAGCGGATGACTGGCCCGTCCGGGTTGTCGGGATCCCTGCGTCGATCGACAATGACATCGCGCTCACGAGCCTGTCGATCGGGGTGGACACGGCGATGAACACGATCGTCGAGGCATGCGACAAGATCGCCGATACGGCGAGCGCGCACGACCGGATCTTCCTCGTGGAGGTGATGGGTCGCGATTGCGGCTATCTCGCGATGACGAGCGCGATCGCATCCGGTGCCGACATGGTGCTGTTCCCCGAGGCGGATCGCAGCGAGAGCGAGCTGGTCGATTCGGTGGTCGACGCCGTGCTCGCGGTGCGGGCACGCGGCGGTTCGAAAAAGGTGATCGCCATCAAGGCCGAAGGCATCGAGACGCCCTCGGCCCGCCTCAAGGAACTGGTCGACACCCGGCTGGCGAGCGCCACCGGCGAGCAGGTGGCCGACATCGAGACCCGGGTCACCGTGCTGGGCCATGTGGTGCGCGGCGGCCGGCCGAGCGCCTTCGATCGACTCCTCGGCAGCCGCATGGGCAACGTTGCCGTGCGATCCCTGCTCGACGGGGCCCACCGTCAGATGGTGGCGTGGCAACCTCCGGTCGACGCAACCGGTGGCGTCGGTGAACGGTCGATCCACGATCCGTACTGCCACCTGATGCCCCTCGGTGTGGTGCTCGATGCCACCCGTGAGCTCCTCGATGGCCGGAGTCCTCTCGCCCGCTGGCGAGCCACGATCTTCGATGACCTCCAGGACGTGTTCCTGCTCTGATCCGGCAGCGCACCCAGTCGTTGGAAGCCCCTGAGTTCTCAGTGCCCCCGGCGTGATTCAGACACGCGACGCACGGTTCAGGACTGGCCCGCGACGATTTCGGCTCGATGGCTCTCGAACGTTTGGGCTGGTCACCGCCGTTTGGACCGCCTGCTCATCCGCCAACACGTGCCCATCCATACCCTGCAGATGGGCAACGAGATCGGCAACCCGCGATCGTTCCGGAGGAGCAGTGGAGCGGTGGAGCGGCGGATAGTCGAGTGGGCTCGTGGCTGACTACGGCGTACGACTGCGGCACAGACAGCGCTTCCCTTGCCCGTGTTTATCGCGTAGGGCCAACGAGCCCATCGCGCGGCGCCGTCGTACGGTTGGTTCAAGTCCCCCTTCGACCAGACGGATAGCGAGATGATCCGCAACCGGGTCACCGAGACTCGCCAAGAACTCGGAATCGAGAAGCTGTCACTGTCGTCGCGAGGCCTTGGTATCGAATTGCCTTCGCTCGACCTGTGACCGTCGGAGGTTGGCGTCCGGGGCCATGTCGGTGCGGCGCATCGAACTACGCCACTTCGCCGCGGTGGCGTTCTGAAGGACCGGTCACGCGAGCGTTACTCGGGCGATCGAAAGCGTCGATCTCGCTCGGGTTCGAAGCCGTTTGTCGCGTTGGCACGATCTCGGACACCAGTGCGCCCGTCGGGGTGCGACTTCGCCGTGAGTGAGCGTTCACTGCGGGGGGAAGCGCAGCGATTGCCCGGATGGTCTGCGGTGTCTGGTCGCATCCCGTCGAGGTGGCGTCGGTCCAGGAAATCGAAGAGCGAGATGAGCTTCGATTGGCTCGCGAGCAAGGATCACGAGGGTGTTGCGCGTATTCGGCCGACCACTTTGGTGTTCACACAGGCGGCTTTGACCGAACGAGTTGTTCGAGTGTGCGTCCGGTGAGGACGCCGACGGTCAAACCCATCGTGATCGCGGCGAGTACACCGATGCAGGCATGTACCCAACCCGGCCAGTCGCTGGGCGCCGATGACAATGCGACGACCGGAATCGTGACGCCGAGTAGCCAGGCGCCCGCCGTGACTCTGATCCACCGGCCCGAGCGAGGGATCGTTCGCCTCAGCACACGCCATTGGGCGTACCCCATCGCTACGAGTGCTGCGCCCCAAGCCGGTACGAGCACCAGTGTGATCAGCGTGGGCGGTGCCGCGTCTCCGGACATCAGGGCCCCGCCGCCCATGCCGACGAACCATGCGAAGCCGGCCGCTGCTGCCGTGGCCAGCACCCAGTCCCTGCCATCGATGTCCGGTGCGTAGCGGGCGAGCACTCGTGCCTGGGCGACACCGATGGTTGCCCCTTCCAAGATGCCTGCCAGTGAGAGCCCCACGACGAGCACGATGTCGGGCGCCCCGAGCGACGCCAATGTCGCACCCGTCACCGCTGGGGGTATGAATCCGACCAATTCGCCGATCACAAACGCCAATGCCCATCGTCGACGAAGCCCGACGACGCCTGCGGGCGGGGCGTCGGACAGCGTGGTCATCGCGGTCGGCACCAGACGATGACCGAGCGCTGCGCGAGTGATACGTCCGTGTCCCCGCCGAGAGCGCAGCCTGCCCGTGGGAACCGCGCCAGATATGCGTTCAGCACGGGAGTGACGGTGTCGGGTTCGTCGGCGCCGATCACGGTTCGGGCTGTCATCGGCAGCCAGGTGCGTTGGATGAGCACGTCGATGTTGCGGTCGGTCGTGAAGTTGCGCCACCAGGTTTTCGTGTCGGGCCGTCCGACGAGGATGATCACGTCATCGCCGAGTCGTGCGTACTGAGTCGGCGTGACGATCTCGCGTCCTGACCGTTGCCCGGTGTAGCGGATGAGATCGGTCGAACCCGACATGATGCGGTGCAGCGGTGATCTCAGCAGCCCCGACACGATGGTGTTTCCAAACCCCATATTCCCAGCGTCTCGCCGACAACCAGCCGCAGATAGAGCACTTCGACCCGCGGCGCCACGACCGACTGTCACCGACGATGTCGACCAAGGGTGACCCGATGTCGGTGTCGATCTTCGGGGATGTTTGGTCCCGCCGTGGAGTCAGTTGATGACTGCTGATCGGCGGGAGCAGTCCGCTGGATCTGTTCGTTCTTGCCGGGGCCCGCGTTGGTCGGGCCGCGCCATGCGTCGCGCAGTCGGAGTGTGGGGCCGGTGTGGAGGATGGCACCGGCATATACGCGGCCGGCGAGCCACAGCAGTCCAACCACGGTTGCGGCGGTGAGGACCACGGCAAGCATTGGTTCCCACCATTCGACTGCACCCATCGCGATCCGGTTGGGCATCGCCAGCGGCGCTGTCAGTGGGAACTGTGAAGCCAGTTGGGCGACGCCACTGTCCGGTCGGCCCAATGCGATGAACGAGGCAAAGTAGCCCGCCGTGAGTACGACGATCACCGGACCCGAGACGCTCTGCGCGTCCTCGGTCCGCGACGCGAGCGAGCCGAGCGCGCCGTACACCATTGCGTACAGGGCGTAGCCGAGCACGAACCACACCACGACCCACGCGAGCACGCCACCGCTGACGGCCGGGAGATCGATGGAATCGACCGTTGTGATCGCGACGAGCGCGACCAGTGCGGTCACGCCGAACTGCGCCAGCCCGAGCAACCCGATACCAACCACCTTGCCCGCCAACAAGCTGCGCGCCGGTATCCGGGCCAACAGCACCTCTACGACCCTGCTTGACTTCTCCTCCACCACCCCGGTCAACACCAGGTTCCCGTACGTGGAGATTGCGATGAACAACAACACCGTCATGACCATTGCGGCCAACTCGTCGTCTGGGCTCCGCCCCGCGAAGGAGCCGAGCTCGACGCTCTCCACCGGGACCGGCGCTACCAACTCCAGCAATGCGTCGGGGCTGATGCCGGCCGCGGTCGCTCGTTCCTGTACCTCGACGCCCTGAATCGCACTGGTGAGGATCGCTCGCATCTGTTCGTCGGTCTGACGCCGCCACTCCAAACGACGCGCATCGATCACGAGCACGTCGATGTCGCCGTCACGGACAGCTTCCTCGGCTGTGGCGACGTCGTCGTAGCGATGTACCTCCACTGTTTCGCCCGCGGCCTCGCTCTGGTCGCTGATCGCCTGCGGCAACCCTTTCGGAACGACCCCGGTCAGCCCGACATCGCGCGTGTCGCCGCTACTGTCGAACAGCGTCGGCACGACGATCACCGCCAGGACAACGAGCAGCATCCCGACGAACGAGGCCCGGAACGCACGCGACCGGCTCCGCTCGCGCATCTCCCGCACTGCCACCAGCCATCCCTGTCGCACGTGGTTCATGCCGCCACCGCCTGGCGGAACAGTTCCGGGAGCGATGGAGGCTGATAGTCGAAAGAGATCGGCACACCACCAGCGCTGGCAGCTGCCAGGACCGCGGCCAGGTCCGAATCGCGGTCGAGACGAAGCCGGACGTGACCGTCGTTCTCCTCGACCACTTCGACCGTCGCCAGACACGACCAGTCGCGACGCGGCCCGTCGTAACGGATGTCGACGAATCGTTGTGGCACCACAGACCGCAGATCCGCCAGCGGACCGGCGAGCACGATACGACCGTGATCGATGATCACGACGTCCTCACATATGTCCTCGACCAGATCGAGCTGATGGCTGGAGAACAACACCGTCGCACCCTCCGCAGCCAACTCAGCGAGCAGTTCGGCCATGACCCCGATCGCGATCGGATCGAGACCCGAAAACGGCTCATCGAGCACGAGCAGCTCGGGCTCGTTGACCAACGCCGCAATCAGCTGAACCCGCTGCTGATTACCATGCGACAAGCTGTCGACGGTGTCCTGGGCGCGACCGGCGAGGCCAAGACGGTCGAGCCAATCATCGACACTGCGACCCACGTCCGTGGGTGTCCTCCCGCACAATCGGCCGAGATACACCAGTTGGTCCCGAACCCGCATCTTCGGATACAACCCTCGCTCCTCGGGCATGTACCCGAAACCGGCCCGCTCCAGAGTCGTCACTGGGATGCCGCGCCAACGCACCGAGCCGACGTCCAGCTCGACGAGCCCGAACACCGCACGCATCGCCGTGGTCTTGCCACCGCCGTTCGGACCGAGAAAACCGGTGAGACGACCCGGCCGAGCCGCGAACGTGCACCCATCCAGCGCCGCCACCGAACCGAAACGCTTAGCCGCGGCATCGAACTCCAGCATGATCACCTCCAACCTGAGCGTGGCTGACCAGCTGTGCACCCGATAGAGCACAAAGACCGAACACGGGCAGCGTGCCTTCCACTGCGACGCTCGATGTCGCCGCGGCATCGAAGGACGATCGATCCGCTTCGCTCATCCTCACGATTCCGGTGGTGAACGCGGTCGCAGCCAGTTCCACTACGACAACCATCGCCCGATCACAAACCGCTGCCGCTCAGAATGTTCGCGACCACCCGCCCACGGGCCGCCCATAGCCGGCCCCCAACTCGTGGCACCCGATAATCGCGCCGGCAGAGGCGGTTCTGGATCGGCGCGAGCGGCACGCCACCTACATCGTGTCGACCTTCATCGCCGGAGCGACCCGACCGGCCGGAAGGTCACCCACCACACCTGCGAGCGATACCGAGCGATCCGCACGCTCACAACGCCGGTAGCGCGTCGCGGTGCTGGGCGAGTTGGCTCGCGACTATCGGGTAGGAGGCGCGAAACCTGGCTGGGTACGTGGCCTTGGCGGGTTCACAGTCAGTTGCGGGTGATGAGTGGTTTCGGCAGCGATGGCGAGGATTTCGCCACGGATTCGTCTGCCCAATCAGCAGCCCGACCCGGAATGCGATCGGTGAAACCAGGCCCTTGGCGAGGTGTCGCCGAGTGGTCTAGACCTTGTCGGCTACGGCCTTCGCGAGTTGTTCGAGTTCGGCGCGGCCGAGACCGTCGGCGAGAAGCGCGATTGTCACGTCGGCGGCGCCGTCCTCGAAGGCGAGTAGCGGCCAGTCTGTGACCGCGTCGCCTTCGTAGGTCGTGTCCTGGTCCCAGTAGAGGGCACGGTCGCCGATGCCGTCGATCTGCTCCATGCCGACGTAGACATCGAGGAAGCTGGCGAGGTTCTCGACCCCGCCGGCGGAGTTACGCGGTGCGACCGAAACGGTGAATAGGTACGGGATCAGGTCTCCCTCGGCCGCGACGCCGCATACGGTCCCGCCGCCGGGAATGAGTCCGGTGTCCTGCTCGGGCACGGTGAGGTCAATGCCGGTGATCGCCTCCCAGTCCTCAAGGACGATCACATCGCACGCATCGGGGAGCGCACCTAAGCCGACCTCCCCGTCGCCGGAGGTGCTCGTGGCCGAGGTGTCAGTCGTCGGCGAGCTGCCCGTAGTCGTCGGGTCGGCGGCTGGCGTGGGGTCGGAGCTCGCGCCATCGTCATTGCCGCCACACGACGTCGCTGTGGCCACTGTGGCTATCGCCGTGACGGCCAGAAGGAGTCGCCTTGTGCGGCCGATCGGCTGCCGGTGGGGACCGGCTGGAGTCGGCGGCGTGCGGCCGTGCGTGCAGGGTGCCATAAGCCGGTTGCTTTCGGAAGGATGCACTGGTCGGTGTGTGGGGTCAGCTGCGCATTCGTGCATCGTACGCTCATCCTCTCACCGAACCAGGTCAACTCCAGCAGACTGCCAGACCGGAATCAGCGTTGCCCGCCCGATAGCTCCACCCATGTTCACGACAAGCCGTCGCATGCACCCGCCACAATACGGCCCAAGCGTGACGCTAGATGATCCCGAGCGGGACGCGGACCTCGGCGTCGCGGTATCGCATCAGACATGCGTGCGGTGCGCCACGATCGGCCCCGATCGGGAAGTGTCGTACTGGGCGGCTCGACGGGCCTGGGATTCCGTTCACCCCAGGAGGGCGAGGTCCCGCCGGACGTAGCGCAGGTGCGCCCACTCCTCCTCGAGGATCACGCGCACGCAGTCGCCGACGGTGGGATGCCAGTCCCCGCCGCCCCACGGGTTGTCGCGCTCCTCGGCGAGCAGCTCCGGCATGGCAGTGGCCAGGAAGTCGGTCACCAGCTGCTGCCGCTCGGCTCGCACAACGAGGATGTCCTCGAACGTCGGCGCGTCGGCCCGGAAGATCGACATGTCGAAGCCCATCTCGGCCGCACCAGTGAAGATCTGGCCGATCTCGTGGAACGGCTGCTCCATCCCCATGATCCCGCCGCGGAGCCAGGCGTCGGTCGCCAGCACGAGGTGACGCAAAGTCTGGGCCAGCGACCACTCGTCCTCGACGTGGGCGTCGACCAGTTCCGGGGGCGTGTTCGTCACCGTCGTCTCCCATGCCGCCTGCACCGCAACCCAACCGTCCCGCAGACCCTCGGGCGTCTTCGCCTTCTGCAGCTCGCGGCCGGGGAACTGCCGGTTGAGCTCGGCGTCCACGAACGGAACCACGTCGACGCCGTTGACGATGAGGCTGCCGAAGAGCAGGTCATGGCTGTCGATGTCGAGCCCGCCCACGTCGACGCTGCGCATCGTCACCCCGCTGAGGTCGCACGATCTCACGGTGGCGTCCCTGAAGCTCGTCCCTACGAACGTCGCGCCCTCGAACTCCTGGGTACCGGAATAGATCGTCATTCCCGCATTCTGGTCCATTCGACGGTGACAGTCGTTACCTCACCAGGGGCGGTGAGCTTGCTCGACGGCTTCGAAGACGTAGTTGGTGACCGTGGTCTTTTTGTGGGCTGCTGCCAGTTCGAGCTGAGCCCAGTGCGCGGTCGGAGAGGTCAACTCGGGCTCCCGAAACCCTTGAGTTCGCCAAGTCCTCGCTGTTGCGAGCCCAGCCATTTCGGCGTCACCCCACTCGATTTCCTCCGCCTGGGAGGGGGCCGTCGGCGATCCGATATCCGCCGCGAGACGGAGTGAGCAATCCGCTTCCAGCCGGGTGCCTGACCCCTCCGTCGCTTGTTACTTCTGAGGTACCGAAGACGAAGGCCAAGCAGATGACCACGACCGAGACCCCGAATCGAGCCCCAGCATCGCCGCCCGACACCGCACCCGGGTCGATGCGGCGGGTGATGACGCTTCGTGACTTCCGCCTGCTGTTGACCGGGGCCTCGACGTCGTTGCTGGGTGACCAGTTCGCCCTGATCGCCACCCCGTGGCTCGTCCTGCAGTTGAGCAACGACCCCCTCGCATTGGGAATCGTGTTGGCCCTCGAGGGTCTCCCCCGCGCTGCGTTCATGCTGGTCGGCGGTGCGGTGACCGATCGGTTCGCGCCACGGCGGGTGATGGTCGTCTCCGACATCACCCGCGGCGTGTTGACCGCCGCGATGGCCGCCGTCGTCCTGACCGGCGTCGTGCAGATGTGGATGCTCTACGGGTTCGCACTCGCCTTCGGGCTGGTCGCGGGTTTCGCCGTTCCCGCCGAGAACAGCATCGTGCCGACGCTGGTCGCGACGCGACGACCTCCAGGCCGGGAACGCCCTGATCATGGGCGCGACCCAGCTCACCGGGTTCGTCGGACCGACGCTGGCCGGAGCGGTCATCGCCGGCTACTCGACATCGATGGTCGGCATCGGTCTGGCCTTCGCGATCGACACCGCCAGCTTCGCGATCTCCGCCTCCGCGTTCTCGCTCATCCGCAGCAGGCCGACCGCGCCCGTCGAGCCGACTCGTCGTTCCCGCCTGTGGTCCTCGATCGGCGACGGCATCCGCAACGTCTGGGCCGACGAGGCGCTGCGTTTCGTGTTCTCGGTCCTGATGGCCGTGAACCTGTTCGTGGTCGGGCCGCTGCTGGTGGGGATCCCCCTCCTTGCGCACCAACGCCTCCCCCAAGGCGCGATGGCCTTCGGGGTCCTGATGGGCGCCTTCGCCATCGGGAACCTCGCCGGCTACCTCGTGGCCGGTGGCAGCGGGCAACCGTCGAGCGCCACCATGCGCGCGATCGTCCTCGGCGTGTTGGCCGGCTTCGGAACGGCGATCGCCTCGTTCGGCGTCGCCACCCATCTGTGGCTCGACGCCGCGCTCCTCGCCGGGCTCGGAATCGGCAACGGCTACCTGGCCATCAGCCTGTTCACCTGGATCCAGGCCCGGACCCCTGAGCAGCATGCTCGGGCGCACCATGAGCCTGGTCACCTTCGCCAGCCTCGGGCTGGTGTCGATCTCCCAGGCCGCCGCCGGCACGGTCGCCCGCTGGGACCTCGACGCCCTCTTCCTGTTCTCGGGCGGCCTCGTCCTGGTCACCACCGCCTGGAGCGCGACCAGGCCTGGCCTTCGAGCCTTCACCGACAGCCTGACCGCGGCGGACTCGCCGCACGACAAGGAGCCAGACATCATGACACCCCAGACGGCCACCACCCCCTCATCGTCGAACATCTCACGAAGCGGTACGGCGACCACACCGTCGTCGACGACCTCAGCTTCACCGTCGAGCCGGGCCGAGTCACCGGGTTCCTCGGCCCCAACGGCTCCGGCAAGTCCACCACGATGAAGATGATGCTCGACCTCGCCACCGCTGACCGCGGGCGGGCGACGATCGGCGGACAGCGCTATCGGGACCTGGCGGATCCGGCCCGCACGGTCGGCGCAATGATCGAGTCCGACGCCTTCCACCCCGGCCGAAGCGGCCGCAACCATCTGCGAATCCTGGCCGACGCAACCGGCATCCCCCATCGCCGGGTCGACGAGGTCCTCGAAGAAGTCGGCCTGGCCGACGCCGCCCGCCGCCACGCAGGCGCCTACTCCCTCGGCATGCGGCAACGTCTCGGACTCGCCGCCGCCCTCCTCGGTGAACCACCGGTTCTCATCCTCGACGAACCCGGGCAACGGCCTCGACCCCGAAGGCATCCGGACGCTTCGCGATCGGCTCCGGGCCCGAGCCGCCGATGGCGGCACCGTGTTCGTGTCGAGCCATCTCCTCGCCGAAGTCGAACACCTCGCCGACGACGTCATCGTCATCAACGAGGGCCGGCTCGTCACCCAGGGCTCGCTGGCCGAGCTCCAACAGGCCGCATCGCTGGTGCGCACCACCGACCCAGGTCGACTCGCTGTCGTGCTCGAACAGGCCGGCGCAGCCACCGAGGCGCACGGTCCCGACAGCCTCATCGTTCGGGACATGCCGATCGACGAAATCGGCGAGCGAGCCTTCACCGCCGGGATCGCCCTCCACGAACTCTCACCGCAGGCAGGATCGCTCGAAGAGCTCTTCCTCAACTGGACCACCACCCACATCAACTCGCACCGACCAGGAGGTCGACCAGCCATGACCATGAACCGACTCATCCGATCCGAGCTCCGCAAGCTCACCACCACCAAGATGCCCTGGGCGTTCCTCGCCGTGCTCGCCGTACTCGCCGGCATCAACGCATTCGCCGTCATCGCGGGGACCGACATCGACGGCAGCAAGGCGTTCATCGCCACCGAAGCCGACCAACAGTCCCTCATGGCGTTCGCCGCCAACGCACTGGCGATCGCCGGGCTGTTCGGCGCCATCGCTGTCGCCCGCGAATACGGGCACCACACCGTCGTCCCGACCTTCCTCGCCGTCGCCTCGCAGACATCGAGCGGTGCTCGCCCAACTCGGCGCCATCGCCGTCGGCGGTGGGGTCCTCGGCCTCGTCGGCGCCGGACTCACCGTCGCCGCCGTCGCCTTCTCTCTGCCGACCACCGACTACGGCTTCCTCGTCTCGGCCGGCAACGTGACCCAGGTACTCGCCGCCTCGGCGTTCGCCGGAGCCGCCGGCGCCGTCCTCGGCGCCGGGATCGGTGCTGCTCGTGCGCAACGTCGGCGGAGCCGTCACCGGCGACGGTACTCGCCCTGTTCATCGCGCCACCACTCGTCGTGCAGCTCGCCCACGGCACCGCATCGTGGATGCCCAGCATCCTCGCCAACGTCGTCTCCGGCGTCGGCAACGAAGTCAGCCAGCCCGCCGCCGTCGCCGCGATCGCCGCCTGGGCACTCGTCCCCGCCGCCATCGGGCTTGATCGCCGTCCAACGCCGAGACGTCGTCTGACCCCGACCGCTCATCGACGGCCAGACCGACCAGCCAGCGTCTCCCCGCTCGACGGAGAGCCCGATCCGCCCCGAGCGGGGTGCCCGACCATCGGAGCCGGGTCTACCGTGGGCTTCAGCCATGCACGCCGTCGAGCCACCAACGCGAGGTCACCTCACCGGCAACCAGCCGGCGACGCGCGCTGTGGGCGTGGTTCGACCCGGGCGAACCTCACCCCGCTCGGGGGCCGTTCACTCGCTGGCCCCGCATCACCGACGGCGCTCTCGCCGTGGTCGTGTTCGCCGGGTCGTTGGTCGCCGTTGCCGTCAGCGCACTCGGCGACGGCGAGGACTTCACGATCGACTCGATCAGTGACCGACCCGCCGGCGCGTTCGTCATGCTGGCCGTCGCCGCGGCAGCCCTGCTGTGGAGACGCCGGCGACCCATCGCCGTGACGGCGGTCGTGATGGCGATCATGATCGGGTGGGCCATCGCCGGCTACGGCGACGGCCAGGATCTCGCCCTCATCGTCGCCATCTACGCCGTCGGCCGCTACACCGCCGACCACCGCCACAGCCTCGCCATCGTCGCCGCCGCGATCGCGGTGAGCATCCTCGACACCATCATCGACACCAACCAACGCATCGACATCGCCCCCGCCATCATCCTCACCGGCACTCCCGTGGTATCGTGGGTCGCCGGATCCGCAACCGCGGCGACTACCTGGCCCTCCTCCAAGAACGCGCCGAACGGCTCGAGGCCGACCAACACGCTCGGGCCCGCCAAGCCGTCGCCGACGAACGATCCCGCATCGCCCGCGAGCTCCACGACGTCGTCGCCCACCAGGTCTCGATGATGACCGTCCAAGCCGGCGCGGCCAAGACCATCGCCCGCGACGACCTCGACGCGGCCATCGATGCCATGGGCGACGTCGAACGCGCCGGCCGCCAGGCCCTCGGCGAGCTCCGCCACCTCCTTGGCGTCCTCCGCCCCGACAGCCCCGACAGCGACGACCTCGGCCCCCAACCCGGGCTCGCCGACATCCCCGCCCTGGCCGACGAGCTCACCCACACCGGCGCCGACGTCTCCCTCACCATCGCTCGCCCTTCCCGCCGGCCTCTCTGCCGCCGTCGACCTCTCCGCCTACCGCATCGTCCAGGAATCGCTCACCAACATCATCAAACACGCCGGACCCAACCCCACCGTCCACGTCACCATCGGCCTCGACGACTTCGGACTCGTCATCGACATCACCAACACCACCACCCGCACCGCGGCGCCCGGACTCCCCGCATCCGGATACGGCATCGCCGGCATGCGCGAACGCGCCACCCTCCTCGGCGGCACCCTCACCGCCGAGCCCCAGCCACCCAACCACTTCTGTGTCGAGGCCCGCATCCCCCTCGAACTGGAGCAGAACATGACCATCCGCGTCGTCGTCGTCGACGACCAGGCCCTCGTGCGTCGCGGCTTCGCCATGGTCCTGGACCACCAAGCCGACATCGACGTCGTCGCCGAAGCCGGCAACGGCCTCGAAGCCATCGACGCCGCCCGCCAACACCGACCCGACGTCGTCTTGATGGACATCCGCATGCCGGAAATGGACGGCCTTGCCGCCACCGCTGCCATCCTCGAACAGGCCGACTGGCCCCTCAAGGTCATCATCCTGACGACCTTCGACCCCGACGAATACGTCTACCGGGCCCTCCAGGCCGGCGCCAGCGGCTTCGTCCTCAAGGACATCCCGCCCGAAGACCTCGCCCCTGCGGTGCGCACCGTCGCCGACGGCGGCGCGCTCCTCGACCCCACCATCACCCGCCGCCTCATCGGACGCTTCGCCCAAACCCTCGCCACCGACACCGCCACCAGCCGCCGTCTCGACACCCTCACCGACCGCGAACGCGAAGTCCTCACCGAACTCGGCCAAGGCGCCGACCAACGCCGAGATCTCCGAGACGCTCTACATCGGCGCCGCCACCGTCAAGAGCCACGTCTCCAGCATCCTCACCAAGCTCGGTCTCCGAGACCGCGCCCAAGCAGTCGTGTTCGCCTACGAGAGCGGCCTCATCACCCCCGGTCACCACGACATCGGCCACTGAGCCCAAGCCATCGCAGATATCCGCCTCGCTGACTCACCGTGGGTCGAGCGCCCTGCCAGTCGGATTCTCGACGCAGCGTGCCGGGTCGCACGCTCACTGCAGCGTCACCGAACCGGCGTAGGGGATGTTCGGTGTCCGGGTCTGCCATTGGTTGGGCAATATGGCCAGGAGATTGGCAACTCTTCGGATCCGGGCACCCGAAACCCTTGAGTTTTCAGTGCCCCCGGCGTGATTCGAACACGCGACGCACGGTTTAGGAATGGCCCCGAGCGGATTTCGGCTGGGTCGCTTTCGAACGTTTGGGCTGGTCACCGCCGTTCGGACCTCATGCTGATCCGCCTCGACCCGCCCAACCATGCCCCGTAGATGGGCAACGAGATGGGCAACCGGCGGTCCGAACGGAGCCGCGGCGCACGAGTGGGACTATCGAGCGGAGAGGCATACCCCATAGGCACAAGGGGGATACGCAACTTGTGGAATTCAGCGGTTGTCACCAAGCAGCTCACCGACCACTTGGAGCGTGGCTTGGCCGGCTTTGGTTGCCGGGTCGACGACGTCGTCGTGGTTGGCCCCGTCGATGGTGACGACCTCCACCTCGACGTTGTGGCCCTGTAACGCTTGGGCGAAGGCGGCGGTGATATCGCCGTCGGTCACGCGGTGCTGGTCCTCGCTACCAACCAACAACACGATCTCCAGCTCATCGAGGGGCGGCACCGAGCGGTACCCATCGAGTCGATAGATTTCGGCTGCCGTCAGACCGGGCCTGATCTCTTCGTCGGAGTCGAGCTCCCGAAACGCCGAATCAGGTGACGGACGGACCCGAAATCTCGTCTGGTCGTCATCGAGTGGCCCGCCCACCATGCCGTACGCCCCGCCGATGCCCAAGAACGCCACGGGACTCGACGCCTGGCCGGTCTCGGTGCAGTCAGGAGACGGGGCCAGATCAAAGGAGCTGAACGCGAGCATGCTGCCTGTTTCTGCGCCCATGGAATGGCCGACGACAATCACGTTGTCGGGGTCGGCACCGAACTCGGCTGCCCTGGCAGCCACGAATGGTCCCACGCAACTGAGATCGGCGACCGAATCGGCCGAGAACCCGCCCGCGGTCTGCCAGCCGAAATAGAACACCGTCGCACCAAGGTCGGCGATCTCGTTGCCGAGTGGGCCGAGGTCATCTTGTGGACGACCAGGACCGATATCTCCGTAACCGTGTAGGAGCACAACCACCGGGCCGTCCTCGTTCCCGTCGCCGACAAAGATGTCGACAGTGGAGCCGCCGCCGTCTGCGTTGGGCGAGTTCCGGTACAGCTCGTCTTCGACCACCAACACCGCACTGTCCGTTACCGAGGACGTCGGGCTGGACGGCGTTGAAGTGGTAACCGCGTCGGACCCGGCGGAGGTGGTCGATTCGGACGATTCACCACCTCCACCACACGCCGCCAAAGCAATGACCGCGACCAACGGCATCCCGCCCGCCACGCCCAGGCGCATCACCGCCCAAGACCAGCATGTGCGTTGCTCGGTTTTCGGGATGGTCATGATCGGATCCTCCGTGAATTCGTCGACTGTTCGACCCTCTTCCTGGTTGGCGCCTCGATTGCGACCACTTCCACGGGAAGGTCGTGGGCTTGTAACGCTTCTGGGCCGCTACTCATCTTTGGGGTGGTCGATGTAGAATTGCAGCGCGGCTCCGACGGCGGTGTCTGAGCCGCACCCGACAAAGGCTGGGGGCGATCCGGGGTAGCAGTGGCCCCCGAGGCCTCCGCCGGACCAGTCGTGTTCGATGAGCTCGAGCATGGTGCCGGTGGGGCTCATCCATCGGCTCCATCGGTAGTCCGCCTCGTCGGCCACCCGATCCGCTTCGGTCATGTCCCACGAGATGACGATCAGGTCGACTTGCGTGACCGCGGTTTCGAAGGGGACCTCGGTCTCGAGCCGGCCGACGTCGTTGTACAAGAAGCTGGCGGCCGCCCCGTTCGGCGCCGCGGAGGCGATGAGATCGGCGTGGTCGCATTCGAACCACCAGGTCATCCGGCCACCGTTGGAGAACCGCCGATTTGCACTCGGTTGCGATCAAGGTTCAGAGCGTCGATGAGCTGCTCCATGAGGGCTCGCAGGCGCAGATCATGGTCGCCGTGAACCCACTCGCTTTCCGGTGTCTTCCCGGGCACGTTCGGCTGCACCACGACGTATCCGGCTCCGGTCCCGAGCGCTTGCATGTTGGTGTGAAGGTCAGCAACGGCACCGTCACAACAGCCACCACCACCACCGTGAACGTCTGCGATCAGCCCACACCCATCCTTCGGACATGCGTCGGGGACTCCGACGTCGAAGGTCATGTCGTCACAAGCAATCTCTTGGAACCCGGCAGCGACCTCGCCACCGCACGCCAAGGTGCGGCTGTCAGGGACGGCCGTTGTCGGTGAGCTTGCCGCCGGTGCCGCGTCCGGGTTGGCGCAGGATCCTGCCACCAGGGCCAGGAGCATCCCGCCCACCGCGATGCGGAAACGCATCCGCGAGCGATAGGCCCGCCCAGGTTGACCGGCATCGAGCAAGCTCATGATTTGTTCCCCCTTCGATTGATCGACCGTCATTTCTCCTGCGTCGCCACCCAGACCACCGCTTCGCCAAAGTCACCCTCGTCGCGATTCGCCGATCCGACCGCAACCAGGCCGGGTCCTCCGGCGGTTACGCCGAGCATCTCCTGGTAGCGCAGACCACCGAAGACGGTCTCGTCGTGGGGGACCCGAGACCAGATGACCCCATCGGGGGACGTCCACACCGCCGCCACGAGATTCTCCTCGCCTGCGACGTCAAATCGTTCAAGTCCAACGGCGACCAGACCCGGGCCTCCGGCCGTCACGCTGTTCATTTCGGCTCCCCCGAAGACAGCATCGTCGTGGGGGACCCGAGACCAGGTGACCCCATCGGGGGAAGTCCACACCGCCGCCACAGTGTGCTCACGCTCGTCCGACCATCCGACCGCGACCAGACCCGAGCCTCCGGCCGTCACGCTGTTCATTCCGGCTCCCCCGAAGACAGCATCGTCGTGGGGGACCCGAGACCAGGTGACCCCGTCGGCGGAAGTCCACACCGCCGCCACGGGAGGATCGTCGTCGGGGTGGCTTCCCCCGACGGCAACCAAGCCTGGCCCGCCGGTTGTCACGCTCTCCATTGCCGCTCGCTCGAAAGCGGCTTCGTCGTGGGGGATCCGGGACCACGTGATCGCATCGGCGGAGGTCCATGCGACCGCTATCACATGCTCCTGATCCAAGAACTCGAATCCGACGGCAACCAACCCTGGCCCGCCGGTTGTCACGCTGTTCATTCCGGCTCGGTCGAAGACGCCATCGTCCTGGGGGATTCGCGACCAGGTGATCCCGTCGGCCGAGGTCCACACCGCCGCGGCGACGTTGTAGGAGCAACACTTGTTCTGATCTCCGACTGCCACCAGCAGAGAGCCGTTCATGGTGACGCTCTTCATCTTGATCACCCCGCCGTCCTGGTGGCCAAAGACGGCTTCGTCGTGGGGGATCCGCGACCAGGTGAACCCGTCGGCGGAGGTCCACACCGCCGCATCGCCGGTATAGGTCGACCCGGCCAGTCCGACTGCGACCAGGCCCGGGCCACCGGTGATCACGCCCCCCAGCTCCGTTTGGTCTGAGGGTCCTCCGAAGACCGCCTCGTCGTACGGGACCCGAGTCCAGCGATACCCAGAAACCGGGTCGACGACGCTCGGCGCGGCAACCGGATCAGCCACCCCACCAGACGGAACGGGGTCAGTCGCGCCGGACGAGGAAGCCGGGCCGGTCGAGACATCGTCACCGGTTCCATCTGCCACGACAATCATGACACCAACCGCGAGCACGATCACCGCCGCTACCCCTGCAACGAGGAGGGTCCATCGATTCCGAGCTCCTGGCGCTGTGCCTTCATCCAGCTCCCCGAGATCCAAGAACACCAGATCGCTGCCATCTGCTTCGGCGGTTTCCGCTTCGGCTGGGGTGGCCTCGGCAGCCGCGGCCATCGATTCCCAAAGGTCGGGCGCGTCGGTCCGCAGGATCTCCTCTACGGTTACAGCCAGTTGCCCGCTTGTCCGTTCGAGCTCATCAATGGTTGTCGGTGGCGCAGCCGTCTCGATCGTTTCCAGATAGCTGCGAAGCTGCACCACTACGTCACGACTCATGAGACACCTCTAGCGCTGAACGAAGATGGGTCAGGCCGCGCTCAACGTTCTTGCGAACCGACGCAGCCGAACTGTCCAAGACCTCCGCTATGCGGTCATAGCTCCAGTCGGCCCCATGACGCAGCACGACCGCCACCCGTTGGTGCTCGGGCAGGGCGCCCAGTGCCTCGGGCAATCTCGGCTCCACCCAGGGTTCACGGTGCTCGCCGACCGCCGGGAACGTCTCCGGCCGGCGACCATTGCGCCGCCCCCACGTCTGCCCAACCCGATAGAGATACCCGGCCGGATTCGCCATCTCTTGAAGGCGATCCCAGTTCTCCCAGCCGTACAGCAACGCGTGTGCCGAGGCGTCGCTGTCCGTCCTCGGCACCGAAAAGGGCGACCATTCCATACCGGAGCCCCTTTTCCGTCGCGGCGAAGAACGACTCGAACGACAGCACCCGTTGGGTAGCGGACAGCTCCATCGGTCCCTCACACTCCTTACCCAGTAGAGCCCCCAGAACCGAAACCTGTGACAAGAAATCTCAGATTTCTGTCGCAGCACGGGCGCGTCGCATCGCTTTTCAACCCGCCGAACTGGCGGCCAGCGGCTTGCCGCCCGCGGCGCCTCTGCGACGCAGCTCGCCGTACCAGGCGTCGAGATCGGCCGGCTTCAATCGCCGCAACGACACGTTTCCCCACCGAGGCAGGATGCGGCGATCGAGCAACGACCGGTTGCCGTCGGCGGTGGTAGGCGACCACTCATGCTCGCCCCGTGCGTGCCACCGCTTTGGCCAGGAGATGGGCAGCTCTTCGGAACGGTGCTCCCAAAACCCTTGATATTTCAGTGCCCCCGGCGTGATTCGAACACACGCGACGCACGGTTTAGGAAACCGATGCTCTATCCCCTGAGCTACGGGGGCCACGGGCACCAGTGTGCCGCCTCGACGGCGGCCGCGGCGAGGACCGCGGAATCGCGCCGATTTCGCCCCAGAGCCCGCCAGACTGAGCCATCTTCGAGCGACCACCGCGAGCGCCCGCCATGCCATCCCTCACGACCACGGTGGGCCTGTTCGCCTCCGCCGTCTTTCTCGTTCGACTGTTGCCGCAACCGGCGCGCTCTGTGGCGCACCGGACTGCCCGATGGCGTCTCGGCCCTGGCCGCCCTGAACGCCACAGTGAGCGCCGCCACCTGGACGCTCTACGGCATCATCGCCCAGCTGCCGATCGTGTGGGTGGTCTCGCTGGTCGCCCTCGGGCTCAGCGGGTGGACCGCCGTGCTCCTCCGCCGCTCGACCACGCTGCGAGACATCGCCCACGCGTCGGTGTTCGTGGCGATCGTCATCATCGCCGGGGCCGCGGGCCTGCTCGCTCTGGCATTGGCAGGAAGTGTGCTGTTCTCCATCGGTCCGCAGTTGGTCAAGGCGCTGCGCGAGACCGATCTCGCCGGCATCGCACCCGCGACGATGTGGCTCGCTCTCGGCGACGCGGCCGCCTGGGGCGCCTACGGCGCGCTCCTGCGCGACCCTGCGCTGGTCGGTTACTTCCTCGTGCTCACCGCTTCGGCCGCCATCATCCTGTTCCGCCTGGCCGTCGTCGCCGAGCGCGTATCGTCGACGGCGTGAGCGACTCCTTTCCCCGCCTCCTGGCCCGCACCCAGCGCTTCACCCTCGGCGCGCCGCGCAACTTCGTCGTCTCCTCCGACGGCATGCGGGTGGTGTTCCTGCGGTCACCGACCGGCGACGACCCGACCACCGGACTGTGGATGCTCGACGTCGCGACCGGCGCCGAACACTGCGTTGTCGATCCCGGTTCGTTCGACACCGGCAACGGCGACCTGCCACCCGCCGAGCGAGCCCGGCGCGAACGGCTGCGCGAAGCGGCCCAGGGCATCACTGCCTTTGCAGTCGACAAAGCGTGCCGCCAAGCAGCCTTCACCCTTGGTGGCCAGCTGGCCACCGCCGACCTCATCACCGGCGACGTCGCCTTTCCACCGGCGGCCGACGGCGCCTATGACCCTCATTTCGACGCGAACGGCACTCACATCGCCTACGTGGCCGCCGACGCCCTGCGTATCAGCGGCCCCGATGGCGACCGCGAGCTCCTCGCCGACCCCGACCCCGACATCGCCTGGGGAGTGGCCGAATTCGTCGCCGCGGAGGAGATGGGTCGCACCCGAGGCCATTGGTGGTCACCCGACGGCACGCGCCTGCTCGTCGCCCGCGTCGACAATCGGTCCGTGAACCGATGGTTCCTCGCCGACCCCACCGAGCCCGGCGTCGAACCCCGTACGGTCCGGTACCCGGCGGCGGGCACCACCAACGCCAGCGTCGTGCTCGCAGTGGTCGATTTCGATGGGAACCGCGTCGACCTCGAGTGGCAGCGCAACGAGTTCGAGTACCTCGCAACGGCTGCGATGGCGCTCCGCCGACGAGATCACGCTCGGCGTCGTGAGCCGCGACCAGAAGACCCTGGCGGTCCTCCAGGCCGATCCGCACAACGGCGACACCAACGAGATCCACCGCCTCACCGACGAACACTGGGTCGAGGTCGTGCCGGGCACGCCGAGCTGGGCCGGCGATCGCCTGGTCACCATCGAACCCCGCGACGGCCACCTGCGACTGTGTCTCGACGGGGCGCCGGTGTCGCCCGACGGCCTCGACGTGACGTCGGTGTCGACGCCGACGAGCACGGCGTCACCGTGGTCGCCACCGCCGATCCCCGAGAGCGTCACATCGCCCGGATCGGTCTCGACGGCGAAACCGAGCGACTCACCGACACCCACGGAGTGCACCGTGGCGTGGAGCGAGACGGCACCACGTCATCGTGTCGTCGAGCCCCGATACCCCGGGCACCGTGACCACCGTTCGTTCGGGCGAGCGCCACCACGTCATCACCAGCCATGCCCTCGACCCGGCGTTGGTCCCGAACGTCGTCCAGCTCGAGCTCGGTGAGCGCCGGCTCAACAGCGCCCTGGTCCTCCCGCGCGAACACGACGGCGTGCGACGCTGCCCGTACTCCTCGACCCCTACGGCGGCCCACACGCCCAGCGGGTCATCGCCGCCCAGAACGCGTACCTGGTCCCGCAGTGGTTCGCCGACCAGGGCTTCGCCGTGCTGATCGTCGACGGCCGAGGCACACCCGGGCAGCGGAACCGAGTGGGAGCGGGCCGTCGCCGGCGATCTCGCCCAGCCCGTTCTCGACGACCAGGTCGACGGGCTGCTCGCGATCGCCCGGCAGTTCTCCTTCCTCGATCTCGCGTCGGGTCGGTATCCGCGGCTGGAGCTTCGGCGGCTACCTGGCCGCCCTCGCCGTGCTGCGTCGACCCGACGTGTTCCATGCCGCGATCGCCGGTGCCCCGGTGACCGACTGGCGGCTCTACGACACGTTCTACACCGAGCGCTATCTCGGTCATCCCGCCGTCTGACCCTCAGAACTACGAGCAGTCGAGCCTCGTCGCCGACGCACCCTCGCTCGAACGGCCGATCCAGCTCATCCACGGACTGGCCGACGACAACGTCGTGGCCGCCCACACCCTCCAGCTGTCGCGCGCGTTGCTCGAGGCCGGGAAGCCGCACGAGGTGCTGCCGTTGTCGGGCGTCTCGCACATGACACCCCAGGAGGTCGTGGCCGAGAACCTGCTGCTGCTCCAGGTCGCATTTCTGCACCGGAGCCTCGGCGACGGCTGAGTCCGCGCCCGTCGGCGCTTCAGATGGCGATCACCACCACCAGCCACACGAAGGTCCCGGCCACCAGCGCCGCTGCCACATCGCCCCGGGCCGTCGTCATCGAGAGCCGGCCGTTGCGGTTCAACCGCAGCCACACCACGCCGAGCCCGGCGAGCACCCAACACACCACGAGAAGTCGACCCACACGACTGGTCTAGCCGTTCGCGCCGACCCGCGGTGTCACTGGGCCAGACGACTCACTGCGTTGGGTGAGCTGTGCCCAAAGTTCTCCAGGTGCGGATTTCGCACGAATCGACACAATCGTTTAGCATCTACCGGTCGGGCGCGAATCATGGTGCCCGTCGACGAGTTCTCTCTTCTCAGGAGTGCACGACATGACACGAGCAAAGCTGCTCATCCTTGGTCTCGGTTTGGCGATGGTTGCGGTGTTCGCCGCTCCGGCGGCGGCCCAGGACGGCCCCGCCATCACCGTCGACCCGGCGAACGTCGACGCAGCCGGCACGGTCGAGGTCACCATCACCGGTACGGGCTACACCCAGCCTGCACTGTTCGTGCTGCCCTGCACCTTCCCCGACGGTGGCGATGTCACGCTTCTCAGCTCCGACGACTGCGACCTCACCGCCCTCACCCCGGTGTCACCCGACGCCGACGGCGCCTTCGAGATCACCATCGAGTACGACATCCCCGCCGAAGGCCTCGCCATCGTGGCGGCCGACGCCGGCCAGGTCGAACAGGCGGCCGCGGCGATCAGCGTGGGTGCCGCCGACGAAACGCCCGCACCCGAGCCGCCCCCGAAGAGACCGACACCGCCCAGGAGCTTCCCGAGACCGGTTCGGAGAACGCCATTCTCGCCATCGTCGGCCTCACCCTGGCTGCAGCCGGTGTGGTCGTCCTCGGTGGTGGTCGTCGCCTCGGACGCATCTGATCAACCGTCGGCGGGACGAACCCGCCGGCAGAACCACTACAACGATGCCGGGTCCACGGGCCCGGCATCGTCGGTTATCCGGTCACCTCGGGCTGGATCAGGTCTGGACGCACGATCACCACCGGACACGTCGCGTGATGCGCGATCTGCTGGCTCACCGAGCCCAACAGCAGTCCGCGGAAGCCACCACCACCACGAGAACCCACCACCAGCATGTCGGCACCGGTGGCGGCCGAGATCAGCGAGTCGGCCGGACGTCCCTCGACCACCGTGTACCGGATCTCCACCTCGGAGTCCTCGAACTCGGCGAGAACCTCCGCAACGACGTCGGCCTGGAGCCGGGTGACCTCGTCGCGGATGTCGCTGAGATCGAACGGCACGTAGTTCACATCGGGCGCAATGGGCACCCGAGTGGCCGAGTAGGCGGTGACCACCTCGACGGCCGCGTGGCGGAAAGCCGCCTCACGCAGGGCCCAACGCAGCGCCGACTTGGCCCCGCCGGACCCTTCGATCCCCACGACGATCCGACGCTCGGTCTCCATGGCTGGAGCGTAGCCCCGACGACCGATCCGCTCAGCTGCGGGGCACCTCGGTCCAGGGAATGTCCTTGTCGACACGGACGTCGCCGGGCAGACCGAGCACTCTCTCGCCCAGGATGTTGCGCATCACCTCGGACGTGCCTCCCTCGATCGAGTTGGCCCGAGAGCGGAGGAACGCTTTCTTCGAGTCGACGCCGAACAGCGACGCGTGATCGGCCCGGGTGAGGGGGTACCCGGCCTCGAACAGCATGCCGTCGGCTCCGTGCAGGTCGATGGCGGCCTCGAAGATGGCCTGGTTGAGCTCGGCGCCCATGAGCTTGCCGACCGAGCCGCCGGGACCGGGAACGCCTGCCTTGGCCTCGGCCCGCGAGCGCATGGCGGTGAGCCGCAGGGTCTCGGCCTCGATCCACAGCCTGGTGACCCGGTCGAGCATCACCGCAGCGTGGGCAGGGGCCAGCTCGGCCTTCTTCTTGTTCCAGAGGTCGACCAGCAGGGCGATGGGTCCGCCGCCCTTCGGTGCGCCGCCTCCACCGAGCGCGACCCGCTCGTTCATGAGGGTGGTGATGGCCACCCGCCACCCGTCACCACGCTCACCGAGGCGCAGGGAATCGGGTATGCGCACGTCGCTCATGAACACCTCGTTGAACTCGGCCTCACCGGTGATCTGGTAGAGCGGCCGCACGTCGACACCGGGTGCCTGCATGTCGATCACGAAGTAGGTGAGGCCCTTGTGCTTGGGCTGGTCGGGGTCGGTGCGGGCGACGAGCATTCCCCATCGGGAGACGTGGGCGAGGGTGGTCCACACCTTCTGGCCGTTCACGATCCACTCGTCCCCGTCGAGATCGGCCCGGGTGGAGAGCCCGGCGACGTCGGAACCCGAACCGGGCTCGCTGAAGAGCTGGCACCAGATGTCCTCGCCCGTGAAGCACGGCCGCAGGAATCGTTCGCACATCTCGTCGGTGCCGTGGGTGAGCACCGTCGGCATGCCCATACCGATGCCGATGGGATTCACCACGAGCGAGTGGACGTTGAGCGGGTGCCCCCGCAGCTCGGCGTCGACCACCGCCTGATGTTGCGGCGTGAGTCCGAGGCCACCTCGACCCTCGGGGAACTGCACCACCGCCAGACCGGCGTCGAACTGCATGCCGCGGAAGGTGACCTGATCGGCATCGGCTGGGACCGACGCCAGGAAGTCCCGCGTTCGGCCGCGCAGATCATCGTCGGTGATGGCGGCCACAGCTCACTCCTTCGAAGCCACGGCGTTCGGCGTGACGTTCATCTTCGGTTCGTACTGGACGCTCTCGAGGTTGCGGGCCTCGCCACCGAGGGTGGCCCGGAGCTCGGCGCGACACGACTCGCACGGTCCGTAGAACTCCTGATCGACCGGCTGCGAACACCGAGGACACACAAGCGACATTCCCGAAGAGTACCCGCCAGGGTCCGACGGCACCTCAGCGGTACGCTCGGCTCATCGCCGCCTGCGCAGAGCGAGATCATGACCCACGCCGACCAAGACATCCTCACCTGGCATCACGATCCCGAGCTTCGACGTCCCATCATGGTCCTCGGTCTCGAAGGGCTCTTCGACGCGGCCGAGGCCGCCACGTCGGCGTTGCGACGGTTGGCGACACGCCACGCTGCCGCACCGCTCGCCGACATCGATGCCGAGATGTTCTTCGACTTCACCCAGCGCCGGCCCACGGTGCACTTCGACCGCGATGGCCGGCGAGTGCTCGCCTGGCCTGCCAACACCACGCTGTCTGCTCATCGACCCGATGCCGACCACGACCTCCTGGTTCTCGCCGGTGTCGAGCCTCACCTGCGCTGGCGAACCTTCGCCGAGCAGGTGGCCGAGATCGTGCGCCGGACCGAAGCCGAGATGGTGGTCACGGTGGGCGCCATGGCCGGGCTGGCCCCGCACACCCGCCCTCTCGGGGTGGTCGCCAGCTCCACCGACCGCGAGCTCGCCGCCCGGCTGGGCCTCGGCACGCCCAGCTACCAGGGCCCGACCGGCGTCGTGGGTGTACTCCACGATCGGCTCGCTCGCGACGGCGTGCCCGTGGTGTCGTTGCGGGTGTCGGTGCCGCACTACGTGCCCGGCCCGCCCAATCCCGAGGCGGCCCGATCGCTGCTCTCGAGGCTCGAGTTGGTCACCGGTATCGACGGCGGGCACGAGGAGATGCACGAGATGGCCAGCGACTGGCGGGCACGGGTCGACGCGGCGGTGAACGACGACGACGACATGAGCGAGTACGTCCGCCATCTCGAACAGCAGATCGACGACGAGGTCGACGATCTCTTGCCGTCGGGCGACGATCTCGCCGCGCAGCTCGAAGCGTTCCTCCGGAACCGCCCCGACGGCGACGACTGACGACCGGAGCGGCCGGGCTCAACCGCCCAGACGGGTGCGAGCGGCCTTGGCCCGCTCGATGAGGAAGGCGGGGATCGTCACGCCGTTCACCGTCGCGCCCTCGGCCGATGAGCCGCCCCCTTCGGCGTCGGCGTCGTCAGCGCTCACCGCCGCTTCGGTCACATCAGGGGCCTCGGCCCGAGCCTTGCGCTCGGCGAGGAAGTCCTTCCATTCCTTGGCCCGAACCAGCTTGGTCTGGTCGATCGACCCGACATCGGTGCCATCGTCGAAGTGGACCCAGTACCGAATCCAGCTGAACCCGTTGACCAGCATGACCTTGCCCTTCGTGCCCTCGGGCACGTGGCCGATCGCCTCGGTGGAGATGACCTTCTCGTTGCGACGGAACGGGGCTTCGGTGACCGGCATGGCCACAAGCTAGCCCGCTCGATCCGTCGAACGGTCATCGATCGACGGGTCGCTGCCGCTGCTCATCCGGTGGGATCGGCGATGGCGTGCATCTGCCCGCCGCGAGTGCCGACGTAGATCACACCGTCCCACACCGCCGGCGTCGACTCGATGCAACCTCCGAGAGGAATCGTCCACAGCTCGGGTGGGTCGATGGTGGTGTCGGAGACGTCGAAGGCATGGAGGACTCCCGCACAGTCGCCCTGGAGGAGCACGCCGTCGACGACGACCTGCGAGCTCCACAGCGGTCCGGGCAGGCGCTTCTCCCAGCGGATCTCACCGGTGAAGCGATCGATTCCGAGCAGACGGCCGCCGTCGGTCGAGGCCACCACCACATCGTCGAGCACGGCCGGGGTGGCCCAGAAGCCGGCGGGAAGGGTGCCACGGTCCTCGATCGACCAGACGATCGGATCGTCGGGCCGGGTGGGGTCGAGCTTCACGAGCTGACCCACCTCGCGAGCACGCGGGAGTGCTCGTTCGTACTCTGCGGCCACATAGAGCATCCCCTCGTCGTCGATCACGATGGTGGCATCGACGTCGTCGCCACTCCACCACCGGAAGACCCGTTCGGGAACCTCGCCGTCGGCCAGGCCGGCGATGTCCCAACCCTGCACCAGCCCGCCGGAGTTGGCGAACCACAGCGTGTCACCGCTGATGGCCACAGAGCCCTCGATCGAGACGTTGCCGCCGACCGCAGCAATGAGCTCGTCGTCCCAACCCGGCGCGTTGAAGACCAGCTCGGGGTCGACGGTGACGATGCCATCGGCGTCGTAGCCGCGATTCAGCTTCACGATGTGGAGCTGGGAGTTCTCGCCCCCTTCGAACAGGTAGTCGTCGAGAATCAACGCTGACCCGTCCCAGTCGTCGTTCCAGCGAACCGGGCTCACGGCATCGGCACTCAGCCTCCACAGCTCGGTGAACCGGCCCTGGTCATAGGAGAGCACCCGGAAGAAGTCGTCGCGCGATCCCGTGTACACGAGCGGATAGCCGTCGGGATCCACGGTCACCGAGCCCTTGATGATGTCCCCGGTGACGAAGTCGTCGACGATGCGTTGGCCGGTGTCGGCGTCGAGCAGGTGGACCGCCGCGTCGTAGGCGCCGAAGGCCACCAGCGTCTTCCCGTCTCGCTCCCACACCGCAGGTTGCCCCGTCCATCCGGTTCCGCACCAGTTGGTGGTCTCCTGGCCCACCGTCGATTCCGAACACATCGCCCCGTTCGGGAAGCTCCACACGATCTGCGGTTCGGTCGGAACCGGACCGGAGCCGTAGAACGACCGGGTCGGTGAACCACGGAAGGTGAGCAACCCCTCGACGGTGGTGCCGTAGGGCCGGCCGAACGAAGCGGGGTCGACCCAGCCGGGATACGGCGTGGGCGTCGGCGTGGGCGGGGGTGTCGGCGAGGGAGCGGGCACTGCGGCGGTCGGGGTGGGGACAGGAGTGGGAAGTGGTGTCGGCGTCGGTGCGGGGAGCGCGCGGGTGGCCTCCGGTTCGTCGGGGTCACCCGCTCGATTGCCGGTGGCGAGGAACCCGAGCGCCACGACAACGGCGATACCGAGGGCCAGGACGACCTTGGCGATCATCGGGCCCCTCTCCGTTCGGTGCCGGTGCGGGGGTCAGTCGATGTGGGCGGCGCGAAACGCTCGACTGAGCATCGGTGTCGACGAGTCGACGCGCAGGCTCTCGGGCTGGTCCTCGGACCACAGGGTGGGTTCGGCCACGTCGGCGTCGTCGTCGTCATCGGGGGCCTCGTCCTCGACGTCGGGGGCGTCGTCGTCGGGGGCCTGGCCGGCTGCGTCATCGACCTCGTCGGTTTCGTCGGGTTCGCCATTCACCTCGATTGTGGCCTCGTCGGCGGGTTCAGTGCCCCGCGGCTCGGGCATCGACGTGACGGTCGCGAGCCGTATC
Source organism: uncultured Acidimicrobiales bacterium (assembly GCA_963787285.1). Classification (GTDB taxonomy): domain Bacteria; phylum Actinomycetota; class Acidimicrobiia; order Acidimicrobiales; family JAHEJN01; genus JAHEJN01. The sequence goes on along the minus strand of CAWBCM010000001.1, from coordinate 307,275 downwards.
GGCGCCTCGTTCTCGCCACTGGTGGGGTCGGTACCGGTCGCCGGAGCCCGCTTCTTGGCACGACTCGGGACCCGGTTGGATCCGCTGCGGTCGTCGGTGAGCGTCCAGCCGTCAGGAACCGTGACCCGGTTGGCATGGTCGAGACACAGCCGGATGCCCACGGTGCGACTGTCGAGGTCGATGTCGCCCAACCAGGCCGACGTGAGTCGCGGATCGAAGAGTAGAACCACCGTCGCTTCACGATGGCAGGTGACACGATCGCACAGCGGTGGAGAGGCCGCCTTGGTGTCGGCCGATCGCGGCTGGTTCATGCCGGTCGAACCTAGCTGTAGGCCCTGCCTCGCTGGCGGATACTGTGTCGGCATCAACGACTGGACCAGCATCGACATCCTCACCCGTCAGCTCGATCTGTGCGGCGTTGCGCCCGGTACTTCGTGCGTGATCCTGGTCGATGCGAGCTCCGACCCCGCCGTCAGCGAGGCGTCGGCCCTCGCGGCTCGACGCCTGGGCGCCGATGCCGCCACCGTCGAGCTCTCGGTGCCGGTCGACTCCAGCGGTGACCTGTCCGAGAACCTCCTCGGTCGGCTCATCCGCACCGCGGATCTGGTGGTCGACTTCACGGTGCCGGGTGTCGCGTCGATACTGGCGCCGGCCTCGGGCGACGATCCGCCCGCTGCCCGCCCCAAGATCCTGGCGGCGGGCGGGGTCGACATCGACCGACTGCACCGACTCCGACCACACTCCGGCCTCGTCCGGCGGGCGGAGCGCGCCATCGAACGTTTCCGGAACGGGTCGGTGCTCGAGCTCACCTCCGGTTACGGAACCGATGTCGCGATCAACCTGGCCGACGCTCGCCTCACGAGCGAAACGGGCATCGTCGATGAGACGAGGCGGGTGGCCGTGTGGCCGGGCGGGCGTATCGAGGTCGCACCGGCCGGTGGCACGACCACCGGAACGCTCATCGCCATGCCCCGGGATCTGCTCGTCGACGTGGCCTCCTACATCCGCTCACCGCTCACACTGTCGATTCGGAACGATCACATCGCCGACGTGTCCGGCAGCGCCGGCGATGCCGACCTGTTGCGATCACTGCTCGGATCCACCGGTTCGATCGACGGATTCGGTGTCGCCTCGCTCGGGCTCGGCTTGTCGCTGGCGCAGGTGGCCCGCACGTCGTCGCAGTCGTTCGCACCCCATGTCGACCCCCGCGACACGCTGCTGGCGGCCGGGTCGATATCTCTCACGTTCGGTCCGAACCCGGGCGCCAACCGACTCGGCGGCGAACCGGTGACCATCGTGGTCGACCACCATTCCCTGGCGATCGACGGTCGTCCCCTGGTGGTCGACGGCGAGCTGCAGGGCGACATCCGGCCCGACATCTACGAGACCGCCACCAGCTGAGCTCTGCCGGTGGTGCTCGCGGGACGCTGCGACCCGACGTTGTCACACCTCCTTCGTAGTGTCGGTGTCATGACCGATTCCACCGTCCTGGTCCCCTTCCGCCGGCCGAACCACCCCTCGAACAGCTCGGTCGGCGTGCGCTCACCCGGTCGGCCCGGAGGCGCCCGGCGTTCGGCACGAAGTGTCGCCGCAACCGCGCCGGTGCGAGCCCGACGCGCCGATCTGCTGCGATGGGCCTTGGCCAACGGCCGCTCGGTCGATCGCGATGCCGTGTCGGTGATCGTCGCCATCCTCCATTCAACGGGGGGCCGTCGGGTCCTGTTGACCGACGATCTCGTCACCGAGCTGGTGTGGATCGATGCCATGCACTGGTGCGACGATCACGGCGTCGACCCTCCGTCGGGCTTCGCCACCACCATGCACGCCCTGGTCGATTTCGCCTTCGCCTCCGGATGGGCCCATCGCAACAGCGACGGCGCCGACGAGCTTCACGCGGTGATCGAGGCCGTCGGGGCCCCGGCGCCCGACACCCGTCGTCGTCGGCCGACTCCCGGCGCCTGAACTCCCCCCGATCCGGCCCCCTACAATCGGCCTGTGTTCGCGGGTCGCAATCATCGGGCAGCATTCGGTCTCACGGTCGCATCGTTCTTTCTCGCGGCCTGTGGCACCGGCGGCCCCACTTCGGCCGAACGACCCGACGACGATGCGCTCGATCCGACACTGGTCGTGGCGGCCACTCCCACACCCGTTGCCGTCCCCACGCCGGCCACCACCGACTACACGATCGTGGCGGGCGACACCCTGAGCGGCATCGCCACCAGCTTCGGCGTGTCGATCGACGAACTGCTCGAGGTGAACGGCATGACCATCGACACGGTTCTCAACGTCGGCGAGGTCATGCGCATCCCGATCCCGGTGGTCACCGAGACCCTTCCCGGTGACGATTCACTCGCGGGAACCGATCGGGTGCTCACGACCTACACCGTGGCCGCCGGCGACACGCTCGGCACCATCGCCGACCGGTTCGACACCACCATCGACGAGCTGATCGAGCTGAATCCCGATCTCGACGTCACGACGGTGCTGAACGTCGGCGACATGCTCGAAGTGCCGGTGCCGTCGGCGAGCGCTCCCGAGAGCGCTCCCGAGGGGCCCGTACCCGCGCCGGGTTCGAACCGCCTCGAACTCGACGAGTACGTGGTGGTCTCAGGCGACACGATCGGCGGCATCGCCGACCGGTTCGGCCTCACCATCAGTGAGCTGCTCGAAGCCAACAATCTCACCACCGACAGCGTCCTGCAGGTGGGTCAGGTCCTCACCATTCCCGAGCTGTGAAGTCCGGGCCGGGGACCGTTGCCGTCAGTCGGCCTCGGTGATGCGAACGGCGTCGATGACCACGTCGTCGACCGGTCGATCACCCGGGCCGGTGGCCGCGTTCTGGATCGATTCGACGATCTCGAGTCCCTTGATGACCTTGCCGAACAGCGAGTACTGCGGCGGCAGACCGGCTCCGCTGGGGCCGCTGATGAGGAAGAACTGGCTGCCGTTGGTGTCGGGGCCGGCGTTGGCCATGGCCAATGAGCCGATCTCGTAACGACCGGGCTTGGGCAGCTCGTCGGCGAATCGATAGCCCGGGCCACCGCGACCGTTGCCGTCGGGGCACCCGCCCTGGCACATGAAACCCTTGATGACGCGATGGAAAATCAGGCCGTCGTAGTAGCGGTACCGGGCCAGGAACACGAAGTTGTTCACGGTGAGCGGGGCACTGATGGGATCGAGGGCGATCACCATCTCGCCCTTGGAGGTCTTCATCGTGGCGGTGTAGCGCTTGGCCGGATCGATGCACATCGGTGGCGCTTCGTCGAAGCGCGTGGTGCGGGGGCTCGATCCGTCGATTGCGGGACACTCTGGAACCATTGGAGACCTTCCGTTGAGAACGTCCGGGAACGGTAGCGGCATCGGGCCCGCATGTGGCATCCACCGCTTCACCTCGCATCCCTAGACTCGCCTGCAAGTCTTGACCCACCAACCAGCGAGGTACCACGATGACCCGAGTCGAACGAGTGGGAGTGGTCGGCGCCGGCACGATGGGATCCGGCATCGCCGAGGTCTGTGCCAAAGCCGGGTTTCCCACCACCGTGATCGAGTCGGCTCCGGAGTTCCTCGAAGCGGGCCGAACCCGCATCGAGCAGTCGTTGGCCAAGGCCGTCGAACGAGGCCGCCTCGACGAGACCGACCGTGACGCCGCCTGGTCGCGACTTCGATTCGACACCGACGCCGACACGCTCGCCGAGGTCGACCTGGTCGTCGAGGCGATCAGCGAGGATCGCACCGCCAAGTTCGGCCTCTTCTCCCGCCTCGACGAGATCACCCCGCCGCACGCGATCCTGGCGTCGAACACGTCGTCGATCCCCATCGTCGAGCTGGGTATGGCCACGCGGCGGCCGAACCAGGTGATCGGCGTCCACTTCTTCAACCCGGCGGTCGTGCAGAAGCTGGTCGAGGTGATTCCATCAGCGGTCACCGACCCGGCGGTCACCGACGCGGTCCGCACCTTCGTCGGTGACCGGTTGGGCAAGACCGTCGTCGTCACCGCCGATCGGGCCGGCTTCGTCGTGAACCGGCTGCTGATCCCGTATCTGCTCCAGTCGATCGAGCTGCTCGACTCCGGGATGAACACCGCCGAGGAGATCGATACGGCCATGAAGCTGGGGTGTGCGCATCCGATGGGACCTCTGGAGCTGTGCGACCTGATCGGTCTCGACATCGTCGCCGGCGTGGCCGACGTGCTGTTCGAGGAGTTCCACGAGCGTCACTACGCGGCACCGCCTCTGCTTCGTCGACTGGTTGCCGCCGGGCATCTCGGGCGCAAGAGCGGCGTCGGCTTCCATACCTATCGCTGACGCCGGACCCCGCTGGCTTGGTCTGGCATCCACCGGCGGGCAGGGTGGGTGTTCCTAGGATGACCTCCGATGAACCCTCGACCGTTCGCCGGCATCCTCGGTCGCTCCCGTCGGACACCCCGGGCCACGGTCACCTGCCCCGAGTGTGACGTGACCTGGCGAGGCACCGTCGACGACCCGTGTTGGGCCTGCGAACGCGAGGGCGCAGCCATCGTGGCCACAGCGCCCGCAGTGCGACTCCGATCCTGACCGACGCCACTGCCGTCGGCGGCTCGTCCCTGCTCTCTCGTCGACACCGCTCAGGTGGCGCAGCCGGCGGAAACCCCCCAGCAGCCGCCGGCTGCGACCAATACCCGAAGCCTGACGACGAGATCCCCCCGGATTGCCATCGTCTGGCCTGTGTCGCTCGTCACAGTACCGACGTTGGCGGCATCGCCGCAACCCGCGCCCATTGTGAATCCCTTCACCACTGCCACGACCGCGTCCGGCCTCGCCGCTAGGGTGGCACACGTCCCCTTCGGAGGCTCTCGTGTCGACGCTCGATCTCGTGATACCTGCCGCCATCGTCGGCGGTTGCCTACTCCTCGTCGGTCTGATCGCATGGCTTCGGCGTGACCGAACCCCCCGGTGGTCCATCGAGGCACCTCCCGACGACACCGAGGCGCTGCCGACGGTCGACCCGGCAACACTCGGTGAATGGCACCGCGCCAACGGGTCGGTCGTCATCACCTGGATCAGCGCCCACGAGGCGGTGCTGCGTCGTCTCGGCGACGCCCAGCTCGCCGTCGATCTCACCGACGCCTCGCTGTTCGAGGGAACCGCCAGTGCCACCGACGCCCTCGGCCAAGCCCTCGCCACCCATCCCGCTCCCGTGATGCGGGCCGAGCTGTCGGCCATGCAGGTAGCCGCCGAAGCCACGCTGCATGCGGTGAAGCGCGCCGACTACGTCACCGCCGAGCGGCAACACCTCACCTACCTCGACTACCGCGACGAGTGGATCCGACGCCTCCGTCAGTTCTCCCTCGACGACCCGAGCCTGGCCCGGCTCCGAGACTCGCTCACCACCAACCAGGCGATCTCGTTGCTGGGTGAGGACGCCGAGGACGCCGACGCTCCCACCGATGACGCGTCCGGCGACGAACGCGACGACGACCTTCGCCTGTCGAGTTGACCGAGAACGAGGGTTCTTCCGTCGACGCCGACGACACCGTCGATGTCGTGGTGGTCGGCGCCGGCATCGTCGGGCTTGCCACCGCCCGGGCGCTGCTCGGCCGACGTGACGATCTCACCATCGCGGTGGTCGACAAAGAGGCCTCGATCGCCGGCCACCAGACGGGGCACAACTCCGGAGTCATCCACAGCGGCATCTACTACCGCCCCGGCTCGGCCAAGGCCGAACTGGCCGTCGAGGGTCGTCGCCGCATGGTCGACTTCTGCCGCGAGCACGACATCGCCCACGAGATGTGCGGCAAGGTCATCCTCGCCACCGGTCCCGACGACCATCCCCGCCTCGACGAGCTCGAACGGCGCGGCAACGCCAACGGGGTGCGTCTCGAACGACTGTCGAGCGACGCACTACTGGAACGGGAACCTCACGTCCGGCCGGGCGCGGCCTTGCTGGTCCACGACGCCGGCATCGTCGACTACGTGGCGGTCTGCCAGGCGATGGCCACCGACCTGGGCGAGGCCGGGGTGTCGATCACGAACAACTTCACCGCGTCGGCCATCGCCACGACACGCGACCACGTCGAGGTTGCCGCCGCCGATGGTCGGAAGGTACGAGCCCGGTGGTTGGTGAACTGCGCCGGCCTGCACAGCGACCACATGGTTGCGCTCACGGGCGTCTCGCCGCCGGCGGCGATCATGCCCTTCCGGGGCGAGTACCACCACCTGCGGGCCGACCGCCGCGAACTGTGCCGCCATCTGCTCTATCCGGTGCCCGATCCCGACTTCCCGTTCCTCGGGGCCCACTTCACACGCGACATTCACGGCGGCGTGCATGTCGGTCCGAACGCGGTGCCCGCCTTCGCCCGCGAGGGCTACCGGTGGCGCGATGTCGACCTCCAGGAGGTCAGAGCTCTGCTGGGTCGACCCGCCACTTGGCGATTGGCGAGGCGCTACTGGCGGACCGGCGCCGGTGAGATCTACCGGTCGCTCTACCTGCCCGCTCTCGTGAAGGCGCTCCGAGAGCTGGTGCCCGAGACGAACCTCGACGATCTCGAGCCCGCGCCGGCCGGCGTGCGGGCCCAGGCCATCGCCACCACCGGCGACCTGGTCGACGACTTCGTCTTCCACGACACACCGCGGGCCGTGCACGTGGTGAACGCCCCGTCACCTGCCGCAACGGCCTCGCTGGCCATCGGTGATCGTGTGGCCGCCCGCCTGTTCGAGCGCTTCGAAGCCGACCGTCGCTGAACCCGGGTTGTCGAACCCGATCAGAGTTGTCAGGATTGGATCCCATCCCAACCGCGACAGGCGAGGTAACCCCCATGGCGATCCGACTCGGCGACACCGCACCCGATTTCAGCGCTCCGACCACCCAGGGCGACATCGACTTCCACGCCTGGAAGGACGGCAGCTGGGCCGTCCTGTTCTCGCACCCGAAGGACTTCACGCCCGTGTGCACCACCGAGCTCGGCTACACGGCCAAGCTGAAGAGCGAGTTCGACAAGCGCAACGTGAAGGCGATCGGCCTCAGCGTCGACTCGGTCGAGGACCACATGGCGTGGCTCGGCGACATCGAGGACACGCAAGGCACCGCCGTGAACTTCCCCATGATCGGCGATCCCGACCGCACGGTCGCCGACCTCTACGACATGATCCACCCCAACGCCGACAACACCCTCACCGTGCGTTCGGTCTTCGTCATCGACGACAAGAACAAGGTGCGCCTCACCCTCACCTACCCGGCCAGCACCGGCCGCAACTTCGACGAGATCCTGCGGGTCATCGACTCGCTGCAGCTCACCGACTCGAACAAGGTCGCCACGCCGGTGAACTGGACCCAGGGCGACGACGTCATCATCGTGCCCGCGCTGTCGAACGACGAGGCAGCCGAGCTGTTCCCCGAAGGCTGGGACGAACAGCGCCCCTACCTGCGGGTCGTGAAGCAGCCCAGCTGACCCTCGGCCCGGCGGGGTCGTCCTCGCGGAGGACACCGCAATGGCACCTCGGGCGGACGTCTGGTCGGCCCGAGGTGAGTAGCTTTGAGCCATGAACGTATGGCGAGCGGTGCTGAGGTGGGCCCAGACCCATCCCCGCCATGCCGATGTCGCCTTCGGCATGGCGTTCACGGCCGCGTCGCTCGCCGGGCTGCTCCTGGCGACCAAGACGCCGACCGAACGGGACCCCGATGTACTCGGCTTCGGGCTCGTCATCGCCGGCACACTCCCGCTGGTGTGGCGCCGATCGCAGCCTCTCACGGTTTTGCTGATCATCGCCGCGGCCACGTTCCCGTTCTGGGTGCTCGACTACCCGACCGCATTCGACCCGGGTCTCCCCCTGGCCATTTTCGCCGCGACGTCCCACGGCGTGGACCGCACTCGCACCTGGCGCCTGGTCGCCGTGGTGGTCGCAGCCGCCACGGCGCTCGCGTTCGTCGGCGCCGTGTGGACACCCGATGAGGATCTCCCTCGCCTGGCCATCATCGGGATCGCCATCGTGTTCACCACCTCCGCCGTGCTCGGCGAGGTCATGTACCAGCGCCGGCAGCGCATCGCCGAGCTCGAGCAACGGGCCCTGGCCCTCGAGGCCGACCTCGAGACCAAGGCCCGGCTGGCGGCGCTCGACGAGCGGGCGCGCATCGCCCGCGAGATGCACGACATCGTGGCCCACGGCATGAGCACGGTCGTGGTGCAGGCCGAAGCAGCCCGCCGCCTGATCGACACCGACCCGGTCAAAGCCCGAGAGGCGCTCGGCAACATCGAGACGGTCGGCCGAGAGTCGCTCACCGAGATGCGCCGCATGCTCGGCGTTCTCCGCGATCCCGAGAACGGCGCCGAGCTTGCCCCCCAGCCCCAGATCAGCGACTTCGAGGCGCTTGCCCACCACGCCTCCGAGGCCGGCGTCGAGACCCGAATGGCGGTCGAGGGCGACAAGCGGCCGGTGCCGCCCGGCGTCGAGCTCACCGCCTACCGCGTCGTCCAAGAGGCCCTGACCAACGTGATCCGCCATGCGGGTCGACCGGTTCGCGCCGACGTCACCATCGGCTACGAGCCGGGTTCGATCGTGCTCGACGTCGTCGACAACGGCCTCGGCGCGGCGGCATCACCGGCCACTTCCGGTACCGGCCACGGGCTCACCGGCATGCGGGAACGGGTCGAGATCTACAACGGCACGCTCGAGGCCAAACCGCGGGTCGGGGGCGGGTTCTCGGTCCGGGCCACGCTCCCGACCGCCGCGGCGATCTCTCACGAACCCACCGCCGCTCGAACGCCGAAGGTCGAGTCCGACGCATGACCGTACGGGTCGCCGTCGTCGACGACCAGGCCCTCATGCGCACCGGCTTCTCCATGATCCTCGGCGCCGAGGCCGACATCGAAGTGGTGGGCGACGCCGACAACGGTCGCGCCGGCGTCGAGCTCTGTCGGCGCGAACGACCCGACGTGGTGCTCATGGACATCCGGATGCCCGACCTCGACGGCATCGAAGCCACCCGGATCATCGTCGACGACCCCGCGCTCGACACCCGGGTGCTCGTGCTCACCACCTTCGACCTCGACGAGTACGTGTACGGGGCGGTGCGGGCCGGCGCCAGCGGGTTCCTGCTCAAGGACACACCGGCCGATGAGCTCGTCCGGGCCATCCACGTCGTCGCCAGCGGCGAGGCGCTCCTCGCGCCGTCGATCACCCGCACGCTCATCGAGGAGTTCGTCCGCCACGGCGATGCCCCGATCAGTCGCCTCGACCTCGCCGACCCGCTCACCGACCGGGAAACCGAGGTTCTGCGGCTGATGGCTCGCGGCTTGTCGAACAGCGAGATCGCCGAGGCGCTCTTCGTCGGGGAGACCACCGTGAAGACCCACGTGAGCCGCGTGCTCATGAAGCTCGGTGTCCGCGACCGGGTGCAGGCCGTCGTCGTTGCGTACGAGACCGGTTTGGTGCGCCCCGGAAACGGCGACTGAGCACCCGTCCTCCCCGAGGATGACGCGACCGCGAGGCGCATCGGCCTCCAGGATGACGAGCGAATCAACTCCCAGCCCGACGACCGCCCGCCCGCATCGTCGTACCTTCGAACCACGCGACAGATCCCCCCGGATCTCCCCCAACCAAGGCAGAACCATGACCCTCCTCCTCGAATCCCTCTCCACCCACCCGTCGGTGCCGGCGGTGGCCGCATCGGCTCGCGGCGCGACCAAGGTCTATGGCTCCGACGACACACGTGTCGTTGCTCTCGACGGGGTCGACATCGACTTCGCCGCAGGGCAGTTCGCCGCCATCATGGGCCCGTCGGGCTCCGGCAAGAGCACGCTCATGCACTGCATGGCCGGCCTCGATCGGCTCACGGCGGGCAACGCCCACATCGGCGAGACCGACATCTCCGCCGCCGGCGAGCGCGAGCTCACCCGTCTGCGACGCGATCGTCTCGGCTTCGTCTTCCAGTCGTTCAACCTCGTTCCCACCCTGTCGGCGATCGAGAACATCACCCTTCCGATGGACCTGGCCGGCACCAAGCCCGACCCGGAATGGCTCGCCAGCGTGGTGGCCACGGTGGGTCTCGGCGATCGCCTCTCGCACCGTCCGAACGAGCTGTCCGGCGGACAACAGCAACGGGTCGCCGTTGCTCGGGCGCTGGCCAATCAGCCCGCGATCATCTTCGCCGACGAACCCACGGGCAACCTCGACAGCCACACAGGGGCCGAGATCCTCGAGTTCATGCGCCACGCAGTGCGTGAGCTCGGCCAGACCATCGTGATGGTCACTCATGATCCGGTCGCGGCGAGCTACGCCGATCGGGTGGTGTTCCTCACCGACGGCCGTATCACCGACCAGTTGTTCGACCCGACCCCCGACGCCGTGCTCGACCAGATGCGCCGGCTCGGCAACTGACCGATCGAACGGACGAACAGGACTCCCGATGTTGAAACTCACCTTCAAGAACCTGCGTGCCAACAAGGTTCGCTTCGCCCTCACCACCTTCGGCGTGGTGCTGGCGGTCAGCTTCGTCGTCTCGGCCTTCGTGCTGGGCGACGGCTTGCGCTCGACGTTCACGAGCCTCTCCGACGAGATCGTCGCCGAAACCGACGTGGCCGTAAGGCCCGTCGACGAGTTCGGCGCACCGACGGTCCTCAGCACCGACGATCTCGCCATCGTCGAGGCGACCGACGGAGTGGCCGAGGCGGTGGCCTCGACCGAGGCACCCGAGAACTCCGTGCGCCCCATCAACGCCGACGGCGACGAGATCCCGTCCAACGGTCCCCCGCAGCTGGCCTTCAGCTGGTCGGACAACGAGGCGCTCTCGCCCGTCACCCTGGTGGAAGGCGACAGCCCTGAGGTCGGCGAGTTCGTGATGGACCTCGACAGCGCCGCCACCCACGGCTTCGACATCGGCGAGACCTACACAGTGATCACACCCAGTGGCCGCCAGGAGCTCACCCTGAGCGGTCTGTCGCGGTTCGGAACCGACAACCAGACCTTGGGGGCGGTGCTGATGGGCATGAACGCCGACCAGGTCGACGAGTTGTTCGGGACGACCGGCTACGACGAGATCGCCATCTCGGTCGAGGACGGCGTCGACCCCGACCAGGTGATCGCGTCGCTGCGCGCGAGCCTGGTCGACTACGAGGTGGTCGACCAGGCCACCGTCGCCGGTGATCAGGCCGCCGAGTTCAACCAAGGCATCGACATCGTCCAGAACATCCTCCTCGGCTTCGCCGGCGTGTCGTTGTTCGTGTCGATCTTCATCATCTACAACACCTTCGCCATCGTCCTGAGCCAGCGCACCCGCGAGATGGGGCTCCTGCGAGCCATCGGAGCCGACTCCCGTCAACTCCGGCGGTCGGCGATGGGCGAAGCTCTCGTGATCGGTGTTCTCGCCTCGGTCCTGGGCATCATCGGCGGCCTGCTGGTGGCGGCCGGGCTCACCGCGCTGTTCGGCCTCATCGGAGCCGACCTGCCCGACTACCCGACCATCATCTCGGTCCGGACCGTGTCGGCCGCCACGCTCGTGGGCATCGGCGTCACCGTCGTCGCAGCCTTCGGACCGACCCGCAAGGCTTCTCGCATCGCGCCGATCGCCGCCATACGCGACGGCGGCGAGGCCGGCGCCCCCCGAAGCCGAACCCGCCTGCTCACCGGCGGAGTGTTCGTGGCGGCCGGGGTGATTCTCGGTGGCCTCGGCCTCGCCGGCACCGGCTCGACATCGGGCACCGTCTCGCTCATGGCGCTGGGAGCCATCGGCGTCTTCCTCGGCGTCACCTTCGCCAGCCCGCTGCTCGTGGGCCCGGTCGTGTCGATGGTCGGATGGCCGTTGCGCCGACTCGGCGTCGCCGGCAAGCTCGCCGGTCAGAACGCCCAGCGGAACTCCCGTCGCACCGCCACCACCGCGGCTGCACTCATGATCGGCCTTGCCGTCGTGAGCATGGCGCTGGTCGTCGGTGAGTCGGTGAAGGCACAGTTCCGGGAGACCCTCGAGTCGTCGGTCACCGCCGAGTACCTGGTGGTCGACCAGACCTCCGATGCCGGATTCCCCACGACGGTGGTCGACGACATCGCGGCCGATCCTGCGTTCGGCGACGTCACGGGATTCAAGTACGCCGACGTCTCGGTGAACGGCTCGATCGAAGAAGCCGTCGCCGCCGATCTCGGCGCCATGCCCGCCCTGTTCGACATCGATGTCAGCGACGGTGGCTTCGTCGACGACGGAACGAGCCTGCTCGTGAGCCGCAGTCGGGCCGACGACTGGGACCTCGCCGTCGGCGACAGCATCACCATGGCCTTCACCACCGGTGTCCGCACCGATCTGACCATCAGCGGCATCTACGACGACGAGTTCCTGGTCGAAGAGCCATGGTTGCTCGATCAGCGTACGTTCGCCGACGCCGGCGTGACCGTGGCCGACAACTGGCTGGCGTTCAGCTCCGTCGACGGTGCCGACCCCGCGGCCGTCGGCACTGCGTTGGCCGCGCTGGGTACCACCTATCCGCAGGCCGACATTCAGACCGCCGCCGAGTTCCAGGAGACGCTGGAGGGACTGATCGACCAGATCCTGACCGTGTTGAATGCCCTCGTGGCGCTCGCCGTCGTGATCGCGCTGATCGGCATCGCCAACACGCTGGCCCTGTCGATCCACGAGCGCACACGTGAGCTCGGCTTGGTGCGAGCGGTGGGCATGAGCCGACGTCAGGTGCGGCGGATGGTCCGCTACGAAGCGGCCCTGATCGCCTTCTTCGGCGCAGCGCTCGGCATTGCGATCGGCATCGCCTTCGGCGCCGCCACCGTCACCGCCCTGCCCGACAGCTTCACCAGCACGCTGGCCATCCCGGGCGGCCAGATCGCCGTTCTGTTGGTCACCGCGGCCTTCGCGGGGCTCACCGCCGCCTGGCTCCCGGCCCGGCGGGCCGGGAGAATGAACATCCTCGCCGCCATCGCCTCGAACTGACTTTCGGCGAATCGTTCGAAAGGACGACGGAACCGTGGGCCGAAAGGCCTACGGTTCCGTCATGTCCACGTCTGCAGCTCTCCCCAGCTCCCCGCCGCCCGACACCTCGACCACTGCCGCTCGTGCCCAGAGCGCCAGCAAGATCTACGGGAGCGGCGACACGAGGGTGCTGGCCCTCGACGGGGTCGACGTCAGCTTCGGCCGTGGCGTTTTCAGCGCCATCATGGGCCCGTCGGGCTCCGGCAAGAGCACGCTCATGCACTGCATGGCGGGCCTCGACGATCTCACCGAAGGCCAGGTCTTCATCGGCGACATCGACCTCACCACCCTGAACGACAAGGAGCTCACCCTCCTGCGTCGAGATCGGATCGGGTTCGTCTTCCAGGCCTACAACCTCGTTCCCACGCTCAGCGCGCTCGAGAACATCACCCTCCCGATCGACCTGGCCGGTCGGAAAGTCGATTCGGCCTGGATCGACCAGGTCGTGGCCATCGTGGGTCTCGGCGATCGCCTCTCGCACCGGCCCAACGAGCTGTCGGGTGGTCAACAGCAGCGGGTCGCCGTGTCGCGAGCACTCGCCAGTCAGCCCGAGATCATCTTCGCCGACGAGCCCACCGGCAACCTCGACAGTCGAGCCGGCAGCGAGATACTCGACTTCATGGGCCATGCCGTGCGCGATCTGGGTCAGACGATCGTGATGGTGACCCACGATCCGGTGGCCGCCGCCCACGCCGACCGAGTGGTGTTCCTCGGTGACGGCCACATCGTCGACGAGCTCGCCGATCCGACCGCCGACGCCATCTTCGACCGCATGCGTTCGCTCGGCGACTGAGCAATGACACTCCTGCGGTTGACCTTCAAGAACTTCCGCGCGAACAAATGGCGGTTCCTGCTCACCCTCGTCGCCGTGTCACTCGGCGTCACCTTCACCGTTGCGGTGTTCGTGTTCACCGACAGCCTGCGCTCGACCTTCGGTGATCTGTCCCAAGACATCCAGAGCGGCTTCGACATCGCGGTTCGCTCCGAGATCGAGTTCGGGGATCGGATCGAGGCTGCTCCGGTCCCCCTCGGCCTCGACGACGAGCTGGCCTCGCTTGCCGGCGTCGAGGCGGCCCAGGGTCGAGTAGCCGAGCTCAACGTCGTTGCGCTGAACGCCGCCGGCGAGGCCGCCACGGCGAGCGGCCCGCCCAACATCGGCGTGAACTGGGAGACCGAGACCGACCAACGTGTCCTGTTCCTCGCCGAGGGACGCTCACCGACATCCGGTGGCGAGTTCGCCATGGACACCGCCACTGCCCGCATGGACGGCTTCGTCGTCGGCGAGACCTACGACGTGCAGACTCCGAGCGGAATCGACCCCTTCGCGCTGGTGGGGACCTTCACCTTCGCGGCCCAGGACGAGTCCGCCCAGGTGGGCGCGAAGATTCTCGCGTTCGAGACGGCGACAGCGGTCGACCTGTTGAACAACGGCGAGGGGTACGACGACATCGTGCTCACGCTCGAGCCTGGTGCCGATGTCGCGTCGGTGGAGGCTGCGGTCTCGGTGCTCCTGCCCTCCGGCCTCGAGACCGTCACCCAGGACGTTCTCGTCGAGGAACAAGCGGCGGAGTTCGACGAGATCATCAGCATCTTCCAGACGGTGCTCCTGGTGTTCGCGTTCATCATCTTGCTGGTGTCCGCCTTCATCATCTTCAACACCTTCACGATCCTGATCGGTCAGCGCGTCCGCGAGTTCGGCCTGCTCCGAGCGCTGGGAGCAACCGGCTTCCAGATCACTCGGTCGATGGTGCTCGAGGCGCTGCTCGTGGGCGTGATCGCCACCGTCACCGGCATCGTGGCCGGCTACGCGCTGGCGGTGTTCCTGCGGTGGTTGCTGGCCATTCTCGACTTCGGCCCCGAGGGCAGCGAGCTTCCCATCGAGATACGCACGTTGGCTTTCGGGGCGTTCGTCGGTATCGGTATCACCTTGGCGGCCGCGGTGTGGCCCGCACTGAAGGCACGGAAGGTGTCGCCCATGGCCGCGCTGCGTGACGACGACCGACTGCACTCCGACGAGACCCCGCATCGTCCTCGCCTCGGCATCGCTCTGATGGCGGCCGGCGCATTGGCGATCGCGGTCGGCTTCGCCAGCGGCGACTGGCCGCCACTGCTGCTGCTCGCCATCGTCGGCGCCCTGCTGGTTCACCTGGGAGCGAAACGCGTCGACCGACGGATCGGTCGCTTCGCCGCGGTGATCCTGGGCATGGCGTTCCTCCTCGTGAGCGCCGTCGTCGACCTCGGCACCGGACGGGTGCTGGTGGTGCTCGGAGCCGGGGCGATCGTGACCTTCCTCGGTGTCAACGCCATCAGCCCGTTCCTCGCCCGACCGGTGGCCTCCACGGTCGGACGCTGGCCAACGACGGTGATCGTCGGGCTGTTGGGGATCGTCGCGGCCGTGGCGACGCTCGCGCTGATCGTCGCCGGTCTCACGAGCCTGCCTGCGGGCCTGTTCCTTCTCCTGCCCGCGGCGCTGATCGGCACTGCGGCCTGGCTCGCCATCGACACCGTTCCCGCCGGGTTCCGGGTGACCGGCCGTATGGCCCGCGAGAATGCCAGCCGCAGCCCGGAACGCACGGCCGCAACCGCGGCCGCTCTGATGATCGGTCTCGCCCTGGTGACTGCGGCGTCGGTGGTCGGATCGTCACTGAAGGCCACGTTCGCCGATGTGCTCGAAGACGCCGTGATCGCGGACTGGTTCATCTCACCGGAGAACAACACCGACCCCTCCCAGGCCTTCAGCACCGAGGTAGCCGAGCGGGCGAGCCGGCTTCCCGAGATCGAACAGGTGCTGTCGTACCGATTCAGCCTCGAGGCCTTCCGCATCGGCGGTGACGTGTTCGACGGACAGGCCACCGACCTGACCCAGGTCGACCGTCACATCGACCTCGACTACATCGAGCGCAACGACGATCTCATCGGGCCCGACGCCGTTCTCCTGTTCGTCGACTTCGCGGCCGACCGCGGACTCGACGTGGGCTCGACGCTCGACGTCGAATTCGCCGACGGGTCCACCGAGGCCCTCACCGTGGCGGCCCTCTACGACGACAACTCGATCCTGGGTGACCGGGTCATCGACCTCGACCTCTGGGATCGCAAGTTCACGTCGACGAGCGACCAGTTCCTGTCGGCCATATCCGCCGACGGGTTCGACGAGGACGCGGTACGTCGAGCGCTGGAAAGCTCCATCGGCGTCGACTTCCCGCAGCTCTCGATCCAGACCGTCGAGGAGTTCCGTGACTCGGTGGCCTCGGCCATCGACAACCTGTTGATCGTGGTGAACGTGCTGCTCGCTCTGGCCATCGTCATCGCCCTCGTCGGCGTGACCAACACGCTTGCGTTGTCGGTGTTCGAACGAACCCGCGAGCTGGGTCTGGTGCGGGCGGTCGGTATGACCGGACGCCAGATGCGCCGCATGGTGCGATTCGAGGGGGTGATCGTGTCGGTCTTCGGCGGACTGCTCGGCGTCGGCCTCGGTCTGGTCCTCGGAACGATCGCCGTCGAGGTCATCCCCGACAGCTTTGTCAGCCGGCTCGACATTCCCATCGGACAACTCGTGGTGTTCGTGTCCCTCGCCGCAGTGGCCGGCCTCTTCGCAGCGGCCCTCCCGGCCCGCCGGGCATCGAGGCTCAACGTCCTCGAAGCCATCAACTACGAGTGAGCAGCGGCTGCCCCGTCAGCCCGCCTCGCGGGCTGCGCACGAAAACGTGCCTCAGATGGCGAAGCGCTCGGCCGAAGGCCGAACAATGTGACAGCGTCAGCCCGCCTCGCGGGCTGCGCACGAAAACGTGCCTCAGACGGCGAAGCGCTCGGCCGAAGGCCGAACAATGTGACAGCGTCAGCCCGCCTCGCGGGCTGCGCACGAAAACGTGCCTCAGATGGCGAAGCGCTCGGCCGAAGGCCGAGCCAATGTGACAGCTAACACGACGGGCTCACATAGTCGGACCGCTGACCATGTGAACCCGCCGCGAATGGTGGTCGACCCCCGGCGTCGACGTCGGTCGGGAATTCAGCCGCCGCCGCCGCCGTTGATGCCGCCGTTGCCCTGGACACGGACCACGGCAGGACCGAGGATGGCGATGAAGAGCGACGGAAGAATGAACAACACCAGCGGGAACAGCAACTTCACCGGAAGCTGCATCGCCTTCTCCTCGGCTCGCTGACGTCGCTTCTCGCGAGCCTCGTCAGCCTGCACACGGAAGACCTGGCCGATCGGGATACCCGATCGGTCGGCCTGGTTCAAGGCCCGCACGAACATGCGGAGCTGGACCACGTCGGTGCGTTCGAGCAGCTGGTTCATCGCCTCGTTCCGGGACATGCCCAGACGAATGCTTCGCAGCACCCGGGCGAACTCTTCCACGAGGGGAGTGTCGTTCGACTCGATGACCCGCTGGAACGCACCCTCGAAGCCGAGACCGGCCTCGACGATGATGGTGAGCTGATCGAGGATGTCGGGCAGCGCGTATTCGATCGTCTGCTGGCGGGCCTTGGCCTTCTTGTCGAGCACGTAGTCGAAGCCCATCCAGCCCGCCGCCGCAACGGCGGGGCCGAGGGTGATGTTCACCGGACTCGATGTGGTGAAGAAGATCGCTGTGCCGAACAGGAGTCCGACCACACCGAACACGAGCTTGTAGAGCTGCACCCGCTCGATGGGCCAGTTGACCGACATGCCGGCCATGGCAATTCTCTTCTCGAGCAGGGCGACCCGCTCGGAAGGGTTGAACTTGCCGGCCAGGTCGGCGAGCCACTTGAGCCCGGGGTTCACCAGGCGCTTGCGGGCCGACAGCTGAAGGATGGCATCGTGGATACCGAGCATTCCCGGCTGGACCTCGACCGGGTCGGGAGCCTGCACCGTGAAGTAGGTGACCGCACCGGCGAGGAGGAACATCGCCGCGCCCACCAACAACACATTGGGGCCGCTGAGCAGATCTGTAAGTAGTTCGATCATCGCAGTCTCCTCAGAACTTGAAGGCGGCCATCTTGCGCAGCCAGAGAGAACCCATGGTCAACAGGAGCAGTGCGACCCCGATGAGCTTGTGACCCAACGGCGTCGTGGTGAGCTCCTCGATGTAGGGCCGATTCGAGACCCACATGATGAGGACCACTCCCGGGGGAAGCGCCGTCATGACGTGACCCGACATGCGGCCCTCTGCACTGAGGGCACGGACCTGACCGCGAACACGGTTGCGGGCACGGATGGTGTGGGCCACCCGGTCGAGAACATCGGCGAGGTTGCCACCGACGTCCTCGTGGACCTCGACCGCCGAGACCACCCACTCGAAGTCCTGACTGTCCATCCGATGGGCCACATCGCGCATCGAGTCGACGAAGCTCCGTCCGAGCCGGTTCTCGGTGAGAACCTTGCGGATCTCCTCCTTCGCCGGTGGCGGCGACTCATGACCGACAGCGCTCAGGGCTTGTGTGAAGCTCATGCCCGCCCGCAGCGATCCACCGAGCAGCTGCAACATTTCGGGCAGCTGATCGCTGAATGCCTTGCGTTGTTGCTTGACCTTGCGATTCAGAATGATCAAGGCGAGAACCGGAGGGAGAAAGAAGCCGGCGGCGAGCAACGTCGACCCGCCGAAGACGAGACCGGCGAGCGCGAAGAGGATCGAAGCCAGGGCCACGAGGCCGAAGAACTCGACCGGACGCATCTTGGCGCCGACCACCTCGAGCTTGGTTCGCACCGCTTCGGCGATGCCCGATCCCTGGATCCGGCGATCGGCGGCGTCACCGACACCGGACCGGAACTTCTCGAGCAGGCTCGCCTCGGCCGCGGCCTCGGCATCGATCACCCGGGTGGCCGACTCGATGGCGAAGGCGGCGCCAGCGCCGGCAATC
The DNA here is from genome assembly GCA_963787285.1 of uncultured Acidimicrobiales bacterium. Classification (GTDB taxonomy): domain Bacteria; phylum Actinomycetota; class Acidimicrobiia; order Acidimicrobiales; family JAHEJN01; genus JAHEJN01. The sequence goes on along the minus strand of CAWBCM010000001.1, from coordinate 288,495 downwards.
ACCAGGAGTCCGCCCCAGAACAGGTACGGGTCGATGTCCGGCGACGGTTGGGAGAGTGAGGGAGAGAATCACCACTCGCCTCCCAGCAGATCGACCGGGCCGTTCGAGAACAGGCTCGGATCGAGCTTGACGCCGTAGTCCTCGAGCTTCTCGCTGAACTTCGGACGCAACCCGGTGGGCTTGATGTGGCCGAGGAAGCGACCGTCGTCGTCGATACCGGCATCGAAGTCGAAGGCGAAGATCTCGTTGAGCGTGATCACGTCGCCCTCCATGCCGACGACTTCGCTGATGGCCATCACCCGACGGGTGCCGTCACGCAGGCGACTCAGCTGGACGATCACGTCGACCGCCGAGGCGATCTGCTCACGGATCGCACGAGCGGGCAACTCCATGCCTGCCATCAACACCATCGTCTCGAGGCGGCTGAGCGCATCTCGGGGACTGTTGGCGTGAAGCGTCGAGAGTGAACCGTCGTGACCGGTGTTCATGGCCTGGAGCATGTCCAGCGCCTCACCGCCACGACACTCACCGACGACGATGCGATCAGGGCGCATACGCAGCGAGTTCTTCACGAGGTCACGGATCTCGATGGCGCCACGGCCCTCGAGGTTGGCCGGACGGGTCTCGAGCCGAACGATGTGTTCCTGCCCGAGCTGGAGCTCGACTGAGTCCTCGATGGTCACGATGCGTTCGTCGTCGGGGATGAACGACGACAACACGTTCAGCAGTGTCGTCTTACCCGAACCGGTACCACCGGAGACGAGCATGTTCAGCTTGCCGCGAACGCATGCGTCGAGCAGGCCGGCCGTTTCCAGGGTGATCGAGCCGAATCGGACGAGGTCGTCGACCGTGAGTGGATCCTTCGAGAACTTACGAATGGTGAGTGAGGATCCGTCAACCGCCAGCGGCGGGATGATGGAGTTCACACGAGAACCATCCGGAAGGCGAGCGTCCACCATCGGCGACGACTCGTCGATACGACGACCGACCTTCGAGGCCATGCGCTGAATCACCTGACGGAGGGCGTCCTCGGAGGTGAAGACCGCCTCGGTGCGGTACAGGCGACCACTCTTCTCGACGTAGACCTTGTCGGGACCGTTCACCATGACTTCCGACACGTCGGGGTCCTGGAGCAGCGGTTCGATCGGTCCGTGACGCAGCACGTCGTTGATCAGCTCTTCGGCGAGATCCGAACGCTCCGCCTCGGTGAGGTGGATGCCTTCCTCGACGAGGAAGGCGGCGAACTCTTCGATCACCACCGGCTCGAGCTCGGATTCGTCGGCGGTGGCGTTGAAGAGCCGGGTGCTCAGTCGGCCGATGAGCTCTTCGTGAGCCCGGGCCTTGAGTTGCACCATCTCCGGCGACAACCTCGAGCCCGTGTTCGGCAGCACTGCCGTGCTGCCACCCTTGGGCGGCTCGGGCACAGGAGCGCGTTGGGCCGTGCCGTCGTGGGCGGGCGCAGCAGCCGGAGCCGCAGGAGCAGCCGGGGCAGGAGGAGCGGGAGGCGCCATCGTGCCCGCGGCAACGGGCACCGGGGGCGCCGCGACGACGGGCTGTCCGCCGATGACGGGGATGTCGGCCCGAGGCGGAAGCGGGTTCATCTCCGCCTCGTGGTCGAGCAGCAGGTCGTCGTCGGAACCGGGAGCGGCCACCGGAGGTGCCGGCGCAGGCGCCGGAGCGACTGGAGCCGCCGGTTGGGCACTCTGGAACGGATCGTTGAGACCGAAGTCGAACCCGTCACCGCCGAGCAGTGCATCGCTCGACACGGCATGTTCACCGAAGATGACCTTTTCCGGGTCTTTGCGACCCCCGAAGAGCTTGCGCCCCTTCTTGTCGTCTGAACTTTCGTCTTTGCGGCCCATGATGATCAGCCCTCGCCTTCGACAACCGGCTCCTCGGTGCCCGCATCGCCTTCGAAGGCGAGATCGGCAGGAGTGTCACTGAGGGCTGCGAGGTCGTCGCGATCGATGAAGATGCTGACCTCTTGATGGATGTTGGTGGCGGTCACGATGCCGTTGGTGGTCTCGCCCGCTTCGGCGCCCTGGTAGGCCAGCCACACCGAGCCGTACTCGAGTGCATAGACGAGGCGCTCGACCTGTGTCGCCGGAACGGCGATGGTGATCGTGTAGGTCTGGGAGTTGGTGGCGTTCAGTGCCCCTTCGGGAACTTCGACCGCCACGCCTGCCGAGCTGGTCGTCGCGCCGAGAACGTCTTGGACCTGGACGTCGGCAACGAGCGCTTTGTGCAGCAGGACATCGGTGGTCTGCACGGTCTCCGTGCCGGCCCCGTCGGCGGTCGGAAGCGCCTCGTTGAACGAGGCGATGACCGCCACGGTGTCACCAGGGCGCACGCGGCCACCAAGGGCCCGCTCGGTCGCCATGGTGAAGCTCACCTGGAGGTAGTCGGGTGGGACCACGACCGGCTCGCCCAGTTCGATGATCTGGTTCGTGGCCGTGACCGCGGTGAGCGATCCGTTCTCGACCACCGGATCGATGGTCAACGGATCGCCGTCGGCGTCGTCGTTCGAGACCGGGATCGGCTCGGGTGCGGTGACTTCACCAGCAACGGCCACATCGGCGGCCGGGTCTGGTGCCGCAGTCGTGGTGCTGCGGTTGTCTCGGAGATAGAGGAATACGAGGAGGGCGCCGAATGTCGCCATGACGCCGGCGACGGCAAACCCGATCTTGCGCTTCATGTGCGGTCCTTTCACGTGGAGGCCGAGGGGCCCACCATGGGCATCTCCTCGGTTTCGACCCGATGGCTCGGGTCGATGAAGACCGGATCGTTCGACGATGCCGGTGGAACACAACTGGGCGGGGACGAGATCTCGTCCCCGCCCAGCGGTGTGAAGTGCTGGCCGGCCAGACTGCGCCGACCATCAAGTCTTCGTCAGATCAGTTGGTGTTGGCCTTGGTCAGCTCGCTGTTGACGGTGTCGAAGCCTTCCTTCACACCACTACCAACGGCGGCCACGAGGGCGACGATGACAGCAGCGATGAGGGCGACGATCAGGCCGTACTCGACGGCGGTGGCGCCACGCTCGGACTCCTTGAGCTGAGCAAGCATGTTCTGGATGCGGATGTAGGTCTTCATTTTTCGGGTTCCTTCCGATTCAACAGGATGTTGTCCTCGAGTTGCTTGGGTCGGAGCTCACGGTTCGACCGAACGACGCCGGCCGCCCAGGAGGCCGGCCGCCGTCCGCTACGAGCCGTATTCCGACCCGATGCGATAGGCACCGACAAGCTCAACCCTTGCGGTCTCGATTGTTTGTTCCCGGTGTTATCCGGGGACAAGCAATCAATCGGATCCACCCCGGCCCAGGTTGAGGACTTTCTTCCGGTCTGGGTCGTTGGTCCTATGCGGGGTGGCCGGCACCGACCCGTGGTGGTCGGCCACCGGGGCGTAACCGCCGGAAATCAGCGCCCAGCGTGCCGCAGCAGAAGGCCCCGGTACCCGCGTGAGAACCCCGCCGATTCGAAGGCCGGAACCAGTGGTGAGGCGCCGGCCGCCTCGCCGTCGATCTTCGAGATCTCCAGCTTGGGCACCCGACCCGACGCCACGAGGCGGGCCAATGCCCCGATCCAGGCGGCCGGATCTGCGTCGCCGTCGAGGATCGCCACGCTGCGGCCGCCCCGCTCGAGGAACGCGACCGCGCGGCCGTCGTCGATCGCCACGTAGGCCCCGCCAGACCGGCTCGGACGATGCTCGGTCTCGGGCCAGGGAACGGCAGCGCCGAAGGGCTGGGCCGGGTCGGTGGCGGCCAGGACCAGCACCGACGCCTTCTCGGCGCCCTCACGATGGTCGCGCAGTCGATCGACGGCCCCGGGAAGCGCGAACTGGGCGGCGCCGAGGCCGGCCACGAAGTACCCGCGTCGCACCTTTCCCTGCTCTTCGAGCGCTCGGAGGACGGGATACACGCCCGCGAATCCACCCGTCGCTCCCTCGCCGAGTGCCATCTCCCTGGTGAGCACGCCGTAGCGCTCGAGCAGCTGGAGGGCCCGGGCGTGGGCCATTTCGGTCGGCGTGGCGGGTGCTTCGACCAACGGCGACACCAGGGACCAACGACCTACGGCCGTCGGCGGCCCGCTGCTCGTGAGACGGCCGGGGCGCCGGCCCCGTGCGGCACGAGTCCTGACCCCCCGCCGGCTGGTCGTGGTGAGGGCCCGCACCGGGGCAAGCGTGTCGTTGGTGACCTCACCGGCCCAGACGAGATCCCACAGGGCAGCCACCACGGCCTCGGACTCATAGGAGAGCCCTGCCGCCGACGCGGCAGCCTGGATCTCGCTCCAGAAGGATGCGCCCCGATCCGAGAGCTGCGACCGAATCGCCTCGTGCAGGGGATCGTCGGGCCGGTCGTCGCCGGGCCGACCGACGAAGAGTCGAACCTGGTCGCGAAAGACCAGCCGAATCCGGCCGTCCCGGGCGCCGATCGACCCACCTCCCAGCCACACGACGTCACCCATCGAGGCGAGCTGATCGAGCATCGACGGCTCGTATCCGTCGATGCGGCTCGCGAGTACGTCGTTCTCGAGCGTCGATGCGACGATCGGCGCCCCCTGGAGCACCCCGATCGTCTCCACGAGCGCCTCGAGACCTCGGCGTCGACCGCCGATGCCCTGCCAGGCGGGGAGGAACCTGACGAGGGCTTCCGCGTCGACCGGTTCGACCTCACGCCGGAGCGCGGCCAGCGATCGTCGGCGCAGCCGACGAAGCACCTCGGGATCGCACCACTCCCGTTCGACCCCATTGGGTCGGAACTCGCCATGGACGAGCAGCCCCTCGCCGGTCAACTGCTCGACGGTGCTGCGCAGGTGCGGCACCCCGCCCCCCAGCCAGGCGGCCAGCGAATCGAGGACGAAGGGACCGTGACTCCTCGCGTAGCGCAACACGAGGTCTCGGAGTGGTCGGTCGACGGAATCGGTGAACGCCGCAGGCAATCCGACCGGCAGGGCCACCCCGAGGGCATCTCGCAGGCGACCCGCATCCTCGGCGACGGCAACGCGTGTCTCCCCGGCAACGGCGACCTCGATCACCCGACGCGCCTCGATCAGCGAGCTCAACATCGCACCGGCATCGCCGTCGACGCGTGCCTCGACGTCGAGTACCGACAGCGGACCGATGCGCCGCAGCAGATCGGCGACGCCTTCGGCATCGTGGGCGCGACGTTCGTCGGTCAGGAACTGCAGCTCGAGCTCGAGCTCGAGAAGGACGTCGCCGTCCAGGAGCTCACGCAGCTCCTCCGATCCGAGGAGCTCCCGCAGGAGATCGCGATCGAGGGCGAGGGCGGCCGCGCGCCGTTCCGCCAGCGGTGCATCGCCCTCGTACATGTACGTCGCAATCCACGAGAACAGCAGTGACTGGGCAAACGGCGACGCCCGCTCGGTGTCGACGGCCACGGCGCGCACCTTGCGGCTCTGGAGGTCGGTGAGCAGCATCCGCAGCGCCGGCAGATCGAATACGTCGTTGCAGCACTCGCGGGTGGTTTCGAGCAGCACCGGGAAATCGGGATAGTTGGCGGCCACGCGCAGCAGGTCGGCGGCTCGCTGGCGCTGCTGCCACAGTGGCGTGCGCTGATCGGGTCGACGACGGGGCAACAAGAGCGCACGAGCCGCGCATTCACGGAACCGAGCGGCGAACATGGCGGTGTTGGGGAGATGGGCGATGACGAGCTGGTCGATCTCGGCGGGGTCGAGCAGCAGGTCCTCGAGTGGCACTTCGTCGATCGCCTCGGGGAGGCGCAGAACGATGCCGTCGTCGCTCCAGATCATCTCGGGCTCGCTACCCCAGCGTTCACCGAGGCGGGCCTGGAGGGCCATGGCCCACGGCGCGTGGATCTGCGCGCCGAACGGCGACAGGACACAGACCCGCCAGTCGCCGATCTCGTCACGGAACCGCTCGACGACGATCGTGCGGTCGTCGGGCACGACACCGGTCGCCTCGGCCTGCTCATCGATGAACGAGCGCAGATTGGCCGCCGCTCGCCCGTCGAGGCCCACCTCGTCGGTGAGCCAGTCGTTGTCCCGCTGGTCGCGTACCCGTCGTATGAAGGCTCCCATCGCCTGGCCCAGCTCGGCGGGACGGCCCGGTCCGTCGCCGTGCCAGAACGGCATTCGTCCGGGCTCCCCCGGCGCCGGTGTCACGATGACCCGTTCGAAGGTGATCTCCTCGATCCGCCAAGTGCTGGCGCCCAGGAGGAAGGTCTCGCCCGGCCGGCTCTCGTACACCATCTCCTCGTCGAGCTCGCCGACTCGGGTCCCGTCGGGCAGGAAAACACCGAACAGGCCGCGGTCGGGGATGGTCCCGCCGGAGATCACCGCCAGCCGCTGAGCGCCGGGACGACCGGCGACGATGTCGGCCACGCGATCCCACACCACTCGTGGCCGCAGCTCGGAGAACTCCTCGCTCGGGTACCGACCGGCCAGCAGATCGAGGACGTTGCGGAACACGTCGTCGCTGAGCTCGGTGTAGGGCGCCGCTCGTCGAACCAGCGCGACGAGGCGGTCGACAGGCCAGTCGTCCATGGCGCACATGGCAACGATGTGCTGCGACAGGACGTCGAGCGGGTTGCGGGGGTATCGGGTCGACTCGATGCGGCCGTGCTGCATGCCATCGAGCACGACCGCGGCCTCGACGAGGTCGATGCGATGCTTCGGGAAGATCCGGCCTCTGCTCGCCTGACCCACCTGGTGCCCGGAGCGGCCGATTCGTTGCAGGCCCCGGCTGACCGCCCCCGGAGACTCGACCTGGATCACCAGATCGACGGCACCCATGTCGATGCCGAGCTCGAGCGAGCTGGTGCACACGATGGCTTTCAGCTCACCCCGCTTGAGCTCGTCCTCGATCTGCAGCCGTCGATCGCGGCTCAGCGAGCCGTGATGGGCCCGCACCACCTCGGGAACGGCGGCCACGAGGTCGGCGCCGTCCTCGGTGGACCCGGCGGTGACCGAGTCGCGCTCCCGAGCCTGTTCGAAGGCCAGCTCGTTCAGGCGAGTGGCCAGCCGTTCGGCCAGGCGACGGGCGTTCACGAAGATCAGCGTCGACGCATGCTGGTCGATCAGCTCGAGCAACCGAGGATGGATGGCGGGCCAGATGCTGCGCCGCTCGGGCCCGTTCTGGTCGCCGTTGCCCCCCTCGCCCAGCGCACCCATGTCGTCGACGGGCACGACGATCTCGACATCGAGGGGCTTGGTCACTCCGGCGTCGACGATCGTGACCGGTCGGTGGCGCCGACCGTCGTGGCCGCCGAGGAACCGGGCGATCTCGTCGAGCGGACGTTGGGTGGCCGAGAGACCGATGCGCTGAGGCGGGCGGTCGCACAGTTCCTCCAGGCGTTCGAGCGACAACGCCATGTGCGTCCCGCGTTTGGTCGGAGCGAGCGCGTGAATCTCGTCGATGATCACGTGCTCGACCCCACGCAGGGTCTCGCGCGCCTTGGACGTGAGCATCAGGAACAAGGACTCGGGTGTGGTGATGAGGATGTCGGGGGGATGGCGGACCAGTCGCCGACGCTCGTCGGTCGGTGTGTCACCGGACCGCAGACCCACTGTGGGCTCACGCACCGACTCGCCGCGCCGATCGGCCGCGAGGGCGATGCCCCGCAACGGCGAGCGCAGGTTCTTCTCGACGTCGACCGCCAAGGCGCGCAGTGGCGACAGGTAGAGCACTTTGGTGGAACGTGCGTCGGGGTCGGGAGGATCCGCCACCAGACGATCGATGGCCCACAAGAACGCCGCCAGCGTCTTGCCCGAACCCGTCGGCGCCAGGATGAGCGTGTGATCGCCGTCGGCGATCGCGGGCCATCCCTTGCTCTGGGCCGCCGTCGGCTGGGAGAACGTGGTGGTGAACCACTCCCGCACTGCGGGCGAGAAGCGATCGAGCACCATGGCGCTCAACGGTAGAGTGCAGGCATGGATGGTTACACCTCCCCCGAGTACCACCCGGCCTTCGAGGAGTACTGCGAGACCATCTTCGAGCTCGCGGAGGACGACGTCGACGTCATCCAGGCCCGAATCGCCGATCGCCTGCAGGTGTCACGTCCTGCGGTGAGCGAGATGATCCGTCGCATGACAGCCGAGGGCCTCGTCGAGGTCGACCGTCAGGTCGAGCTCACCGCCAGTGGCCTCCGACTGGCCGAGTCGGTCGTGCGTCGGCACCGCCTCGCCGAGCGGTTCCTGACCGACGTTCTCGGTCTGTCCTGGGCCGATGCCCATCTCGAAGCCGGGAAGTGGGAGCACGTGATCTCACCGGCCGTCGAGGCGGCGCTCGTTCGCGAGCTCGGCGACCCGACCACCTGCCCCCACGGAAATCCCATCCCCGGTACCGATTATCGCGAGCCGGTGACGGTGACCCTGTCCGACGTTCCGGCCGGTACGACGTTCGTGGTCTCTCGCATTCCCGAGGAGCTCGAGTTCACCGAGGGCCTGCTCGACTTCCTCGAGGCGTCCCATGTGGTGCCGGGCCGAAGCGGCCGGCTCACCGCCACCTCACCCGACGGCACGACCACCGTGGAGATCGACGGCAACCACATCGGCGTCGGCGCCTTCGCCAGTGAACGCATTCTGGTCACCGTCGACTGAGCCGCCGTCACCCCGATCTCATCCGTCGAGGCGTTCGGCCGAGCGGATGACCAGCAGCCAGGTGAGCACCGCCGATACAGCGAGTAGCACCATCGACTCGAGCCCGGCCTGCGCGTAGCTGACGGTGTCCATCGAGAACCAGATCTCGGTGGCAAGGGTGCGGAAACCCGTGGGGGCGAGGAACAGCGTGGCCGGCAGCTCCTTCATGGTCGACAACAGGACCAATCCGGCCGCCGCTCCCAACCCGGGCAACATGAGCGGCAGCTCGATGCTCACGAAGCGACGCACCCTCCCGGCCCCCAGCATGCGGCCGGCATCGTCGAGACGCTGGGGCACGGCCGCCACCGCAACCTGCGAAGCCCGACTTCCCTGGGCACCGAAGTGAACCACGTAGGCGAGGATGAGCAGCGGAAAGGTCTGATAGAGACCGGCCAGAACGTCGTTGCTGAGCACCCAGAAGACCAACGCAAGCGCGCTCACCAGGCCGGGAAGGGCGAAGCCGCCGATGACGAAGGCGTTCGCCACGTCGGCGGAGCGACTGCGACGACGCACGGTGGCGTAGGCAATGGGCAAGACGACCGCGACGGTGACGACGGCGGCCACCAGGCTCACGATGACCGTGTTCGTGATGGCCGGAACGAGGCTGTCCCCGCTCACGGCGAGCGACCCCGATGTCCGGGTGCTGGCGACACCGCGAAGCGTCCAGTGCGCCAGCGAAGCCACCGGCCCGACGATGACGAAGCCGATGAAGGCCACGAGCCCCAGCGTGACCGGAACCCGCAACCCCCCGAGCGGCGTGACCAAGGCCGTGCCCCGCCTCGTCGCGCCGTCGGGTACCTCGTTGCGCATGAGCCCTCGCTCGGCCGCCACGATCAGCAGCGCCAGCGTGCCGAGCAGGAGGCTCAACGCCATCGACGTCGGCCGGTCGGCCAGACTGTTCGAGAAGATCACCCTGGTGAGGGTGTCGTACCGGAGCAGTTGGACGGCGCCGAAGTCGCTGATCGTGTACAGGAAGACCAGCAGTGCACCGGCGGAGATGGCCGAGCGGGCCTGCGGAATCACGACGGTGACGAACACCTGCCACGGCCGACGCCCGAGAAGTCGGGCGCTCTCCTCGACCGACGACGGCAACCGTCTCAGTCGGGCCAGAACGGTGAGGTACACGTAGGGATAGGTGAAGACGGTCAGCACGAGCCACGCCGCCCGGAAGCCGGCCAGCACCGGGAGCTCGAGGCCGAGCGGCGACGCGACACGTTCGAGCAGGCCGCCCTTGGCGAAGCCCGAGATCAGCGCGGCCGCTCCGACGAAGGACGGGAAGACGAGCGGCAGCGGCAACAGCACGGCGAACACTCGTTTCGCCGGAAGATCGGTGCGCGCGACGAGCCAGGCCAGACCGGTGCCGACGACCGCCGCCGACAGCGAGACCACGACCGCCAACTGAACCGATCGGCGCAGTGGCTGCCACGTGTCGGTGCTGCCGAAGATGTCGACGAAGTCGGCGCCGAGCCGGAGGTTCTCGATCACCACGTAGGCGAACGGCGCCACGAACACGGCACCGATGAGCAGCACCGACCCGGAGGCCCACCGGTGTGAGCCCATTCCGGGCACCGCGTGCGAGCGGCCACGGCCGTGGCGCCCCGATACCCCGACGCGGAGCGACGCGCTACTGCTGGATGCCACTCGCGTCGATCAGGTCGGCCGTGCCCAGGAGACCCTCGGCGAGGACGTCGAGGTCGACGTTGACGGCGACGACGTCGGCCAGCGGGGCGAGACCCTCGGGGGCGGCCACACCGGCCACGAGCGGATACTCCTTCTCCGCCGAGGCGGAGAGCTGCTGGGCCTCGTTGGACAACAGGAACTGCACCAGTGCCTCCGCAGAGGCGGGATCGTCGGACGAGTCGATGACGCCTGCTGCGCTGACGATGAGGAGCGATCCGAGATCGCCGGCCGGGAAGAAGAAGTTCACCGCCGAGATGTCGGGGTCCTCCTCGATGGCTTCGGCGAGGTAGTAGTGGTTGACCAGGCCCATGTCGACCTCGCCGCGGGCCACAGCATCGAGAATGGCGCCGTTGTTCGTGTAGTTCGGCGACCCGTTGGCGGCCATCCCCTCCAACCACGCGGCGGTCGTGTCGTCACCGAGCTCGGCGCGCATGGCGGTGACGAAGTCCTGGAACGAACCGTTGCCCGGGGCCACCCCCACACGGCCGGCGTACACGGGATCGGTGAGGTCGAGCACCGAGGCGGGCAGCTCCGACTCGTCGACCAGATCGGGGTTGTACACGAGCACCCGAACGCGCGCCGTGATGCCGACCCAGTTTCCGTCGCTGCCTGCGTAGGCGTCGTCGATCAGGCCGAGGGTGTCGGCCGACAGCGGGGCGAGGCGGCCCTGTTGGTCGAGGAAGCCGACCGCACCGGGGCTCTGGGAGATGAACACGTCGGCCGGCGACCGATCGCCCTCGGTGTCGATGAGCAGCGCCTGGTCGGCCGACCCGCCGTAACGGGCGTCGACGGTGGCGCCGGTGCGCTCCTCGAAAAGGTCGAAGACCGGGCCGATCAGATCTTCGCCCCTTCCGGTGTACACGGTGATGGTGACACCGTCGAGGGACCCGTCGCCGGTGGCGTCGGTGCTGTCGGAGCCACAGGCCGATGCGAGCAGGCCGAACCCGAGGACCAGGCCGGCGATCCGTTGAAATCTTCGATGCATGAGGGCGAAGGGTAGAGGTCCTTTCCGAGAAATGTCAAGCATGCTTAACATTCCTCGACTCATCGCCTCCGGTGCTGGCTGCCCTGGGGAAAGGCCACGGTCGAGGACCCCCGGTAGCGGACCGTGACCCGATCGCCTCGCTGGAACCGGGGCGCCGACGCGAGCCGCGCCCGCACCAGCTCGCCGCCGATCTCGATCTCGTAGGTCGTGTCGTGTCCGTAGTACTCGATCAACCGCACCTCTCCGACGCCGTCGGGCTGCACATCGAGGTCTTCGGGACGAACGAGCACCTCGGCGTCGTAGCGACTGGTCCCTGTCCCCTCGCCCACCAGGTCGACCCGCACCGACCCCACCGACGTCGCCGCCAGCCCGTTGGTCACCGCGGCCGTGAGCAGATTCGCCTCACCGACGAAGGTCGCCACCCACGGCGTGGAGGGCTGGGCGTAGAGCTCCGACGGTGAACCCATCTGCACGATGCGCCCGGCCTGCATCACCGCCACGTCGTCGCCGAGAACGAAGGCCTCGTCCTGATCGTGGGTCACGAAGACCGAGGTGACATCGAGGTCGCTGAGCAGGCGATGCACATCGGTACGGATTTCCACTCTCAGCGACGTGTCGAGGTTGGAGAACGGCTCGTCGAGCAGCAACACCGACGGTCTCGGGGCCAGGGCCCTCGCAAGGGCCACCCGCTGTTGTTGACCCCCCGACAACGTGTAGGGCAGGCGATCGTCGAACCCGGTGAGCCCCACCATGGCCATCACCTCGTCGACCCGCTCGTCGGCGCCGGCCATCCGATGCAGCCCGTAGGCGACGTTCTTGCGCACGGTGAGGTGGGGGAACAAGGCCCAGTCCTGGAAGACCATTCCGACGCGCCGTCGCTCGGGGGCAACGTGGGTGCCCGCGCCGGACACGACCTCGCCCCCCACCCGTATGGTGCCGGCGGTGACGGGTTCGAGGCCGGCGATGGCCCGCAACAGCGTGGTCTTGCCACAACCACTCGGACCGAGCAGGGCCACCATCGAGCCGGCAGCGACCCGGAGGTCGATCTGATCGAGCACGAGATCGGCGTCGTAGGCCACCGACGCGCCGACCACTTCGATGGCGGCGGCTCGGGACCTCGAGGGCTCGGGATCGGGCCGACTCATGACTGCAGAGGGTACCGAGGGGCCGGGGTAAGCCCCGAGAGGGGGCGAATCAGTCGGTCAGGAACCACGGAAGGGGTTCGGCATGGACGACGGTGAGTCGCTGGGTGGCGCGGGTCAGCGCCACATAGAGCGCCCGCAGACCCTGCTGTTGTTCGGCGATGATGCGGGCGGGCTCGACGACGATGGCGGCATCGAGCTCGAGGCCCTTGACGAGGCCGATGGGCACGACGGTGATCTGCTGGGTGAGGGCCCCCCGATACGCCTCACCGTGGCTGACTCCCGCCGCATCGAGCGCATCGGAGACCTCGAGACTGATCGAGGCCGGCGTGATGACCGCGAGGTTGCCGGTCCCGACCGAGGCGATTTCGGACCGAACGGCATCGACGATGGCACGGGTGCGCGAATCGGCTTCGGTAGCCACGAAACGGGGCTCGATTCCTTCCGAGCGCACCGCTCGGGGAGGCGTCAGCTCCGGGGCAGCCACGGCCAACACCTTGGCCGCGACGGCCATGGTCGGTCCCGGGAGGCGGTAGCCGACGGTGAGCTCGGCATGCCGGGGCGGATGCTTCTCCGGGAGATGGTCGAGAATGCTCTGCCAGTCGTCGTGCGCCCAGGCGCCGGTGGCCTGACCGATGTCACCGACGATGGTGAGGGAACCGCTGAGCGATCGGCGATGCAGCATGCGGAGCTGCATGGGCGAGAGGTCCTGCGCCTCGTCGACCACGATGTGGCCGTAGGTCCGCACCGCCTCCTGCTTGCCCTTGCCCGGCCGGGCACCGAGGAGCCAGCGGGCCTCGTCGAGGAGCGGGACGTCGTCGACGGTCCACGTGACGTCGTCGCTGTGGGCCGAACGCTTCCGGTGGATCAACTCGATCTCGGCGCGATCGACGATCTCTCCGGCCGCCGAGGCCAGGAGCGCCTTCGAGCCGAGCAGGTCGTGCAGGAACTGCACGGGCGTGAGCACCGGCCACATCCACTCGAGCACTTCGCGCATCTCGAGCGTGCCGTGGAGCGACTCCCGGACATCGGCGGGGTCGACCGGCGAGCGCGCGCTCCCTGCCAACACCTCGTACACCAGGTCCTCGACGATCCTGCGCCCGATGTTGTGGTTGCGTGACCGCCGCCGGGCGTCACGCACGATCGCGGCGCTGTCGGCCACCGATATCTGCAGACGCTGCAGCCCGTAGCCCAGCACGAAATCCTCACGCAAGGGACGTTCGCGATCGAGCATTGCCCGCCGGAGCACCTCAGCCATACGTTCGTCGCCCTTGACCCTGGCGACCGACTCGATGTCACGGCCCATCACCTTGGTCTCGGGAATGAGGTCGGCGAGCACGCCGAGCTCGATTCCGGCTTCGCCGAGCGACGGGAGGACCTGCTCGATGTAGGTGAGGAACACCCGATTGGGGCCCACCACGAGCACACCCTGGCCCTCGAGCGGGAAACGATGGGTGTAGAGGAGATAGGCGGCCCGATGCAGGGCCACGACGGTTTTGCCGGTACCGGGACCGCCCTGTACGACGAGCACACCCGGCAACGGCGCTCGGATGATCTCGTCCTGTTCGGACTGGATGGTCGCGACGATGTCGCCCAGACGGCCGGTGCGAGCCGATTCGAGGGCGGTCCTCAGCGTCTGCTCCCCCCGCAGTTGCGATTCGAGCGCCGCTGCGCCGCGCTCGGTGCTTCCTTCACCGAAGTACTCGTCCTCGAGCCCGAGCAGGGTCCGACCCCGGCTCGAGAAGTGGCGGCGGCGCACCAAGCCAAGCGGCTCGAGCGCAGTGGCCCGGTAGAAGGGCTCGGCCACCGGGGCACGCCAGTCGACCACGACCGGATCCTGTTCGTCGTCCCAGACGGCGACGCGGCCGATGTAGTAGGAGTCGCCGTCGGCCCCGCCGCCATTGGCCAACGAGTTCGCGTCGGCGGTCACGTCGATGCGTCCGAACACGAGCGAGGCGCCACCGAGGTCGAGCTGGTCGAGACGCGACGCGACCGAATCGCGAATCACGTCACGTTCGTAGCGGGCCTGATGCGTGCCACCGCGACCCACCTCGGCGCTGTCCTGCACGCGCCGGGCGGCCACACGGGCCGCTTCGAGGCACTCGTGTGCGTGGTGGATGTACGCCTGTTCGGTGTCGAAATCGGAGTGGATGGCGACTCGCTCGGGGGGAGAGGATGGCGGCTTTTTGGTAGCCTTTCACGCTATCGGCTCCGCTCCCAAGGGCCACACCGGTACCGTTTTCGTTCGTGACCTCCCCTATGCCGTCCCCGCACGACAGCCGATTCCTGCGGGCCTGTCGGGGCGAGCCCACCGACGCCACCCCCGTTTGGTTCATGCGTCAGGCAGGGCGCTCGCTGCCCGAGTACAAGGCGGTCCGGGGTGAGGGATCGATCGTCGACGCCATCGCCGACCCGGATCGTGCCACCGAGATCACCCTGCAGCCCGTCCGTCGGTACGGAGTCGACGCCGCGATCCTCTACTCCGACATCGTCACGCCGGTGCACGCCATCGGCTTCGGTGTCACCGTCGAACCGGGCGTCGGTCCGGTCGTTGCCACCCCGTTCCGGAGCCGTGACGATCTCGGGCGGCTCCGAGACCTCGACCCCGAGACCGACACCCCCTACGTACTCGAGACCGTGCGCAATCTGGCCGCCGAGCTGACCGTGCCGCTGATCGGCTTCGCCGGTGCGCCCTTCACGGTCGCCAGCTATCTCGTGGAAGGTGGCCCGTCGAAGAACCAGGGCCTCACCAAGTCGCTGATGTTGAGCGACCCCCGCCTGTGGGCCGATCTCTGCGACCGGCTCGCCGATCTCGCCATCACGTCGTTGACCTCGCAGGTCGCGGCCGGCGCCCGGGCGATCCAGCTCTTCGACAGCTGGGCGGGCAGCCTCACTCCGGCGATGTACGAGCGCCACGTCCTGCCGGCATCGACCAAGGTGCTGGAGGCGGTCGGGTCGCTCGGGGTGCCCCGTATCCACTTCGGGGTCGGCACCGGTGAGCTGCTCACGCTGATGGGCTCGGCCGGCGCCGACGTGATGGGTGTCGACTGGCGGGTACCCCTCGACGTCGCCCGCGACCGACTCGGCGCCACCTACGCCGTGCAGGGCAACCTCGATCCGGCCGTCGTTCTCGCCGGGTGGGACGCTGTCGAGACCGAGGCAACCGACATCTTGATCCGCAACGCCGGGCGGCCCGGCCACATCTTCAACCTGGGGCACGGTGTCCTGCCCGATTCCGACCCGGAGGTGCTCGAGCGCCTCGTCGAGCTCGTTCACACCTGGCCAACGGACACCGTCGCATCGTGACCCGACGAGTGGCCGTCATCGGTGGCGGCATTGCCGGTCTCGCGGCGGCCCATCGCCTGATGAGCCTCGAACCCGGGATCGACGTCGAGGTCCATGAAGCGTCCGATCGCGTCGGAGGCAACATCAAGACGTCGACCTTTGCCGGCCGGCCGATCGACGAGGCCGCCGACGCGTTTTCGACGCGAGTGCCGTGGGCCCTGGAGCTGTGTGCCGAGCTGGGCATCGCCGATCAGCTCGTCCACCCGTCGGGGCTCGCGGCGGGGATCTACGCATCGGGCACCATCCACGACCTTCCCGCCCCCCACGTGATGGGGGTGCCGGTCGACCCGGCCGTTCTCGCCCGGTCACCCCTCGTCGGCGACGACGCCGTGGCTGCGCTGATCGCCGACGCCGAGGAACGCTCGCCGGTCGTCGATCCCGCGGACTCGCTCGGCGTGTTGTTGCGCACCCGATTGGGCGATGAGCTCACCGAGCAGGTCATCGAGCCGTTGTTGCACGGCGTCTACGCGGCTCCGGTCGACCAGCTGAGCCTGGCCACCGTCACACCGCAGTTCGCCGTAGCGGCCCGGGCACCCAGCTTCACCCGGGCCCTGGCCGAAGCGGCAGCGGATCGGCCCGAGGCGGCCTCCACGCCGATCTTCGCCACGCCCAGCGGTGGGATGCAGCAGCTGACCGATGCCTTGGCCCGTCGCCTCGGCTCACGGATCCACCTTGCGTCACCCGCCGAGCGCCTGACCCTGCGAAGCGGTGAGGTCGAGATGGACATCGCCGGTGACACAGGGGTGTACGACGCGGTGATCCTCACCACGCCGGCACCGGTCACCGCCCGCCTGCTCGGCACGTCGCCCGCCGCCGCAGCCTTTGCGCTCGATCCGGTCTCGGTCGCGTTCGTCACCCTGGCCTTCGAGGCCGACGCAATCGGCGTACCGCTGGATCGATCGGGCTTCCTCGTGCCCGCCGCGGCCGGCTACACCGTCACGGCATGCTCGTGGACCTCGGTGAAGTGGCCGCATCTGGCCGATGGCCCCGTCGTGATGCGGGCGGCGGTCGGACGAGCCGACGATGACCGCATCGTTCGGGCCGATGACCAGACCATCCGGGACACCGTCGTCGCCGATCTTCGGGCGATGATGCACATCACGAGCTCGCCCGTGGAGGTTCGCATCTCCCGTTGGCCGAAATCCTTTCCCCGTTACCGCCCCGGTCATCTCGATCGGCTGGCCGCCGCCACCGCCGAACTGGCCGGCACCCGCATCGCCGTTGCCGGCGCCGCAACATCGGGCATCGGGATCCCCACCTGCATCCATGGTGCCGACAGCGCGGCTCGTCGCGTCGCCGCGATGCTCTGACATGCTGTTCTCTTTGGTGGAATCGACACGGGACCATCAGGGTTGTCCGTGCGTCTGTCACGAATCGGAGAGCTCCCCATGGACGTCGACATCACCCCTCGAGCCGCTCAGATCCTGCGACGTCGGGGGGGCACCATGGCCATCGACTTCATTCGCCCCACCGGTTGAGGCAAGGTTGCCGAGGTGTCGGTCGACACCAACGTCAAGCACAAGAATCTTGCCCCGTACCGCCGGGTTCGCATCGACGATCTCCGCATCCTGGTGGCCAAGGAGCTTCCGGGCATGGCGTCGGCCATCACCGTCGACACCGGCGGCCTGTTGGGCCGCAAGCTCACGATCGAGCTGTCCGAGTAGCCCTCCGGCCGGGCATCACCGATGACGGCCCGTCGCTTCGCCGTCGCGGCACAGTGCGTGGTGGGTGGCGGGTTGGTCGCGCTCTCGATGCCGCCGTGGGGGTGGTGGCCCCTCGCCTTCGTCGGGCTGGCCGTGCTCGATCACGTCGTCGCGGTGCCCGGTCGCCGGCACCGCTTCCGACGGGCCTCGCTCTTCGCGCTCGCGTGGCTGATGCCGGCCACCCTCTGGATGTGGGCTCTCACTCCCCCCGGCTACCTGGTGGTCGGGCCGCTGATAGCGGCCGCGCTCGGGGCGATGATCGCGCTGGTGCCGCACGGTCCGGGGCGGCAGGTCTCGCTGGTGGGGGTGGTAGTCCTGTGGGAGTTCGGGCGATGGTCGGTGCCCTTCGGTGGTGTCCCCCTTGCCACGCTCGCGATGAGCCAGGTCGGCGGGCCCCTCGCTCCGACGGTTCGCGTGTTCGGCCCGCTGCTGCTCGTCGCCCTCACCATGACCGTCGCCATGGGTCTCTCCGGACTGGCGCAGCGACAGCCCGCGCCCGCCGGCGTGGCGGTCGGTGCCGTCCTGATCTCTCTGGCCTTGGCGGCGATCGCACCGCGGGCCGAGGTCGTCGACACCGTCGATGTCGCATTGGTGCAAGGGGGCGGCGAACAGGGCACGCGCGCCATCGACACCGATCCCGACGAGGTCTTCGAACGCCATCTCGAGGCATCCGAGCTCGTGGAGCTGCCGGTCGATCTGGTGATCTGGCCCGAGAACGCCATCGACACGCCGGATCTGCTGGAGAACACCGCCAAATGGCCGGTACTCACCGATCTGGCCGGTCGCCTCGACGCGGTGCTGCTCGTCGGTGTCACCGAGGACATCTCCGACACGGCGTTCGTCAACTCGCAGGTTGCGATCTCCCCGGAGGGCGAATCGCTCGACCGCTACGAAAAACGGATCCGGGTGCCCTTTGGCGAGTTCGTTCCCTTCCGTTCGCTCATCGAGCCGCTGGCGCCCGACTACCTCCCGCGTCGCGACGCCGCCGAGGGGCGAACCGATGCGGTGCTGACGACGCCGGTGGGCGATCTCGGTGTTGCGGTGTCGTGGGAGATCTTCTTCGATCGTCGAGCGATCACTGCCGTCGACGATGGCGCCCAGATCCTGGTGAATCCGACCAACGGCTCGTCGTACTGGCTCACCATCGTGCAGACCCAGCAGGTGGCCTCGTCGCGGTTGCGGGCCCTGGAGACCGACCGCTACGTGCTCCAGGTGTCGCCGACAGGGTTCACCGCCATCATCACGCCCCAGGGCGACGTGCTCGACCGCACCGCCGTTTCGGAGCGGGCCGTGGTCCAGGGAACCGTCGAGCTACGCGAAGGCAAGACGCTGGCGGTGGCTGTCGGTCCCTGGCCGATGCTTGGTACTGCGGTGGCCCTGACCGCGATCGGCGAGGGCCTCCGTCGACGCCAGAGCCACATCACACCTCGAGGCTGAGCGTCACCGGACCGTCGTTCACCAGCGCCACGGCCATCTCCGCACGGAATCGACCAGTGGCCACGGATGCTCCGAGTCCATGCAGCCGCTGCACGACTGCCGCCACCAGGGGCTCGGCCTGCTCGGGTCGTGCCGCGCCGACATATGACGGTCGCCTGCCCTTGTGGGTGTCGCCGTAGAGCGTGAACTGGCTGATCACCAGCACGGCGCCCCCGACCTCGCCGACCGGCAGGTTCATCACTCCTTCGGCATCGTCGAACACTCGCAGGTTCCAGATCTTGTCGGCCAGTTTGTCGGCCGCGGCGACGTCGTCGTCGTGGGTCACACCGACGAACACACACAACCCGGCACCGATGGCCCCGACGGTCTCACCGTCGACGGTCACCGACGCCTCGGACACTCGCTGCAGCAGGGCACGCACGGCGGCAACCGTAGCCCTGGCTCCGTCGCCGGCGTCCCCTCGTGAGGGATTGACCGCCAAGCCTTCTAGCGTCAAGTGATCCGGTTGACGGATAACGAGAATTACTGGAGCCTGTTGTGGTGATTTCCCCCCACTCCCCCGAATCACTGCGCATTGCGTTGCTGTCGTATCGAGGCAAACCGCATTGTGGCGGGCAGGGAGTGTACGTTCGCCATCTGTCGAAGGCGCTCGTCGACCTGGGTCACCACGTCGAGGTGTTCAGCGGTCAGCCCTACCCCATCGTCGACGATGCCGTGCCGCTGCACCGGCTGGAGAGTCTCGACATCTTCAACGACCACTTCCCGGGGCGTACCCCTGCGTTCTGGGAGATCAAGAGCTTCGCCGACTTCGTGGAGACGTCGCAGTTCAGCCTGGGCACGTTCTCCGAGCCGCTGGCCTTCAGCATCCGCGCTTATCAGGCGCTGAAGGCACGCGCCGCCGACTTCGACCTCGTGCAGGACAACCAGACCCTCGGCTACGGCATCCTCGGGATCCAGCGACTCGGCCTGCCGGTGATGGGCACCATTCATCACCCGATAACCGTCGACCGTCGCCTCGAGATCGAGCACGCCCGCACCCGGATGGAGAAGTGGGGCAAGCGTCGTTGGTACGCCTTCACCAAGATGCAGACGCGAGTCGCCACCCGCATGCAACGGGTGATCACGGTGAGCGAGAACTCCCTCGCCGACATCCACAACGACCACCGGGTGCCCCTCGACCGAATGGCAGTCGTGCCGGTCGGCGTCGATCCCGATCTGTTCCGCCCCGACCCGACCGTTGCCCGCAAGCCCGGTCAAATCCTCACGACCGCATCGGCCGACGTCGCGCTCAAGGGCCTGCGGTACCTGCTCGAGGCCGTGGCCAAGCTCCGCACCGAACGTGATGTGAACCTCGTGGTGATCGGCCGCCTGAAGGAAGGCGGCGCGGCTGAGGCCACCATCGATCGTCTGGGCCTCGCCGATGCCGTCACCTGGGTGAGCGGGGTGAGCGACGAGGAGATCGTGGAGCTGTACAACGAGTCCGAGCTGGCCGTGGTCCCGTCGCTCTACGAGGGTTTCTCCCTGCCGGCCATCGAGGCCATGGCCACGGGCATCCCGCTGGTGGCCACCACCGGCGGTGCGCTGCCCGAGGTCGTCGGTCACCACGACGACACGGCGTTGCTCGTCGAACCAGGCGACAGCGAAGCGCTGGCCACGATGATCGGCGCGGCACTCGACGACCCGGCGCGGCGAGCGCGCATCGGCGCCGCCGGTCGTCAGCGGGTCATCGATCAGTGGAGCTGGCGCCACACCGCGGAGCGCACGGTCGAGCAGTACCGGATCCTGCTCGATCTCCACGCCGCCACGTCTGCAACCCGCCCGGCCTGAACCGTGCTCACCGTCGACTACGAACGTCTTGATCTGCGTCCGGGAATGCGAGTCCTCGACCTGGGTTGCGGATTCGGTCGCCACGCCTTCGAATCGTTGCGGCGGGGGGCCCACGTCGTCGCCTGTGACATGGCCCGTCCCGAGCTCCGAACGGTGCTGAACACGGCGTCGGCCATGGCCGACGCGGGGGAGCTCCTCGCCGACCAGTTGTCCACGGCCGTCGCCGGCGACGCGACCCGGCTGCCCTTCCGGGATGCCCAGTTCGATCGCATCATCGCCAGCGAGGTGATGGAACACATCGCCGACGACCACGCGGCCATGGCCGAGCTCACCCGGGTCCTCGCACCCGGCGGGATCATCGCCGTCACCGTGCCGGCCGAGCTGCCCGAGAAGATCTGCTGGAAGCTGAGTGACGAGTACCACGCGCCCAAGGTCGTCGGTGGCCATGTCCGCATCTATGCCCACGACGACATCCAGGAGATCATGACCGACGCCGGTCTCACGCCGTTCACCTCACATCGCGCCCACGCCCTGCACTCCGCCTACTGGTGGTTGCGTTGCGCAGTGGGCCCGCAGAACGACCGGCACTTGCTGGTGCGCCCGTACACGAAGTTGCTCGAGTGGGACATCATGCGACGGCCGAGGCTCACCCAGACCGCCGAGCGGCTCCTGAATCCCGTGTTGGGCAAGAGCCTGGTGCAGTACGCCCGCAAGCCCGAACGGGTCGCAACGGAGGTGGCCGATGTTGCTGCCTGAGCTCACCGGAGTCATCACCGCCCGACAGGTCCGGGCCACCGCCGACACGATCGTCGAGCTCCAGCTGCCGTCGGGCATGATCCCGTGGTTCCCCGGTGGACACGCCGACCCGTGGAACCACGTCGAGGCCGCCATGGCGCTCACCACGGTCGGTCGGCTGGCCGAGGCCGAGGCGGCCTATCGATGGCTCCACGACCAGCAGCGACCCGACGGGGCATGGCACCAGTACTACCTGGCCGACTCGGTCGAGCAGGAGAAACTCGACGCCAACTGCGTCGCCTACGTTGCCACCGGCGTCCTCCATCACCACACCATCACTCGCGACGACCGATTCCTCGAACGGATGTGGCCCGTCGTCGAGAAGGCCATCGACTGGGTGCTCGACCTCCAGACACCCCGAGGTGAGATCCGTTGGGCCCGCCACGCCGACGGCACCCCGTTCTCCTTCGCCTTGCTCACCGGATCGTCGAGCATGTGCCACAGCCTCCGGTCGGCCATAGCCGTGGCCGGCCAGATCGGCGAGAGCCGGCCCGACTGGGAGCTCAGCGCCGCACTGTTGGGCCACGCCATCCGCGAGGTCCCCAAAGCGTTTGCGCCGAAGGACCGCTGGGCCATGGACTGGTACTACCCCGTGCTGTCCGGGGCGCTCTCGGCCGCGGCCAGCCGGTCGCGGCTTGCGGCTCGCTTCGACGAGTTCGTCATCGACGGGGAGGGCGTACGGTGCGTGAGCGACAAGCCCTGGGTCACCGCCGCCGAGACGTGTGAGTGCGCCATGGCCCATCTGGCCGTCGGCGAGAGCGACAAGGCGCTGGCGCTGTACGCATGGTCACAGAAGCTGCGCACCGAAACGGACGACTACTTCACCGGGATGGTGCACCCGCAGCGAGTGACGTTTCCCACCGGTGAGCGGTCGTCGTACACCGCGGCGGCGATCGTCCTCACCGCCGACGCTCTCAGCGGAACCACGCCGGCCAGCGGTCTGCTGTGGGACGAGCGTGCGCTTCCGGCGCTCATCGACCTACCCGGCAGCGACGCCCTGGCCGGCGAACCGACCCACTGACCGTCGGATCGGGGCGCCTAGCGTCCGGTGCGCGCGAGCACGCGTAGCGAGCCAACGGCTCCGGTCTCCACGAAGTGGCCGGAATCGAGTGCTCGCACGAACAGCTCGAAAGGAGGACGGCCTCCGTCGGCGGGATCGGGGAACACGTCGTGGATCAGGAGGGTGCCGCCCACTGCGAGCTTGGGCACCCAACCGTCGTA
The DNA here is from genome assembly GCA_963787285.1 of uncultured Acidimicrobiales bacterium. Taxonomy (GTDB): domain Bacteria; phylum Actinomycetota; class Acidimicrobiia; order Acidimicrobiales; family JAHEJN01; genus JAHEJN01. Next base: position 265,746 of record CAWBCM010000001.1, on the reverse strand, counting down.
GTCCGCGTGGGCGATCTCGTGCCCGTGGCCGCCGTCGATGAACAACAGGGCGAGGTCCGTCGTCCAGTTGGCGGCGATCCGCGGCGAGTCGCCGACCACGGCCACGACGACCGACTCGAGCCCTGCGTCGTGAACGGTGGCCCGGAAGTGCGGCAGCGTGTCGATACGGCCGACCCGTGGGTCGACGAGATCGGGCTCGTGCCATTCCCATCCGGGCTGGTTCTCCTCGCTGCCTCGATGATGATCGAGCGCGTACAGGACCGAACCGCGCTGCTCGGCGGCCGACCCGAGGTAGATGGCCGACTTGCCGCAGTAGCTGCCGACCTCGAGGAACGGTCCCGGGACCTCGACCCTGATGGCAGCGGCGTACAACGCCATCCCCTCGTCGGTGGGCATGAACCCGCGGGCCGCCTCGGCTGCTGCGCGCCGCTCGGACGCCAGCTCAGGAATCAATGGCGGGTGCCGGCGCCCGTGAGTCGGCATCGACCAACTGGTCGGTGTGGCTCGCCGCGAAGAGCACATGGTGCAAGACGAAGTACTTCCCGACCCAGATGGTGCCGAACGCAGCCAGACTCGCCGCCGAAACGGCGTACACCGTGTCCCAATGGGCCGAAACGACGGCCACGAACACCGTCGAGATGACCAGGCCCAGCAGCGCCATACCCCAGAACGGCGCGATCTCGCCCCAGAAATGGTTGCGAGAGGTCTTCTTCCACACCCAGTACCGGTTGAGCGCATAAGCAGGAATGGCGCCGACCGACGCGGATGCGATGTTGGATGCGACCGCAGACAGGCCGAACCCCGAGTACAGAACTACCAGAACGGTTTGCCCCACGACGACCGCGATCACCGAGACCCCTGCATAGCGCAGGAATCGCGGTCCGTGTCCGACCACGAGAGGAGCGATGAATCCGGGGAGCTGCATAGCGGTACAGTCGGCCACACTATCGAATGAGTTGAGCTGCGTGACCTCCCCCCGATCATTCCTCCGGCTCGCAACCGTGTCGGCGATGGCCGTCGTTGCCGCGTGCGGCGCCGCGCAGCCGACCGACTCCGGGGTCGCGCTCGACGTACCCACGACCACGCCAGTGGCCGAGCCGCCGGCGGAAACCACCGAGGCCGGGCCGACGCCGACCGCTCCGGGCGATGAGGTGTCCGCCTCCCCGACACCCACGACGGTTCCGCCGCCCCCGGCCGCCTCGCTCGACGGGGTCGCCCTCACGGTCGACACGGTGATCGAGCTCGACGGCGTCCCGCTCTCGGTGGTGACCCACCCCGATGGTGTGTCGCTGCTGATCTCGGAGAAGAGTGGCATCGTCGCCCGATGGACCCCCCTGCCCGACGGCACCTACGAACGTGTCGAGCCGCCACTCGTCGATCTTCGCGACCGCACCTCGACCGGCAGTGAACAGGGCCTGCTGGGCCTCGCCGTCGCCCCCGACGGCGGACACCTGTACGTCGTACACAGCGATCCCGACGGCGACAACCGACTGGTGGAGTACGTCATCGACGGCACGGGCGAACGAGAGCTCCTGACGGTGGAGCAGCCCTACGCCAACCACAACGGCGGGCACCTCGCCTTCGGTCCCGACGGTCAGCTCTACTACGGGCTGGGCGACGGCGGCAGCGCCGGCGATCCCCTCGGCACCGGACAGGACCCCTCCGACCTCCTCGGCTCGATCTTGCGGATCGCCCCCGATCCGGGTGGCGACAGCTACGCCGTCCCGGCCGACAACCCCTTCGTCGGCCGCGACGACGCCCGGCCCGAGGTGTTCGCGTACGGGCTCCGCAATCCGTGGCGATTCTCGTTCGACTCGGCAACCGGCGATCTGTGGATAGGCGATGTCGGCCAGGCCTCGCTCGAGGAGATCGACCTCCTCCGCAGTGTCGACGGCGCTCCGGCCGGCTCGGGAGCCAACCTCGGCTGGTCGGCCTTCGAGGGCACCGTGCCCTTCGGTGTAGGCAACCCGCTCGACGCCGTCGAGCCCATCTCCCAGTACACCCACGACGACGGCTGCTCCATCACCGGTGGGGTGGTCGTTCGCAACAACGATCCGGCGCTCGAAGGCGTCTACCTGTACGCCGACTACTGCGCCCGATGGATCCGCGGCCTGATCGTCAGCGACGACGGGACCGACGTCGTGAGCGAGGCCGAGCTCGGTCGGGTCGACGGAGGCCCGGTTTCCTTCGGTGTCGGCCACGCCGGTGAGCTGTTCGTGCTGCTCGACTCGGGCGAGGTTCAGCGCATCAGCGTGGGCTGATCACAGCTCGAAGCGGTACACGTTCGTGTCGCGTTTCACGAACCCGAGCCGCCGATAGAGGCGATTGGCCGCCTCACGCGCCGGTCGTGAGGTGAGATCGACCGTTCGTGCACCCTCGGCCGCCGCCCGGGCCAACGCAACACTGTTCAGTGTCGTGCCCACGCCCTTGCCCCGGGCACTCTCGTCGATCACCACGTCTTCGATCCACGCGCGCGTGCCGGTCGGAATGACGAAGATCACCAGCGTCAGGCTGCCGACGATGGCATCGTCGTCGAGGGCCACGAACAGAAGGCTCGAGTCCGAGTCCACGATGCGCTGCAGCATGGTCGCATCGGGTGGTGGGCTCGAGCGGGAGAGCTGCGGGACGAGCCGGCGCATGGCTTCGACCAGCCCCTCGGTGACGACGGTTGCCTCTTCGACGGTGATCACCCGACGATCCTAGGCTGGGCCGCGCGACCCGATCCGCTACCGGGGCGCAAAGCGTTGCGGATAGCGTGTTGGTGTGGGTCTACCCGAAATCCCCGACATCGTGTGGCAGGGCGAATCACTTCCCGACGGCCCGGTCATCGTCGCCGCCTTCACCGGCTGGAACGACGCAGGTGATGCCGCCAGTCAGGCCGTGAAGTACCTGCGCCAGCGCACCCGGGCGACACCAGTGGCCGTCATCGATCCCGAGCACTTCGTCGACTTCGCCACCGACCGTCCGCTCGTGGTGATCGACGACGAAGGCAATCGCCAGATCGAGTGGCCGAGAACCCGACTGTCGGTGGCCGCGTTGCCGGGCACCGACCGCCCCATCGTGTTCGTCGAGGGCACCGAGCCCGCCCTGCGGTGGAAGACCTTCGCCTCCCGCCTCATCGCCTTCGCCGAGGCGACCGGAGCGTCGATGGTCGTCACCATGGGCGCGCTGCTGGCCGATGTACCCCACACCCGACCCGTCGAGGTGTACGGCACGTCCGACAACGACAACCTCGTCGGCCGCCTCCAGCTCAGCCGCTCCACCTACGAAGGTCCGACCGGCATCGTCGGGGTGCTCGCCTCGCTTTGTCGTGACGCGGGCTTCGCCACCGCATCGCTGTGGGCGGCCGTCCCCGCCTACGTACCCGGTGCCGGCAGCCCCAAGGCGGCGCTCGCGCTGCTCGAGCGCCTCCAGCTCCTACTCGACTTCGACATCGAGACCACCGAGCTCGAAGTGGCGGCGCTGGCCTATGAACGCCAGGTGAGCGAGATGATTGCCGGCGACGACGACACCGCCGAGTACGTTCTCGAGCTGGAGGAGCACTACGACTCGGCCGACCCGCCCGAGGAGTCGGTCGACATCTTGTTGGCCGAGGTCGAGAGCTTCCTTCGCCAACAGCCCGACTAGCGGGGAAGGTTCGCCTCGATCCAGGCGATCATGTCGTCGAGCACGTCGTGCCAGTCGAGCTCGTTGAAGATCTCGTGGCGGTGCTCGGGATAGAGGATCACGTCGATGCCGGGGCGGCCTTCGAGCAGGCGGGTCGAGACCGGCGGCACCAGTTCATCGGCTTCGCCCGCCATCGCCAACATCGGGGTGCGGATGTGATCGAGGTGTTCGCGGGTGTGCTCGACCGCCTCGACCATGGCGGCCACGAGGTCGAGCGTGACCATCGTGTCGACGAGAGGATCGGCGTCGTAGGCGTCGCACACCGCTTGGTCACGACTGAGCACCGACGTCGGCAGACCCGACGAGGCCCGCAGCCCGCCCAACAGTGGCGCGACCAGTCGTGGGAATCGGTCGAGGGCAGGGTTCGGCGCCGCTGAGGCCAGTGGTGGCCCGCTCACGACGTACAGGTCGGCCCCGGGTCGCTCGCTCGCCGCGTACTTCGTGACGAGCAGGCCGCCCATGGAATGGCCGAGCAGCACCGCCGGCACGCCGAGGCCCCGGGCCTCGGCCAGATGGTCCTCGATGTCGTCGAGAAAGTCCTCGAACGACGCGATCCACCCCCGGCGTCCTCCGCTCTGGCCGAATCCACGATGGTCGAAGCCGACCACGCCGATACCCCGCTCGGCGAGGTACTGACCGACGTGTTCGTAGCGACCGCTGTGCTCGGAGATGCCGTGGGAGAGCACGACCACGGCCTTCGGATCGGTGGCCACCCACTCGCGCCGCAACTGGATCACACCGGTGCGGGTCGCGCCCAGCTCGATGACGCCGGTCGGTCGATAGGTGGTGGGGGAAGGACTGTTCATTCCTGCATCATGCCAAATCGCTCGGCCGCCATGGTGCGGAGCGAGGTCGGTCGAACACCACGTCGATGGGTTCGCCGCGTATCGCGGCGAAAGCCAGGGGACCCCAGCGATCGACGCCGACGGTCGGATGCGGCAACGCGTCGGGTGCGAAGAACCCGACCGCCGACGTCTCGAGCGGGTGGGCCTTCAGCTCGCCGCCGACGGCCCGGCAGTGGAACACGATCGAGTAGAGAGGAATGCGGGTGAAGCCCATCCGCATGCCGTCGAGCACCGAGAGAATGCGCACCACCTCGCACTCGATGCCGGTCTCCTCCCGCACTTCCTTCACCGCCACCTCCGACGGTGAGTACCCGACGTCGGCCCAACCGGTCGGATAGAGCCACACGCCCGAGTCGGCTCGCTGCACCAGCAGGATCTCGCCCTCGTCGTTGCCGACGACTGCGCCGACGGTTGCCTTCGGCGTCACGTAGCCGGCCACTCCGTCGCCGACCAGGCGCAACCATTCGATGACCCGGGCGTCGGGATCGACACCCTCCTCGATGGCCGCCCGGATGTCGGCGGCGACCGCGAGCACCTCTTCGAAGCGCTCCCGCTCGTAGAGACTCTCGGTGAACCCCAGGCCGGTGCGGGCGATCGCCGCGAGCGTCTCGCTCCAGCGCAGCAGGGTGGCCTCGTCGACCTTGCCCGCCGCCGCGTCGTGATCGCTCACGATCGCCGGTCCTGTCGTTTCAGGCTGAATTCGATACTGGTGCGGATCTCCTGCAGGTGATCGACATCGGTGATCTTGTTGCCGTCGATATCGGTGACGTAGAAGGAGTCGACGGCGCTCTCGCCGAGGGTCTGCACCTTCGACCGACTGATGTCGAGGCCCTGCTCGGACAACGCGTGGGCCAGACGGCAGAGCAGACCCAGGCTGTCGGCGGCCGCGACCTCGACCACGGTGGCCGAGGTGGAGCTCACGTTGTCGAACGACACGCTGGTGGGGACCATCGGACGGGGCGCGGCCTTTCTCACGGTGGGCTCATAGAGCTTGACCCGCTCCTCGAGGCGGGCAAACACGGCCAGGCGACCGTCGAGCGCCCGCCAAACGTCGGTGGCGAGCTGCTCGGCGTCGACCTCACCGAAGATCGCCTCGACCCGGTACACCTCGATGCCCATTCCGTTCTCGGAGTGCACGTCGGCCTGCAGGACGTCGAGGCCGTGGAGCGCCAGTGTCCCCGCCACCCGCCACAGCGAGGCGTGCGCGTCGGGCATCACCACCGTGATGGTGTCGGCATCGACGATGATTTGTCGCTGCCCGGCGGCCATCAGGGCGAGCTGTTCGGCCGACGGGAAGACGCTCGTCACCGTCGAGATGTCGCCGGAGTCGAGGGCGAGACGGGTGCGATCGACGAGGCTGCGAACCAGTCCGGCCTTCCAGCGACTCCATGCCGAGGGTCCGGTGGCGATCGAGTCGGCCTCGGTGAGTCCGTCGAGAAGCTCGAGGGTGGTGAGCGAGCGCACCTGGTCGGCCACCCACATGATGATGTCGGGATCGTCGATGTCTCGACGCGTGGCCACGTCGGGCAGGAGGAGGTGGTGGCGACACATGCCGACCAGTAGCGCAACGTCGTCGTCGTCGTAGCCCATGCGCTGGGCGATCGTGGGAATCATCTCGATGCCGACCTCGGTGTGATCGCCCGGATAGCCCTTGCCGATGTCGTGCAGGAGTGCCCCCACGACCAACAGCCCGGGTCGGCTGACGCGATCGCTCACCAGAGCCGCCTGGGCGGCCGTCTCGAGCAGGTGCCGATCGACGGTGAAGCGGTGATAGGCGTTGCGTTGCGGGCGACTCCGATTGGGCTCCCACTCGGGGATGAGCCGATGGAGGAGGCCGAAGTGATCGAGGCTCTCCAGTACCGGGATCGCCTGGTGACCGGCCAGAAGCGTGTCCTCGAAGAGTCGGCGGGCCTCGTCGGGCCACGGTTCGGTCAGCGGCGCGGCCTCGAAGGCCAGGCGTTCGAGCGTGGCACGGGGCAGTGCGAGGCCGTTGCGAGCGGCGAGCTCGACGATGCGCAGGGTCAGCAACGGATCGCCGATGTCGACACCGTCGAGCAGCACGACGGCCCCATCGAGCTCACCGAGGCCGGGAGACAGCATCCGGGGCTTCGGCGAGCGGTGAAGGAAGGACCGAGTCGACGACACCGCTCGCCAGGCCTCACCGGCGGTCCATGCGATCTCGCGCGCCGACGCTGCGATGTCGGCCATCAGCAGGTCGGCGTCGTCGTAGTGCAGCGCGGCGGCAACGGCGTCCTGCTCCTCGAGCAACATCACGTTGCTCAGCCGATTCGTGGAGCGGTGGAGCTCGACGCGAGCGGCCAGGAGCACCTCGTAGGCATGCGACGAGGTTTCCTGGGTTCTGGAGTCGAGGCCTTCGTCGGCGGCGGCGAGCCAACTCAGCACGTGGGCGTCGCGTAGTCCACCCTCGGACGACTTCAGATCGGGTTCGAGCAGGAAGGCGAGCTCACCGAACTCCTTGTGGCGGTCCTGGAAGCGCTCGAACATGGTGGGGAGCCAGCGTTTCGCCTTGCGTGCCCATTGGGCAACGGCAGCGTCGCGAAGCTTGCGTACGATCGCCTCGTCACCCGCGACGTGCCGCAGCGAGAGCAGCGACGTGGCCGTCTCGAGATCGGTGGCAGCCAGCGCGAGGGCCTCGCGCGGGCTGCGGACACTGTGACCCAGCTTGAGTCCCTCGTCCCAGATCGGATACCAGAGCGCGTTGGCGAGATCGCCGACGTCGGCGCCCTTTTCGTGCAAGAGCATCACGTCGATGTCGCTCTGGGGACTGAGCTCGGCCCGCCCGTAGCCGCCGACCGCGGCCAACGCCACGTCGGTTCGGCTGCCGGCGAGCTCGTCGAACATCGTCGCCAGCCACTCGTCGACCCGTCGGCTGTAGGCCCGGCAGAAGACGGTGCCCACCAGCGACCGATCGGCGAACAGCTCATGGCGGTCGAGGACGGGGCCCATGGCGACAAGCTAGTGCGGCGACCGCCGAACGCGGCCTGACCACCGGCGCAAGCCGGTGGTCAGGACCTCACAGCGAGCTGTGAATCCGGACCCCACTTGCGGCTGCCCACGGGCGAGGTCCGGATGACGGGCCAGGACCGCCCTCCTGTTTCCGTCGGGCCTCATGGTGGCGGAAGCGCAGCCCCTGGGAAATGAGCAAATCCCTCGCCGATGGGCCGATCGGCCTCATCGGTCATGGGTGTTTCGGAGCAACACCGTCGTTGAGGTTGCCCGAGCGGAGCCCTTCGAGATCCACCGTGACGTACCGGTAGCCTGCCGCCTTCACGGCCTCGACCACGCGGTCGCGAGCGCCGACGAGGCGGCCGATGTCGGCGATCGGCACCTCGATGCGTGCCATGTCGTCGTAGTGCCGCACCCGCAGCGCCGGAAACCCCAGCCGGCGCAGACTCCGTTCGGCCCGCTCGACGGCGGTGAGGGTAGCCAGACTCACCTCGACGCCGTAGGGGACACGCGAGGCGAGGCATGCGGCTGCGGGTTTGTCCCAGGTTCGAAGACCCAGGGACTTCGATGCCGCCCGCACGGCGGACTTGTCGAAGCCGGCTTCGACCAACGGGAACGCCGCGCCGCGTCCCGAGGCGGCGTTCTGACCGGGTCGGTGGTCGTCGAGATCATCGAGATTGACGCCGAGGGTGATCGTGGCGCCCGACGAGGCGGACAGCGGGACGAGCTGGTCCATCAGGGCGTCCTTGCAGAAGAAGCACCGATCGGTGTCGTTGCGTCGATACGCCGCATTCATCATCTCGTCGGTCTCGATCGCGAGCCAGCGCAGGCCCCACTCTCCGGCAAGAGCTCGGCAGTCGTCGAGCTCGTCGCCGGCCAGGCTGGGCGACACCGCGGTCACCGCCAGCGCGCGTTCGGGTCCGAGCGTGTCGTTGGCCATCCACGCGAGGAAGGCCGAATCGGCGCCACCGCTGAAGGCCACGATCACCGAGTCGAACCCGCCGAGGACGGAGCGAAGCACGTTCACGTCGGGGGCGGCAGCGATCGACACAGTCGGGAATCTAGCGCCGCCGATGCGGCCACATGGCGTCGAGGGGTCGGGTGTGGTCTCATTGGCGCGTCGCCGATCACCCCAGGAGGGCCGATGACATTCGGAGGAGGTGCATCTGACGCGGAGCGTCGCAATCCCGGGCGCTACGTGGTCGATCCCCTCGATGTGTCGCAACAGACGTGGATGACCGATGGCGGGCACGGCTGGACCGAGCGCAACGATGAGGAGCCCTGGTACGACCGCTTCGCCTGGTGGGCGGTGATCCTCGGGGCGCTGTGGCTGGCCATGGCCCTGAAGGTGATCTTCGACGACGACTACGACCTGGCCTGGGCACGGATCGTCCCCGGCGTGTGGCTCACCATCGAGACCACGCTCTGGTCCTTCGCGATTGCCTTGACGCTCGGAACGCTCCTCGGGCTCGGTCGCACCCTTCACGCCGATGAGCGCTCGAATCCGGTGGTCCGGGCTCTGACCATCGCCGCCCGCAACATCTGCCGGGCCTATGTGGAGTTCATCCGCGGCATCCCCATCCTGCCGCTCATCTTCACCGTTGCCCTGGTGATCATCCCTCCCGTCACCGACGCGCTCGGGGTGGCCGGCGCCGTCACGTTCAAATGGCGGGCGATCATCACCCTGGCGCTCATCTACGGCGGATACATCGCAGAGATCATCCGCGGTGGTGTGCAGTCGGTCGACCGCGGCCAGGTCGAGGCCAGTCGCTCGCTCGGACTGAGCCGACGGGAGACCACCAAGTCCATCGTCTTGCCGCAAGCGTTGCGATCGGTCATCCCCCCGCTCGGCAATGATTTCATCGCGATCCTCAAGGACACGTCGCTTCTCTCGGTACTCGGCATTCTGGAGATCACGCAGCGGGCCAAGCAGTTCGCCAACTCGAGCTTCAAGTTCCGCGAGGGGTATCTGGTGTTGACCCTCATCTACCTGACCCTCACGATGGTGCTGTCCTTCCTGCTGAGCCGTCTCGAGTCGTACCTCACGAAAGACAAGAAAGGCGCCCGATGACTGCGTCGATGATCAGCGTCACCGACCTGCACAAGTCCTTCGGCTCGCACGTTCATGCCGTGCGCGGGGTCGATCTCGAGGTCGCAGTCGGGGAGGTCGTCGTGATCGTCGGACCCTCGGGCAGCGGCAAGAGCACCGTGCTGCGGTGCATGAACCTGCTCGAGACCCCCACCCAGGGTCGGGTGGTGGTCGACGGCATCGACCTCACCGATCGCGGAGCCGACCTCGATCTTGCCCGCGCCGAGATGGGCATGGTGTTTCAGAGCTTCAACCTCTTCTCGCACCTGACGGTGATCGAGAACATCACCCTGGCCCAGCGCAAGGTCCGCAACCGCTCGAAGTCCGAGGCGACCGCCGAGGGAATGCGTCAGCTCACCCGCGTGGGCATACCCGAGAAGGCCGACTCCTATCCTCGCCAGCTCTCCGGCGGGCAACAACAGCGGGTGGCCATCGCCCGATCGCTGGCGATGGGCCCGAAGGTGATGCTCTTCGACGAACCGACGAGCGCTCTCGATCCCGAGATGATCAAAGAGGTCCTCGACGTCATGCTCGAACTGGCCGCCGAGGGCATGACGATGGTGGTGGTGACCCACGAAATGGGATTCGCGCGGGCTGCGGCCGACCGGGTGATCTTCATGGACGAAGGCCGCATCGTCGAGGCCGGCTCACCCGAGGACCTCTTCGACCACGCCCAGAGCCCTCGCACCATCGCCTTCTTCGAGAAGGTTCTGTCGCACTAGCGACAGAACCGCGCTCCGAACAGGAGCGCCACGCGATGAGCCCTCGGGCGAAGAGCCAGAGAGAAGGTTCTGTCGCACTAGCGACAGAACCGCGCTCCGAACAGGAGCGCCAGCGATGAGCCCTCGGGCGAAGAGCCAGAGAGAAGGTTCTGTCGCACTAGCGACAGAACCGCGCTCCGAACAGGAGCGCAAGCGATGAGCCCTCGGGCGAAGAGCCAGAGAGCGCCATGCAAAACGGGAAACGGCCCGGCACGCGCCGGGCCGTTTCACCGAATCGTTCCGATCAGCTGGGCTCGGCGATGTCGTCGTAGGTGATGGTGAACGAACTGCCGAAGTAGGTCTGGGCCAGCGCATCGAGCGAGCCGTCGGCCTTCATGGAGTTGATCGCCGCGTTGAACGGCTCGACGAGGTCGGAGCCCTTCGGGAAGATGAAGCCGAGCTCGTCGGAGCTGAGCGATTCGCCCACGAGCTTCACCGAGTCGGCGTTCTCGCCGAGATAGCCCTGGCCGGCGGTCTCGTCGATGAACACGGCACACACGTCGCCGCCAATGAGCGCCTGCACCGCGAACCCGAAGGTCTCGAAGCCCTGCACGCGACCTTCGCCGACCGTGTCGACCGCCTTGTCGTAGTTGGTGGTACCGGGCTGGGTCCCGACGTTGCAGTCGGAGGCGACCAGGGCCGGGATGTCGACGATTTCTTCCTCGTCGAGGCCCACGAGGATGCGCTGGTCGATGTTGATGTAGCCGACCGAGTAGTCGACCACCTCGGCCCGTTCCTCGGTGATGGTGATGCCGTCGGCGGCCATGTCGAACTGTCCGTCGGAGACGGCCTGGATCATGCCGTCCCAACTGAAGGTCTGGTAGTCGGGCACGCAGTTGAGGCGACTGCAGATCTCGTCGATGGCGTCGTAGTCCCAGCCCTTGGCCTCGCCATCGGCCGCGTCGATGTAGTTGAACGGCAGATAGGCGTTCTCGACGGCCACGGTGACCGTACGACCATCCAGGTCGGGCAGGTCGCCCTCTGCCGCCGGCTCGGATGCGGCGTCGTCGGTGGCGACGTCGTCACCGCCGTCGGATCCACAGGCTGCGGCGATCAGACCGAAGACCATGAGCACGGCGAACAGCCGCAACAGGTTGGTACGCATGATGGGGATTCCCTCTCCTCGAGTAACAGCGGCGGCGCCGAACCGTTTCGACGGGCGCCGGGCAACAACGATACGGCCGAAATCGGCCGAAGGCGAAGAATTGTGGCCGGATGCGGCGATGTTCACCTGCCCGTAACGCCGCTCAGTCCGTTTCGGGGAGCACCTCGGAGAGCACTCGGTGCAGGGTGTCGACGGTGCCGGTGTAGAACGGACCGAACTCCGCGTACACCGCCGACGCCGCGTCGAAGCGCATGGTGTAGACCACGTCCTTGAGATCGTCGACGTGGGTGCAGAACAAGGTGACACCCCACTCGTAGTCGTCGAGGCCGGCACTGCCGGTGATGAGCTGGACCACTCGCCCGGCGAACTTCCGCCCGCTGGTGCCGTGCTCGTGCATGAGCTCCTTACGGCGGTCGAAGGCGAGCGTGAACCAGTTGTCGGTCTCGCCTCGCCGCTTCGACATGGGGTAGAAGCACCATGCCGCCTTGCCCTCGGGAGGGAGCTCGGGATAGAGCCGCATGTTCTTCATCTCGTCGGGCACGCCGGCGGCGTACTCGCTCACCTCGGTGATCGACACGTAGCTGTCGACCACGAGCAGGCCGGCCTGCTGGAGCCCGGTCTGGAAGCGACGGAGCTGCCACATGTCGGTCCCGAGGCCCATGAACGCGAGATCGGCCTTGTGGCCGAGGATCGCGATGGGGATCACCTGGACACCTCCTGCCGTGGCGGCGTCGACCGCCGTGAGGATCCCGACTCGGTCGACCAGGGGGCCGGCGGTGCAGAACAGATGGACGACGACCAGGCCGGTTTTCGGCGTGACCGCGGCGGGGGCGGAGTCGGTCATGCACTGAGTGTACGAGCAGCTCCGGCGGCGCCGACCAGCCCTATTCGTCGGGGCTGTACACGGTGAGCGAGTCCCCCCGTGCGAACGCGGCCAGCCCGAGACCGGCGGCGCGCGCGGCCTCGACGGCCAACGCCGACGGCCCGCTCACGGCCACGAGCACTTCGAAGCCTGCGGCCCACGCCTTTTGCACCATCTCGAACGATGCCCGACCGCTGACGAACAGCCCCAGATCGATCGCCGGGAGGCGGTTGTCGAGGTGCAAACGACCGACGACCTTGTCGACGGCGTTGTGCCGGCCGATGTCCTCGCGCACCGACACCAGGTGGCCCTTCCGATCGAAGGCCGCCGCGGCGTGCACCGACCCGGTTGCATCGAACAACCCTTGCTCGGCGCGGGCCCGGTCGCCCACTGCGCCGAGGAGGTCCGGGGGCCAGGGAGCGGTCACCGGGAGCGGCCCCAATCGCGCGCTGAGCCCGGCGATGTCGTCGGCTCCGCACAGACCACACGCCGAGGTGACGGTCTGCAGGCGGGGAGCCAGCTCGGGGCCCGACCCGTCGGTGTCGACGGTGACCACGTTGAACTCGGTCTCGACGGCGCTGCCGGTTCCGCAGTAGCGCACCGTCGTGATGGTGGCTCCATCGAGAGCGCCCTCACCATGCAGGAATCCGACGGCCAGCTCGAAGTCGTTGCCAGGTGTGCGCATGGTGGTCGCCACGACGTCACTGTCGCGGTGAATAGTGAGGGGCTCCTCGATGATGAGCTCGGCAGGCCCCCGAGACGATTGGCGACCCGACCACCGTCGCGCCAGAACCGTGTGGGTGCGTCCTCGAGCCATCACCTCGAAGCGTAGGTGGACCGGGAGGGGACGACTCAGCGGCGAGTCACTCCCGGAAGCTGACTGGGGCGCAGTTCCCGTCGGGGAACCGGTGACGACGTGACGATGTTGGTGATGGTCTCGCCGTAGGGCTGGAGGCGATCGAGCACCTCCTCGAGGTGTTTGGTGTCGCGCAACCACACTCGCAGCACGTGGCTCTCGGCACCCGTGACCCGACGACACTCGACGACCTCGGGCATGGTGACGGCGATCTCGTCGATCTCGTGGCGCGCCCCCGGCGAGTTCACGCGCATGATGCCGAGGAGCGGGTAGCCGATGGCCGCCGGCTCGATCGACACGGTGTATCCGCGGATCACCCCGGTCCTTTCCAGTCGCCGCATTCGTGCGGCGACCGCCGGAGGCGTGAGGCCGACCCGCTCGCCGAGATCTCGGTAGCTCGCCCGAGCGTTGTCCTGCAGAGCATCGATGAGGAGGATGTCGATGTCGTCGAGCGCCATGGCGGGATTCCCTCCGAAGGTGATTTCGTGAAGTGAGCACCGCTCGTCGGGCGCTCGAACGACACCTATCGTGCTCATCGAGCATAGATGCTTTCGTTATCAAAGCGATCATGCTCAATCGCAATTGTTCCGAAGTTGAAGGACCAGACCGACTCGCTACGGTCGAAATCATGATCACGACATGGACACCACAGAACGACCAGGTTTTCACCGAGCTGCTCGCCCGGTGGAACCATCACCAGGACCTGCGCACCACGGGAGCCGACATCGCCAGCCTGTTCGAGTCGCGCACAGTTCTCGAGCAGACGCGTGAGGTCGCCCGCCGCTCGATCTGAGCCGCCGAAGTTCGAACGCACACGACGCCCCCGGCCGAGGTCGGGGGCGTCGTCGCGTTCGGGCCCGTACGCGACGGTGCCCCGACCCAATCGGCCGGGGCACCGCAACGACCTACGTCGAAGGCTGGGTCAGAAGTCCATGCCGTCCATGCCGCCGGGCATGCCGCCGCCACCGCCGCCTTCCTCTGGCTTGTCGGCGATGACGACCTCGGTGGTGAGGAAGAGTGCCGCGATCGAGCCGGCGTTCTCCAGGGCGGAACGGGTGACTTTGGCCGCATCGATGATGCCGGCCTTCACCAGGTCCTCGTACTCACCGGTGGCGGCGTTGAGGCCGAAGGCGCCCTTGAGGTTGCGCACCTTCTCGACGATGACACCGCCCTCGAGACCGGCGTTCACCGCGATCTGGTTGAGCGGAGCCTCCAGCGACTTGGCGATGATGCGAGCACCGGTGGCCTCGTCGTCGTCCTTCAGCGAATCGGCCACGGCCCACACTGCGTCCTGGGCGCGCAGGAGGGTGACGCCACCGCCGGCGACGACGCCCTCTTCGAGAGCTGCCTTGGTGGTGCTCACGGCGTCTTCGATGCGGTGCTTCTTCTCCTTGAGCTCGACCTCGGTTGCGGCGCCGACCTTGAGAACGGCGACACCACCCGACAGCTTGGCCAGTCGTTCCTGGAGCTTCTCGCGGTCGTAGTCGGAGTCGGTGTTGTCGATCTCGCTCTTGATCTGGGCGATCCGACCCTCGACGTCCTTGCGAACCCCAGCACCCTCGATGATGGTGGTCTCGTCCTTGGAGATGATGACCTTGCGAGCCTGACCGAGCAGATCGAGGGTGGTGTTCTCGAGCTTGAGGCCGACCTCTTCGCTGATCACCTGGCCGCCGGTGAGGATCGCCATGTCCTGCAGCATTGCCTTGCGGCGATCACCGAAGCCGGGGGCCTTCACCGCCGTGGAGGTGAAGGTGCCGCGAATCTTGTTCACGACGAGGGTGGCGAGGGCTTCGCCCTCGACGTCCTCGGCGATGATCAGCAGCGGCTTGGTCGACTGCATGACCTTCTCGAGCACCGGAACGATGTCGCGAACCGCGGTGATCTTCGAGCCGACATAGAGGATGTAGGGATCCTCGAGCACCGCTTCCATGCGGTCGGGGTCGGTGACGAAGTACGGCGAGATGTAGCCCTTGTCGAAGCGCATCCCCTCGACCAGGTCCATCTCGATACCGAAGGTCTGGCCTTCTTCGACGGTGATCACGCCGTCCTTGCCGACCTTGTCGATCGCCTCGGAGATCATCGCACCGATCTCGGGATCGGCTGCAGAGATGGCGGCCACGTTGGCGATCTGTGCCTTGTCGTTGTCGACCCGCTTGGCGCTGTCGAGGATCGCCTTGCGGCCCGCGGCGACGCCGGCCTCGATTCCTCGCTTGAGCGACATCGGGTTGGCGCCGGCGGCGACATTGCGCAGGCCCTCGTGGACCATGGCCCACGCGAGCACGGTGGCGGTGGTGGTGCCGTCGCCGGCGACGTCGTCGGTCTTCTTGGCCACCTCTTTCACCAGTTCGGCGCCGATGCGCTCGTAGGGATCTTCGAGGTCGATTTCCTTGGCGATGGAAACGCCGTCGTTGGTGATGGTGGGAGCGCCCCACTTCTTGGAGAGCACCACGTTTCGGCCCTTGGGGCCGAGGGTGACTCGTACCGCGTCGGCGAGCTGGTTCATGCCCCGCTCCAGGCCGCGGCGGGCCTTTTCGTCGAACTGGATGATCTTGGCCATCGTTTGGATCGCCTCCGTAGGAGTTAGCAGTCTCGGACTGAGAGTGCTAACGCTACCGGAGAGTCCCCGCTTCCAACCACCCCTTGCGGCGATTTTGCCCCACGACGTTCTCAGCCCCCGGCGACCGCGGGGATGATCGCAACGGTGTCGCCGTCGGCGACCGGGGTGTCCATGCCATCGAGGAAACGGACATCGTCGTCGGACACGAACACGTTCACGAAGCGACGGAGATTGCCGTCGTCGTCGAGGATGCGCTGCGTGAATCCGGGGTGGGCGACATCGAGGCGGCGGAGGACGTCACCCACGGAGCCGGCCTCGACCTCGACCTCGGACTCGCCGGCGGTGAGGGTACGAAGGGTGGTGGGAATGCGAATGGTGACTGACATGGTCGGGATTGTACCGGTGGTGATGTCGGGTCACGCCGTACTCGCGGACACGTCCGCAGGAGTCACGCCGTGTGCGCCTGCAGCTCGGTGGCGACCGCCTCCTCGATGCAGGTCAGAGTGTCGTTCCAGCTTCGATCCTCCCCGTAGGTCTCCGAGATCGACACCAACCGCACGCCACCCGGCGCCTCGACCTCGGCCGCGCCGCACACGATCACCACCGGAACGCCGAGCTCCTCGGCGATCTCGATCACCCCACCGACGACTTTGCCGCGGAACGACTGGTCGTCGACGAGACCCTCACCGGTGATCACCAGATCGGCGACCTCGATGCGCTCGGCGAGCCCGATCTCGTCGGCGATGAGCTCGAAGCCGGGCACGAGCCGGGCACCGATGGCCGCCAGACCACCCGCCAGGCCGCCGGCCGCTCCCGCTCCGGGAAGCGCCGAGACATCGACGTCGTGGTCCTCGATGTACATCTGCACCAGACGGTCGAGGCGCCGCCGCAACAGCTCGACCTGGGCCGGCGTCGCCCCCTTCTGGGGACCGAAGATCTCGGCGGCATCGACGAAGCGAGTGGTGACGTCGCAGGCAACGACGAGGTCGACACCACGGAGACGCTGCGCAGGATGCAGTGCACGAAGCGCACCGAGACCGCCGTCGGTCGTGGCGCTTCCCCCGAGACCGACGATCACCCGGGACGCCCCCCGTTGCACGGCCTGCTCGATCAGTTCGCCGGTGCCGTAGGTGGTGGCCGCCATGGGGTCGTTCTCCTCCACCAGCTCCAGGCCCGACGCCCGCGCCATCTCGACCACCGCGGTCTTGTTGTCGAGACGCCACCCCGCAGTGACCGGGTCACCCAGAGGACCCGTGACGATCGACTCGCGGTTCGGCCCACCGAAAGCGGCCAACATGCCTTCACCGCCATCGGCCAGAGCCACCCCGTCGCACTCCCACCCGAGCGCAGTGGCGGAGCGGCAGGCTGCGGCCACCACCTCGTCGGCCGAGGCACTGCCGCGGAACTTGTCGGGGGCGACGACGACACGCATCAACCCATCCTTGCGCACCCTTGGTGCGGCCGTGGGATCGCCGACCCGTGGCGGCCGGGCCCGACGGAAGCGTCAGCCGGTGGTCTCGGCGGCCGCGGGCTGTGTGACCTCGTCGGCCCCGAGAATCACCAGGATGTTGGCGCCACGACGATCGACACCGCCCGGGTCGGCGGCCGGCAGTGGTGCCACCTGATCGGGCCGAGCCGAGAGGTACTGGGCAACCAACAACGCATCGGCCTCGTAGTCGGCCTCGTAGTAGATGGTGGTGGTTTCGACCGTCTCGGCGTTGGTGGGTGTCAGGGTCGCGTAGTTGCGGGCGATGAGCTTCTCGGTGGCCACCCCCGCGGCACCGTTGATCGACGTGCCGTTGGCCACCAGCACCCGCACCTCGGCCGGTGGCCGGGGCTGCGGGGTGAGCGGCGGTGCGGTGTCGACCGGCGTGTCGACCACGCCGTCGTCGTCGGTGTCGATCGCCTCGGTGTCGGCGGCGCCGTCGCCGTCGGTGTCGATGGCGGTCGTGTCGGGCTCGCCGTCGCCGTCGGTGTCGATCTCCTCGATGACGGCACCGTCGGCGGTGGTCTGGGGTGCATCGGCGGGCTCGGAGGCGGGATCGGACGAGCCCCCGGTCTGCACGGTGTCGAATGTTCCCCCTGAATCGAGACCGCGGCCCAGCACGAAGGCACCGACGATCACACCAACGACGACCAGAATGGCGCCTCGGGAGGCGGACGTGTTCATGCGCGGTTCCCTGTCATGGGAAAAGAACCTTAGCGCCCCTTCGACCGGGAGTCCGAACGGCCCTCGAACTTCACTCGCCGGCGTCGCAGCCGCTCACGACGGAGCCGGCGGACCACGAGCGGATCGTAGGCCATGGCCTCGGCGGTCTGGAGGAGCTGGCCGAGTAACTGGTAGTACCGAGTCGTCGACAACGAGAACCGTTCACGAATCGCCGACTCCTTCGAACCGGGCTCACGCCACCACACGCGTTCGAAGTCGAGGATGGCCTTCTCTCGGGGCGTCAAGGTCACCGAACCAGCGTGGACGACGCGCTGTGGCCGGACGCGGATGGTGACGAGCCCGAGAGGAGAATCGAACTCCTGACCTGCTGTTTACAAGACAGCTGCTCTGCCAACTGAGCTACTCGGGCGCTCGTGGCAAGCGTAGCCACCCGCTAGGGCAGTGGCCGCGGCGGGACCTGCCTGGCCCGGGTGACCTCGAACATGGCGAGGGCGCCCGCCGCGCTGACGTTGAGCGAGTCGAGGCTGCCCGCCATGGGAATCGTCACGATGAGGTCACAGCGCTCCCGCACGAGACGACTGATGCCCTTCCCCTCGGCGCCGAGCACCAGCGCCACGGGGTCGGCGGCCATGGAGAAATCCCACAGGGTGCGCTCGGAGGCGACGTCGAGTCCGACGGTCCACACTCCCATCGCCTTGAGCTCGGAGATCGTCGCCGGCAGACCACTGACCGTCGTGAACCGCAGGTGTTCGATCGCGCCGGCTGCGGCTTTCGCAACGGTCGGCGTTATGTGCACGGCTCGGTGCCGGGGCAACACCACGCCGGTGACCCCGGCACATTCAGCGGTGCGGAGCAGCGCGCCCAGGTTGCCCGGATCGGTCACCCCGTCGACGAGCAGGAGGAACGGGGTGACCGGAGTGGATTCGACCAGGCGCTCGAGCCCCACGGGCTCGAGCGCGGCAGCCAACGCCATGACGCCCTGGGGACCGGTTGTTCGAGCGGCCGCCTCGAACTTCTTGCGGGGTACACGCTTGATCGAGACGTTTGCCTCCTCGGCGAGCACGACGATCTCGTCGATGATCGAAGCGGGATCGAGATCGTCGGCCAACACGACCTCGCGAACCCGACGGGTCCCGGCCATCAGCAGCTCGCGAACCGCGTGGCGACCCTCGACCTGCTCGCCACCGAGCCCCTTCTTCGCCGGGCTCGACCGCGGCCCCGACGACACCGATTCGCCGGGGGAGGACCCCGATCGGTTCCGCGAGCTGCCGCCGGAAGGTCGGCCACCGCTTCGCCTGGCCGGTCCTGCACCCCGACTCGGGCCCGAGCTCCGCTTTCCCGGATTCCCGCGACGGCGGCCCTTGCTGCTCATCTCGACACCAGCGCGACAGCCATGCAGGCCACCCCTTCCCGACGTCCGAGCGCCCCGAGGCCCTCGGCTCGTTTGCCCTTGACCGTGACCGGGGCACCGACGGCCGCCGTGAGCCGGGCCTCGATCTCGGCTCGTCTCGGCGCCAATTTGGGGGCTTCCATGACAACGGTGCAATCGACGTTTCCCACGGTGAAGCCTGCGCCGACCACCCGAAGCACGGCCTGGGTCAGGAGCAACATGCTGTCGGCCCCCGCCCACGCCGAGTCGTCGTCGGGGAACAACATGCCGATGTCACCCAGGCCCGCGGCGCCGAGCAGAGCATCGATCACGGCGTGGGCGACGACGTCGGCGTCGGAATGACCGGCCAGACCCGGACCGTCGAACTCGATGCCACCGAGGATCATCACCCGTTCCGGATCGGGACTGAACGGGTGGATGTCGAAGCCTTGGCCAACGCGTACGGTCGGGGTCATCGGCCCACTCTTGCACGGGTGAGCGCGGCATGATCGGGAGTACCGGCCCAACCGTCGCTCCCGTCGCCGGGAACGGTGACGATCGCGATGTCGGCGGCGACGAGGGCGCCGAGGATCGAGGTGATCGACGGGCCGACGCTCGGGTCGGCGATGAGTGCGGCGATGGCGTCGCCACCCAGTACGAGCGGGGAGCCGACCTCCACCAGCGCACGTCGATCGACCAACGCCCCGTCGGCCGTGCGAATCGTGTCGGTCACCGGCGAGACCACCACGACAGCACCGGCGCCACGTTCGGGCGCGACGGGCTGTCTGGACGAGGGCCTCGGACACATGCGGCCGCTCCTTGGTCTCGATGACCAGGGACGTCCCGTGGTGATGCGCAGCAACGAGTGCCGTGTGGAACACTCCGGCGCCGCCCGAGACCGCCGCACCCTGCTCACCCGAGATCGGCAGCACCAACCGGGGTGGCTCGCTCGATGAGCTCGGAGGTACGGAGTTCGGCACGGTGACTAGCATGGCGCCCAACATGACCGTCCACACCCTGCTCACCCATACCGAGCTCTTCGGCGATCTACCGATCGAGTTGGTCGACGAGATCGCCACGGCGACCACCATGATCGTCCTCGACCGCAACGAGGTGCTCTTCCAAGAGGACGATGACACCGATGCGCTCTTCGTGATGGAGGCGGGTCGGGTCGCCATCTCCAATCGCTCGGTCGACGGTCGCGAGTCGATGGTGGCCCTGATGGGTCCGGGGGAGCTCTTCGGTGAGATGGGCCTCTTCGACCAACGGGGTCGTTCCGCCGAGGCGCGAGCCCTCGAGCCGTCGTCGGTCGCACGCGTCCCCTACGACCCGGTGCGGGCGCTGTACGAGCGGGAGCCACGACACCTCTGGCGGGTCGTGGAGCTGCTGGCCGGTCGGCTTCGGAACATGGACGTCGCCCTGGCCGACTCGGTCTTCCTCGACGTCTCCGGCCGCACGGCAAAGCGACTCCTCGAGCTGGCGGGTGACGACGAGGAGTTCCTGTTGCCCATCACCCAGGAGGAGCTCGCCGGAATGGTCGGGGCGAGCCGCGAACGCGTCAACAAGGCCATCGCTTCGTTCGTCCGACTGGGCTGGCTCGAACAGCGCGATCGTCGCTACGTCATCACGAATCGGGATCAGCTGGCCCTGCGGTCGCGCTGACTCCCTCTGCTGCACAACAGGAGGACGTCACCGTGTTCGATCTCACTGGCAAGGTGGCCATCGTCACCGGAGGCAACGGCGGGATCGGTCTGGGCATGGCACTCGGCCTGGCCGACGCCGGTGCGGCGATCGTGGTGGCCGCCCGAGACGCCGACAAAGCGGCCCAGGCGGTCACGGCCATCGAGGGCCGTGGCGTCGATGCGATCGCGGTGACGACCGACGTCGCCGACAAGGCGACGGTCGACGCCATGGTGGCCGCCACCCTCGAGCGGTTCGGACGAATCGACATCCTCGTGAACAACGCGGGTGTCGACGCCGGCGGTGGCGCGGCCGACATCACCCCCGACGAATGGGCCTTGGTACTGGCCGTGAACATCACCGGCGCGCACTACTGCTGCCAAGGCGTCTATCCGGCCATGCGCACGGGCGGAGGTGGGAAGATCATCAACATCGGTTCGATGATGTCGCTCTTCGGGCACGGCTTCGCCCCCGCCTACGCCGCGAGCAAGGGCGCCATCGTCCAGTACACGAAGGCCATTGCGTGCGGCTGGGCAGCCGACAACATCCAGGCGAACGCAGTGCTGCCCGGTTGGATCGACACCGACCTCACCCGGGGACTACGCGATGCGGTCCCCGAGCTCGACGCCATGGTGGTGACAAGGACGCCGGCGGGAACGTGGGGCCAACCGGCCGACCTGGCCGGAATCGCGGTGTTCCTCGCCAGCTCGGCCTCTGATTTCGTGACCGGTGCAGCCATACCGGTCGACGGCGGGTACGCCGCCCAGGGCTGAGCGCTCGATCTCGGTCGCGGCGAGTCAGACCGGCGTGAGGTAGTGGGCGACGGCCTCGGAGAGGTCGTTGCAGCGGTGCAGCGCCATGGCGGCGGGTTCGTCGACCTCGCTTCCCGCCGGGACCGCTGCGGTGTGGAATCCGAGCCGTTTGGCCTCGAGCAGACGACGATCGAGGTCGCCCACTCGACGCAACTCCCCGGCCAGGCCGATCTCGCCGATGGCAACCAGCCCACCGGGGAGAGCCACGTCGGTGGCCGATGACGCAACGGCGAGCGCGACGGCGAGGTCGGCAGCCGGTTCGGTGGCTCGGGCGCCGCCCGCCACCGAGACGTACACATCGAGGGCAGCCGTGGACAGGCCGGCCCGCCGGTCGAGCACCGCCAACAACATGGCCAGGCGGGCAGTGTCGACTCCCTGGGCCGAGCGTCGAGGTGAACCACCCTCGTTGGGGGCAACCAGCGCCTGCACCTCGACGAGCATCGACCGCTGGCCCTCCATCGTCGGGGCGACCAGTGAGCCCGACTGGCCCGTGCGCCGATCGGCCAGGAATCGACCGCTCGCATCGACGACCGAGGCCAGGCCAACCGCGGTCATCTCGAACAGGCCGACCTCGCTGGTCGGGCCGAAACGGTGCTTGACCGCTCGGAGGAGCCGCAGATCGCCGGTGCGATCGCCTTCGAAGGACAGCACGGTGTCGACGAGATGCTCCAACACCCGTGGCCCCGCCAGGGCGCCGTCCTTGGTGACGTGGCCGACGAGTACGAGCGTGATGCCGAGTCGCTTGGCCACCCGGCTGAGGTGCAGGGCGACGTGACGAACCTGCACCACCGACCCGGCCGCGGACGGCAGCGAGGCATCGGCCACCGTCTGCACGGAGTCGATCACCGCCACCTCGGGGACCTCGCGCTCGAGCACCGCGGTCACGGCATCGAGATCGGTGTCGGAGGCCACCAGCAGCCGCTCGTGCAGGCAGCCGAGGCGCTCGGCCCGGTGCCGCACCTGAGACGGCGACTCCTCGGCCGAGACGTA
This sequence comes from uncultured Acidimicrobiales bacterium, assembly GCA_963787285.1. GTDB lineage: Bacteria > Actinomycetota > Acidimicrobiia > Acidimicrobiales > JAHEJN01 > JAHEJN01. Next base: position 243,017 of record CAWBCM010000001.1, on the reverse strand, counting down.
CAGCACGGTTCCCCGGTGCTCGGCGACCTGGGCGGCGAGCTGCAGGAGCAGGGTGCTCTTGCCGATGCCGGGGGGGCCACCGAGCAGGGTGACCGAGCCGCGATGGAGGCCACCTCCGAGGGCGCGATCGATCTCGGGAACGCCGGTGGGCACCGCGACGGTGGAGGGGGATTCGACGGCACCGATCGGTAGCGCCCGCGGGACGACGACGGACACCGACCGCAAGGGACTCGAAGACTCGACCAGCTCGAGGGTGTTCCACTCGTCGCATCCGGGGCAGCGACCGAGCCACGACGCCGACTGCGCGCCACACGTGCGACATCGGTGGACCACCTTGGCTCGAGCCATCACCCGACCCTAAACCGAGGGTGAGACAGTGAGCGTCAGCGCCGCTTGAAGAAGTCGGCGAATCCGGCCACCAACGCGTGCGGGGGCCGCTGATTGGCCGGCGGGAGCTCGCGGGTGAACCACACCGTCGACATGCCGAGGGTCTTGGCCGCGTCGAGCGACTCCAGGTCGTCGTGGATGATCAACCAGTCCTCGAAGGGCACACCCGTGGCCCGTCGGAGAGCTTCGTACAACCCAGGGTGAGGGCTGGTCACTCCGGCATCGCTGCTGGCCACCCACGGTTCGACGTCGGCCAGCTTGTCGCGAGCTCGGAGTGCATTGCTCCACGGCGACACCGTGTTGCCGATCGCCGCCACCTGCATGCCCCGCCGGCGCAGCTCCCGCACGAAGTCACGCGCGCCCGAACGCATGCGCACCGTGGAGAGGAACGCCACGTCGAGCTCGGCCGGATCGCCGGGCACACCCGCATCGGACCACAGCTCGGCCGTGCTGCGCCGACCTTCGCACGCCTCCTGGTACAAGGCGGTGATCTGGGCTCGGTCGAGCGTCGAGCCGCGCGCCTTCACGAAGGTCACGAGTGGGCCGAGCAACGGCTCGTAGAGCACGCCGTAGGAATCGACCACCACCAGGGCGAGACGGGGCCCGCTGCGGCCGTAGCCGGCGGCGCCTCTCGGCGATGCCGTCGCAGTGACCGATCCGGTCGTGGCCAGGGCCATCGGCGCCGGCACCGGACGGACGGGTTCGGGAGTCAAGATGTCGGGCACCTGGCGCCGTCGGCGCCACTCGACGCTCCAGATGACGAGGTTGATCAGCATGGCGACCGCGGCCAGCGCCGCCGCGGCAAAGCCCACCAGGCGGAGGATCTTCGCCATCGCATCCTCGTCGGTGGTCGACAGCGAAACGGGCACCGGTGGGTCGCCCAGTGCCGGCGAAACCGACACCTCGGCACCCTCGGCGGAGTCCTCGGTGGTGCCGGGGAGCCGCACCGTGAAGGTGAAGTCGACGGCATCGGGAAGCGGGCCGATCTCGGCTTCGAGCGCATCGAGATCGATGCCGAGCGGGCGGCCGTCCAGGGCCTCGACCAGCTCGGCGTCGGAGAACAGCGCCAGGCCCCGGCTGAGGTCGACCGTGCCCGAGAGATCGAGGTCGACCTGGGCGAACTCGGTGGTCCGTGACAACGTGAAACCCTGGAGGGCGCCTTCGGGGCCGGTGATGTCGTCGAGCACCGCCTGGAGCTGCTCCGGGCCGTCGAAGGTCTTGCGGGCGGTGACCTCGATGCCGTCGTCGCTCGTCTCGTCGGGACCGACGATCTGCCAGTCGGCGGCCATCAGGTCGTCGAGACGCAGCTGACTCGTCAGATCGGGAATGCGTTGGGCGGCCTCCTCGTCGAGCACCACTCGGACTTCGACGACGCCGGAGCCGTTGGTGGCCACGTCGACGTCGACGGCGATGTCGACATCGCAGGCCCCGAGCACGAAGACGGCGACGAGCACACAGGCCAGTCGACGGAATCGGGGCGGGAGCACCTGCGACAAGGTAGTGCGCCGGACGATCGGGACCACGGCGCGTCTCAGCGTGACAACACGAAGATCTGGAGAACGGCGGCCCCCAGGATGATGAGCAACAGGATCGCCAGGGCGAGGGTGGTACCCGGTCTCACCGATCGTCTCCGTTCCCGGCCCGACGGCCGAACTCCACACTGGTGGTCACTCCCGCGGGCCGGCCGACCTCGGACAGGATGACCTCGGTCCCGGGGCCGAGGGCGAGTGCCTCGGCCGCCGACACCCGCGCGGCGACGATGGCCAGCAGACCGGCCGAGTCGACGATGAGGCCGAAATCGCCACTTCCCACCGCATCGAAGTTGGCGACCAGAGCCGTGGTGCGTCGCTGTTGGCCGACACGAATACCGACGCGGTCACCGAGACCGACGGCACCGAGATGGGAGATGTCGTCGAGATCGACGTTGAGCTGGGCGTTCCCGAAGCGGTCGACCCACAGCACCTCCGCCACCAGGTCGTCGCCGTCGGCGTGTGACACGGGAAGCGTGCCCGGGAGCAACGACGCGGGATCGATGAGAGGTCCGAGGTCGTCGAGAGGGACCCCGTTGGCCAGGTGGGCGGCGGCCGGGGCGAAAACGTCACGACCGTCGAACGTGCTGCCCATCGCGTCGAGTCGGAGCTCGGGATTGGCCAACTCGACCGCCCGGTCGGCGCCCCCGACCATGGCCACCGCCGGAGCGAGCAGACCGTTGTCGGGGCCCACGAGAACCGATGCACCCCCGCCCACCTCGACGGCCACGGCCCGACGATCGGTACCGACTCCGGGATCGACCACGGCCAGCACCACACCCGGGTTCAGGTACGGAACGCTGCGGGCCAGGAGCAAGCCGGCACCCCGGACGTCGAACGGGGCGATTTCGTGCGTGAGGTCGATGACCGTCACGTCGGGCGCCAGCGAGCGCAGTACCGAGTGGACGACGCCGACGAACTCGTCGGCGTGGCCGTAGTCGGAGAGGAAGGTGATCGTGTCGTGTGTCAACAGAACCGAGTGTGCCCGGCGAATCGAGCCGAGCGGTCAGCCCGCTTCGGTGTAACGAGTCGCCAGATAGCGATCGAGGTCGTCCTCGCGGATGCGATACGACTTGCCGACGCGAACCGATGGCAGCTCACCGGCCTTGATCAAGCGATAGACGGTCATGGTCGAGACGCGCATCAATTGGGCGACCTCGGCCACCGTCATGAACCGCGTCCGTCCATCGGACTGAATCATCCCAAACACCCCTACTCCACGCGAGGATCACACGTTAGGTCATTGGGGCAGATGGGCACAATGTGGACGGAGTTCATGGTGGGGTGTTCCCCCCACCGGCGCCTCCCACCGTGGCGAAGGCCTCAACCGGCGCCGAGCTCTCGCGATCGGTCAGCGGCGGCCCGGACGGCCCGCCCGACGACTGCGGCCAGATCGTCGGCCGCGAACGACGCCAGCCCTGCTGCGGTGGTCCCACCAGGGGAGGTCACATTCGTGCGCAGCGTCGCCGCGTCCTGGTCACTCTCGTCGAGCAGGCGAGCCGCGCCGATCACGGTCTGGTTGGCCAACCGGATCGCGACATCACGCTCGAGGCCGACCGCCACCCCCGCGTCGGCCAGCAGCTCGGCCAGGAGGAACACGTAGGCCGGCCCGGAACCCGAGAGACCCGTGACGGCGTCGATGGTCGGTTCGTCGACGCGCTCGACGATTCCGACGGCCTCGAGAATCGACGCCGCCCAGTCGAGATCACCCTCGTCGGCCAACGAACCCGCGGCGATGGCCGACGCTCCCTTTCCCACCAGCGCAGGAGTGTTGGGCATGCAGCGGACGACCACCGTTCCCGCGTCGAGCGCGGCCTCGAGGGTGCCAGTCGTGATGCCGGCCGCGATCGAGAGCACCCGGCCAGGGGCCAAGCCGTGCAGTGACCTCAACGCTTCGTGGATGTCCTGTGGCTTCACGGCGACAAGGGTGGGCGTGTGCGCCACCGGCCCATCGGACACGACCAGCCCGGGCACGGCCGTGCGCAGGTACTCGCGTCGATCGGGGTACCGCTCGACAACGGCCAGCTCGTTCGCCGCGGCCCATCGAGCCGACAACAGCCCCCCGATCAACGCCTCCGCCATCTTGCCGCCGCCGAGGAACTGGAGGCGCAGGGCGTCGGTCACGGCAGGAAGAGCATGGGGTCCTGCGCCTCGCCGTTGACGCGTGTCTCGAAGTGCAGGTGCGCTCCGGTACAGCTCCCGGTGCAACCCGAGAGGCCCACGCCCACACCCTGGGAAACCGACTGACCCTCGCTCACCGAGAGTTGCGACAGATGGGCGTACACGGTGGCGAACCCGCCGCCGTGGTCGATGATGACGTTCAGACCGAAGCCGCCGTTCTCGCCGGCGAAGACGACCACACCTCCCTTGGCCGCCACGATCGGGCTACCCGTCGGGGCGTTGATGTCGATGCCGCGGTGGAGACGGCCCCAGCGGGGACCGAAGGGCGACGTGACGACACCGCTGGTGGGCCAGATCAGCCCGGAGGCGCTGGCGGGGGGCTCCTGGGTGGGGGGAGGGATCACCGGTGTCGGCGCCGGATCGGCGCCGGGGGTGGACTGCTGAGGATCGGGCGCCTGGGTCTGCTCGGCGAGAAGACGTTCGAGCTCGATGCGGCGGCGGGCGTCCTCCTCGGCCCGGCGGCGGGCGTCCTCCTCGGCGATGAGCGACGTGAGCGTGGCGGTGAGGACCGCTTCGTCCTCGTTGAGACCGTCGATCTCGGTTTGGAAGTCGGCGATGCGTTCGGCCAGCGCGACGCGCAACTCCTCGAGCTGTCCCCGAGTCAGCTGGAGCTCGGCCAGCTGGCTCTCCTCGTCGGCCTTGCGAACCTCGATCTCGGCCAGGGCGTTGGCCACGTCGTTGCGGGCAACTTCGAGGTCGTCCTCGGCGGCCCGGAGCTGATCCACCACGTCGGCCTGGCGGGTGCTCACGCTCCGCAGGAGTGCGCGGCGACGGGCGGCGGTGGTGAGATCGTCGGCCTGAAGCACCTGTTCGACCACGTCGCCGTTGGGCCGTACGTAGGCCTGGACGGCCTGGGCCCGGGCCAGATCGCGGAGGGCGACGATCTCGAGCTGTTTGTCGGCGATGCGCACGTTGGCCTCGGCCAACGCCTGCTCGGCGACGGTGATGGCCTGGCGGGTGGTGTCGAGCTTGGCCTCTTGCAGGACGCGGAGAGCATCGAGATCGGCGACGGCTTGTTCGAGCTCGGCATCGCGGGCGAGCAGCGGGTCGAGCTCGGCGGCGACGGCGGCCTGCTCGCGGCGAATCTGTTCACGCTCGGCGCGGGCCTGCTCGATGTCGCCGGTCTGGGCCACCGCGGCGGGCCCGACGGCCGAGGCAACGGCGAAGACCAGCGCGAGGGCAAGACCACGATGACGCGACCCGGGTCGCCGATCCCTACTCATCCGGCCGGCAGCGTAACACGATCGCAATGTTCTCCACGGCAATCGCGTCCACCCGTCCGTGCCCCACGGATCGAGCTCGACCCGACGGCGGCGACGGTGTCGTGAGGCGGCCGGATCGAGATTCGCACTTCCCCGAACGAACCGTCGGCCGTCGCCCCACGACCAGCCCGACGGTAGGCGGGTTCGGAACCAAAAGCAATCAAATTTATTGAAACATCATGAGGACGCAGCGGTGAACCAGCGCAGGAGACGAGGAAAGGCCCGTTCCGTTGCCGCGAAGAGCGTGCCGAGGAGCCGATCGAGCGCTTCGTCGTCGACGGCACGAAGGTCGAGCTGGCCGGCGAGGTAGATGCCCGCTTCGGGACCGATCTCGAACCCGATCCCGTACAGGTCGTGATTGGTTCGCAAGAGGAAATCGAAGGTTTCCTCGCGATTGTGCACGGGGAGGGGAATCACGTAGGTCTCGGCCCGCATGGTGCGCTGTCCCACGACGAATCGCACGGCGAACCGCTCTTTGGCCTCGCCGGCGAGTCGGGCGATCCAGAGGTGTTCGTCGGGTTCGCCCCGCTCGATACCGACCATTGCGGGGTTCTCGGCGAGCTGACCGCGTCAACCAGGAATCGAGGCGGTCCTCGACATCGACGCGGGTCGATGGTGGCGGCGGCGCGGTCACCGGGCCCGGAGATCAGACACAGTCGACCGGTACGCGATCGGCCAGGCGGTGGTAGATCTCGCCGAGCTGACCGGCCGTCGACGCCCACGTGTACTGCCGGGCCCGCTCGGCGGCGTTGAATGCCATCTGCGCGGCCACGATCGGATTGTCGAGGATCTCCGCCAGGTAGGCCGCGAACAGCGTCGGGTCGCGGCGGGCCACCAGGAAGCCGGTGCGGCCGTGGTCGACAAGGGTGCGCAGGCCCCCGACGGCCGCGGCCACGACGGGCAAGCCGCACGCGGCCGCTTCGAGGGCCACGAGGCCGAAGGACTCGCTGCGACTCGGAACCACACACACGTCGGCGGCGCGGTAGTAGGTGCCCAGGCGATGATGGGGCTGGGGTGGGTGGAACTCGACCCGATCGCCGATGCCGAGCCGGTCGATCAACGACAGTATGCGGGCCACCTCGGCATCACCTTCGGCGCCGGAGGCACCTCCGACGATCACCAGGCGAGCGGTTGGGTTCTCGAGCGCAGCGAAGGCCTCGACGGCGACATCGACCCCCTTCAAGGGTTGCAGACGGCCGACGAACAACACGACCGGGCCGGCATCCAATCCGAGGGCTCGGCGAGCGCCGGCCTGATTGCCCGGTGAGAAGAGCGCGTGTTCCACGCCGGGGGTGACCAGTTCGATGCGATCACTGGGTGCGTCGTAGAGCCGCTCGAGCTGGTGCTGCTCGGGAACGCACGACGCCGTGATCACGTCGGAGCAGCGCACCGCCTCGCTCTCGGCCTGGACCCGCCGCTCGGGTTCGTGGTCACCCGTCTCGGCCTTCACCCGAGCGAGCGTGTGGAACGTGGACACCAGCGGTATCTCGAGCTCGTGCTTCAGACGGTGACCGGCCACCGCCGACAGCCAGTAGTTGGCGTGAATGACCTGAGCCGGTCGATCGACCAGGTCGGCGCGAACGCCGTCGGCGAAGGTGTCGACGACGGCGTACAGCTCGTCCTTCTGCAGACTCGGGTGGCCGGCATCGACGTGGACCACCCGGACGCCCGGCTCGATCGCCACCTCGTCGGGCAGGTCGGCGGCCCATCGACGCACGTACACCGAGCAGTCGAGACCGGTGTGGGCCAAGCCGGCCACGAGCTCTCGTACGTAGACGTTCATGCCGCCGCTGTCGCCGGACCCGGGCTGGGCCAGGGGCGACGTGTGGAGCGACAGCATCGCGATGTGACCGGCCGTCGACATGTCAGCCGTCTCGCTCGGTCTCGGCAACGAAAGACTCGTAGATCCGCAGCAGACTGCGCTTCTGCTCGTCGTTCATGATCGGATCGGCCATCACGGCCTCGATGACCCCGGTGGCGTCGGTCTCACGCTCGTCGAGGATGCCCGCCCGGACATAGAGCGTCTCCGACGAGATCTGGAGGGCCTTGGCGATCTGGTTCAAGATGTCGGCCGAGGGCTTGCGAAGGCCTCGCTCGATCTGGCTCAGATAGGGGTTCGACACCCCGGCCATCTCCGACAGCCGACGCAACGACAGTTCGGCGGTCCGTCGCTGCTCTCGGATGAAAGTGCCGACATCGGTCCATCGGGGGGCCTCGCTCACCCGGACCACGCTAGTTGGCCCACTCCGAACTCACATCTGCGGGTGGGGCCGATCGGGTGGGCGGGTCACCCGAGCAGCGAGTCGACCGTCGCCTCACCGGTCCGGTAGCGCCGGGTTATCTCGGCCTGCAAGGCGTCGATGATCGTGTGCATCGCCCGGCGTCGATGCGAAACCGTCTGTTCGTAGATCTCGAGTGTCTCGACCCGTCGGGCGATGGCCGCATCGTCGAGTCCGACGAGATCGCCGAGCTGGGTTGCGGTGACCACCGGACCGAGCTCGTCGAGCAGCTGGTCGGCGACGTCGGACACATCGATGGCCTGCGGCGGGCGGGGATTGCCCTCATGGCGCGGCGGATCGGCGAGCAGGCCCGGAAGCGACTCGACCAGCTCGGCGAGCGTGGAGGGATCACGGCCCTCGTTGCGGCGGGCGATCTCGGCACCGACGATGTCGAGCCGACCGTGCAGCACCCGACGGACCAGCGAGAGCGCGTTCTCGACGATCTGGCACTCGGTGCGCATGGCGCGGACGGCTTCGAGGGGCCGCTCGGTGAGACCCGCCAGGTAGTCGGGAGCAGTGAGACGATCGAAGTCGACGGGCATCTGGTCGATCGTACCGGGCGAGACCCTCAACCTCCCGACACGGGCGGCAGCAGCGCCACCTCGTCGGCGTCGACCACGGGGTGGGCGTCGTCGGCGGGCTCGCCGTTGACCCAGACCTTGCACACACCAAGATGATCGGCGAAGGCCGGGCCGAACCGCTCGACAGCGGCATCGATCACCTCGCCCACCGTGGCGCCCGGAACCTCGGCGACGGTGGTTCCCGCCGCCTCACGGATGGCGGCGAACAAGCGAAGGCGAGCCATAGCGCCACCCTAGAGCTCCGCCGGTACGGTGTGGCACCGTGAGTCGCCTCCTGTTGGTCCGCCACGGTCAGTCCGAGTGGAACGCGAGCGGTCGATGGCAAGGGCAGGCCGACCCGCCGCTCAGTGCGCTCGGTCGCCGTCAGGCGATGGTGGCCGCCGAGGCCGTCGGTAGCTTCGACATCGTGGCGGCGTCCGATCTCGAACGGGCCCGCCACACCGCGGAGATCCTCGCCGAAGGGAACGGCGTCGGCCCGGTTCTGGTCGATCCCGACCTTCGAGAGCGCCACGCCGGCGCGTGGGAAGGACTCACCAAACCCGAGATCGAGCAGGCCTACCCCGGGTTCCTCGACGATGGGCGTCGGCCCGACGGATACGAGGACGACGAGTCGGTGAGCGCCCGCGCCGTCGGAGCCCTCGCACGGATCGCGGCAATCACCGGCGACGGCGAGGCGCTCGTCGTCGTCCATGCCGGGGTCATCTATGCCATCGAGGGCCTGGCCGGTGTCCCGTTCGAACGCATACCGAATCTCGGTGGTCGATGGATCGATCTGTCGCCGTCCGGAATCGTCGCCGGGGAACGGGTGCTGCTGATCGACACGGCCAAGGTCGAAGCCACCCAGCCCGACCAGCTCTGAGTCGGCGCCGTCTTCAGGCCCGTTTGGCCGCCACGCAGCGAGCCAGCGCCGGCCGATCGGCAAGCGTGCCATCGACCTCGGCCGCGTGGCACGTGGCGCAGATCGCGGTGCCTTCGACGGCCAGACAGTCGAGCGCGATCTGCGAGTCGGCGACCTGGCGCTCGACCTGGCTCAGTGCGCTGTAGTCGTCGGTGACCGCCGGGTCGTCGGCGACCGTGCCGGTCTCGAGCGCGTTGCCATCCTGCACGACGGTGGACTCTACCTGCGCCGCTCGTGCGGATGGCTCATCGCCGGCCAGCAACCGTTCGGCGGTCGCGAGATCGCCGGGCCAGGTGACCTTCAGGTTGGTTGCCTCACCCTTGACGACAGTGACGCGGGGCGGCGCCGGCGTGAACCGGCACACCACGTCGACGGTGTCGGTGGCGTCGGCGGCAGCCTCGCCCGCAGCCCGCACCGCGGCGATCAGCAGGTCGGCCCGTACCCCTTGCGGCGTCTGGGCCGCCAGCATCGGCCCCTTGGCCGGTTCACGTGGGCAGCCGCCGGGGTCGGCGTGCCACAGATCGTGACGCTCGACAGCCGGGTAGGCCGCACCGTGCCGAGCCGCCTCGAAGACCTCGGCCACCAGCTCGGGCGAGACCAGGGGGCGAGCTGCGTCGTGTACGGCGATCACGTCGCTCGCGGTCGCCGCCCCGAGCGCCTCCGCTGCGAGGATCCCGGCCGCTTCGCTCTGCTGACGGGTGGTTCCACCCTCCACGACGACGTGCGCGGCACCGCCGAGAACGCCCGAGACCCGGTCGTGGTCCTCGGGCCGGATCACGACGACCACGGCGTGAGCCCCACCGGCCACCATGGCATCGACGGAGCGACGCAGCATCGCCACCCCGCCCAGCTCGACCAGCACCTTGTTGGCGTCGATCCCGCTTCGTTGGCCGGATCCACCGGCGAGCACTACGGCAACTCTCATCGAACCCGAGGCTACCCGCCCGGTTCTCCGGCATAATCGAGCCGCCCCTGTAGCCAAGTTGGTCACGGCAGCGGACTTTTAATCCGAAGATCGTGGGTTCGAATCCCACCAGGGGCACCGAGTGCGAGCACCACCACGACCCCCGTGCTGCTCGCCCGCATGACCGGGAATCCTGCGCACGCTGTGGTTCACTGGGCGAGTTCGCCCCAGGAGGTCACGTACGGTGTTGGTCGTCACGCCCATCAGGAAACTCGTTCTCGTCGTCGCTGTTCTCGCGTTCGTGGTGAGCGCCTGCTCGGGCGGTGGAGACGACGGCGCCACCCTCGAAGCGCTCGACGAGGCGACCCCCACGCCGTTCCCGGTACAACCGACCCCCGCAGAATCCGCCGAAGAAACCGCCGCCACCGAGCCCACCGCCGATGTCGCCGCTACCGAAGGCGACATCGAAGCCACCGGCGATCGGCCCGGTACCGACGACCCGGCCTCGTCGGGCGCACCCGACGCCGAGATCGACCTGAGCAAGCCGGCCTTCACCGAGGCGTCGAAGGTCTCCACCGTCGGCCTCGACGAGGTGTTCTTCGGGATGACGGCGGACGCCGCCGCCACGGCGGCGGCCACGGCCTGGACCACCGACGGATCGGTGACGTCCCAGTGTTGGTTCGCCGATCCCGTGAACGGGCCCGTCGGCGTGTCGTTCATGATGTGGAACGGCAGCGTCGAGCGGGTCGACGTGACCACCGAGCTCATCACCACCCGCTCCGGCGCGGGAGTCGGCTCCACGCCCGACGAGCTACGGGAGCTCTTCGGCGACCTCCTCGACGAATCCGATCCGACCACGTTGGCCTTCGTGCCCACCGACGAGGGCGACGCGAACTTCCGGATCTTCTTCACCATCACCGACGGCGTCGTCGGCTCGTATCGGGCCGGACGGCTACCGATGGTCGAGTTCCCGGCCTGCCCCTGAACGCCAGATGACCTCGAGGGTGTGGCCCCGAGGATCGTGTGATTCGACGATGGCCCGATCATCGTCGACGACCTCGATTCCGCGGTCGATGCGCCACTCGTGATCGGCGAGAGCCAGGAGCCCGACCTGCTCCTCGACGCGCTGCAACAGCGTGGCCCGTTCGATCGGACCGTGGCGGTCGGCGACCGACCGCAGGAGCTGGGCCCCCGCGGGCTCGAGGTGATCGGCCACCGCCCCCGCGTCGCCCTCGACGACCACGCGCCACGCCGTTGCTGCCTTTCCGGCCCGACGACGCAGTCCCGCCGCTCGCAGCCGTCGTACCAGCTCGCGGGAGTCGACGAGCTCGGCTCCGGCGTCCAGCGCAGCGTCGAAGAGTGCCACCGGGAGGTCGTAGTGATCGCCCTGATACGACAGGTACCGCACGCGTACGGCCCGGGCGAACTCATGGAGCTCGCCGAGGCTGTCGTCGCTCACGAGGTGCGACCAGGTCGTGCCGTGCCACTGCCACCGTGGCTCATCGAGGAGGATCGTCATCTCGGTCGCGGCCGATAGCCGGCCTCGCGGCACGGACGTGGCATCCTCTGTGTATGGCAGCGGCGCCCGGATCGGCCGATATCTCCCTCGCGATACCCGGCCGGCCCGAATACGGCCGCGTCGCCCGGGTGGGTGCCGCCCATCTCGCCCACCGCCGTGGATTCACTCTCGGCGAGATCGACGACCTGCGCATGGCCATCGACGAAGCCGTGATCATGCTGCTCGGCCCCTCGCCCCGACCGGGCCGCATCGAGATCGAGTACCGGCTGGGGCCCGCCGTGGTCGACGTGGAGTTGGTGAGCCGCCTCGACGAGGAACCCGGACCGTTGCCCGACAACCGCATCACGCGGTTCCGGGAGATCACCGTCGGCCTGGCCGATGACATCACGGTGAACGCCGACGAGCGGTCGGTGCGAGTGCTCAAGCGCCACGCGACCCCTCACGGCTGACCTCGGCTCAACGCCCCGTCGATCCGAATCCGCCTGCGCCCCGCTCTGAATCCGGGAGCTCGTCGACCGCCACGAAGTCGACGTGCTCGATCTTCTGTATCACCAACTGCGCGATGCGCTCACCGCGCCGCACCTCGAACGCCTCGACAGGGTCGGTGTTGACCAACAGCACCTTCAGCTCCCCGCGATAGCCGGCGTCGATGAGACCGGGCGTGTTCAGGCAGGTGACCCCGTGGCGAGCGGCCAGACCACTGCGGGGCTGCACGAATCCGGCGAACCCGAGAGGGATGGCCAGCGCGATGCCCGTGCCCACCAGTGCCCGGCCCCCGCCCGGGGCCAGCATCGCGTCCTCGGCGGCGACGAGATCAGCGCCGGCATCACCGACTCGGGCGTAGTCCGGCACCGGAAGGTCGGGATGCAGTCGCGTGATTGGAATCGAGAGCATGGAGAGGCAGGCTACCCTCCTGCCCGTGTTGGCCTGGATGGATCTCGAGATGACCGGACTCGACGCAACCCGCCACGTCATAGTGGAGATCGCCACGCTCATCACCGACGACGACCTCGAGCTCGTGGCCGAGGGCCCCGACCTGGTCATCCACCAGCCGCCCGAGGCGCTGGCCACGATGGACGACTTCGTGCGTTCGATGCACACGAGCAGCGGCCTCCTGCCCCAGATCACGGCTTCGACCATCAGCCTCGAGGAAGCCGGGGCGGCGACACTGGCGTTCCTGAAGGAGCACATCCCCGAGCCACAGACCGTTCCGCTCTGTGGGAACTCCATCGGCACCGATCGCCGGTTTCTGGCCGCCTACCTACCCGAGATCGAGGACTTCCTCCACTACCGGTCCGTCGACGTCTCCACCGTCAAGGAGCTCGCCCGGCGGTGGGCACCGAAGGTGCTCGACGTGCGCCCGGACAAGGTGCTCGGCCATCGGGCGCTCGACGACATCCGGGAGAGCCTCGAAGAGCTCAAGCACTACCGCGACACGTTCTTCGTCCTCGACTCCGACGGAACCGCCCGCGAATCGTCCGAATGACCGCGACGGCTCGGCCGCCGCGCCAGGAGCAGCGTCGGGCCGATCACGAGATCACCGAGGTCGCACCGGGCGTGCTCCGGCTCCAATTGCCCGTCGACATGCCGGGCCTCGGTCATGTCAACTGCTACGCCATCGAGGACGGCGACGGCTTTGCCCTGGTCGACCCCGGTCTGCCTGGCACCACGGCGTGGGGCCATCTGCTCGATCGCCTCGGTCGCGGCGGAATCCCCCTCGCGCGGGTGCACACCGTGATCATCACCCACTCGCACCCCGATCACTTCGGCGGGGCGATCCGGCTTGCGGCCGACACGGGCGCTCGAGTGGTCACCCACGAGTCGTTTCGCCTGTTCTGGGAAAGCGACGAGCTCCGCGAACACGAGGACTCCGGAGCGCTCGAGCTCAACGATGCCGAGACGGCCGAAGCCTTCCTCGACCACTTCCGAGGACTCACACCGTGGGGCACGGTTCGCGCCGAAGCCGCTCCGGAGCTCACCCGGCTGATGCTCGAGGAGCGCCGCCCCAACCAGCGCTTTCCGACGCTGCGTCCCGACCTCGCGATCGCCGACGAGCAACCGATGGGCCTCGCAGGTCGCGACTGGTTCGCCATGCACACCCCCGGTCACACCCATGACCATCTCTGTCTCTACGACCCGACCCACGGCGTTTTGCTCACGGGAGACCACGTGTTGCCCACCATCACGCCCCACATCGGCGGCTGGCGACCCGACACGGATGCGCTCGCCGACTTCATCGCCTCGCTGCGAAAGGTGGCCGCCATCGACGACGTGCAGGTGGCCCTCCCCGCCCATGGCGACCCGTTCACCGACCTGACCGGTCGGGCCGACGCCATCGTCGAACACCATCGAGAACGACTCGATCACATCCGGACGTCGGTCGGTCGCCTCGGCACCGCCGACGTCGTCGCGCACATGAAGCTGCTGTTTCGCAAGCGCTCCTGGGGGGTCATGGCCGAGAGCGAGACCTTCGCCCACCTGGTGCACCTCGTCGAGTTGGGTGAGATCGATCGCGTCGAATCCGACGGTCCGGCCACCTTCGCGCCGCGGTCCGGCTGAACTTCGGTGCGGTAATTCGCTTGACAGCCTCCGCCGACGTCGTCAGTCTTGGAATCTCCACGACGCCGAGAGGAGGCGACCGACCATGCTGATCACCACGACCATCTTCCCTGTCGCCACCTCACCCACCGCGCGCGCCTACGGGCTCTGCGGGTGGACCACCGTGTTCTTCGGTGCCACCAATCCGATGGTGACGGGAACCCCCAAGCCCCATCACCAGCGGCCGAAGGAGGCTTCACCACCCACTTAGGGGTGCCGTCGAAGTCAACCCTCCTCCTGAGGCCGTCGGATTCCATCCGGCGGCCTTTCCGCTTTTTCCGACCTCGTCCCCGACCAGCGCACCCACGAAAGCAGGACCCGAAATGCTCGGACTCGAGCACATCCTCATCCGCAGCGACGAGTGGCAGGCCCTCGCTCGTTGTGCGAACTCCGCCGAGCCCCTCGCCGACGTGTTCTTCTCCGAGGAGCTCCACGACATCGCGCGGGCCAAGTCGATCTGTGCGGAATGCCCGGTGATGGCCGAGTGCCTCGCCGGGGCCATCGAGCGCGAGGAGCCCTACGGCGTCTGGGGCGGGCAGCTGTTCCTGAACGGCAAGGTGCTCATGCACAAGCGTCGACGGGGCCGGCCGCCCAAGGTGCCTCGGCCCGAGGATCACCTCCCGGTCGTGCCGGTTCCGGAGCACCTCCAGGCGCTGCTCCGCACTGCTTGAGGCGGCACCCGTAGAGCTCACGATCCGACGGACCGGGGTGACGACCGGCGAGACCCCCCCTCGCCAGGCTCGAGCCCCGGTCCGTCCTGAGCCGTGGGGCGGATCGATCCGGAACAATCCAGCTCGCCGCAGCGTTCCCTTTGCGTCCGGCCCCCCGCTACCGTCTGAGAACCCCATGGATCCCGACATCGACGCCTCTGACGACGACGTCCCCGACGAGCCGGTTCGCCGGTCACCGGTGCCATGGCTCGTCGGCGGGTTCCTGGCGCTCCTCAGCGGGTTCCTCGTGCTCAACGCGGTGCTGGCCGACGACTCCGGCGTCCCCGCCGGTGACCCGCCCCCCGAGGTGTCCTTCGAACTGCTCGACGGTGGCTCGACCACGTTCGCCGCGTACCGGGGTCTTCCCACCGTGGTCAATTTCTTCGCATCGTGGTGCGGGCCCTGCATTCGGGAGCTGCCCGACATCCAGGCCGCCTCGCAGACTTTCGCCGGTGAGGTGAACGTGATCGGGCTGAGCGTCAGCGACCGCGTCGAGGACACCGAGGCGCTCCTCGTCGAGACCGGCGTCACCTTCCCCGTCGGCCTCGACCCGAATGGTGCCATCCACCGCGAGATCGCCGATCTCGGAGTCATGCCGAGCACGGCGTTCATCGCCGCCGATGGGACGTTGTTGTCGGTGCAGGCCGGCACCATCAGCGCCGAGGACCTCGACGAGCGCATACGTACCGAGCTCCTCCCGACGACCGGGGACGACAGCCCGTGATCGACTGGGATCTCGCCACCTTCGCCCTCGGCGCCGGCCTGGTTGCCGCCGTGAACCCGTGCGGCTTCGCCATGCTGCCTGCCTACCTGTCGTACTTCCTCGGCCTCGAGGGCGACCGTGAGGACGTCGACTCGAGTCGCACCATCGTGCGGGCGATCGTCGTCGGTCTCACCCTCACCGCGGGATTCGTCCTGTTCTTCGGCCTCATCGGGGTCCTCACCCAGACCGTGATCGACGCCGGAACCATCGAGCGCAGGATCCCGTACGCCACCGTCACCTTCGGCGTGCTGATGGTCCCGCTCGGCATTGCGATGTTCCTCGGTTTCGAACCGAAGATCTCCCTGCCGAAGATGAACCGGGGTACCGGGAGCCGGGAGCTGCCGTCGATCTTCATGTTCGGCGTTTCCTACGCAGTGGTGTCGCTGAGCTGCACCGCTCCCATCTTCTTCGGCACCGTCATCGGCTCGTTCACCAGCGATGGCGCCATCGACGGCATCTCCGTGTTCATCGCCTACGCGCTCGGCATGAGCCTGGTGATCATGGTGCTCACCCTGGGCATGGCGCTGGGTCGCAACTCGATCGCCGCCAACCTCCGGCGCGTTCTTCCCTATGTCAACAAGGTCTCCGGCGTGCTGTTGGTCATCGCCGGCGTGTTCCTCACCCTGTACGGCTGGTGGGAGATCCAGGTGCTCGACGATCCCACCAGCTCGAACTGGGTCGTCGACCGGTCCCTCGAGCTGCAGAACCGGGTGCAGACATGGGTACTCAACAGCGGTGAGACCCGCCTGGCCCTCGCTGCCGCGCTCATCGTCGCCGTTGCGGTCGTGTGGGCGATTCGGGGATCGCTCGGTACCAACGCCCGCTGGCTCGCCTTCGCCACGTTGGCGGCGATCTATCTGGTGTTCGAGATCAGCGTGTATCAGGGCGACCTGGTCGTGCTGCCCATGGTGCGCACGCTGGCCGATCTGCCCGATCGTATCGGCAACTGGTTCTCCGATCCCGGCCGCTGGCCGGTCGTGTTCGAGGTCTTCCTGGCGCTGATCGTGGCGACCATCGCCTGGTTCAACATGCAGGGTCGCCGACGCCGGCGGGCGTGAACGACCCCCACTAGGGCGCGAGTCTTCTTCGAGTCCATCCCTCGGCGGCCATGACGTACTGCACGCGGTCGTGGAGTCGGCTGGGCTGGCCCTGCCAGAACTCGACGGCAAGCGGCGTGACCCGGAACCCACCCCAGTGCGGCGGGCGCGTCGGCTCTTCTTCGCCGAATCGACGCTGTACCTCCTCGACGGCCCGCTCGAGCAATGCCCGGTCGGCGATGGGGCGACTCTGCGGCGACGCCCACGCCCCGATCTGGCTGGCGCGGGGCCGCGACGAGTAGTACCTATCGGACTCGTCGTCGGCGACCCTGGCAACGGTGCCGCGCACCCTCACCTGGCGGTGCAGGGGCTGCCAGTGGAACGTCAGCGCCGCCCGGGCATCGGCGTCGATCTGGAGGCCCTTCACGCTCTCGTAGTTGGTGTAGAACGAGAAGCCGCCTCGGTCGACGCCCTTCAGCAACACCACCCGAGCATCGGGACCGTCGGCGTCGACGGTCGACATGGTCATGGCGTTGGGCTCGGGCAGCTCGGCTTCGATGGCGTCGTCGAGCCACGAGACGAACTGGGTGATCGGATCGTCGGCGATGCTGCCCACATCGATTCCGGCCGTCTCGTACTGGATGCGCAGCGCATTGAGATCCATCCACGGAGTCAACTCCGTCCGTCGCACCGGGCGCAAGCCACTACCGTCACCCGGGTGAAGCCCGACCGCCTCGTGTACATCGCCGTCGGCGGCGTGCTGGGGGCGGCCGTGCGCTGGGTGGTCATCGACGTCGCCCCCCAGGGCGCCCTCGACTGGGGCGTGCTGATCGTGAACACGGTCGGCAGTCTGGCCCTGGGGATGATCGCGGCGCTCGCCCTGCATCCCGAGCACGGGACCCATCCGTTGGTGATCGCCGCTGGGGCCGGCTTCTCCGGCAGCCTCACCACCTTCTCGACCCTCGCCGTGTCGGTCGCCGGCGACCTTCGGGGCGGGAGTGCGGCGACCGGGCTGGTGAGGCTGGCTCTGTCCCTCGCGGCAGGTCTCGTCGCGGCCTCCCTGGGGTGGCAGCTCGCCGAGCGCGCCCTTCGGCACGACTCGATCCCGCTCGATCGGCCATGATCGTCATCGGTTTCGCGGTGGTGGCCGTCGTCGGAACCCTTGCGCGGGTGCTCACCGGCCACGTTCTCAATCGCTCCGACGCGCCGATCGGCACGCTCGCCGTGAATGTCGTCGGCGCCTTCCTGCTGGGCCTGCTCGTCGGTGCCGGTGCTTCCACCGACACGCTCACCGTCTTCGGTACCGGTGCCCTCGGCTCGTTCACCACGTTTTCGGCTCTCAGCCACGAGACGGCATGGATGGCCCGCCGCCACCGGGTGGGCCGCGGCGTCGTCTACCTCGCCACCACCTCGGTGCTGGGCATCGGGGCGGCCTGGCTCGGCTTGGTGATCGCCGGCTGACACACTGGTGGGGTGGATGGCCCCCTCCCCCTCGTCGTCTGGTCGGACTTCCTCTGACCGTGGTGCTATGTCGCGACCGTGCGTCTCGATCAGCTGCAGGCCGACATGGGCGACAAGATCTCCATCGAGTGGAAGAGCTTCATGCTGCGGCCCACACTGGAGGAGCGCCCACGCGAGAAGTTCGTCGACTACACCCGCTCGTGGCTGCGACCCGCCGACATGGAGCCCCGGGCGACGTTCACCGTCTGGGCCTCGCCGAGCGAACCGCCCAGCCACTCACTCCCGGCGTTGGTGGCGGCCAAGCTGGCCGAACAGTACGGCTCCGAGACGGCTCGGGCCTTTCACCACGCCCTACTGGCGGCCTACTTCACCGACAACCGCACCATCAGCGACGTCGACGTGCAGGTCGCCCTGGCGGCCGACGTGGGCCTCGATGCCCGCGAGTTCGCCGCCCAGCTCGCCGAGCAGCGCCCGTCGCTGGCCCAGCGGGTGATCGATGATCACAACGAGGCGGTACGAGCCGGGATCACCGCCGTCCCCACCGTGGTGATGGCCGGCGCCCTGGCCGTGCCCGGTGCCCAGGACGTCGAGACCTACGAACGGCTCGCTCTGCGGTTGATCGAGCGAGCCGACCAGGCCTGACGCCGACTTCAGGCCGGACCGGGAATCACCGTGGTTCCGCCCATGTACGGATGCAGGACCTCGGGAATCTCGATGGAGCCGTCGGGCCGGCGGTAGGTCTCGACCAGCGCCGCCCACACACGCGGCACCGCCAGACCCGACCCGTTGAGGGTGTGCACCAGCTGGGTGCCCTTGCCCTCGGTCGGCCGGAAGCGAATGTTGGCCCGCCGGGCCTGGTAGTCGCTGAACCACGACACCGACGAGACCTCCAGCCACCGGTCGGCGCCGGGCGCGTACACCTCGATGTCGAAGGTGCGGGCCGAGGAGATACCGAGGTCGCCCGTGCACAGGTCGAGAATGCGGTACGGGAGCCCGAGATCGGCGATGGCACCCTCGGCCCGAGCCAGGAGCTCGGCGTGCATGTCGTGGGCCTGGTCGGGCGTGGCACAGGCCAGGATCTCGACCTTGTCGAACTCGTGGAGCCGCAGCAGGCCCCGGGTGTCCCGCCCCGCCGATCCGGCCTCGCGCCGGAAACACGACGTGTGGGCCATGAGTCGCACGGGGAGGTCGGCCTCGGCCAGCACCTCGTCGCGGTACAGGCTGGTGAGGGGCACCTCGGCGGTGGGGATGGCCCACAGGTCGTCGCGCTCGAGGTGGTACGCATCGTCGGCGAACTTCGGGAGCTGGCCGGTGCTCATCAGGGTGTCGGTGCGCACCAGGGTGGGCGGCCGCACCTCCTCGAAGGCATCGGCGTTGCGGTCGAGGCCGAACTGCACCAGCGCCCGCTGCAACCGGGCTCCCAGGCCGCGGTAGAGCACGAACATGGCGCCGGAGATCTTGGCCGCACGCTCGAGGTCGAGGATGCCGAGCTCGACCGCGCTCTCCCAGTGAGGGACGCGATGGTGTTCGCCGTAGCGACTCTCGTCGTATCCCTCGACACGCACGACGACGTTGTCGTCCTCGCCGGTGCCGTCGGGCGCGTCGGGCGCCGGGAGGTTCGGTAGCTCGAGCAGACGACGGCGCAGGGCGTCGGCGATCGTCGTCGCCCGCTCGTCGATCGCCTTCTCGGCGTCGCCGAGGGATCGGCTCTGGGCCTGGAGCTCGCCGGCCTCGTCGCTGCGGCCGTCTCGATGGAGCTCGCCGATCTGCTTCGAGAGCGCGTTGATCTGCGCCCGGACGTCATCGCGTTCGCCCTCGAGGGCACGGCCCTGCGCCTCGAGGGTGACCAGCTCGTCGATGGTGCTCGACCGCTCGCCCCGACGGGTCAGGCCGGCACCTACCAGCTCGGGATCGGAGCGGAGGAGGCGAGGGTCGATCATGCCAGGCAAGCTAGCGGACCGCCGCCCCAGGCGGACCCGACTTGTTCGGTGCCTGACCTCGCCGTCAGCGCTTGGGTTCGGTCGCGGGCTGCGACTCCTCGAACGCCTTGGCCACCTGTTCGTAGGTGAGCGTTGGCGAGCCCGCCTTGCGCATGACGCGGTCGTGGTTGGGTTTGTTCGACCACTGGAAGAACCGCAGTGCGATGATCGACCACAGGAAGAGGCCACCGATCAGCTTCATGATCATGCCGGCCGCCTGCTGATCGGCGATGACGGTCATGTTCCAGAGCCGCACCGGGTGGTCATAGGCGGAGTAGACGGCGTTGTCGGCGAAGGTGAGCCACGCCCCGGGCACCGTGGGCACGATCGACATCAGGAACAGGTACAGGGCCTGGGCCGGAAGGCTGATGCGCAGTTCGGGTAACGGGCCGACCACCGGCACCCACATGAGAAGGGCCGACAGGAACACGACGGTGTGCACCAGGTAGTGGAAGGGGCCGTTGTCGACCGAGAAGTTGACCACCGCCGGAGCATGGGTGGCCGCGGTGAGGAGATTGAAGGCCAGGCCGGCCACCACCGGGTAGGCGAGGCGCCGGAGCCACACGCCGCTGGACCCGTCGCGGCTGACGAGCAGCCGGGCCAGCCACTCGGGCATGGCCAGGAGCAACATGGGTGGGATGACGAGGGTGAACAGCATGTGCTGCACCATGTGCACCCAGTACAGGTACTCCTCGCTGATGTCGTGCATCGGCCAGTCGCTGGCCAGCCACAGCAGGACGACCGCACCGGCGAAGAACCGCTTCTGGCGGCGGGTCACGACCGGGCCGTCGGTGACCACGGTCGGCCCGATGACCCGCGTGGCGTAGAACCCGAGAGCCACCAGCCCGCCGATCAGCAACCACACCTCGGGGTGAGGCTGATAGCGCCAGATGTCGGACGAGACAGCCGCGAGCATCATTCCTGGAAGATCTCCCACGGATGGAACCCGAAGGCCAGGATCATGGCGAGATAGATGACGAGCGCGAAGGACAGTCCACCGACGAATATCTGGGTGAACACCTTCGAGTCGAACTTCAGGTGCATGAAGTACGCCACGACGATGCCGAACTTGACGACCATCATCACCAGAAGGGCGGGGATGAGCGCCTTGCCCCAGTCGACCACCGACTCGAAGTAGGTGAAGACCTCGAGCGCGGTGATGGCGGCCAACAACAGAGCGACCTTCACGTAGCCCCAGTCGGAGATGTGCTCGTGCTCCTCGGCGTGCTCGCCGGTGTGCTCGTCGGTTGCGGTGTCGGGGGCGGTGGTCATTGTGGGTCCTCGATCACTGCGGGAACAGGTAGACGATCGTGAAGATCACGATCCAGACGATGTCGACGAAGTGCCAGTACAGGCCGATGATCTCGACCTTCTCGGCCGATGCCTGGGTGAGGCGACCCGTGAGGTTGCCGATGAACAGCGACATCAGCATCACGATGCCGATGCTCACGTGCACGCCATGGAACCCGGTCAGGGTGAAGAACGCCGATGTCCAGAGGTTCGTGGTGAATCCGGCACCCTCGTTGTAGAACGCAGTGAACTCGTACACCTGGCCGCCGATGAACACGGCGCCCAGCAACGCGGTGGTCAACAGCCACACCCGGTTGCGCCGCAGGTCACCCCGGGCAATGGAGCTCACCGAGAGCACCATCGTGAGCGAGCTCATGAGCAGAACGAAGGTGGTGACCGAGGTGAACGGGATGTCGAACAACGCACCCGGTGAGATCGCGGTGCCTTCGGGCAGCTTGTTCTTGTAGAGCATGTAGGTCGAGATGAGTCCGCCGAACAGCAGGCATTCCGAACCGAGGAACGCCCACATGGCCAGCTTCTCGTGGGACAGCGGCGTCGAGCGATGATGCTCGTCGCCGTGCTCCATCGGCCGGGGAATCGGGGCTACTGCGGTATCAGCCAACAGGGGCCTCCAGTTCTTCGACCTCGGAGTCGTCGGTGGTGGCGCCGTTGCCGTCGCCGTCGCCGTCGTGGTCGTCGTCGTGGCCGTCCGGGCCGTGAGCGGTGTCGGGATCGTCGGTGGGCTCCATGATCCAGCCGTAGATCGCCCCGAGGACGATCGCGCCACCCACCATGCACAACCAGAGGTTGAAGATGAGCCCGTAGCCGATGATCGGCAGACCGATGGCCAACACCAGCGGCCAATACGACGGCGAGGGCAGATGCACGTCACGGCGTTCGCCGGTCTGCGCGATCTGCTCGGCGGTTGCGAGCCGGACGATGTTTCCGTCTTCGTCTTCACCCCACTTGCGATGCCAGAAGTCGTCGAGGCTCTCGACGACGGGCACGTAGTCGAAGTTGTGCACCGGGGTGGGGGAGGCGGTGGCCCACTCGAGGCTTCTGGCGTCCCACGGGTCGGGGCCGACCGGAGGCCGACGGTCGCGGGTCCGGTAGCTCTGGAGGATGTTGCCGACGAAGACGAGGACCGACAGCGCGATCATGAACGATCCGATGGTGGCCACCATGTTCCAGAGGTCGAAGCCCTGGCCCGAGGAGTAGGTCTGGATACGGCGGCTCATCCCCTGGAGTCCGAGCAGGTGCATCGGGCCGAAGGTCACGTTGAAGCCGATGAGCATCAGCCAGAAGTTCCACTTGCCGATGCGATCGTCCAAGGCGTACCCGAAGACCTTGGGCCACCAGAAGTACATACCGCCGAACAGACCGAGGATCACCCCGCCGAACACCACGTAGTGGAAGTGAGCGACGATGTAGTACGTGTCGGTCTGCTGCGTGTCGGCCGGCGCCACCGAATGGGTCACTCCCGACAGGCCGCCGATCGTGAACATCGACACAAGGCCGACGGCGAACAGCATTGGTGTGGTGAACCGCAATCGTCCACCCCACATGGTGGCCATCCAGTTGAGGATCTTCACGCCCGTGGGCACGGCGATGAACATGGTGCTCACCGAGAACGCCGCGACCGAGATGGGGCCGATACCCGAGGCGAACATGTGGTGGGCCCACACGCCCCATCCCATGAAGCCGATGGCGATGCCCGAGAAGATCATGAACTTGTAGCCGAAGATGGGCTTGCGGCTGAACACCGGGATGATCTCCGACACCGCTCCGAAGGCGGGCAGGATCAGGATGTACACCTCGGGATGACCGAAGATCCAGAACAGGTGCTCCCACAACAGCGGGTCTGCCCCGGCCTCGACGTTGAAGAAGTTGGCACCGTAGAGGCGGTCGAACATGAGCAAGAACAACGCGAGGGTGATCACCGGGATGGCGAACAGCAACAAGACCTGCACCACGAGCATCATCCACGTGAACACGGGCATCCGGAACCAGGTCATGCCCGGTGCCCGCAGGTTCACCACCGTGACGATCAGGTTGATCGCCGACAGGAGGGAGGCGATTCCGGTGATCTGGAGCCCGATGGCGAAGAAGTCCATCCCATGTGATGGCGAGAACAGCACGCCGGTGTTGGGCGCGTAGGCGAACCAGCCGCCGTCGGGAGCACCGCCGAGGAACCACGACGTGTTGATGAAGATCGCTCCGGCGAGGAAGCACCAGAACGAGAAGGCGTTCAACCGTGGGAAGGCGACGTCGCGGGTGCCGATCTGCAGCGGGATGAGGTAGTTGGCGAAGGCCGCACCGAGGGGCATCGCCACCAGGAAGATCATGGTGACGCCGTGCATGGTGAAGACCTGGTTGTACAGATCGGCGCTGAGCACCGTGCTGCCCGGCCGTGCGAGCTGGAGCCGAATCAGGAGCGCTTCGATGCCGCCGACGACGAAGAAGAAGATGGCGGCGGCGCCGTAGAGGATTCCGATGCGCTTGTGGTCGACGGTGGTGAGCCAGCTCTTCCAGCCCTCGGTCGACTTGGGTCGGGTGAGTACACCGAGGGGTCGCTCGACCACGGCGGGTTGGCCGGTGGTGAGCTCGCGGGGCGTGTCTTCGATGATGGCCATCAGGCGCTCCGGTGGCAGAGGGGACGATGGGTGGAGGTCACTGGAGAGTCTCCAGGTAGTCGACGATCTGATCGAGCTGGTCGGGGGTCAGGTTGAGGAACGCCCGCATGCCCTGCAGATTGTCGGCTCGGTTGGGCTTCTCGGCCGGGGCGTTGAGTACCCATGCCTCGAGCTGAGCGCGGTTCACGTTGCCGTCTTCGTCGTAGAGGTCGAAGAACGACCCGGCGTAGGTCTCTCGACTCATCAGGTGGGTGAGGTTGGGGGCGGCGCCGGCCGTGAGCGAGTCGGTGTAGCGCTCGTCGACGCCGGCGGTGCCCACATAGAGCTCGGTGCTGTCGACGCCGTTGGAGGGATCGGCGTCGCGGTCGGTGACACCCTCGATGATGTGGCACTCGGCGCACTGGGCGATGAAGAGCTGTTGGCCCTCGTAGCCCTCGTCGCCTTCGCTCAGCATTTCGGCGTCGACCAGCTGCTCGGCTACCCACACGTCGTAGTCGGCCCGGCTGAGGGCCACGGTGAACATGCGCATGTACGCGTGCGACAGACCGCAGAACTCTGTGCACTGGCCCATGAACCGGCCGGTTTCGTTGGCCTGGAGCACCCACGGATGGCTTCGACCCGGCACGGCGTCGCGCTTGCCGTTGAGCCGGGGAATCCAGAACGAGTGGATCACGTCACGTGACTGCACCTGCAACGGGATGTCGACGCCAACGGGCATCACCAGCTCGTTGGCGGTCACGATGTCGGGCGGCGTGTCGGTGTTGCCGTCGAGGTGGTACTGGAACTCCCACCACCACTGCTGGCCGACGACCTCGACCACGAGCTGGTCGCCACTGGCCTCGACGTCGTCCAGTTCGAAGATGGTCACCAGCGTGAACACCGCAACGACCGCGAGAATGAGCGCCGGCAGTGCCGTCCAGCCCCATTCGAGCACGTCGTTGCCGTGGATCTGCGCGGGGAACTCGTCGTCGCTGTACCCACCCGGCCGCTCTTGGTCGGGATCCTCGGGGGGCTTCACTCGGAAACGCTTGCTCGAGTACAGGATCATTCCCTGGACGAGAACGAAGATCACACCGGCGACAACGAACACCCAAAGGGCGAGATCGTTGATGAGCGCGCTCTTCTCGCCGGCCGAGTCCATGGTGGTGAGCGGCTTGTCGCCGCACGCCGTGGCGGTCATGACCACCACGGCCGCCAGCGCAGCGAGGCGCCGCGACGAACCGGCCAGGCGCCTCACAGGGCCACCTCTGTCACGAGCGCTTCCTCATCGGTGTGTTCCTCTTCGTGTTCGAAGCTGCGAGAGCCGACAGCGGCACTCACGATGCCGAGCACCACGATGGCGAGCACACCCACGGCGAGCACTCCCACCACCGCTCCTCGCGACGGCTTCTCCATCGCAACAATGGCGACTGCGGCTCCCACGATGATGATCGGAATTCCGATGGCGATCCAAACCGCATTGAGCTCGCTCACCGCGAGCAGGATTCGGGAGGCGCTCAACACGATGACGGCGACCGCGGCGGCGCCGAGCAATGGGATCTCGAACGGCGCCATGATGCGGGTGCGCAGCTCGCGGTTGGCCTCGGGGTCACCGGTGGCGCGGTCGGCCCACACGCTGACCATCCATTCGAGGGCGACGACGGCCAGCAGGATCAAGCCGGTCACGAACACCGCTGCGTGGGTGACCAGTCCGAGCAGGAGCACGACCCCGGCCACCGCACCGAAGGCAGGCCAGACGTTGTTCTCCGTCGGACCGGCGGCGGGTGGGATGTCGCCTGATCCACCGCCGACGACCTCGGGGTCGGCGTCGCGATAACTCACCAGGGTGAATGCGAGGTAGGCCGTGGCCAGGGTGGCGAAGACGAGCACGACGTAGCCGGTGTGATCACCGACCCCGCCCTTCCAGCCGAGGCTCAGCACACCGATGAACGAACCGGGGTCGACGAATCCGAGATAGTCCTTGCCGCTGAGATCGCCACTGGCGACGCCGTAGAGGGCCGCGCCGACGAGCGCCACGACGGCGAATCCGAAGAACAGCTTGAAACCGGTGGTGAGCATGAGTTGATCGCTACTTCGAGACGGTGATCAGGAGCCAGATGATGAAATACAAGAAGACGATGACGTACCAGAAGATGGCGGCGGCGGCCACGGCGTCGGAGTACCGGCTGCTGAACTGACCGGCCAGCGCACGAAACGCGGTGAACGAGAAGAAGAGCATGCCCACGACCGTGAGGGCCATGTGGGAGCCGCCGATGAGGAAGATCATCGTCTCGGCCCGGCTGTTGTCGGCCACCGCGCCGATGGAGTCGAAGTTGTATGCCGCCTGGTTGATGGTCATGGCCCCGAGGAGCAGCACCAGGGCGAAGGCCATGTACGCGTGCTTGCGGTCGTCACGCCGAATGGCATAGACGGTCCACGCTGCCAGGGGGAGGGAGATGATGAACGTCCAGAGGATGATCGACGGTGCGGTGAGCTGGATGTCGACACTGCCGGGAATCCACTCGAGCCCGGCCGTTCGGACCACCGAACGCTCGGCGAGGTAGATGCCGAACAGCCCGCCGAAGTACATGAGCACGGCGGCGACGGCGAAAGCGGTGCCGACCTGAACGGTGCGGCCTCGCGGGAGGACGGCGGCAGGCAACAGAGCCGTACCCGGGTCGTCGTCGGCCATCAGTCGTCTCCTTCCTCGTCGTCGAGCAGCGGTTCGGCCGAGGTGACGACGATGGGCGCGGCGAAGTTGGTGCGCAGCGGCGGCGATGTCGTCGCCCACTCGAGCGTGTGACCGCCGACCGGATTGTCGTCGAGATCGCCGGCACCGCGAAGCCCGGCCAGGGCCAGATCGCCGAGCACCACGAGGATCCCGAGAGCGACCACTGCGAGGCCGGCCACCGCCACCCAGTTGAGGGTCTCCACGCCACTCTCGACCGCAACACTGGTGGCGATGTCGGGCTCGTCGAGGAAGCCGTTCACCACCTCGGACAGCGAAGCCAGGACGGTTCCGCCGACCAGTGCCAGCCCGGCCAGACCACCGAGGGCGGGAGAGAGCCGGCGCCCGAACAGCTTCGGTGCCCAGAAGTGGACCGCCGCGACTGCGCCGATCAGACCGGCAAGCAACACGTAGCGGAACTCGGCCGCGACCGCCGCAGTGCCGGCCAGGTCGTCGAAGGGACCCGCGATGTCGTCGACCCAGCTCCAGTCGCCGAACTCGCGCAGACCACCGACGAGTCGCCCGAACACACGGAGGGCGCCGACGCCACCCGCGGCGAGCAGCATCAACAGACCGCCACCGGCCACACCCACGCTGACCGAGGCCCTGGGCTGGCCCGCCCGCAGGGTGTAGGCCCACCCACCGAGCAGGACGAGGAGGGGCAGCAGCAGGAGCAGGTTCTGCACGACGAACACCGGCTGCTGGGCGACACGTTCGTTGAAGACCGGCTGCGCGTACGCACCGAAGGAGAGGAACGCGAACGCCGCGATGGCCCCCATCATCACCGAGCGCAGGGTCTGGCGAATCCCTGCGGTGACCGGCACCATCTCGGCGAGAATGCCCAGGAGCGGCACTGCGTACACGAACACCTGCGGAGCGTCGAACGCCCAGGCGAGGTAGCGCAGCGAACCGGGCGCGCCACTGCCGGTCTCGAAGAAGACGACGACATCGCCGCGCAGGTCGGCCCACGAGAGCGCCAGCACGGCCAGGAGCACCGGGAACGACACCAGCCACACCGCACCGGCGGCCAGCATCGACCAGCTGAACATCGGGACCTGGGCCAGGCTCATGCCCTCGGTGCGCTGGGCGACGATGGTGGTCATCACACACACCGTGGCGAGCAGTAGGGCGACGATCATCATGCCCATGGCGAGGATGGTGAGCTCGATGGCATCGCTGTCGCCGCCGGCGTTGAAGCCGCCATCGGCCATCGTCGCGCCGATGTAGAGGCCGCCACCGAGGAGCCAACCCCAGAAGGCGGCCGCTGCGGCCCGCGGAAAGGCAATCGCCGGAGCGCCCACCTGGAGGGGCACGATCGAGGTGGCGATGCCCAGGAACATCGGCACCACGACGAGGAAGACGAGGCCGGTGCGCCACAGGAAGAACAACTGGAGGTAGGCCTCGTTGCCCCCCACGATGTCGAGACCGCCCATGTCGACCTGCTCGAGACCCACGAGCACGCCGATGACCAGCGTGAACAGGGCGAACCCGAGGGAGCCGAGGATGTAGAACCGACCGATGATCTTGTGGTCACCGGTGGTGATCATGTCGGCGATGCGAACCATCGGCGACGGCGACGCCACGGGCGTCTCGACGGTGCGGTCGGCGGCGATTGGAGGTGTATCGGTGACGGTCATGCAGACAGGAGATGCTCGATCGTTGAAACAGCCGGATTCGGGAGCCGAGCAGATGCTAGGCGCGGAGTTGGCACACCGGGCGCTCCCGAGTACGCCACAACACTCTTCCGGACTCTACACACCAACCACAGCGCGCCAGAAACCCGGACTCGTGGTCGCCGGTCATCGTCGATCACACCCCGTGTTGCACGATCTGGTCGATCGCCATCGCCCCGAACAGCAGGGTCACATAGGTGATCGAAAAGGTGAACAGTGCCATGGCTCGAGCAACGTCGGGCTGTCGGTGAACCCGTAGGGCCGAGACGAGGAATCCCGCACCGAGACCGGCCGCCGCCACGTAGTAGACGACACCGAAGTCGGCCGCGGGCCCCAGCGCCAACGACAGTGCGACGACCAGCGCCGTGTAGCCGACGATGCGCAGCGTGGTGCCCCGGATCGACATGACCGACGGCAGCATCGGAACGCTCGCCGCCGAGTAGTCGTCGCGGTACTTGATGGCAAGGGCCCAGAAGTGCGGCGGAGTCCACAGGAAGATGACGCCGAACAACAGCCACGGGGCCCAGCCGAGATCGTTGGTGACCGCCGCCCAGCCGACCAGGACGGGAACGGCACCGGCGGCACCGCCGATCACGATGTTCTGACTCGACCGCCGCTTGAGCCACAGGCTGTACACGAACACGTAGAACAACGTGGCCGATACCGCCAACGCGGCGCTGAGGAGGTTGACGAACGCCCACAGCCAGAAGAAGGCGAGCACCTCGAGACCGATGGCGAAGACCAGCGCCTCGCGGGCGCGGAGCTCGCCGGTGACCAGCGGACGGTTCTGCGTGCGCTCCATGAGGGCGTCGATGTCCCGGTCGATCACCATGTTGATCGCGTTGGCACCGCCGGCGGCAAAGGTGCCGCCGAGCACCGTGGCCGTCATGAGCCAGAGCGAGGGGACGCCCTTCTCGGCGACGACCATGGTGGGCACGGTGGTGACGAGGAGCAGCTCGATGATCCGCGGTTTGGTGAGCGCGATGAACGCCGCCGCTCGCGAGCGATGCGTCACCGAGAGAGACACTGTCACGCGATCAGCGTAGCTGCGAGCGTCGGTCGACAGCCCAGTCACAGCGGTGACTCGCGTCGGGTCCGGGCCCTTGCCGCTGGCCCGTAGGCTGACGGGGTGGCAACGACGGTCGTGACCCCCGAGCGATACCGGCGCTTCACCCTGTG
Organism: uncultured Acidimicrobiales bacterium; assembly: GCA_963787285.1. Taxonomy (GTDB): domain Bacteria; phylum Actinomycetota; class Acidimicrobiia; order Acidimicrobiales; family JAHEJN01; genus JAHEJN01. The sequence continues at coordinate 213,447 of CAWBCM010000001.1, read as the reverse complement.
GGCCATCGTGGCGCTCAGCGCGATCGTGGTGACCGGCGCGGCCGTGCGGCTCACCGGTTCGGGTCTCGGTTGCTCCGACTGGCCACGTTGTGAGCAGGGTTCCCTGGTACCCGACCAGGGTGGGGTCCACTCCGCCATCGAGTTCGGCAACCGGGCGTTCAGCATCGTGCCCGCCGTAGCCGTCGGGCTGGCCCTCTGGGGCGCCCGCCGGCGGTTTCCGATGCGCCGCGATCTCGTGTGGTGGGCTGCGGGTCTGGTGGCCGGAGTGGCCGCTCAGATCGTGGTGGGTGCCTTCGTGGTCGAGTCCGAGCTGGTGCCCTCGACGGTGATCGTGCACTTCCTCCTGTCGATGGTCCTGATCTGGAACGCGGTCGTTCTCCACCATCGGGCGCGTACCGACACCGCCGCAACGAACCTGCCGCGTGTGCCGTTCCGCATCGTGAACGCCGGACGAGTCAGCGTCGTTCTGGCCGCGTACGTGTTGGTGAGCGGCACCATCGTCACCGGAACCGGCCCGCACTCGGGCGACGTCACCGCCGCCGAGCGGCTGCCGTACTTCCTGCCCGACGTCGCGCGCCTGCACAGCAGCGGTGTGATCCTGTTGTGCGCGCTCGTCGTGGCCGTTGCGGTGTGGGCGTGGCCGCGGCCCGCCACCGACCCGGTGCGACGCAACACCCTCTGGTTGCTCGGAGCCATCGCCGTCCAGGGCGCCATCGGGTACACGCAGTACTTCACCGGCGTTCCCGCTGTGTTGGTGGGTGTCCATGTACTCGGATCGATCGTGGTGTGGATCGCCGTTCTGTGGTTCCATCTCAGCCTGTTCGAGCAGGTCGAAGACGCGCCGGCCGAGCCCTTCGACCGCACGGCGGTGACTGCGTCGTGACCGACACCGCGCCGGTCGAGGTCGAGGAACCGACCTCCGACACCCTGACCGATCCCGACCTTCCCTGGATCGTGCTCGTGTGGAACGACCCCATCAACCTCATGAGCTACGTGACCTTCGTTCTCCAGAAGCTGTTCGGGTACAGCCTGGAGAAAGCCACCGAGCTCATGCTCGATGTGCACCACAAGGGCCGGGCCGTGGTGTCGTCGGGGCCACGCGAGAAGGCCGAGCTCGACGTGTTCCGTCTCCACGAGCATGGCTTGTGGGCCACCATGCAGAAGGACCGCTGAGATGGCCAAGCGGCCGTTCAAGCGAAAGTCCGACGGGCGGGTGGAGGTACGCCTCTCCGCGCCCGAGCGCGAGGTCCTGGCCAGCATCGCCCCCGAGCTGCGCCAACTCCTGGCCGGCGGCGACGACGGTGCGCTCCAGCGGCTGTTCCCTCCGGCCTATGCCGACGACCCCGACGCCGAGTCCGACTACCGGTCGCTCGTCCACGACGAGCTGCTGCGCAAGCGGCTCGACGACCTCGACATTCTCGAGCAGACCGCCGATGCCACCGAGCTCACCGCCGAGCAGGCCGAGCAGTGGATGCACGCCATCAACGGGCTCCGCCTCGTGCTGGGCACCCGACTCGATGTCAGCGAGGACCTCGACCCGGTAGAACCCGACGATCCCGACGCCGGCGCCCACGCGCTGTACGAGTACCTCGGCTACCTGCTCGAGATGTTGCTCACCGGTCTGCGTCCCTGACCTGGCTCACCGGGTACCAGAACCCGCCTGCGGTGCCCGGACCGGTGTGGACCCCGATGCTCGGCCCGACGCGGTAGTGCACCAGATCGACGATGTCGGTTCGCGATGCGAGGCGGGCCTCGAGACCCCGGGTGAACACCCTGGCATCGGCATCGGCGGTGCACAGGGCGACCCGTATCGGCTCACCACCGGCGTGCATCTCGGCCGCCATCAGGTCGCAGAGCTCGTCGACTCCCCGCCCGGAGCCCACTTGCGCGAGGTGCGGGCCCGTGGTGCGGAGAACCGGGACGTCGTCGGCCAGTCGGATGCTGCGACCCGCAACCCGACCCCCTCTCCGGACGAAGTCGAGCGCCTGGAGGATGAACACCGACCGCACCGTGACCGCAGTCGCCTCGGCCCGGGACGCGGCCGCCTCGAGGCTGCCACCTGCGGCGAGGACCTCGGCCGCCTCCCACAGACAACACGAGATCCCGAACGACGTCGTTCCGGTGTCGACCAGGCGCACCGGTACGTCGACCGCCTTGGCGCCCAGGCGGGCACTGTTGAGGGTCCCCGACATCGACTCGGTCACGTGGATGGACGCGATCTCGGTGGCACCGGCGGCAACCAGGCGTCGATACGTTTCGGCGAACCGACCGGGGCTGGGCTGAGAGGTCGATACATCGGGGATCACGCCGTCGGCGAACAGGTCGTAGAAGCCGTCGGCGTCGAGGTCGACGCCTTCGTGGTGCTCGACGCCGTCGACGAGTACCGGTATCGGGACGACGGTCACGGCGAAGCGCTCGATGAGCTCGGCCGGAAGCTGTGACGACGAGTCGGTGACGAGGGCGACGGTCACCGGCCCTCACCTTCCTCGACCGGCCGGGCCTGGAGGAACCGGGTGGTGATCACCGCACTGCTCACCACCGCACCGATGGGCAGGGCAACCGTCGGCGTCGGACCCCACAGGTTGGGAAGGCGCCGGCGCCACCACACGATCGATGCGGCGATCCACACCAGCGAGGCGACCGAGTTGGCCGCGAAGGTCCGGTGTTTCAGCCGGGGATTGGCGGCCACGGTCGCGGCCACCGCGAAGTCGATCGGGAAGTAGGCGGGGAGCGTAGCCAATACCTGGCCCACGCTTGCCGCCACACCCTTGCCGCCGCGGAATCCCGTCGTCGCCGGGAAGCAGTGGCCGATCACCGCAGCGGTCGCGGCGGCATTCGCGCCCGCCGGACCGGCGAGGCGGCCTCCGACGCGACCGGCCACGAAGCCCTTCGCCACATCGGCGATCATCACCACGGTCCCCGCCTTGGCCCCCAGCACCTTGGCCACGTTGAGCGCACCGGGATTGCCCGTGCCGGTGCGCCGGATGTCGGTGCCGCTCGTGTTGATCGCAACGATCTGGGCCGACGGGAACAGGCCGAAGAGGTAGCCCGTCCCAACCGACACCGTGAGACCGACGAGACGATGCATCACCGGTGACGGTAGTCGTGCCTGCACGGCTACCTCGCTCGCCGTCCGGCAGTCGCCGGGCCTCGCGGGGCGGAATGCGAGACTGACCGTGTGCGTGAAGCGGAAAATCGTCCTCGTCTCGTGATCGTGGTCGGCGCGATCAACGTCGATCTCGTCGTCGCCGCCTCTCGGCTCCCCGGACCCGGCGAGACGGTGGTGGGTCCGGCCGTCGAGTACTTCGGCGGAGGCAAGGGAGCCAACGCCGCCGTCGCCGCATCCCGCATCGGCGCCGAGGTGGCTCTGGTCGGAGCGGTGGGCGATGACGATCTCGGACGCAGGGCGATCGCCGAGCTCCGCTCCGACGGCGTCGACGTGGCCGGCGTGGCGACGTTGTCCGGCGTCGCCACCGGGGTGGCTCTCATCGTCGTCGACCCTGCCGGCGAGAATCTGATCGCGGTCGGTGCCGGGGCGAACGCGGCCGTCACCGCCGATCGAGTTCGCAAGGCTCTTGCCGACCGGCTTCCCGATGCCGGCTGCGTGTTGGTGAGTACGGAGATCCCCGACGATGCCGTCGTTGCGGCGGTGGACGCGGCCACCCGTGGGGGCGTGCCGTGCGTGCTCAATCCCGCTCCGGTCTCCGAAGGCGCCCGCCAGGCGATCGGACTCGGCGCGATCGTCACACCCAACGAGCACGAGCTCGTCGAGCTCGGCGGCGCCAACGTCGTGCTCGCCGCAAGCGGCGCACCGGTGATCGTCACTCGGGGCGCGGCGGGGGTCGAGGTGTTCCCTGCGGTTTCCCGACCGCCCAAGACGATTCCCGCCCGGAGGGCCGAGGTGCGCGACACCACCGGTGCGGGCGACACGTTCAACGGAGTTCTGGCCGCGCGGCTGGCGGCTCGCGTCGAGCTCGAGGCGGCCGTCGACGACGCCGTGGCGGCAGCCACCCGGTCGGTGGAGTTCGTCGGTGCTCGCTCGGGCATGCCGACGGCGACCGAGCTCGACGCGTGGATGTCCGCCACCCGAGGCGGTGCCGGCGACGCCTGAAGCCTGGCTGGTGTCGTGTGGGGGGGGATCGGCCCCGAACCCGCGGCGATGGAGCGCCGCCGGACAGGCCGCTCGCAACGTCTCGTCGGCTCGACTGCTGTTCGGGTCGGGCAGTACCGTCGAACGATGGTCGAGTTCCGCGACGACTGGGCCGCAGCACGTTCGAGGAGATCGACGCCGCGGCTCGAGAACCGGCCCTCATGACGACCACAGGCCAGGCCTGAGGCCTGGCCTGTGTCGTGTGGTCGGGACCGGCGTCGATCCGGTGACCTACCGCTTTTCAGGCGGTCGCTCTACCAACTGAGCTACCCGACCCCCCGAGCCGGCTGACGCCGACCCGTTGCGGTCCTGACGGGATTTGAACCCGCGACCTCCGCCTTGACAGGGCGGCGTGCACTCCAAACTGCACCACAGGACCTTGCTTGTTCCGCCTACTCGCGCCCTGCGGGCCCTCGTACGACGGTTGATGTTCCCACGCTCCGCAGAGCCTGGACGACTTCCTTGTTCCGCCTACTCGCCCTGCGGGCCCTCGTACGACGGTTGATTTCCCACGCTCCGCAGAGCCTGGACGACTTCCTTGTTCCGCCTACTCGCGCCCTGCGGGCCCTCGTACGACGGTTGGTTTTCCCCGAGCCCCGAGAGGCTCGGCGATCTTCACTCTTCCCGCACCGGCCGGTGCGACGGCGCACCCCCAACGGGATTCGAACCCGTGTTACCGGCGTGAAAGGCCGGCGTCCTAGGCCGCTGGACGATGGGGGCTCAACTCTCGCTGAGAAAGCCCGGCCACGATAGCAACCGTGACCGGGAATCGCTCAGCCGATCACCCGCACGACCCCGTCGGCCACGGCGGCCGCCGCCACGGCGGGGGCGACACGGTCGACGACCGACCGGTCGAACACGCTCGGGATGATGAAATCGGCGGCCAGCTCATCGTCGGAGATCGACGCCGCGATGGCCCGGGCCGCCGCCTGTTTCATGTTCTCGGTGATGTCGGTCGCCTTGGCGTCGAGGGCACCGCGAAAGATCCCAGGGAAGGCCAACACGTTGTTGATCTGGTTCGGATAGTCGCTGCGGCCCGTCGCCATGACCGACGGCAGGCCATCGGCGTGCTCGGGTCGGATCTCGGGGTTGGGATTCGACATGGCGAACACGATGGGCCCGGGGTTCATGCGCCGCAGATCGGAGGCGGTGAGGATGTCGGGAGCACTCACGCCGATGAACACGTCGGTACCGACGACGACGTCGGACAACGAGCCCTCGAGTCGCTGCTGGTTGGTGTTCTCGGCGAACCACTGCTTCCACCGGTTCAGGTTGTCGCGACCGTCGAAGACCGCCCCTTGGCTGTCGACGCCGATGATCTCTCCCGCTCCTGCGTCGAGCAGCATCTTGCCGATGGCCACACCTGCGGCACCCACTCCGGAGATCACGATGCGCTGATTCTCGATCTTTCGGTCGGTCACCTTCAGCGCGTTCCACAGCGCCGCAGTGGTGACCACGGCGGTGCCGTGTTGATCGTCGTGGAACACCGGGATGTCGAGGAGCTCCTTCAGGCGCTCCTCGACCTCGAAGGCCTCAGGTGCCTTGATGTCCTCGAGATTGATGCCGCCGAAGGTCGGCGCGATGCGTTGCACCGTTTCGACGATCTCGTCGGCCGTGTTCACGTCGATGCAGATCGGGAAGGCGTCGACATCGGCGAAGGCCTTGAACAACAGCGCCTTGCCCTCCATGACCGGCATGGCGCCCAGCGGGCCGATGTCGCCGAGGCCGAGCACGGCCGTACCGTCGCTCACGATGGCCACCGTGTTGCGCCGGATCGTGTACTCGTGGGCCAGGTTGGCGTTCTCGGCGATGGCCGTGCACACCCGCGCCACGCCCGGCGTGTAGGCCATGGACAGATCTTCCACGTCGTTCACCGGCATGAGCGGCAGCACCTCGATCTTGCCGCCCTCGTGCATGCGGAAGGTGCGGTCCCACCAATCGGTCAGCTCGACGCCTTCGACGTCGCGCACCGCGGCCACCACCTTCTCCTGGTGGGCCTCGTCGCGGCAGTGCACCACCAGCTTGCGGTCGAGAGTGGGGCCCCGCACGTCGAAGCCGTCGGCGGCTCCGATGTTGCCGCCCGCTTCGCCGATGGCGACGCAGAGGCGACCAAGAGTGCCCGGGATGTTCTGCATTCTCACGGCAAGGGCGATCGAAAACGCAGCGGTGGTGGAGGTCGGCATGGCGAAACCGTAGCGACATCCCGAGAACCACACGCCATCTCGGCGCCGCAACCGACGGTGTTCGCCCGCTATCCCTCGAAGGCGAAACCGAGATCAGGAGCGGACACGAGGGGCGTGTAGGCGATCCCCGCTGCGTCGGCCAACGCCGCGCACGTGCCGCCGCGATCGAACAGCGGCATGATGAGCACCGGTTCGGCTCCGAAGTCCCGCACCGCGTCGACGGCCTCGAAGAGGGAGGTCCCGCGTGTGACCGCGTCCTCGGTGATGACCACGCGATCACCGGGTCGAAGGGCTCCGGCCACCCGGCCGGCAACCCCGTGGTCCTTGGCCTCCTTGCGCACCGTGAAGGAACGGAGCTCGCGGCCATAGGCTCCGGCGAGCGCGGCCACGCCGTAGGCGACGGGATCGGCCCCGACGGTGAGGCCACCGATGGCGGTTGCCTCGAGCGGTATGACCTCCAGGGCCGCTTCGGTGATCAACCGGATGCCCTCCGGGCGACAGGCCGTCTGCTTGGCGTCCATGAACCAGCTCGTCGCCTTGCCCGACTTCAGCACGAAGTCCCCGCGACGAACCCCGTAACGGAGGAGGTGGTCGCACAGTTCGGGGTAACGGGGTGTGGTCACCATCAGCTGATGGTGACCGACGATACGACATCGTTGACGACCGGCACCGCCCGCGCCCGATTGAGATGCGAACCCAGCACCACGTAGAGGCACCACGCCCGGCCGTTCTCGACGAAGAACGTCTGCGAGCCGCTCTGACCGGCGAGGTTGTGTTGCAGTTGGTTCTCGTCGAAGTCGGCGATGGTGAGGGTCGGTCGACCCTGACGCGCGAACAGCGCCGTACCCACCGACTCGCGTCCGTATTCGAGCAGCACCACGAGGATGTCGTTGAAGGCCATCGTGGGCGTGGCGCCGCCGCCGAAGTCGCCGATGTCGGTCGGGAGCGGAAAGGTGGCCACGTGGACCAGACCGAGTCCGCCGCCGGCCGCCCCGGAGATCGAGTCGTCGGCCGGGTCGGGCGCGCGGCTGCTCACCCGGGCCTCGAACCCCGCCGGCACGTCGACACCGAGTCGAGCGGTCGCACTCACGATCTGCACGGGACCTCCACCATCAGGCGACGAGAACGGTGGTGGCGCCGACGACGGTCACGATGGCGAGCAGTCCGATGCGGACACCGGCGCGATGACGGTGCAGCGATCGGTGAAAGGCGCGGAGCTGATCGACGTGATGGACGTGCGCAACGGCGAGAACGGCCGCTCCTCGCACCAGGCCGAACACCGCACCGATGAGCAGCCCGGTCGCCGGAGAACCCGACAGCACCGCTGCGGTCAGCATGGCCGGGATCAGCCAGGTCGGCACGATTGTGATCACGGCTGCTCCGAGCTGGAAGCCGTATCCGAACCCGTAGACGACGCCGCGGTAGGTGTCGAGCCATCGCTCGTTCACCTGGCGATGCGGGCTCGGAACCGCCACGGCCGAGAGGTCGAGGACGACCGCAAGGCCGACGACGGCCACGACCACACCGACCGACACCGACCAGCCGGCGAACCAACCCACCGCCCCCGCCACCAAACCGATCGATGCGCCGCCGACCGCGCTGCCCGCGACGTGCGCCGCCGCGGTGACCCAGAACCGGTTGTTGCGTCCCCGCTCCCCGAGCGGGTGGATGCTCGACAGCATCGACTCACCTCAGGGCGACCATGTGGCCAGCACTGCGGCGGCGACGGCGGCGGAGATTCCGAGCAGCCCGACACCGATCATGTCGACTCCTCCGACGCTGGGCTGACGTCGTGGTGCAATCGAGGATCACCGGGCTCGATCCCCGACCGGAGCAGCTCGGTGTCGGTATCGCGGTCGCGTGAACCGGTAGCTCCTCCCCTTGTGCGGAGGTCACGCAACACGGTGGTGTCGGCCAGGGCCCGATCCATCAGCTCCCGGACCTGGACCCAGCCGGCGCTCGCGCCTTCGCCGATGATGGCTCCTGTCGGACCGTCGACGAGCGCGAAGTACGGCGCCATGGGAACGTCGTAGTCGTCCCACGCCGTGGTCGACATGAGCACCGGGACCGCAGTGGGAGCCAATGCGACGATGTCGCTCACCGACTCTTGGTCCGGATCCTTGGTGACCACCACCAGGCGTACATCGGGACGCAGGCCGAGGGTTTCGGGCTGGGCGAAGGATGCCCAGAACGACCGGCACGTCAGGCAACCGCTCGACAGGAAGGCGACCAGGGTGCGGTGGTCCTGGCCGCGTACTGCGATTGCGACGGCGTCGCCGCCGGGACTCGTCCCGTGCAGATCGACGCCGACGGTGTCTCCCGTCCGGGGCATCGGCACACCCGGGCGGGTCCGGAAGCCGGGTCCGCCGGCGCCGGTGGCGGCCGGACCCGCTCCGCTTCCGAGGTCGTGCAGCTGGCGGAGGATCTCGGCGTGGCTTCGGAGCAGGGCGACCACGAGCAAAGTGAGGAGAGCCACGACCACGCAGAGGGTGAGAACCACGGCGGTCACGAGCGACCCCACACCACGGGTATCTCCTCGGCGGGACCGAAGTCGACGCTGAGCTGCGCCGGTCCACCGCTGGCGCTGAAGCGCAGCAGCCACTGCGAGCCCCGCACCACGCCGATGCCGTCGACGCCCCGACCCGACCAGTCACCGACGACCGGGATGTCGTCGGGGTCGCCGTACGCGAAGTCGAGCTGGGCCGGCCCGCTCGAGTTGGAGTTGCGGAGCATGAACCTGTCGCCGCGGTAGACCCCCACCGTGGTGCGACGATCACCGTTCCAGTCACCGACGATGGGGCTGTCGCCCTGCTTGCCGTATCCGAACGAGAGGTCGGCCTCCCCCGGCCCCACGCGGTTCTTGAGGTACCACGTGTTGCCCCTGACCACCCCGGGACCGTCGAATCCGTCGCCGTTCCAGTCACCGACGACGGGCGTGTCACCGCGCTTGCCGAACTGGAACACGATGTCTGCCGGTCCACTGGTCATCGAGTTGCGGAGGAACCAGAACCTCCCGTCGCGAACGATTCCCGGGGTCTTCTGGCCGTCGCCGTTCCAGTCGCCCATCACCGGCACGTCGTCGGGGGTACCGAAGCCGATCGAGAAGCGGGCGCCGGCTCCGGTGAGCGCATCGAGCATCGTCCACTGGTTCGAACCCGGCCGCTTGCGGGCCAGTAGTGATCGACGGGTACCGGTGAGGCAGCCGCGATTGTGGGTTCGCGTCGCGTTGTCGGTGGCGACGGTGCGGGTACAGCTCGGGTCGAACAGCCAGGGAGGCGTGCACGTGACCACCCGACAGACGATGGCCCCGACACACTTCACGTTCTGACTGCACTGCCCGTAGCGGAACCGCGTGCAACACGCAGCACGGTTGGCGCAGTTCCCCTGTGCGCAGCCGCAACCGCAATCGACGCAGCTCTGGGCGCACACTCCCGAGGCGCCACAACCGCAGCCGTTGCAGTCGGCGTTGCAGTCCATGTAGTAGCGCGGTCGCGATTGACCGCCGTGGTCGCAGTAGCCCGACCCGTCGGCCTTCCACCAGCCGGCGACGAGCGTGTTGGGCGGACACTCGTTTGGACCGAAGAGCGCACAGCAGAACTCGGTGTAGCCGTCACAGCAGCCCGAACCGCACGGGCAGTCCCCGCGACAGCCACAGATGGCCGCGTACGCGCCGTTCGGTTCGAGCAGGAAGCGGCGGGGGGCCGCGACCACGGCACTGGCGGCCACCGCCGACGAGCTCAGGAACCCGCGTCGGTCGAGGCGACGTTCGACCAGCTGCGAGAGGCGCTCGAGGAGGGCAGAGCTCATGTCCGGTGGAGCTTCACTGCTGCCAGGGTACGTGGGGCCACGGAGTACACGGCGACCAAGACGGCGGCGAGGATCAACGTCGACGCGGCGAGGGCGACCGCCTCGAGGGAGAGGTCGGCCAGACGGTCGACCGGAGCGGCCGCTTCACCGAGGGCATAGACGCCGGCGGCGACGGCGATCAGACCGTTCGCCACGACGTGGAGCCACGAGGGTGGGGTGTCTTCACGTCCGAAACAGCCACAGGACCCGTCGACGCCGGCCCGCATCGCCACGACGACGAACACGGTGAAGGCCACGTAGACCGCTGCCACGGCCACTGCGAGAACCGACGTGCCCATGACGAGCAACGTCGAGCCGAGGGCGATCTCGACGGCCGCCCCGATACGAACCATCGACCGGGAAACGGGCAGCTTCACCTGCCGGAGAGCAGAGGCGGCGGGCCACGGGTCGATCAACTTCTGCGCGCCCGCTATGACCAGCAACACCGCGCCGGCAGAGACAACACCAACGACCGAATTCATGTGATGGCGACCGTAGCGCGCGTTGGTGTCGACTTTGAACCACCCGGCGGAGCTCAGTCGATGTACCGAACCGGACCGGAGCCGGCCTCGAGTCGGCCGATCTGCCAGGCCCGATGCCCGGCTTCCTCGAGCATGGCGATCGCTTCGACCGACCGTGGCGCCGGCACCACGACGATCATGCCCACACCCTGGTTGAAGACACGATCCATCTCGTCGGTGGCGACGTCGCCAATTCGCCGGAGCGCCCCGAAGATGGGCGGTGGTGTCCACGACGACCGGTCGATCACCGCGTGCACGTCAGCCGCAAGCGCGCGGGGCAGATTTCCGGGGATCCCGCCGCCGGTGATGTGGGCGACACCGACGACGTCGATGGCATCCATCAGCTCCAGCACGGCCGGCGTGTAGATCACCGAGGGCGCCAGGAGCTCATCGGCGACGGTGGTGTCGGCGCCGGGCCAGGCCGGGTCGTCGATGCCGAGACCGGCGAGGTCGAACACCAGCCGTCGAGCCAACGAGTAGCCGTTCGAGCGGAGCCCGGGGCTGGGGAGGGCAATGAGCGCATCGCCGGGCGTACCGGCCGGGCCACGGAGCGCACGCCGACGTTCGACGACGCCGACCGCGAACCCGACCAGGTCGAACTCGCCGTCGGGAATGACCCCCGGATGCTCGGCGATCTCGCCACCGATCAGGGCCGCTCCCACCTGGCGGCATCCGTCGGCGATGCCAGAGACCAGTGCCTCGATGTGGTCGGGTGCCACCCGACCGACTGAGACGTAGTCGAGGAAGAACAGTGGCTCGGCGCCCCCGCAGACGAGGTCGTCGACGCACATCGCCACGAGGTCGAGCCCGATCGTGTCGTAGCGTCGGGCTGCCGCCGCGACCAGCGCTTTGGTGCCCACCCCGTCGGTCGCCGACACGAGGACGGGCTCGTCGTAGGGCAGCGACGAGATGTCGAACAGGCCACCGAAGCCCCCGATGCCACCGATCACCTCGGGTCGACTTGTGCTCTCGACGTGGGCGGTTATGCGCGCGACGGCCGCGTCGCCCGCCTCGATGTCGACACCGGCTGCTGCGTAGGTCTCGCCCATGATCGTGTCAGCGAGCGAGCCGCTGTTGGGCCTGGACCGAAGGCATGACTGCGTCCTCGAGCAGCCTCCCGGCCCCGAGGCCGGGGGCGGCGGAGTCCTTCTCCACGGTGTCGACCGACGCCGCGACGCGCAGTTCGATGGGGATCTCCACCGGATAGTCGCCCGTGAGACAGGCGTCGCAGAACCCGGCACCCACGGCGCCGGTTGCGGTGATCAGACGATCGATGTGGAGGTAGGCGAGCGAGTCGACGTTGAGGTACTGCTGGATCTCGGTCACGGACAGGTCGGCCGCGAGCAGCTCGGTCCGCGTGCCGGTGTCCATGCCGTAGAAGCAGGGCCATCGGTAGGGCGGCGAGGAGACGCGAAGGTGCACTTCGGCGGCGCCGGCCTCCCTCAGCATCTGGACCATGGCCTTGGTTGTCGTGCCCCGCACGATCGAGTCGTCGACCACGATCAGTCGCTTGCCGGCGATGTCCTGGCGAAGTGGATTGAGCTTCATGCGCACACCGAGCGAACGCAGGCGTTGGTTGGGCGCGATGAACGTCCGCCCGATATAGCGATTCTTCACCAGCCCGTGACCGAACGGGATGCCGCTGCGACGCGCGAACCCCTCGGCGGCAGGCACCCCGGACTCGGGGACGCCCATGACCATGTCACCCTCGGCCGGCGCCTGTTCGGCGAGCTGCTCCCCCATTCGCACCCGTGCCTGGTGCACACCTTGGCCGTAGAGCACCGAGTCGGGCCGAGCGAAGTAGACGAACTCGAACAGACAGAGTCTCGGGTCGACGACCGATGGGTCGAACGGACGCGAGGTGCGGACGCCCCCGGCATCGATCACGACCATCTCGCCGGGGTCGATCTCACGGACGAAGGTCGCGCCGACGGTGTCGAGCGCGGGCGTCTCCGAGGCCAGCACCCACCCGTTGTCGAGACGACCGAGGCAGAGCGGGCGGAAGCCGCTGGGATCGCGCAGGCCGACAACATGACCGTCGTCGGCGAACACGAGCGAGAAGGCGCCGAGCAGCCGAGGGGCGACGTTGGTGATGGCTCGTTCGAGGTGACGTTCGTCGCTGCGATCGCCGTGGACGATCGAACGCAGCTCACCCGCGACCAACTCGGCGATGACGTCGCTGTCGGAGTCGACGGTTCCCGGCAACAGGCCCGCCTCCTCCGTCAGGGAGGCGGTGTTGGTGAGATTGCCGTTGTGGCCGAGGGCGAACTCGGTGGAGCCGAGCGAGCGGTACACGGGCTGGCTGGCCGACCAGCTGCTGGACCCGGTGGTGGAGTACCGGTTCTGCCCGATTCCGAGGTGGCCCTGGAGCGCCGCGAGCGTGCGATCGTCGAAGACGTTCGAGACCAGCCCCATGTCCTTCACCACGGTGAGGGTGTCGCCGTCGCTCACGGCCATTCCCGCCGACTCCTGGCCGCGGTGCTGAAGGGCGTAGAGCGCCAGGTACAACATGTGCGACACGGCCTGGCCGGGGGCATAGATGCCGACCACGCCGCAGGCCTCGTGCGGACCGTCGTCGGTCACCGCCATGTCATCGTGCTCGTACGGGTCGGTCCCCATGACCAGCTCCTCAGCCCTCGGTGGTACCGGCGCCCAGGGCGTCGGGCAGTGTTCGCTTCCAACCGTCGATTGCGTCGGTCAGGGCGATGTCGAACAGGTTCTTGGCCATCAGCCGGTCGCCGGTGGCGAGTCCGAGACGGGTGACGGGCACGGCGGCGCCGGCGGCGAGCGCCTCGACCGTGGCCATGTCGTCGGCCCCCACCGCCACCACCATCCGACCCGAGGCCTCCGAGAAGAGGCCGGCATGGCCGTCGATGCGGGCCAGGCGGCAGCCGACGCCGGCCGCAATGGCCATCTCGGCGACCGCGACGCCGAGCCCGCCGCTCGAAACGTCGTGAACCGCCGACACCAGCCGCCGCTCGACGAGCAGTCGTACGAGGCCGGCCACCGCTTCCACCGCCGAGAGGTCGAGCGTCGGGAGGGTGCCACCCCGGAAACCTTGGTTCCGGGCCCAGATCGACCCCGTGAGGTCGAGACTCGGTTCACCGAGCACCATGATGCGATCACCGTCGGTCCAGGCCAGCCCCGGTGGTGCGGCGGAGAGATCGTCGACCACGCCGAGCAGACCGATGACCGGGGTCGGGTCGATGTTGGCGCCGAGCGACTCGTTGTAGAGACTCACGTTGCCACCCACGACCGGGAGACCGAAGCCACGGCATGCCTCGGCGAGGCCGTCGATCGCCTCCGACAGCTGCCACATGACCTCGGGGTGCTCGGGATTGCCGAAGTTGAGACAGTTCACCACGGCCAGCGGCCGGGCTCCGACGCACGCAAGGTTCATCAGGGACTCGGCCACCACCATCGCCGTGCCGACGCGGGGATCGATCGCACACCAGCGGTGATTGCCGTCGGTCGTGAGGGCCAGACCCCGACCGGTGTCGGCTCCGGTCCGAGGATCCTTCAACCGCAGCAGCGTGGCGTCGCTGCCGGGACCCACGACGGTGTTGAGGAAGAGCTGGTGATCGTACTGACTCCAGATCCACGAATCGTCTCGCAGGAGGGCGACGAGGTCGGCGCCGGGATCGGCGCACTCGAGCGACGACGGATCGAGCCTGCGCCGCTCGCTCAGATCGGCCGGGGCGGCCCTTGGTCGGTCGTACAGGGGAGCGGCGTCGTGCAGCGACGGGGCCGGCACCTCGGCGAGTACCTCGCCGTCGAAGCCGTCGAGGATGCGAAGCCCGTTGCCGTCGGTGACCTTGCCGATCACGGTGGCCAGCACCTCCCAGCGCTCGCAGATGGACAACACCTCTTGGAGATGGCGTGGCTCGACGATCGCGAGCATCCGCTCCTGCGACTCGCTGGTCATGACCTCGAAGGGCTCGAGATCGGCCTCACGGAGGGGGACGGCGGTCACATCGACGTCCATGCCGACGCCGCCGCGGCTGGCCGTCTCGCTGGTGGCGCACGTGAGTCCGGCCCCACCGAGGTCCTGGATGCCGACGGCAAGGCCGGCGTCGAGCAGCTCGAGGCACGCCTCGATGAGACGCTTCTCCTCGAACGGGTCGCCGACCTGCACGCTCGGGCGCTTGGCCGCATCGGCGGCCTCGTCGGCGAAGCCGGCCGAGGCCAGCACGCTCACGCCACCGATCCCGTCGCGCCCGGTGCGCGAGCCCAACAGCACGGCCAGATTGCCGACCCCCGAGGCCTGGCCGAGCACGAGCCGCTCGACCGGAAGCACACCGAGACACAACACGTTCACCAGTGGATTTCCCGTGTAGGTGTCGTCGAAAACCACCTCACCGCCCACGGTCGGCACACCGACCGCGTTGCCGTAGTGCGAGATCCCGTTCACCACGCCCTCGGCGATCCAACGGCTGCGGGCGTCGTCGAGGGGACCGAAACGCAAGGGATCCATGAGGGCGATGGGTCGGGCGCCCATGGTGAAGATGTCGCGGAGGATGCCGCCGACGCCGGTGGCCGCGCCCTGGGCCGGTTCGATGGCCGACGGATGGTTGTGACTCTCGATGCGGATGGCTGCGGCGATGCCGTCGCCCACGTCGAGTACGCCGGCGTTCTCGCCGGGACCCGACGAGAACGCCCTCGCCTTCAGTGGGAAGGCGTCGGAGATGCAGCCGCGACGACTTGTACGAACAGTGCTCGGACCACATCACCGAGTACATGGCGAGCTCGAGGTGATTGGGCTCCCGACCGAGGATCGACACGATCTCCTCGGCTTCGTCGTCGGTCAGACCCAGTGCCCGATGGATCGGTTCGCTCATGTGGTCCGACGCTACCCCGCCACGCAGTCGGTGGTGTCGATCGAGTCGACTCAGTCGAGGATCGTGAGCGGCGTATCGATCCAGTCGCCGTTCCAGTCCCCGTACTCGACGTGGGTGTCGGGGGTTCCGTAGTCGTAGACCAGGTCGGCGGCGCCCGAGATCAGCCGGTTTCCGAGAAACAGCCGGGCGCCGCGGCGGACGCCGAGGGTGTCGACGCGGTCACCGTCCCAGTCACCGACGAACACGTCGTCGGTGGCTCGTCCGAAGCCGTAGGTGATGTCGGCCTCACCCGACCGGAACGCATTGTTCAGGTAGATCACGTTCCCACGACGGGTGCCGACCGTGTCGCTGTCGTCACCGTTCCAGTCACCGACGAGCACTTCGTCGCCTGCTCGTCCGAAGCTGAAGGCTTCGTCGGCAGGACCGGGGGTGTTGGTGTTGCGCAGGAAGAGCAGGTTTGCTCGTCGAACGCCGATGGTGTCGACGCCGTCGCCGTCCCAGTCGCCGACCAGTGCGGTGTCTCCCGGTCGACCGTACTTGACGATCAGATCGGGCTCGGTCGAGTCCATCGAGTTCCACAGGTAGTAGTTCGGCGCCTCGTAGTACCCGAAGGTCTGCATGCCATCGCCGTTCCAGTCGCCGATGAAGAGCCGGTGATCGCCGACATCGAGCCGGCCGGTGACGGCGGGCCGGCCATCGGCGTGCACGTTGTTGACCAGGATGTTCTGCACCGTGGGCGGCACCACCACCACCGACTGGCGCACCTGACTCACCAGCCCCATGGCCAGATCACCGGGACACGACGTCGCCTCGACCTCTCGATGGCCGTAGATCGCCGGCACCGTCAGCCGTTGGCCGACGAGGGGATAGGTGTCGTTGTTCTTCACGCCGACCTGGACGGTGGCCAGGGGGTTCGCGCCCGATTGCGAGAACTTCCAGCTCACGATCGACGTGATGAGCGCCGCCGCGCCCGGCGGCGGGTTGACGGCGCCGTTCGGGCCGCCCGGCTGGTGACTGCCGAGCAGCGCGATGCCGACCGATCCGGGATTGATACCCGACGTGTGACCCCCCTGGATCGGCTTCTCGATGCTCTGGGTGCGACCCTCCCAGATCGTGCCGAAGCGGTCGATCACGAAGTTGTATCCGATGTCACACCAGCCGTTGACCTGGGTGTGGCCGTAGTAGATGCCGATGAGGAGATCGTCGACGGCGGAAGGTGGATAGCTGTTGGAGCTCACCGTGTGGTGAATCGCCGCGCGATCGAGATAGCCGGGCTCGGAGGGTCCGTCCTCGCAGTCCTCGTTGGCATGGACCCAGCCGGGATTGCCCCAGTCCTCGTTGGGTCGGATCGCCGGCTGGGCTCCCGCGGCGACCACTGCCGCCGACGTGACCACGGGCGCACGGGCCGGCACGGTGAGGAAGTCGACCCGGAGGTGATGGGCCGCCCCGGCCCGTCGAGTGACCTCGAGACGGTCGATCTCGTCGGCGAGCCAGACCGGTGCCGCGGCGTATCGGTCGACCGTGCGCTGCTCGCCGACGTCGGCTGCGTCGTGGCTGGCGGTGATGCCCTCGTGGGTCGAGACGAAGGCGCTTCCGGCGAAGGACCGGGCCACGAACTCCGCGCCGGGGTCACCCTGCCAGGTGAGCACGGCGATGCTGGCGCCGTCGGGAACCGCGATCCCCGACACAGCGGCCGCGCCGATCGAGCCATCGGAGGGGCCGATGACCGCGACCCGGGTGACGGTCACCCCTGCGCCGATGTCGTCGGAGGACGCCGCCACGGCCGGCGCTGCAACCGCAGACAGCGGAACGATCGCAACCGCAACCACGACGACGAGGGCGACGGCGAACCGTGCGCCGATGGTGTGGGCCATGCGCGCATCGTAGCCAGCCGTTTCGGCCCGCTGATCGACCCCTATGAAGCCCGCGGTTTTGTTTTCGATGCGTTCCGGCAACTATGGACCCATGGCAGACACCAGAAAAGCAAACAAACGCGGTCCCGTCGCCCTCACCGACGAGCACAAAGCGGCGATGGCCGAAGGGCGCACCCAGGGCCGAGCCGTCCGCAACTACCTCGAGGCGCTCGAGGCCCACAAGCCGCGACGCGGTCGTCGCCGTAGCCCAGAGTCGATGCGAAAGCGTCTGGTCGCGGTCACCCAGGAGCTCCCATCAGCGGACCCTGTCACCCGGCTCAACCTCATCCAGGAACGAATGGACCTCGAAAGCGAGCTCGAGGCGGCGGAGACGATCATCGATCTCTCCGCGCTCGAGGCCGAGTTCGTCGCCGCCGCTCGTGGTTACGGCGAGCGCAAGGGCATCTCGTATGCGGCCTGGCGCGAGCTCGGCGTCAGCCCGGCCGTGCTCAAGGCCGCGGGTATCGCGCGCTGAGCGTCGAGCTCGCGACCCTCGTCGGGTCGGCCCGACACGCCGAGTCGGTCGACGATCGACCCGAGGCGCTCGCCCTCTGGACCGAGGTCCTCCGACTCGATCCGAGCCACATGTGGGCCCACCTGCGATCGGCGGTCCTCGTCGGTCGACTCGGCGATCCTTCCGAGTGCTCGCGTCGACTCGACGCTGCTCGTCGCCGGTGGCCCGACGAGGTCGGGCCGCTCGTCTGCCTCGCCCAGCGTGCCACCGAGCTCGGCGACGGCGACCGGGCCGCACTCCACTGGACGGCCATCCTGCAGCTCGATCCGACGAACTTGTGGGCGGCGCTCCATCTGGCCGAGATCGCCTCCAAGAGAGGGGACCGGGGAGCGTGCGACTCGCACCTCGACCGGGCCAGGACCCACCATCCCGATCGACCCGAGGTGTGGGGCACAATCGCCCGGATCGCTGCAGCCGACCATCGGTGGTCCGAGGCCGAACGGGCCTGGCGGACCGTCATCGACCTCGTGCCCGACGATGGCGTGGCGTGTCATGGCCTCGCCTTGTCGGCCGAGCACCGGGATCGGCCGGCCGAGGCGATCGAGCACTACCGGCGGCTGGCCGACGACCACGAGCTCACCCACTCGCAAACGATCGCCTTGGCCCGATGCCACGCCCGACGGGGCGAAGACGAGCGAGTGGCCGCGCTGCTCACGGGACTGATCGACGGCGCGCTCGTTTCGGGAGAGACCCGACGCGAGTCGCAGCGCCAGATCACCTGGGGGCTCATCGCTTCGGGCCGGGCAGACCTCGCTCGCGAGGCGTTCTTCGAATTCCCGGCCGTCGTCGCCTCGGCGAACGTGACGACCGCGATCCTCGCCCCCATGCTGTCGGCGCTCGACGGACACCACCTCGCCCTCACCCGCTTCTGGTGCGATTGGCTCGGCGAGCACGGGCTCGGTCCCGTCGAGATCCTGACCCATCGACGATTCGACCGATCGCGGCTGGCCGAGGATCTCGACAGTACGCCCCATTTCTCGCTCGAGCCGACGGTTCCGGTGGAATGGGCGACAACGGATCGATCCGTCCGACGGTTCAACGATGCCTACGCTCAGGAGCTCGTGGCTCGCCACTCCCTGGCCGACCGACGACTCGTCGTCGATCACAGTTGCCGACTCAGCACCATCGGCGGACTCATCTCGTGGCTGCATGCCACCGACGGGCCCCACGAGCGGGTCGCCGTCGCCGGGCTGGTCGACACCGACTACCTGTCGCCGCGCCACCCCCACCACGACATCGCCCTGACGCTCTGGGACGACATCGCCGAACAGGCGGCCGAGCTCCGCGGCACCCGGCTGCTCGTCACCGCCGAGACCGATGCGGGCACGGCCTTCCTCCGCCGTCGGCTCCCCCCTTCCGTCGCTGTGCTCCTCACTCCGTATCTGCCTGCGACCCGACTCGCGCTCGGGACGAGAACCGGTCGGGAAGCAATCACCATCGGCCATCTCGGTGGGACCCGGCTCGAGCGCGGCCCCGAGCTCCTCGCGCCGGTCGTCGAGGCGCTTCTCTCGTCGCAGAAGTCACGAATCCGAGTTGTGCTCCAAGTCGATGTCGACCGGGTGCGTCGCCTGTTCGGCCGAGCGGTCGCCGCCCGCCTCGCCGACGTGCTCGACCACGACGCGGTCGAGCACGTTCCGGTCGGAGTCACCGAGCACGAGTATCGACGTCTCGTCGAGACCATCGACGTCATGGTTCTGCCCTACACCGACCGCTACCAGGTCGCGGCGTCGGGGATCTTCCTCGAAGGCATGGCCACGGGAAAGGTGCAGGTCGTTCCGGCCGCGAGCTCGATGGCTGACATCGCCCGACGCTACGACTCCGGCACGGCGTGGTTCGACCGGTCGTCCCCGGGCGCCGTCGTCGACGCCGTGGGCCGTGCTCTCGCTGAGCTCGACGATCGCCGAACGCTGGCCCGCAGAGCCGCCCTCCGGTGGCGCGCCGATCAGTCGACGATTCGCTCGTCGGTGATCGCCGCCATCACCTGAATCGATCGAGTCCCTGTCGGCGTTGCGACTCACACGGTGGCCGTGGCGCCGTTCAGTAGTCCGGCGAACAGCTTGAGGCCGTCGGTGCTTCCGAGCAGCGAGTGGCTCGCCCGTTCGGGATGGGGCATGAGACCGACCACGTTGCCGCCCTCGTTGCAGATCCCGGCGATGTCGTCGACCGAGCCGTTGGGGTTGTCGGCGTAGCGGAGCACGATGCGATCATCTGCGCGCAGGCGGGCCAGCGTCTCGGCGTCACAGGTGTAGTTGCCCTCGAAGTGATTGATGGGAATCCGGAGGGTTTCGCCGACCGCACACTCGGCGGTGAGCACCGAACGATTCGACGCAACGACGAGGTCGGCCATGCCACAGCGGAACTTCAGTCCGGCGTTCTTCTGGAGTGCGCCCGGGAGCAGGCCGGCCTCGGTGAGCACCTGGAAGCCGTTGCAGATGCCGACGACTGGTCCGCCGTCGCGGGCGAAGTCACCGATCGACGCCATCATGGGACTGAAGCGGGCGATGGCGCCCGGCCGCAGGTAGTCGCCGTGTGCGAAGCCACCGGGAACGACGACGGCGTCGACGTCACCGACCGATTCGTCGCCGTGCCACAGAAGGCGGCCGATTCCGCCCACCTCGGAAACGGCTTCGATCACGTCGAGCTCGCAGTTGGTACCCGGGAAGACGACGACCCCGACGCTGACCGTCATGCCGAGGCGTCCACCGCTTGCTCGAGCGAAACGGAGGCATCTTCGATCACGGGATTGCTGAGGAAGCGCCGACACAGATCGTCGACCTCGGCCTTGGCCGCGGCCTCGTCGGGTGCATTGACGGCGAAGGTCACGAGCTTGCCGACACGGACGTCGCTGACGCCGTCGAACCCGAGGGTGGGCAGCGACCGCTCGATGGTGGAACCGGCCGGATCGGAGATGCCGGGCCGCAGGGTGATCTGCACGGTGGCGGAGAAGATCATGGGCTCATCCTCGCATACGGAGTCGATCAGGAAGCCGATTCCCTGGCGTTCTTCTTGGCCTTGGCGATGCGAGCGCGATCGGTGCTGGCGAGCAGGACCTTGCGCAGCCGGACCACGTTCGGCGTGATCTCGACGCACTCGTCGTCGCCGATGGTTTCGAGTGCCTGCTCGAGCGACAAGAGCTTCGGAGGAGTGAGCCGGATGGTGTCGTCCGATGACGAGGTGCGCATGTTGGTGAGCTGCTTCTCCCGGACGATGTTCACGTCCATGTCCTCGGACCGGGCGTTCTCGCCGACGATCATGCCCTCGTACACCGCAACGCCGGGGCCGATGTAGAGCGACGTGCGCTCCTGCAGCATCTGGATCGCGTAGCCGGTGGTCTGGCCGGTGCGGTCGGCGACGACGGCACCGTTGGGTCGCATCCGCAATTCGCCCATCCACGGCGTCCAGCCCTCGAAGATGTGGTGCAACATGCCGGTGCCGCGCGTCTCGGTCATGAACTCGGTGCGGAATCCGATGAGCGCCCTCGCCGGCACCACGTAGTCCAGGCGCACCCAACCGGTGCCGTGGTTGGTCATGTTCTCGAGCCGGCCCTTGCGTTCGCCCAGCAGCCCGGTGACGGCACCCACGTGTTCTTCGGGAACATCGATGGTGAGCCGTTCGGTGGGCTCGTGCACCTTGTCGTCGATCACGCGGGTGACCACTTCGGGTTTACCGACGGTGAGCTCGAAGCCCTCGCGTCGCATGCTCTCGATGAGAATCGCCAGTTGGAGCTCGCCTCGCCCCTGGACCTCCCAGGCATCGGGACGCTCGGTGTCGAGGACCCGGATCGACACGTTGCCGACCAGTTCCTTGTCGAGCCGATCCTTGATCTGGCGAGCAGTGACCTTGGAGCCGTCCTTGCCGGCCAACGGTGACGTGTTGGCGCCGATCGTCATCGAGAGGGTGGGCTCGTCGACGGTGATGGCCGGGAACGGTCGAGGATCGTCGAGATCCGCCAGGGTCTCGCCGATGGTGACCTCGGGGATACCCGAGATGCCGATGAGCTCGCCGGGTCCGGCTTCGTCGACGTCGATTCGATCGAGCGATTCGGTGACCTGGAGCGTCCCGACCTTGGCGGCGGCGACGGTGCCGTCGGCTCTGCACCACGCGATGGTGCTGCCCCGTTTGATCGTGCCGTGCTCGACACGACACACGGCGATGCGCCCCACATAGGGCGAGGCATCGAGATTGGTGACCCACGCTCGCATCGGATGATCGGTGTCGTACACCGGGGCGGGCACGTGTTCGAGCAACACGTCGAACAGCGGGCTCATGTCGGTGCCGGGTACGTCCAGGTCGAGGGTTGCGGTGCCTTCGCGAGCGACCGTGTAGACGATCGGGAACTCGATGTGGTGCTCCTCGGCATCGAGATCGAGGAACAGCTCGTACACCTCGTCGATGACCTCGGCGATGCGGGCATCGGGTCGGTCGATCTTGTTGACCACGAGAATCACGGGCAGGTCGATCTCGAGGGCCTTGCGGAGCACGAATCGGGTCTGGGGCAGCGGACCCTCGCTCGCGTCGACCAGCAGCACGACCGCGTCGACCATCGTGAGTGCACGCTCGACCTCGCCACCGAAGTCGGCGTGGCCGGGCGTGTCGACGATGTTGATCTTCACGCCCTTGTACCGGACCGCGGTGTTCTTGGCGAGGATGGTGATGCCCTTCTCCTTCTCGAGATCCATCGAGTCCATGACGCGCTCGACCATCTCGGCGCCCTCGCGGAAGCCGCCGGCCTGACGGAGCAGTGCATCGACGAGAGTGGTCTTGCCGTGATCGACGTGCGCGACCATGGCGACATTGCGCAGATCGGCGCGGGAGGTGAGGGACACAGGGGGTCTTTCGGTCAGGCGACACCGGGCCAGTCGGCGAACCGACGGCCAGTGATGCGCTCGTAGGCCTCGACGTAGCGTGACCGGCTGGCGGCGACGACCTCGTCGGGCAGGGAGGGAGGTGGTGGGGTCTTGTCCCACGCGAGGCCGTCGAGGAAGTCTCGGAGCGGCTGCTTGTCGAATGATTGTGGAGTGCGGCCGGCGACATGGCCATCGGCGGGCCAGAACCGCGAGGAGTCAGGGGTGAGCATCTCGTCGGCCACGACGAGCTCACCGTCGACCAGGCCGAGCTCGAACTTGGTGTCGGCGATGATGACGCCGCGCGCCGCGGCCAGCTCGGCGCCCTTTCGATACAGGTCGATCGACACGTCGCGCGCCTTGTCGGCGAGGGAACGGCCGACCAGCTCGGCGGCTTCGTCGAAGGAGATGTTGATGTCGTGGTCTCCGTCGGCGGCCTTGGTCGCCGGGGTGAAGACCGGTTCGGGCAGCTTCGAAGCCTCGAGCAGACCCGCCGGCAGTTCGACACCGTGCATGGTGCTGCTGCGCTGGTACTCGCTCCAGGCCGAGCCGGCGAGGTAGCCGCGAACCACGCACTCGATCGGCAACATGTCGGCCCGGCGACACAACAGGAAGCGACCGGTGAGATCACGATCGTCGGCCCCGTCGGGAAGATCGACGATCGAGGTGGAGACGAGGTGGTTGGGGGCGACATCGGCCATGGCGTCGAACCAGAACGCGCTCATCGCGGTGAGCACACGGCCCTTGTCGGGAACGGTCTCGTTCATCACGACGTCGAAGGCGGAGATGCGGTCGGAGGTGACCATCAGCAGGTGGTCACCTCCGGCGTCGTAGATGTCACGCACCTTGCCCGAGTAGAGCAGGGGCAAGTCGATGGCCCAGGTCACGCTGCCACTCCAAAAAGGTCGAAACGAACCGGTCGAGCCTACTGGCGCCGTGGTGGCCTTGGTCGAGCCGGGCCGTAGTTCGTGCTACAGGATCGACGCGGGCCGGTACCGGTCGGCCCCCGGAAACCGGTCGACGACCTCCTGGACGCGCCCGGCGATGGCGGCGACCTGGCGTACCGACAGGCCGGCCAGATCGATCGGTGCCCCGATCGAGCCTTCGATGCCGGCGCGGTCGAGCGGGAACCGTTCGTCGGCTCCCAGACGCTCGAAGAACGGGTTGTCGCCGCCCACATCGCGCCGCGCGAGCGCCGCGGCAACCGCATGCTCCTTGATGATCTCGTGGGCAACTTCTCGACCGAGGCCCGCTTTGACCGCGGCGACGAGCAGCTTCGTCGTGGCGAGGAACGGCAGGTACCGGTCGAGCTCCTCGGCAACGACGGCGGGGTAGACCCCGAAGTCGGCGAGAACGGTGAGCGTGGTCTCGATCATGCCGTCGATGGCGAAGAAGGCGTCGGGCAATGCGACCCGGCGGACCACCGAGCAGCTGACGTCGCCCTCGTTCCACTGATCGCCGGCCAGCGAACCCACCATGGTGAGGTGGCCGCGGAGGATGGCCTCGAACCCGTTGATGCGTTCCGACGATCGACTGTTCATCTTGTGGGGCATGGCCGAGGATCCGACCTGGCCCGGTCGAAACCCTTCGGTGGCCAGCTCGTGCCCGGCCATGAGCCGCAGCGTGTTGGCCAGATTGGCCGGACCCGATCCGAGCTGCACCAGGGCGCTCACGACGTCGAGGTCGAGGGACCGCGGGTACACCTGGCCCACGGAATCGAGACCGTGCTCGAACCCGAGGTGGGTCGCCACCCGTTGTTCGAGCTCGTCGACCTTTGAGGCATCGCCGTCGAGGAGATCGAGGAGGTCTTGCTGGGTGCCCACCGGACCCTTGAGGCCGCGCACGGGGTACCGCTGCAGCAGTTCGTCGATGCGGGCAAAGGACTGCAGCGTCTCCTCGGCGGCGTTGGCGAAGCGTTTCCCGAGCGTCGTCACCTGCGCGGCGACGTTGTGACTACGACCCACCATCGCCAGCTCGGCGAGCTCGCTCGCTCGGCTCGCCATCATGGCCAGAACCGCAACGGTCCGCTCGCGAACGAGCTCGAGCGCCGATCGGATCTGGAGCTGTTCGACGTTCTCGGTCAGATCACGCGACGTCATGCCCTTGTGGATGTGCTCATGACCGGCCAACGCACAGAATTCGTCGATCCGCGCCTTGACATCGTGGCGCGTGATGCGCTCACGCGCCTCGATGGAACCGAGGTCGATGTCGTCGACCACCGCTTCGTAGGCGTCGACGACCTCGGGAGCCACATCGATACCCAGATCGATCTGAGCCCGTAGCACCGCGATCCACAGGCGACGCTCCAGCCGAACCTTGTTCTCGGGTGACCAGATCGCGACCATGGCCGGCGAGGCGTACCGTGCCGCGAGCACGTTGGCGATCGTCACGGGCCGGCGGTGGTCGCGGGGCGGAGCGCCGTTCATGATGGAGGCGGACCTTCGGCCGCTCGTCGAGCGATGTCGCGGCGAACATGGCGTCCGGCCCAGGAGATGTCGTCGACCGCGGTGTAGGCCAACCTCCGGGCCGCCGCGAGCGTGTCGCCCGAGGCGGTGACCGCCATCACCCGACCTCCGTTGGTGACCAAACGTCCCTCGGGGTCCCGGGCCACGCCGGCGCAGAAGACCGTGACACCGTCGCGGGCGTTGGCCCGGTCGACGCCCGAGATGGTCTCGCCGGTGCGAGGTGCTCTCGGATATCCGGCCGCGGCGCACACCACCGTGACCCAGTGCCCGCCGAAGGTCGGTGGGGGGACCGACCCGAGATCACCGTCGGCGGCGGCGGTGAGCAGTTCGCCGAGATCGGACGTGAACTGGGGCAGTACCACCTGCGCCTCGGGGTCGCCGAAGCGAACATTGTATTCGAGCATCTTCGGTCCGGTGGGGGTCAGCATGAGCCCGGCGTACAGCACCCCTCGGTAGTCGACGCCCTCGTTGCGCAGTGCGTCGAGAGTGGGCGCGACCGATTCGTCCATCACCTGGTCGACGAGCTCGTGGCTGGCGAAGGGCACGGGGGAGTAAGCACCCATACCACCGGTGTTCGGACCGACGTCGCCGTCGCCCACCCGCTTGAAGTCCTGGGCCGGCGACAGCGCCACCGCCGATCGACCGTCGCACACGGCCAGCAACGACAACTCGGGCCCGGTGAGCCCTTCCTCGATCACGCAGGTCCGGCCCGCATCACCGAAGGCCTCCCCCGAGAGATACCGCTCGACGGCATCGACGGCCTCCCTTCGGTCGGTGGTGACCACGACACCCTTGCCGGCCGCGAGGCCGTCGGTCTTGATCACGAACAGGTCACCCATGGTGTCGAGATAGGCGAGCGCCTCGGCCTTGTCGGTGAACGAGCCGTGACGGGCGGTGGGCACGCCGGCCGCAACCAACACCCGCTTCATGTAGGCCTTCGAGCCTTCGAGCCGTGCGCCGTCGGCCCCGGGTCCGAACACCCGCTTGCCCTGGGCCCGGAGCTGGTCGGCCAGCCCTGCGACCAACGGGGCTTCGGGTCCGACCACGAAGAGCTCGGCGTCGAGCTCGGTCGGCGAGGTGTCGACCGAGCCGGGAATCCCCGGATTGCCCGGTGTGACGACGACCTCGCAGGTGCGAGCCAGGACGTGAGCGAGCGCGTGCTCGACGTCCTCCCGCGCCGACCACCACGGCGCGCACGCTCAGCCGACCTCGTTGAACTGGAGGTACTGCGCGCGGCCCGGCCCGACGCCGACGAGCGATACCGGCACCCCGGTCTGTTCCTGGACGAAGTTCAGATAGTCCGTGGCCGCCGCCGGCAACTGCTCACGTCTCGAGATGTCGCTCAGGGAGGTGTTCCATCCGGGGAGCGTCTCGTAGATCGGTTCGGCCTTGTGAAGATCGCTCTGGTGATAGGGCATCGACTCGTGCCGAACGCCGTCGATGTCGTAGGCGACGCACACCTTGATCTCGTTGAGATCGTCGAGGATGTCGAGCTTGGTGATCGCCACGTCGCTCAACGAGTTGAGGCGCACGGCGTGACGCAGCATCACCGCATCGAACCAGCCCGTGCGCCGCCGACGGCCCGTGTTGGTGCCGTACTCGCGGCCGACATCGACGAGGTAATTGCCCACCTCGTCGAACAGCTCGGTGGGAAAGGGACCCGATCCGACGCGGGTCGTGTAGGCCTTGGCGATGCCGATCACCCGATCGATGTGGCGGGGACCGACCCCGGCACCGATACAGGCGCCACCGGCGGTGGGATTCGAGGAGGTGACGAAGGGGTAGGTGCCGTGGTCGAGATCGAGGAACGTGGCCTGAGCCCCCTCGAAGAGCACGTTCTGGCCGGCCTCCAACGCTTCGTGCACCAGCTTCACCGTGTCGGCGACGTGCGGCTCGAGTGCCGGTGCACACTCGCCGAGATAGAGCTCGCAGATGTCCTCGGCGGCGGGCGGCAGACGGTTGTACACCTTCGAGAGCAGGCTCCCCGTCTGGCGCAACGCCACGTCGAGCTTGGCCCGGAAGATCTTCTCGTCGAAGAGATCCTGCACCCGCAGACCCACCCGTGCCGCTTTGTCGGCGTAGGCCGGACCGATGCCGCGCTTGGTGGTGCCGAGCTTGCTCTTGCCGAGGTGGCGCTCGAAGACGACGTCGAGGTCGCGGTGATACGGCAGGATCAGGTGGGCGTTGCCCGAGACCTTCAGCCGGCTCACGTCGACACCCTGGTCGTCGAGCTTGCGCATCTCGGCCAGCAGCACCTGCGGATCGACCACGACTCCGTTGCCGATGACCGGGGTGATGTGCGCATAGAGCACCCCGCTCGGAATCAGCTGGAGCGCGAAGCTTCGTCCTTCGACGACGATGGTGTGCCCAGCGTTGTGGCCGCCCTGGTAGCGGACGACCAGCGACATCTCCTTCGCGACGAGGTCGGTGAATTTCCCCTTCCCCTCATCGCCCCACTGGGTGCCCACGACGATGGTCGCTGGCACGGCCTCAACTCCTCTTCGAAGGGTGCGGTTACCGCGTCACTGTAGCGGTGACGCGCCATGGGCGACCTCCCCGAATCGAGGAGGTCGCCCACGCCGGTCGCGCCTGGGGCGGTGCCCGTCGAGCTCAGGTGGGATTCAGGTCAGCAGATCCGTGCGCCGGCGGCTCACGTACACCATCAACATTCCGGCCACGACCAGGAGCATTGCTCCCAGAGCGAGGCGACCGGAATCAGATCCGGTGAAGGCCAGAGGTGTCACGTTGGGCACCGGCGTCGCCGTGGGTGTCGGCGTCGGCGTGCCCACGATGCCCTCGACGCCTGACGGAGGTGTCGGCGTGGGTGTCGGCGTCGCGCACTCCTCGGCGGACGGGGCGGGCGTGATGTCGATCACTACGACCTGGGGGCGGCCGTACTTGTCGGTCCAATCGACGAGCAGTTGGGTTCCGTCGTCGCTGACATCGAAGACGTAGCCATCGGGGATGTTGACCGTCAGCACGCCGTCGCAATTGTAGAAGGCGTTGCCACTCGGCGGGACGACGTCATCGAGGGGACACTCACCGACCCCGGCGACCTCGATCGCGAGGACCGCCGGATAGCTCCCGCCATCGATGCCGGTCCACTCGACCGTGGCGTTGATCACCTCTCCGTCGTAGCCCGCCAGCACCCCGGCCGGCGGCACGAAGGTGCTCTCGTCGAGGTACCCGTAGGTGTCCTGCACCACGGTGTAGCTCAGCGTGTAGACGAAGCCGTCGGGGGTGTCGACGCAGGTGATGAGCGCGGTCACCTCGGGGGGTGTCGACTCACACTCCTCGGCCGAAGGGGCAGGCGTGATGTCGACCACGACCGTCTGGGGGCGGTCGTACTTGTCCGCCCAGAAGACGAACAGCTGGGTGCCGTCCTCGCTCACCTCGTAGTCGTAGCCGTCATCGACGGTGACCTGGAGCTCACCATCGCAGTCGTAGAACGCGCTGCCGCTCGGGGGAACCACGTCGTCGAGCGGGCACTCGTCCACGCCGGCCACCTCGAACTCGAGGATCGCTGGGTAGGCCGCGCCGTCGGCGCCCGTCCACTCGACAGTGACCTGGATGACCCCGTTGTCATAGTCGGTGAGGAAGCCCTCGGCCGGCACGAAGCTGCTCTCGTCGAGATACCCGTAGGTGTCCTGCACGACGATGTAACTCAAGGCATAGACGAATCCGTCGGGGGTGTCGACGCAGGCAATCGTCCCCGTCACCTGGGGCGGGGTCGACTCGCACACCTCGCCCGTGGGCTGGCTCATGTCGTAGGGGCCATAGGTGGTCTGCCCGACGAGAACGATGGCGTCGCTGGCGGCGACGGCATCGACGTATCGGCCGTCGGCCTCGTCGCGGACGGTCCACGTGTAGTCGTCGGTGTCGGTGGCGACGAGCTGAGCCGCGCTGTCACAGTCGCCGGGGGTGTAGGTGGGTGCCGCTGGTGTGACATCGGTAGTGCAGCTCGGGACCGAGAGAGCGAAGTACTCGCCGACCGACTGGCCGGTGTTGAACTCGGCCGGCAGCGGCTCGTCGTCGCCGTCACCACCCTCCCAGTTGTTGCCCGACTTCACCCAGATCTCCACCACGTAGCCGTTGGCGGTGGGCACCGAGAGCGACCAGATGGGCACGGTGAGACCATCGAACTTCTGGTAGGTGCCGTTGCTGTAGTGGACGATGACGTTGGAGATGTCCTGTTCGGACTGGACATCGACCGAGTCGCAGTCCTGGGACACGGTGATCGTCGGCGGCGGTGGGACGCAGTCGTCGGGCACCACGACGGGGTTGGGCGTGCCGGCCCGCACCTGACCGCCAGTGACGTTGACAGTGACGCCGTCGCCCCAGTTCGCCGACGGCCAGAACCGATGAGGTGTGCGGTCCGGCACCGACTGGGATGTACCCGCTGAACGAATAGCCGTTGGCCTCGGTGAAGGCCCCGGTCGCCTGCTCGACTCCGTCGACCAGCACCCGGATGTCGGGGTTCAGCCGTCGGAGGCCGTCGGGTGTCTGCCAGGCCACCGCGGTGTACTGGATGTGGGGCGCATCGTTGTAACAGACCCCTTCGACGGAGAGCTCGGGGTGGTGGGCCGACGCAGGACCCGCCACCAGTCCCATGAACGCCAGCGTCGACAGGAGCATCGTCAAGATCACGAGTACACCCGTCAGTGGCCGCGGCGTCCGAATCGAGTCAGAGAGTTTCATGGCTACCACCCAGCGGTGCCACGAAAGCGCGTCCTCTGCCCTCGTCGACACCGATTCGTCGGTTTCGATGGGGGTGGGTTCGCCCTGACTCCCCCCTGGCGAGGCGACCACTTACAACCAGGAGATCAACGTTTCCCCAGCTCCGTCTGATTTTCGCCCAAGCGGAGACTGAGTCGCACAGTACTCACGTACCGACGCTCGGACAAGCATGGTGGGCCATCCGAACCAGAGGGGTGTTCAGCCCGTGGCGAAACGGAACCCCTCGGCGTCGTGATCGATCGACACCTTGGCACCCTCCTCGACGGTGCCGTCGAGGATCGCCACGGCGAGACGATCGCCGAGCTCGCGCTGGATGACCCGCTTGAGCGGACGCGCACCGTAAGCCGGGTCCCATCCCTGGTCGACCAGCGAGGCCTTCGCCCGGTCGGTCAGCTCGAGGGTGATGTGCCGCGACGACAGCCGGCGTCGGAGCAGGTCGAGCTGGATGTCGATGATGTGGTCCATGACCTCGCGCGACAGCGGCTCGAAGGTGACGATGTCGTCGATGCGGTTGAGGAACTCGGGGCGGAAGAAGTCCTTCGGGTCCACCGCGAGATTGGACGTCATGATCAACACGATGTTGGTGAAGTCGACCGTGCGACCCTGCCCGTCGGTGAGCCGACCGTCGTCGAGGAGCTGCAGGAGCACGTTGAACACGTCGTGGTTGGCCTTCTCGATCTCGTCGAGCAGCACGACTGAGTACGGTCGACGGCGCACGGCCTCGGTCAGCTGGCCGCCCTCGTCGAAGCCGACATAGCCCGGCGGCGCCCCGATCAGTCGACTGACCGAGTGCTTCTCCATGTACTCGCTCATGTCGATGCGGACCATGGCCCGTTCGTCGTCGAACAAGAACTCCGCGAGCGCGCGGGCGAGCTCGGTCTTGCCCACGCCAGTTGGCCCGATGAACAGGAACGAGCCGATGGGGCGATTCGGATCCGACAGGCCGGCACGACTGCGGCGAATGGCGTTCGCGACCTTCGAGACCGGCGTGTCCTGACCGACCACCCGTTCGTGGAGATGATCTTCCAGGCGCAGCAGCTTCTGCATCTCGCCCTCCATCAGACGCGACACGGGGACGCCGGTCCACTTCGAGACGACCTCGGCGACGTCCTCCTCGTCGACCTCCTCCTTCAGCATCTTGCGCTCGCCCTGGAGCTCGGCCAGCTGCTCGGTGGCGGCTTCGATGTCGGCGGTGAGCTTCGGCAGACGGCCGTAGCGGATCTCGGCGGCCTTCTCGAGATCGGACTCGCGCTCGACCGCGTTGCTCAGCTGTTCATGCTGCTCTTTCAGCCCGCGAATGCGATCGATCGCCTCACGCTCGGACTGCCAGTGGGCCTGCATCCCGGTGAAGTCCTCGCGGAGATCGGCGAGCTCGCGCTCGATGGCCTCGAGGCGCTCCTTCGAGGCGCGGTCGCTCTCCTTGCTCAGCGCCACCTGCTCGATCTCGAGCTGGCGAATCCGACGGTCGATGACGTCGATCTCGGTGGGCATGGAATCGATTTCGATGCGGAGCTTCGACCCGGCCTCGTCGACGAGGTCGATGGCCTTGTCGGGCAGGAACCGCCCGGTGAGGTAGCGATCACTCAACACCGCGGCCGCCACGATCGCGGCGTCCTGGATGCGCACGCCGTGGTGGACCTCGTAGCGCTCCTTGAGGCCTCGGAGGATGGCGATGGTGTCCTCGACGGATGGCTCCGAGACCATCACCTGTTGGAAGCGCCGTTCGAGGGCAGCGTCCTTCTCGATGTGCTTGCGGAACTCGTCGAGAGTCGTGGCGCCGATCATGTGGAGCTCCCCACGGGCCAGCAGCGGCTTGAGCATGTTGCCCGCATCCATGGCCCCCTCGGCCGCGCCGGCACCGACCACCGTGTGCAGCTCGTCGATGAAGGTGATGATCTGGCCTTCGGAATCCGTGATCTCCTTGAGCACCGCCTTGAGGCGTTCCTCGAACTCGCCTCGGTACTTGGCACCGGCGACCATCGCGGACAGATCGAGCGAGATCAGTCGCTTGTTCCGCAGCCCGTCGGGTATGTCGCCCTCGACGATGCGATTCGCCAGTCCCTCGACGATCGCGGTCTTGCCGACGCCGGGTTCGCCGATGAGCACGGGGTTGTTCTTCGTGCGCCGGGAGAGCACCTGGATGGTGCGGCGGATCTCCTCGTCGCGACCGATGACCGGGTCGAGCTTGCCGTTGCGGGCCTCGTCGGTGAGGTCGCGTCCGTATTGCTCGAGCGCGTTGACGGTGTCCTCGGGATTCTGCGAGGTGACCCGGTGACTGCCGCGCTGTTCTCGCACCGCCGTCGACAGCATGTCGCGGGCCACGCCCACGCGATCGGCCATGGCGATGAGCAGGTGCTCGGTGGAGAGGTACTCGTCGGTGAGCTCGAGCCGGACGCGATCGGCATCGTCGAAGACCCGGGACAACGACGGCGCCAGGCGCGCGTCGCCGCCGATGGCGCTCGGGAGCTTGTCGAGGGCATCCTCGAGATCGCGCTTGAGCTGCGCCGGTGCCCGGCCCACCCGCTGGAGGACGGGAAGAACCACACCCTCGGGCTGACCGATGAGGGCGAGGAGGAGATGTTCGGGGGTGACCTCGGGATTGGACCGGTCGCGGGCCTGTTGGGTGGCTGCGGTGAACGCTTCCTGCGTCTTGAGCGTCCAGCGTTTGGGGTCGAGCGCCATGGGCACCGCCTTCTTCGATCGTTTCAGAGCACGTAATACAACCGCTCAGCTGCTCCAGTGTTCCCCATCGGTGTCTGTTCCCGGGCCATGCACCCGCCCGCCCCCGTCAGGGTCGAACCGCGAGCGACAGGGCGAAATCGCCGGCCGCGAGAGTGGTCACCGTCTGGTCTCGCGTCGACGCGAGCAGCAGCTCGATCCACTCGTTTTCGGTGTCGCAAGTGCGAGCGATGACGCTCTGCCGGCGCAGCGGTGCGGGCCGACCCCGAGATCGGGCCTAGCCGGAGGTCTTGCGACCGAACCGCTTGGATGCAGTCGGCGAGTTGCTCGTGGGCTCGGCGGGCAGGAACCGGGGCGGCGCAGCGACGAGTCGCTTCACCCGCAGCCATTTGTGATTCTGCTTCCACCAGTCGAACTGCTCGTCGAGGCGCTCGGCCATGCGGTCATAGACGTTCCAGGCGTGGGAGTTGCTGAAGCTGCCCGACGTGGGCGGCGTGCTTCCGAGCGCTGCGAAGTCGACCCAGTAGCTGAATGCGTAGCCCGAGCGACCATCGACCGACGGGCGCACGATCGGCTCGAGCCGGAGGTAGTCGAACAGGAACTCGTTGGCCTCCTCGTCGAGCATGTCGCTGACCAGCAGACCGTTCCACTTCTGATACATCTCCGGTCCCGTCATCGACCGTGAGCGCACCTGGGCGACGTCACGAGCCGACGTGGAGCCGAAGGACACGCTCACCAGATTCCGGTTCACGAGCCAGGCGAGGAGCGTGCCGCCGGGGAAGTACTGATGATCGCGGGCCATCGCCACCGAGTTCGGATCCTCGAAGTTGTCCGCCGCCGAGTCGTACACCTCGGGTCGATCGTTGCGACCCCGCACCGATGTGTCGCGCCAGAGGCGACGGGCGAGGGCGTAACCGGACACACCGGCGCCCAGAGCGATGAAGAACGCGGCGATCAACGCCAGGGTCGAGTCGGCGGTCAACGCCGTCGTGAGCCCCCACAGAACGACGATCGGAATCGCCAACAGCACGGTCCACTGGAAGCGACTGATTGGGGTCGGCACCTTGCGGCGATCGGGATCGGCCTCGGGAATGCCGAGACGGCGACCCTTCTCGATGTGTCGGTGGCCCGGCACGAGCGAGTCGAGGGCATCGACGATCGCGTCGCCGTCGATCCACTCGCCCGGGTCGATGCGGACTCTCACGCCCGTGGCGTCGATCATCTCGCGGCCGCCGTCGGCCCACTTGAACATGCCGGCACAGCTCTTGATGAGCGACGTCAGGTGCTTGTTGGCGCCGCGGGTGATGGTGACACCGGCCTGCGACAGGATGAGCTTCTGGCCCTCGCGCCGCTTCACCGCCGGCTCGAACTCGTGACCCTCGACGGCCACCCGCGACCAGCGCGGGATCTTCGAGCACGACTCGGCCGGCATGTCGAGCCCCTCGGGGAGGTGGTACACCGACGACTCGAGCGCCGCTCGGTAGGCGTCGTGAACCGGGGCCGTCTCCAGCGCGGCCGTCCGCTGCGCCTGCACGTCGATGGTCGGCGGGGCGTAGCCCAACAGCTCGAGCATCGCGGCCCGGCGGGTCTGGGCGGTGCGCCACTCGGCCGACTGCATGCGAACGAGCATGGCGTCGCGCGCCGCTTCGACCTCGCGGATGTCGGGACGGGTGTCGGCCAGGCGGTTGACCACGGTGACGAACGTGGAGATTGCCTCGGCCGAACGTGAGCCGACCACATCGAGCAGCATCGAGATGTGGCTCGTGGCGCCATCGAGCGCGTCGATCCTCGTGGTGGTGCTGTGCACCAACGACGCGCGCTCACGCATGAACTCGTTCACCCGGCCACCGAGCATCGACAGGGCGATGTCGAGCGCCGGCGACTCGAGGGTCTGGAACGACAGACGCGACACGGGGGTTCGACGACGAGACCCAGGCCGGATACGGATGGGGCAGTGCCTTGGCCTCGGCGAGGGGCCGGCGTTCGCCGCCTTCGACGAGATTGAAGTCGATGTCGGTCGGTATGTCGCCGACGACCCACAGCGCGGCGTTCTCGATGGCGAAGAATCGAGCGTGCCACGCGCGGAGCTCCTCGGCGCTGGCCCGATCGATTCCGTAAGGTTCGAAGGTGCTGAGGCCCTGCCCACGGGGACCGAAGCGAGCCTGCAGGACGTGAGCGATCTCGTCGATTCCTCGACCCTCGAGCTCGTGGCGCACTCCCTCGCGAGCTTCGTCGAGACGACTGAAGTCCGGCTGGCGCAGTCGCTCACCGAGCTCGTGGAAGACGCTGTGAAGGTCGACCATCGAGGCGTCGAAGCCGAACGACGTGATGGCGCCCTCGACCGTCGCCGGCATGGGCAGCGGCGAATCCTCGAACCCCAGCGCCAACCGCCGCACGAGATCCGTGAGACCGGCGGTGGGCAGACTCTCGTCGGCCCGCCCGACACGGAACATCAACGCACCACGGGCGGGCGCGTCGGAGGGAAGGACATAGGCGGGGACGCCACCGATCTCGGTTCGGACCCAACCACCAAGGGACGTGTTGGGTGTCGGAGTTGCACCCGCTTCAGTGAGGCTCATGGGCTACCCATCGGCCCGCCCGCCCTATGACTTGAGCGTTTTCCCCGGGTCGAACGACCTGTCCGGCGCCGTTCGACCCATCGTGGCCATTTACCGGGTTCGGCTCATCTCTGGCGTCGTTCGTAGATGGCGATCGACTGGTTGAGCTTCACCGGATACCGCCGGCGTTCGGCCGCCTCGGCCTCGAGCTCGGCGATGCGCGCGGTCGCCCGTTCGAGCGTTGCTTCGAGCTCGAGCACCCGCTTGACGCCGGCGAGATTGAGCCCGTCGGAGGTGAGCTCCTGGATGCGTATGAGCTGATCGATGTCGGCCTGGCTGTAGCGGCGGCTCCCACCACCGGTACGTGCGGGGTCGACGAGTCCTTTCTGTTCGTAGACCCGCAGGGTTTGTGGATGCACGCCGGCGAGTTCGGCCGCGACCGAGATGATGTAGACGGCTCGGTGGGCGCCGGTGGTGTCCATCACGCCTGCCCCAAGTCTCGGCGCGGCTCTTCGCCGGAGGCGTCGTCGTACGCGCGCAGGGCCTCGGCCGCTTCGGCCGACAACGACTCGGGCACGGTCACGTGCACCTTGACCAAGAGGTTCCCGGTCCCCTTCGCCGTCTCGATTCCGCGACCCTTGACTCGGAAGGTGCGGCCCGACGCGGTGCCAGCCGGGATCTTCACGTTCACCGAACCTCCGCCGAAGGTGGGAACGCTGATGGTGGCGCCCAGGGCCGCCTCGGCGTAGCTGACGGGGACGTCGATGGTGAGGTCGCGTCCACTGCGACCGAACAACGGATCGGAGCCCACCGACAGCAACACGAGCAGATCGCCGTCGGGGCCGCCGCCGCGACCCTTGCCACCCTTGCCCGCCAGTCGCAGCGTCTGGCCGTCACTGACCCCGGCCGGGATCCGCACTTTGATCTCGCGCTGACCGGCACCATCGCTCAGGGTGACCGTGGTGGTCATGCCTCGCACGGCCTCGGCGAAGGACAGCGCCAGCACAGCCTCCTGATCGGTGCCTCGCATCGGCGGTGCGTTCCCCGGACGCCCGCCGAAGGTCGTGAACACCTGACCGCCCGAGCGACGACCGCGGGTGAAGGGACCCTGACTGCCGAACATGCCGCCGAAGAGATCGTCGAGGTCGCCGGCATCGAAGTCGAAGGTGTGGCCCGGGCCACCGGCTCCGGCCCCGGCCCCGAACCGCCGCACCTGGTCGTACTGCTGGCGTCGCTCGTCGTCGCCCAGGATGTCGTAGGCCGCGGTGATCTTCTTGAACCGGTCCTCCGCGGCAGCATCGGGGTTGGTGTCGGGGTGGAACTCGCGGGCGAGCTTGCGGTACGCCTTGGTGATCTCCTCGGCCGACGCCGAGGCGTTCACGCCGAGCTCGGCGTAGTAGTCCTCCTCGAGCCATTCCTTCCGAGCGTCCACCAGTGGCGCCCCCTCTTCTCGTTCTAGCCGCGAACCTTCACCATGGCCGGACGCACGATCCGACCGTTCCATGCATAGCCGGTACGGAGCACCTCGGCGACGACGGCTTCGCCGTCGCCATCCTCGGTCATCACCGCTTCGTGCTGTTCGGGGTCGAAGGGCTCACCCAGCGGGTCGTGCACCTCGAGGCCCTCTTTCGCGAGCGTGTCGACGAAGGCGGTCCGTATCGGCTCGACATCGGTGGCACCCTGCATCAGCGCGGCGTCGCAGGCGTCGAGAACGGGCAACAGCTTCTCGATCAGGGCGACGGCTGCGTTCGCACGCACTTCGGCGTTGCGCCGGTCGACCTGCTTGCGGAAGTTGGCGAAGTCGGCGGTGACTCGCTGGAGGTCGCCGAGGTAGCCGTCGCGCTCGGCCTCGGCCGTCACGACCGGATCGGTCGCGGTGGACCCGGCCGGACCGGTCGCGGGCGGCTCGACCGACTCGGCGTCGTCGTCGAGGAGCTCGGCCGCCGTGTCGGGCACGACGGCTTCCTCGGGTAGGTCGTTCACGACGGCTCCTCGTCGACGATCTCGGCATCGACGATGTCGTCGGCGCCACCGTCGCCGGAGTCGGAGACGTCCTCGCTCGACCCGGCCTCCTGGGCCGCGGCTTCATAGAGACGCTGCGACACCTGCTGGAACTCGTTGCTCAGAGCCTCGGTCGTGTTCTTGATGGCCTCGAGATCGGTGCCCTCGAGCGCCTCTCGAGCGGCCTTCAGACGCCCTTCGACACCCGAGCGCTCGTCGTCGCTCAACTTGTCGCCGTTGTCCTTCAGTTGCTTGTCGACCGAGTAGACGAGGGTGTCGGCCGCGTTGCGGACCTCGGCCTCCTCCTTCTTCTTCTTGTCTTCCTCGGCATGGGCCTCGGCGTCCTTGACCATCTGGTCGATGACGTCCTTGTCGAGCGACGACTGACCGGTGATCGTGATGCTCTGTTCCTTGTTGGTTGCCCGGTCCTTGGCCGACACGTGCACGATTCCGTTGGCATCGATGTCGAAGGTGACCTCGATCTGGGGAACACCTCGCGGGGCGGGCGGCAGATCGACCAGCTGGAACTTGCCGAGCGTCTTGTTGAACTGCGCCATCTCGCGCTCGCCCTGGAGCACGTGGATCTCCACCGAGGGCTGGTTGTCGTCGGCGGTGGTGAACACCTCGGTGCGACGGGTGGGGATGGTGGTGTTGCGCTCGATGAGCTTGGTCATGACGCCGCCCTTGGTCTCGATGCCGAGCGACAGCGGCGTGACATCGAGCAGCAGGACGTCTTTGACCTCACCCTTGAGTACGCCGGCCTGGACGGCCGCGCCGACCGCGACGACCTCGTCGGGGTTCACCGACTTGTTGGGCTCGGCGCCGGTGAGCTCGCGAACCAGATCGGCGACCGCAGGCATGCGGGTGGAGCC
Source organism: uncultured Acidimicrobiales bacterium (assembly GCA_963787285.1). Lineage (GTDB taxonomy): Bacteria > Actinomycetota > Acidimicrobiia > Acidimicrobiales > JAHEJN01 > JAHEJN01. The sequence continues at coordinate 175,326 of CAWBCM010000001.1, read as the reverse complement.
GCCAACGAGGATCACGTGATCGAGGGAGCCCTGGGTGAAGCCCGCGTCGGCCAGTGCCTGCTCGAAGGGCTTCTTGCAGCGCTCGATGAGATCGGAGGTGAGCTCCTGGAAGCGCGACCGGCTGAGCGTGTAGTCGAGGTGGAGGGCGCCCGCGTCGGTGGCGGTGATGAAGGGCAGGTTGATCTGGGTCGACTGGGTCTGCGACAGCTCCATCTTGGCCTTCTCCGAGGCCTCCTTGAGCCGCTGCATGGCCATGTTGTCGTTGCTCAGGTCGACGCCGTGGTCGTTCTTGAACGACGTGACCAGCCAGTCCATGACCGCTTGATCCCAGTCGTCGCCGCCGAGGTTCGTGTCGCCTGCGGTGCTCTTCACCTCGAAGACGCCGTCGCCGATCTCGAGGACCGACACGTCGAAGGTGCCGCCGCCGAGGTCGAACACCAGGATCGTCTGGTCGGCTTCGCCACCCTTGTCGAGGCCGTAGGCGAGTGCCGCCGCGGTGGGCTCGTTGATGATGCGGAGCACCTCGAGGCCCGCGACCTGGCCCGCTTCCTTGGTGGCGGTGCGCTGGGCGTCGTCGAAGTAGGCCGGCACGGTGATGACCGCCTGGGTGACCTCGTCGCCCAGATAGGCCTCGGCATCGCGCTTGAGCTTCATCAGGATGCGCGCCGAGATCTCCTGGCTCGTGTAGTCCTTGCCGTCGATGTCGATGGTCCAGGTGGTGCCCATGTGGCGCTTCACCGAACGGATGGTGCGATCGGGGTTGGTGATCGCCTGACGCTTGGCCACCTCACCGACCAGGACCTCGCCGTCCTTGGAGAACGCGACGACCGACGGTGTGGTGCGGCTGCCCTCGGCGTTGGCGATCACCACCGGATCGCCACCTTCGAGGACACTGACGACGGAGTTGGTGGTACCGAGGTCGATACCGACAGCCTTGGCCATTGAATGAGCTCCTGGAATGGGGCCGACACGCGACGGTCGGCGGGTGAACGTCTACGAGGAACTGTAACGGCGAGATTCGGCAGATATTCCGACCCCAAACTCTCCGTGTGAGAAAACTTGAGTGTGTCATGTGGGGGTCATGCCCACGCGGTCGCACGGGTCGCTGGACTACCGTGCGGGGATGGCTGCCACCTCCTCCTCAGCGAACCTGATCCTGTTGCGCCACGGGCAGAGCGTGTGGAACCAGAGCAACCAGTTCACCGGCTGGTACGACGCCGATCTCACCGCGCAGGGCGAGCAGGAGGCCCTGGCGGCCGGACCCGTGTTGACCGAGGCCGGCGTGGCGCCGGACATCGTGCACACCTCGCTGCAGACACGGGCCATCCGCACCGCCGAGCTCACCCTCGGTGCGATCGACCGATCGTGGATCCCGGTGAAACGACACTGGCGGCTGAACGAGCGACACTACGGCGACCTGACCGGACTCGACAAGGCCGAAACCCGCGCCAAGCACGGCGACGAGCAACTGATGGCGTGGCGACGAAGCTACGACACGCCCCCACCGCCGATTCGCGACGACAACCCCTTCAATCCCAACACCGACCCGCGCTACGCCCACATCCCCGCCGAGATCCTCCCCCTCGCCGAGTGCCTGGCCGATGTCGTCGAGCGCATGCTGCCCTACTGGTACGACGCCATCCTCCCCGACCTCCAGGCCGGTCGGATCGTGCTGGTCGCCGCCCACGGGAACTCGCTGCGCGCGCTGGTCAAGCACCTCAACCAGATCTCCGACGACGAGATCCCGGGGCTCAACATCCCGACCGGCATGCCGCTCGCGTACCGAATCGGTGCCGACGGTCAACCGGCGGAGACCAAACCGGTCGCCGAGCGCTACCTGGGCGACCCCGAGGCGGCCAAAGCCGCGGCCGAGGCGGTCGCCCGACAGGCCGGCTGAGTCAGGTAGATCTCAAGGGCGGCTCCCTCGGTGACGATATTCGAGCCTGGGCCGGCTCGAAGGATCCTCCGTTGCGCAATCCGACACGAACCCTCATGGGCGTCGCCATCGCGGTGGCGGTCGCGACCCTCGGCGCCCGGCCGATCGATGCCGACGGGGACCGGATCGACACGGCCGCCCTCCAGCAACGGATCTACATCGCCGACCGCATCGTCAGCGGGCCCGCCGACCGCACGTTCGTCTTCGGGGATCCTGCCGGTGATCTGCTCACCGGCGACTGGAACGGTGACGGCCGAGATGGGTTCGCATCACGCACGGGGTCCACGCTCACCCTCGTGGACGCGTTCGGCAGCGGCGCACGTTCGGTCAGCTTCGGCCGACCCGGCGACGTCACCCACGTCGGCGACTGGGACGGCAACGGCGTCGACACGTTCGCGGTGCAGAGGGGCCGCGAGTTCCATGTCACGAACTCGCCGTCGGGCGGGCCCACCCAGGCGGTGATCACCTACGGCAGGCTCGGCGACGAGGTGTTCGTCGGTGACTGGAACGGCGACGGCATCGACACCTTCGCCATTCGGCGCGGCAACCAGTTCCACATCCGCAACACCGTGACCTCGGGTCCGGCCGATGTCGTCTTCAACTACGGTAAGGCGGCCGACGAGGTGCTGGTGGGCGACTGGAACCAAGACGGCATCGACACCTTCGCCGTCCGGCGGGGCAATGTCATCTACATCCGCAACGACTTCACCACGGGTGTCGCCGAGCGAGTGATCGGCTACGGCAGGGCGGCCGACGACCTGCTGGTCGGTGACTGGAACGGCGACGGCATCGACACCTTCGCCGTCCGGCGCAGCGAGACCTCTCCCACTGCCCCGCCCGGAACGGCGTGTGGATTCGCGCCGGCCGACAGCTTCTGGACGGCCGATGTCCGCGGGCTGCCCGTCCATCCCCGCTCCGAGGCCTACGTGGCCAACATCGGACTGGACGACACCGTGCACGCCGACTTCGGCTCGGGCACCTGGAACGGCGGGCCGATCGGCATCCCCTACGTCGACGTCGGCGCCAGCCAGGCCCGATCGCCCGTGTCGTTCACCTACGCCGACGAGAGCGACGGCGACCAGTATCCGATCCCGCCGAACGCTCCGATCGAGGGCGGACCGAACGCCACCGGCGACCGCCACGTGCTCGTGCGCGACGTGGACAACTGCGTGCTCTACGAGCTGTACGCGGCCTACCCCAACAGCAACGGCACCTGGCGGGCCGGGAGCGGGGCGATCTTCGACCTGCGCTCGAACGAGCTGCGCCCGGCGGGCTGGACCTCGGCCGACGCGGCCGGGCTCGCGATCCTGCCGGGGCTGGTGCGCTACGACGAGGTGGCCGCCGGCCACATCGACCACGCGATCCGGATCACCGTGCCTCGGAGCGACCGGCGCTACGTCTGGCCGGCCCGACACCAGGCCGGCGCGGCCAACGACCCCGATCTGGCACCGATGGGCCTGTGGCTGCGCCTCCGAGCCGACGCCGACCTGAGCGGACTCGGACCGCAAGCCAGGATCGTCGCCACCGCCATGCAGACGCACGGGGTGATCGTGGCCGACAACGGCTCGCCCTGGTTCATTTCCGGTGTCCCCGACGAGCGCTGGAGCAACGACGACCTCCACACGCTGCGGCAACTGCTCGGCCGCGACTTCGAAGCCCTCGACTCATCGGGGCTGGTCATCCACCCCGACTCCGGCGCCATCGACTGATTCCCCACCCAGCACCGCCCCGCCTCCGGCCGTTCTGGTGAAGCAGACCCGGCGGGGGCCTTGCGGCTGCTCCACCAGAACGGGGACGGGGGGATGTCGGCGTGTCCGGGGGGATCTCGACGCGGACCTCGAGGCCGTAGCCGGGGCCGCCGTGCTCGCTGACGTCGAGTCCGGCAATCTCCTCTTCGGCCGAGACCCGCAACATGCCGGCCCGCTTGAGCACGTAGAAGAGGGCACCACTGGTGGCAATGACCCACACCGCCACGAGCGCGGCGCCGATGGCCTGGACCACGAGTTGCTCGATGCCGCCGCCGTAGAACAGCCCGGCATCGGGTCGCTGGAGGAAGGCGTCGTCGTACTTGCCGAACAGGCCCACGGCGAGGGTTCCCCACAAACCGCACACACCGTGTACCGAGACGGCGCCGACCGGGTCGTCGATGTGGATCCGATCGAAGAAGAGCACCGCAAAGACCACGATCACGCCGGCCACCGCACCGGTGAGCACGGCACCGAGGGGCGACATCGCCGCGGTACCGGCGGTGATGCCGACCAGCCCGGCCAGGACGCCGTTGCCGGTCATGCCAACGTCGAGGGCACCGGTCTTGCTGCCAGATGACGGCGCCGGCGGTGACACCGCCTGCCGCTGCGGCAAGGAGGGTCGTGACGGCGGCCCGCACCACGACGTTGTCGGCGGCGAGCTCGGAGCCCGGGTTGAAGCCGAACCAGCCGAACCACAGGATGAACACGCCCACGATCACGAAGGCGATGTTGTGGCCCGGGATGGCTCGCGGCTTGCCGTTCTCGTCGTACTTGCCGATGCGCGGACCGAGGAAGTAGGCGCCCATGAGCGCCGCCCAACCACCGGCGCTGTGCACGATGGTGGATCCGGCGAAGTCGGAGAACTTGGCGTCGCCGATCTTCAGGTCGGCGAGCAGGCCTTCACCACTCCAGAACGAGTGCACCACGACCGGGTAGATGATCGCGGTCATCACCGCCGAGAAGATCAGATAGCCACCGATCTTCGTGCGCTCGGCCATCGCTCCCGAAGCGATCGTGACGGCCGTTGCCGCGAACACCACCTGGAAGAAGAACGGCGTATAGCCGCTGTAGAGCCCGTCGAAGGAGCCGTCGCCGAACCCGTCGAGGAAGAACAGATCGGTGCCGAAGAGGCTGCCGGTGTCGCTGCCGAAGGCGATGCCGTAGCCGATGGCCCAGAACGCCAGGGCGCCCACCGCCATGTCGGCCAGGTTCTTCGCCATGATGTTGGCCACGTTCTTGGCTCGCGTGAGACCGGCCTCCACGAGGCCGAAACCGGCCTGCATGAAGAACACGAGGATGCCGGCGATGAACACCCAGATGTTGTCGAGGGTGGCCTGCACGGCTTCGGCGGTCAGTTCGTCCTGCGCGACGGCCGGAGTGGCCATGCCCACGACTATGGCGAGCGAAGCAACGGCGGCTATGCCGAGCTTGCGTTTCATGTTTTCCTCCTGGTTCGACCCACGAATGAGCTGGACGTTGCGCAAGGTATGTCTGACGCATTTCTGGACTGTTCGACGCGTGTTACACGTACCGAACGCGTTGCTGACGCAAATCTGAACGACTCAACCGGTCCGGGTCCCGGGCCGGGCTTATCTCGAGCAGATAGCCGCGGGAGCGCACCGTTCGGATCTTGAGCCCCAGCTCGTCGATGCGCCGCCGCAGCCGCAGCACATGGACATCGAGGGCATTGCGGCCCGGAGCGCCGCCGGGCCACCCGGCCTGGGCCAGCGCGTCCCGGCTCACCACCGCACCGATGCGGGCCAGCAGCGCCCGGGTGAGTCGGGCCTCGACCGGCGGCAACGACACCCAACCGCCACCGAGACGCAGCACGCCGTCGCCATCGAGGTCGGGCACATCGGTGCGTTGGGCCTCGACCCGCAGCTGCAGGCCATCGACTCGCGCCCGCAGATCGACATCGTCGACCGGCATCCGGATCCAGTCCTCGAGCGCGTCGGCGCTGATCGGCGGTGCCGCCCCCTCCTCGACCAACAGGAGCCTCGGCCGTCCGAGATCACGGAAGTGATCCCGGGCCTTCTTCTCGGATGGCCACCGCACCAGTTCGACGTCCACGCCGAGAAGCTACGGAGGCGACATTTCTCGACTGTTTCGTCAATGTGAACAACGGTCCGAGCATGGACGGCGGGGAGTTGGACGAGGGATGCCACCCGAGGCGTTCGCGACTACTAGCGTGAGCCTCGCCATGGACGGGAAACAGATCAAACCCCATCACCTCGTCGTGGGCCTCGGTGTGGGCATCGCCCTGTTCACCGTTGCCAGCGGCGTGGCTCCGCTGCTCACCGAGTTCGAGGACGACTCCTCCCAGACCCGCGAGGTCTTCGAGAACATCCCCAGCGCCGTCAAGCTGGCGTTCTACACGGTCATTCCGATCGTGTTGGTGGTGGGCGCCTTCTTCTTCTCGCATCGTGTCAAGAACTGGCAGCGAGGCGCGCCCGACAATCGGCGCACCACCACTCGGAACGTGAAGCGTCGCCTGGCCGACTTCCGCGCCGGCGTGTACATGCAGACGCTGTTGCGCGAGAAGGGCGCCGGGCTCATGCACAGCCTGATCTACTTCCCCTTCCTCGTGTTGCTCGGCGTGACCACCACCCTCGAGGTGAACCACCAGCTGCCCGATGGTGCCAAGTTCCTGCACGGGGGCGTGTACAAGGGCTACTCCGCCGTCGGCGACGTGGCCGGCGTGTTGTTCCTCGTCGGCATCGTGTGGGCCATGCTGCGCCGGTACGGGCCGCCGGCGTTTCGGCCCTACCGGATCCGCACCAAATCGAAGCCGGAACATGCGCTGATCCTCGGGGTGTTCCTCACCATCGGTGTCAGCGGATTCATGGCCGAGGCCTATCGCATCGCCCTCGACGGCCGTCCCGACTACGAGAAGTGGTCGGTCATCGGCTACCCGCTCTCGGGCCTGTTCGACTCGGGCAACAACAGCGGATGGCATCAGGCTTGGTGGGTCGCCCACATCGTCGCCTTCGTCGCCTTCTTGTTGTTGATTCCGCTCACGATGCTGCGACACATGTTCACCTCACCGCTGAACATGTACCTGCGCGATCGTGACCGCCCCAAGGGCGCGATGAAGCCGATGCCCAACCTCATGGAAACCGAGCTCGAGAGCTTCGGCGCTTCGACGATCGAGGACTTCACGTGGAAGCAGCTGCTCGACACCGACGCCTGCACCATGTGCGGCCGCTGCACCTCGGTGTGCCCGGCCAATGCCACCGGCAAGCCACTCGATCCGCGGGAGATCGTGCTGAAGACGGGCGAGGTCATGGCGGCCACCGGGAATCCGGTCGTCACCCCACCGCTGTCGGTCGACAGCGAGATCACCATCACCGCCAACTCGGTGTTCGAACGCATCACCTCCGAGGAGGTGTGGGCCTGCACGACGTGCAAGGCCTGCGATGAGATCTGCCCGGTGAACATCGAGATCCTCGACAAGATCCTCGACATGCGGCGGTACTTGTCGCTCATGGAGTCCGACTTCCCGACCGAGCTTGGTGCGGCGTACCGCAGCATGGAGAACTCCGGGAACCCGTGGGGCATGTCACAGAGCGAACGGGCCGACTGGGCCAAGGACCTCGACGGCATCACCGTGATCGACGGCGGCGACCCCTTCGAAGCCGAGTACCTCTACTGGGTCGGCTGTGCGGGGTCCTTCGACGACAAGAACAAGAAGGTCACCCAGTCGATGGCCAAGCTCATGCAGCGCTCGGGCATCGACTTCGCCATCCTCGGCCCCAGCGAGAACTGCACCGGCGACCCGGCCCGGCGCTCGGGCAACGAGTACATCTTCCAGATGCTCGCCATGGCGAACGTCGAGACGCTCAACACCATGGGCGTGCGCAAGATCATCACGCAGTGCCCGCACTGCTTCAACACCCTCGCCAACGAGTACCCGCAGCTCGGCGGTCACTACGAAGTGGTGCACCACAGCCAGTTCCTGGAGACGCTCATCAGCTCCGGGCGCCTCGACATGGCCGGTGCCCGCCTCGACGAGCGGGTCGTCTACCACGACAGCTGCTACCTCGGCCGCCACAACGACGTGTACCTCGCGCCGCGAAAGGTGCTCGGGTCGCTGGCCGGCATCCAGCTGGTCGAAGCCGAGCGCAACGGCACCAAGGGCATGTGCTGCGGTGCCGGTGGGGCCCGTATGTGGATGGAGGAGACCATCGGCACCAAGGTCAACGACGAACGGTCACGAGAGCTGATCGACACCGGCGCCGACCGCATCGCCACCGCCTGCCCGTTCTGCTACGTGATGATGGACGACGGGGTGAAGGGCCACGGTGTCGAGGAGGAGACCGTGAGGGTCACCGACATCGCGATGACCGTTCTCGAGGCCATCGAAACCGGCGAGCGGAACGTGATCGAGAGCCGTCTCGTACCGGTCGGCGACTTCAGCTGGTCGAGCGACTCCTCCGGTGGCACCGGGGCCGCCCGGGCCGGCGTTCCCACCGCCGATCGCGCCGAGGCCATCGAGATCGGCGAGCTCCCTCCCGACGAGGAATCCGGCACCGTGGAAGTTCCCGAGTCGGTGGCGGTCGCGGTGGACACCCTGGTCGAGGAGCACCCGCCGGCCACCGAGGCATCCGCCGAGGTCGACGAGACCGGTGAACCCGCGTCGGCCGCCGCGTCGACTCTGGCCGGTCTGACCATCGCACCGGCCGGCGGCGACCCCGACCCGATCAGTGAGATCCGCAGCATGAGCCCGGCCGACGCCGACCGGCTCAACGAACTGGGCATCACGACCTTCGCTCAGATCGCGGCGCTCGACGACGCGTCGATCGATGCCCTCGAGGAGGCGCTCGAGCTGCCGGGACGCATCCGTCGCTTCAACTGGGTGGGTCAGGCCAAGTTGCTGATGGCCGACGACTGAGCCTCGACGCAATCCGACATCAACTGACCCGCGGATAGCGTCGCGGCATGCGTCAGCGCCGATTGTTCGCGTCCGTTCTCGTTGCCGGATTGGTGGCCGCTGCGTGCAGCAGCGACCCCGAGCCCTCGACCGCCGAACCCGAACCCCTGCCCGAGGCCACCGCAACGGCCGAGCCGGCCGCCGATCCCGAGCCCGAACCCGAGGTCGAGGATCGCCGGCGAGCCCGCGGTATCCCCGTATGCCGCATCGATCACTCGCACCACGAACAACGTGCCCCACATCACCGCCGCCGACACCGGCTCGCTCGGCTTCGGGTACGGCTACGCGTTCGCCGAGGATCACCTCTGTTCACTGGCCGATGTGGTCGTGCAGGTGCGCAGCGAGGCCGCTTCGTTCTTCGGGGCAGGCAGCAACGACCGATGGCTCGACCAGGACATCGTGTACGCCGGACTCGAGCTCTACGACCGGGCCGGCGTCGAGTTCGACAACGCCCAGACCGAACTGCAGGACGCCGTGCGGGGCTATGCCGCCGGCTACAACGCCTACCTGAGCGAGGTCGGCGCCGACGCCGTACCGGGCTACTGCCAGGGGGCCGATTGGGTCCGCCCCATCGACGAGTACGACCTTGCGGCCTACTACAAGAGCCTCACCTGGCGGGCCAGCATCGACCCGCTCCTCGGCTACATCGCCGACGCCGAGCCGCCGGGGCCGGCCGCTCCCGAAGCCACCGATGTCGGCACCGAACCCGACGAGGAGGCCGTTGCGTTCGCCGCCGTCGTGCCCGATGCCGCCCAACTCGGCTCGAACGCCTGGGCCATCGGCACCGACCGCACCGTCGACGGCACCACGATGCTCGTGGGCAATCCTCACTTCCCGTGGCAGGGCGCCCTGCGCTTCTACGAGGTGCACCTCACCATTCCCGGCGAGGTGAACGTGTACGGCGCATCACTGCTCGGCGTGCCGGTGGTGAACATCGGCTTCAACGAGGACGTCGCCTGGAGCCACACCGTGTCGAACGGCCACCGCTTCACCGCCTACACCCTCGATCTGGTCGAGGGCGATCCCACCCGCTATGTGTACGGCGACGACGAACGGGCCATGACCCCCTCGCCGGTCACCATCGAGGTGTTGCAGGACGACGGCACCGTCGAAGTGGTGAACCACACCGTCTGGCTCAGCCACTACGGGCCGGTGCTGTCGTTCCCCGGCGTGGGATGGACCGATGGCCAGACCATCTCGATTCGTGACGCCAACGCGGACAACGACGAGGTCACCCAGCAGTGGTGGGACATGAACACCGCCACCTCGATGGACGAGCTCATCGAGGCGCACGCTGACAACATGGGCATCCCGTGGGTCAACACGGTCGCCGCCTCGGCCGACGGCCGCATCTGGTACGCGGACACGTCGTCCACGCCCAACCTCTCGCCGGAGGCCATCGCCGCCTGGCAGGATCGGCTCGAGACCGACCCGATCACCGGGATCGCCTACGACAACGGGTTCGTGCTGCTCGACGGCAGCGATCCGCTGTACGAGTGGGTCGACGACCCCGAGGCTCGCGATCCCGGGCTGGTGCCCTTCGCCGCGATGCCCCGACTCGAACGCACCGACTTCGTGGTGAACGCCAACGACGCCTACCACTGGACCAACCCCTACGAGCTGATTCCCGAGGTCTCCCCACTGCACGGTCGCCTCTCCGCGCCCTCGGCCCGCACGCGAATGAACGTCACCATGGTCGACACCGTCGACGGTGGAGCCGGTGGCGACGGTCTGTTCACCGCCGACGAACTGCGTGACGCGGCCCTCGCAAATCGCGTGCTCACCGCAGAGCTCCTCGTCGACGACGTGGTGGCCCGGTGTGAAGCGTCACCCGAGGTCACCGTCGGCGACGAGACGGTGGATCTCGCCAAGGCGTGCGAGGTGCTCGCCGCCTGGGATCGGCGCGTCGATCTCGACAGCCGCGGCGCCATGATCTGGCGCGAGTTCCTGAGCGGCTTCGACCGGTCCGACCTGAGCGACCAGGGCGAACTGTTCGCCGATGCCGCCGACCCCGACGACTTCGTCAACACACCGTCGACCCTGGCCGACGGTGACGCCGTGCTCGACAACCTGGCCGCCGCGGTGCTGACCATCGAGGCGGCGGGCTTCCCGCTCGACGCGCCGCTCGGCGATGTGCAGTTCTCCTACCGGGGCGGCGTCGAAGTGCCCATCCACGGCAGCCTCGGCCCCGACGGCGTCACCAACGCCGTGGCGGCCGGATCGAACGGCACCACGTCGGAACCCGACAGCGACCTCGGTGAGGTCATCACCGACGGCGGGCTGCTACGCACCGACGGCTACCCCATCGCCAACGGCACGAGCTTCATCTATGCGCTCGAGTTCACCGCCGACGGACCGGTCGCCCACGCCTTCCTCACCTACGGCAACACCGGCGACCCCACCTCGGAGTACTTCGCCGACCAGACGCGGGCCTTCTCGGCCAAGGAGTGGCGGCCCGTCGCCTTCACCGACGATGACATCGCCGACACCACCATCCGCGTCTACGCCGTCACCCGCTGAGCTGCCTGGCCGGCGGGCGTGGCGCTCATTCGTCGAGCAGCTCGAGCTGACGGCCCCGGAGCTCTCGAAGCGCGGTGTGCCAATGCTCGCGGCAACGGAGCTCGTAGCTCACCACCGCGCCGGGATCGGCGTTGGTGTCACCCACCACCTTCAGCTGACCGTCGTACACCTGCCGACCGTCGACCAACCGGGCGTTGTGGGTGGCCCGTCGACCGCACCAGCAGCGCGCCTCGACCTGCAGCTCCTGGCGGACATCGGCCAGCTCCAAGAGCCGCTTGGTGCCCGGGAACAGCTCGCCCTGGAAGGTCGTGAGCAGGCCGAACGCGTACACCTCGACATCGAGCTCGTCGACAATGCGGGCCAGCTGCTCGATCTGGTCGACCGAGAAGAACTGGGCCTCGTCGGCCACGACCGCGTCGAGGCCACCGCCGGCGTCGGCGGACCGCCGGGCCAACACGAACAGGTTCACCGTGTCGTCCACGGTCTCGGCGACCGCGGAAACGCCGAGGCGGCTCGACACCTTGCCGTCCTCCCGGTCGAGCTGGCTGCACAGCATCGTCTTGAGGCCGCGGGATCGCAGGTTGTGGTTGATCTGCAGAGCCTGGGTGCTCTTGCCCGAACCCATCGTCCCGAAGTAGAAGCGCAGCTCGGCCATGCCTACGAGAAGTTCTCCCAGTAGCGGCTCGGCTTCGGGCCTTCCTGGCCTTGATACTTCGAGCCGAGGCGCCCCGACCCGTAGGGGTTGTCGGCGGGTGTCGTCATGGCCATGAACGAGATCTGACCGATCTTCATGCCCGGGTACAACGTGATGGGCAGGTTGGCCACGTTCGACAGCTCGAGGGTGATCTGGCCGTCGAAGCCGGCGTCGACGAAACCCGCCGTGGAGTGGATGAGCAGGCCGAGTCGACCGAGGCTCGACTTGCCCTCGAGCCGAGCCACGAGGTCGTTGGGAACCACGACCCGCTCGAGCGTCGAACCGAGCACGAACTCGCCCGGATGGAGAATGAAGGGATGATGCTCGGTGGCCTCGACCGCTTCGGTGAGCTCCGACAGATCGCGCTTCACGTCGATGACCGGCATCGTGTGGTTGAGGAAGACCAGGAAGCGGTGATCGAGACGGAGGTCGACCGACGACGGCTGGATGTGATCCCGGTCGAGTGGCTCGATCACGATGCGGCCCGCGTCGAGCGCTTCGGTGATGGAACGGTCGGAGAGGATCACGGCTTCGCACGTTAGTGCCGTGATCCCAGTGGGGGTGGGCCGAACGACTCAAAACCGGGTCCTCCGGGCCAAGTCGACCTGCCCGATCGCCGATGATCGCGGTGTCGCCTGCCCCGACCATCACACCCCGAGGATGCCGTGCCCTTCGACCGACGTTTTCCAGCCATGGGCGGTCGCTGCCGCATCTGGCTCGCCGATGGCTCCGACGAGCTCGCCGACCGATTGGCCGCACGGGTCGACGAGCTCGAGCGACGCTGGAGCCGCTTCATTCCGGAGAGCGACACATGTCGGATGAACGACGGCGCCGGAGAACCCGTGGTGGTACACGGCGACACCATCGACCTCGTGCGCCATGCGGTGGCTGCGGCCGCCAAGACCGCAGGCCGATTCGATCCGACCATGGGTCGGGAGATCGTGGCGGCGGGTTACCACCTGCCCTTCGATCAGGTCGTGCAGCTTCCGGTGAGCATCTCCCCCGCCATCTCGACGCTGCGCACGATGGCGTCGCCGCGGGCACGCGGTGAGCGGCCGACCGCGATCCTGGTCGATCGCGAGGCATCGACGGTGACGGTGCCGGCAGGCGCCGCGTTCGACCCGGGCGGTCTCGGCAAGGGACGGGCCGCCGATCTGGTGGCCGAGCTGGCGCTCTTTTGTGGGGCGACCGGCGTGTTCGTCGACATCGGCGGCGACATCCGGATGGCGGGCGAACCGCCTTCGGGCGCCTGGCCCCTGCACGTCGACGACCCGCGAGGTGGCGATCCCCTCGCCACGCTGCGACTGCCATCGTCGGGCGTGGCGACCAGCAGCATTCGCAAGCGCCGCTGGTCGACGGAGTTCGGACCACAGCACCACGTACTCGACCCGACCACGGGTCGGCCGTCGACATCGGACCTCATGTCGTGCACGGTCGTGGCCACCGAGACCTGGTGGGCCGAGGCGATCTCGACTGCCGGAGTGGTCGGGGGACGAGAGATGGCCCTCGAGTTGCTCCGTGAGAGCGGTTGCACCGGTATGTGGATGACCGCCGACGGCGACGTGGGCCACGCCCCCGGGATCGAGCGGTACCTCGCCGACTGAGGCGGCGGAGTGCTCAACCCAGGCTGAGCACCCGCCGCACCGAGTCGACGTAGGAGGCCAGTGGCGGGGTGACGCCGTCGGGATCGAAGGCCAACTGGTCGTACTTGGCGCAGAACTCCTCGGTGTGGGAATAGTACTCGTTGTCCTTGAGCTCGTCGCGAGCGTTGCGGTCGAGGCCGATGTGATGCCAGAAGTAGTAGCCCTGGATGGTGCCGTGGTGCTGCACCATCCAGTGGTTGGCCTCGCTCACGTAGGGCTTCACGATCGCGGCCGCGATCTCGGGATGGTTGAGCGGTGCGAGCACGTCGCCGATGTCGTGGAGCAGCGCACAGACGACGTACTCCTCGTCACGGCCGTCTTGTTCGGCCAGGTGCGCGGTCTGTAGGGAGTGGGTGAGGCGATCGACGGCGAAGCCACCGTGATCGCCCTCGAGCTTGGCGAGTTGTTCGAGTACCTGGGCCGGAACGCTGGTCGCTGCGTGCGAGAGCAGGTGGGTGATGATGATGTCCCAGTCCTGCTTGGTGCTCTCGTCCATCCGAGTGAACGTGGCCCGCTGATTCAACAATTCGGACATGTGGCAACCTCTGATCGACGTGCCTGCAGGCTAGTTGGCCAGAGGTGCCACGAGCACGGAATCGAGCCACAATGCAGCCGTGCCTGCTGTCGTCGCCCTCGTCATCGGCCTTGCGTTGCTGCTCGTCGGCGGCGAGACGGTCGTGCGCGGCGCGTCGTCGCTCGGCCGGCGGTTGGGCCTCACCCCGCTGGTCGTCGGGCTCACCATCGTTGCCTTCGGCACCAGCGCCCCCGAGCTGGCGGTGAGCGTCCTCGCCACCCGCAGAGGCGAGGCCGACCTCGCGGTCGGCAACGTGGTCGGCTCGAACGTGGCCAACATCTTGCTCGTGCTCGGCGTGGCCACGCTGTTCGGCACCGTTGTCGTCGCCAGCCGCGCGGTCCGAGCGGACATCCCGGTGATGATCGGGGCCTCGCTGTTGTTCGTCGTGTTGGGTGTCGACGGATCCCTCGGTCGAGCCGACGGCATCGTGCTACTGGTCTGTCTCATCGTCTTCGTCGTCTGGACCGTGCGGGTGTCACGGGCCGAGACGGCCGGCGGCGAAACCGACGAGGTCGTCCTCTCGCTGCCGGTGGCACTGGGCATGGCCGCCGCCGGTATCGCCATTCTCGTCTTCGCCGCGCAGTTGGTGGTATCGGGTGCCAGCGAGCTGGCCGAGAACCTCGGCGTTTCCGACCTTGTGATCGGGCTCACCGTCGTGGCCCTGGGTACCTCGGCGCCCGAGGTGGCCACGACCGCCGTGGCCGCCAGGCGGGGCCAACGTGACATCGCCGTCGGGAACGCCGTCGGATCGAACATCTTCAACCTGTTGATGGTGCTCGGAACCTCGGCGGTGATCGCCGATGGCGGCGTCGCCGTCGCCGACGATGCCCTGCGCCTCGACGTGCCGGTGATGGTGGCCACGGCCATCGCCTGCCTGCCCATCATCGCCAGGGGTCATGACCTGCGGCGTTGGGAAGGGGCAGTGTTCCTGTTCTTCTACGCCGCCTATCTCGCCTTTCTCGCCCTCGACGCCAGCGACAGCGGCTTCGGGAACGCCGTGGCCGTCTTCACACTTGGTATCGCCGCACCGCTCACCGTGATCACGGTGGCCCGGTTGTGGTGGCGAGAGCTACGACGCCAGGCCGTCGAGGTCTCGGCCTAGGACTCGGTCGGAGCCGAGGTGAGGCGGCCGTGTCCGTGCCGCTTGCCCGTGAGCATCGCCTGGTCGGCGGAGTTCAGCAGATCGCCGAGGCGCTCGCCGTCGGTGGACGATGCCAGGCCGACGCTCGCACTGACCGCCGTCGGCCCGGTGCCCGCCGGCAGAGGCGCCGCGATGGCCGCGGCGATTCGGCTGCCGACTCGGCGCGCCGCGTACTCGTCGACGTCGCAGAGCAGCACGGCGAACTCGTCGCCACCGAAGCGGGCCACCACATCGGAGGGACGGCAGGTCGCAGCGATCCGCCGGGCCACCTCGACCAGCACGGCATCACCGGCGACGTGTCCGAAGGTGTCGTTGATGGCCTTGAAGTCGTCGATGTCGATGTAGAGGATCGCCACGTCGGCGGCATCGAGGCCGTCGAGAACTCGACCGAAGCCCCGGCGGTTGGCCATGCCGGTCAGAGCATCGCGTCGGGCTTCGGTTTGGAGGGTCAGCTCCAGACGGGAGCGAGACAGGGCGACCTCGATGATCTCGAGGGCCGAATCGATGACGAAGCGCATGTTCCCGCGGAGGCCGAGCAGGTCGTTGGCGAGCATCAAGATGGCCAGATGGGGAATTCCTTCGGCCCTCACGATTCCCAGCTCGCCGAGCACCCAGCCGTCGGCGATCGCTGCGCTCCGCGTCGGCTCGGGAAGGTCGTCGACGGCGATCGGCACGCAGTCGGAGGAACCGAGGTGGTGCCACGGCGCGGTGGGGTCGGCGACGTGGGACATCACCGACGCGCCGGTCGGTGAGTTGTTCTCCACCGCCACCGCCGAGTTGAACCGACCTCCGACGTAGTCGTGAAGGACGATCGCTTCGACCCGCAGGCCCTCGGGGCTCGTGGTCGTCATTCGCTCGGCGACGCTCATGGCGACGTCGAGCCCGTCGGCCCCCTCGATGTAGCGATCGAGCGCCACATAGGAGAGCGACTGCAGCGATCGGGGTGTCAACGTGACCACCCAGTGTTGGACGTCGTCGACATCGACCCCGGTGACCAGGCACTCGACCGACTCCACCGTGCCGTCCTTGGCGATGAGCGGCAGAGGGAACGGCGTGGGGAAGTGGCGCACGATCTCGCCGACGGCCTCACTGAAGACGAAGGCCACCTCTTCGACGTGATCGGCGGGAATGAACTCGGTGGCGTGGCGGCCGATCAGCTCGTCGATCTCGTAGCCCACGAGACCCTGGACCGCGCCGGTGGCCCGAGTGACCGTGCCCCATTCGTCGAGCACGATGACCGCAGCGCGCAGGCTGGCGAGGATCTCGGAATCGTGCACCCGTCTCCATCGGCAGATTGCCCCGGGCTGTTGAGCAGCCCGGCGTGGAACCTCGGCGAGAACCACAGCTACAGTGACGGCGCCTGCGGGTGTAGTTCAATGGTAGAACATCAGCTTCCCAAGCTGAGAACGCGAGTTCGATTCTCGTCACCCGCTCTCGACAAAGGCCCAGGTCAGAGGCTCAGCGCCTCGCCTGGGCCCTGTCGCGTCTGGGGCTCCATCGCGCGTCGTCTCATCGCGCGGCTCATCATGACATCTCTGTCCGGTTCGAACAGCAGGCCGAGTCGGTCGGCGATTTCGCGGTCTCGGTGGCGGGCCGCGTGTTGGTATCGCAGGGCGGCTCTGGGGGTGCTGTGGCCGAGGCGGGCCATGAGCTCTTTGGTCGATGCGCCGGTCCAGGCGGCGAGGGTGGCGCCGGCGTGGCGGAGGTCGTGGAGGGTGATGTGGGTCATGGCTGTCGCCTCACGGGCGGCCGTCCATGCTCGTTGCAGCGTGATCCGGCGCAGGGGCTGGCCTCGCTCGCCCACGAAGACCCAGGCGTCGCGGTCCGACGCCGTGAACTGCTCGAGGTGCACCTTCAGCGCATCGACGACCACGTCGGGTACGGCCACGGTTCGACGTCCGGCCTTGGACTTGGGTTCGGTGATGATGCGGGTGCCGTCGATCAGCTCGATGGCCTGCTGGTCGACCCGCACGGTCGCCTCGTTCACATCGACGTGTCGTCGCTGCAGCCCGAGCAGCTCCCCCACCCGCAGTCCGCCAATGGCGGCGAGCAGCACGAGCGCCCGGTAGCGGGGTTCGATGACGTCGGCGAGCCGCAACACATCGGCCGGCTCGACCAACGGGCGCTCGGGCGAGCGTTCCTGGCCGGCGCCGGCGATGCAGCACGGGTTGCCGACGATCAGCCCATCGGCGGTCGCCGTGTTGAGCATCGCCCGCAGCAACCGGTAGGCCTTGGCCGCCTGCAGGGCGCTCACGTCACGGGTCACCTCGGCATGCCACGAGCGGACGGCCTCGGTGGTGATGCGGTTGATCGGTGTGGTGCCGAACGTCGGCGCAATCCGTCGAGCGAGGAGATGGCCATACAGCTGCCGGGTCCTCGGTCGCAGATCTCGGGTCGGCAGCCATCGGCGTGCGTAGTCGATGAGCGTGATCGCTCCGGCCCGTGGGTCGACGAGCTCGCCGAGGTCCTTGCGGGTCTCCTGTCGGCGAGCCCAACGATCGGCGTCGGAGCGGCGGCGGAAGGTCTTGGAGCGCACCTGGTGGCCGAGGCGCAGCCGGACGTCGTAGCGGGTCTCGCCACGGGAGGTGGTGCGTCGGGTGATGGATGCCACGGTGCCGGCCTCCCGTGTCGAACGGTCAGGAGGCAGCCCGGGGCTGCGAGTCGGTCGTCATCGTAGGGACGTCGTCTGACAGCGCCGGGCGACGAACGCCTCGAGCTCGGCCCGGGGGACCCGCACGGCTCGCCCGATGTGCACCGTGGCGAGTTGGCCGGTGGCGATCAGCTCGTACAGCGTGGTGCGCCCCACCGCCAGCACCGCCGCGGCATCGGGCACCGTCAACAACAGTCGTCGATCCTCTTCGGTATCCATGCCACGGGTAGGTGCTTCGGCGGCGCCGAACGCGACACACCGATCATCGGATTCTGCCGTCACCCGACTGCACCAGATCTGCTCGACATGACCGGCACAGACTTGCTAGGTGCGCTTTCAGCGAACGTAGCGAAACCCCCTGCGCAGGCGCGCACAGCGCAACTGGCAAGTCTGTGCCATGCACCCGAACCGAAGTCGGTGCAGCGCTCGGTGCAGCCAATCGAGATGCAATCGACCAGTCGGTATCACTTTGATACCATCATGTGCATGGCCATGACCCTTCGCCTCACCGACGACGAACAAGAGGCGCTGCGCCAGCTCGCCGCGGCCGAGGGCATCTCCATGCAGGAAGCCGCCCGCCGAGCGGTACGTGACTACGTTGCCCGCAGCGACCATCGGGAACGTGTCGGTGACGCTGCCGCTCGCATCATGGAAGCCCACGGCGAGGCCCTCGACCGACTCGGGCAGTGAACGCCCCGGTCGAGTACCTCGACCTCGACGACCTCATCGATCTGGCCACCCGGCTGCTCGGCGACCCGCCGCCCATCCGTGACATCGGGCTGTTGGGCTCGGCCGTCGCCCGCCCCCAGACGACCCTGTTCGGCCAAGACGCCTACCCCGACCTGTGGACCAAGGCAGCCGCTCTCCTCGATTCGATCGTCAACAACCACGCCCTCATCGACGGCAACAAGCGCCTCGGCTGGCTCGCCACCGCGGTCTTCCTCGAGATCAACGACACCCCGGTCGAGGCGGCAGCCAACGACGACATCTACCGGCTGGTGATCGACGTCGCCGCCGGCGACGCGGCCCTTCACTTGATTGCTGCACGACTCCGCCACCTCTGTCGAGTAGATGACGGGTAGCTCTCGGGGCGCATACGTGCCGTTCTTGAGGGGTCAGATCCTTCGTCGGTGAGCGATGATATGCGCTGTGCCGGCTCTCACGATTCTCGGGATCGGCGGACGCGGGATGGCCGGGGGCGAACGTCTCGTGTTCCGTGTCGGTCTCACCATCGCCATGGTTGCGGTCTGATGTCATGATGGCGGTCATGATGCAGCGCCCCGCCGGTACCTGTCCGTCTCCCGTCACCGCCGCGTCTGGGACCGGGCCCAACCTGCGCCGATGACGCAAGTGCGGCGGATACCCGATGCTCCACCGAGCCAGCCCGATTTCTTCGTGGGTTGGTGGGAGATTGTCTTCTTCACCAGAGATGGTGAGCAGAGAGACGTCAGCGGCATCATCGAGCACGTCGACGCTGCCGGTAACTTCACGGTGTTCAGGGACGGCGAGCGCATCGGCGCCGGCCACCACGTCGACTTCACGGTAGATCCGGACGGCTTCACCAACGTGCCGGAAGTCGCTGGCCCACACCCGCAGATACCGCGCGAGCTCGCGATCTACCGCTTCAGCGCCGACTTTATGGAGGTCTGCAAAGCCAGCGAGCACCAGTGTCGCCCATCGAGATTCGCATCACCTCGCGGGAGCGGGTGGAGCCACGTAGGGATCCGCCGGATCAGCGACGACGACCCACGTATCCGCACCAAGGGCTAAGGCTCCCGCGGGCGATCGATATCGACAGCCGCACCGTCCTGGTCAGGAAGCGTAGATCCGGCAACATCGATCGGTTCTGACAAAGCGTCGCCTCCGCCAAGGGCATCCGATAGTGCCCGACGTTCTGCGCACTCGCCCGAGCGTCCTCGATCACGGATCCCGACGTGCCGATATGGCCGGTGAGGCCGCACTGGCTGAATGTCGCCAACCTGGCCGACCTCGAGCCGTACTGGCCCGACCTTGCCGTGTGGCCCCACGACAACGACCTCGTCTTCTGGTACTGCGCAACCCATGCGAACCTGATTCGCGTCCTCCGATCGGCACCTGCCGATGTCGAGGCGTTCACATTCGTGCCAGCCCCGACTCCGCTCACGATGTGGTCACGTCGACAGGCCAGCGAGATCGCGGTACACCGTTTCGACGCAGAGCTCGCGTGCGGGGTCACCTCGCACTTCGACGGCGACTTCGCCAGTGACATGCTCGACGAGCTGGTCGCCGGACTCGCGTTGGGAAGCCGAGCCGGCACGCGAGATGCGGCGCGCGTCCTGCACCTCCGTGCGATCGACGTTGGAGACGAGTGGTGGGTGAGGATCAGCCCGACAGGCATCACGGCTTCCCGTGCCGGTGGCGAAGCCGATCTCACCGTCGTCGGGATCGCCGCCGATCCGTATCTGGCGATGTGGAATCGCAAGCTGGACTCCACCCTCGAGCTGATCGGCAACCCTCAGGTCATGGACCTCTGGCGCCAGACCTGCCGCATCCGCTGGTTCGGATGAGGGTTCGAGCGGTCAGGAGCTCCAGGATGGCCTCGCCAGGAAGTGGGAACCGGTCGTTGCCCACATCACACCCACGAAGATGATCTCGTTCGACTACACGAAAGGCTCGCTCCAGCCGTTGGACTGAGAAGCAGCGTTCGCCAACGGTGCGGGCGTTCGGGCCGCAGTTGCCAGGCGTCGTGGTGCCGACGAGACTGCATCGAGGCGCCATGTCGGCGCCGCAAAGGGGGACTACCAATGGGCAAGTATCTGATTCGGGCCAACTACGTCGGCGACGGGGTCAAGGGATTGTTGGCCGAAGGCGGCTCGAAGCGAGACGCAGCTGCACGCGCCGCCATCGAGTCGGTCGGCGGCAGCATCGATGCGATGTACTACGCGTTCGGCGAAACCGACGTCTTCGGTATCTGCGACTTTCCGGATGATGCAAGCGCGGTCGCGTTGTCGCTGATGATCAACTCCAGCGGCCGTGTGAAGCTCGACCTCACGCCGTTGATGACGCCCGAGGACATCGACGCCGCCGCCGAGAAGTCACCGTCGTACCGCCCACCTGGCAGCTGACCACCGTCGCCGCTGCGACGCCCGCAGACCACGGCTGAGGTCAGGCAGCTCCGGTGAGGACGAACGCGGGTGCCGCGGTGTACGACGACGTGCCAGGTGACGAGTTTCGCAGCGTCGCGTCCGGCGCAGTGACGGCCACCATGGTGCCGTCGTCGAATCCGACGGTGATGACCGAGTTGGTGCCGGGGCCGACGCCGTCGTTGTTGTTCCAGAAGATGAGCTGCCAACCGTCCGCGTCGTAGGTCGCTCCGACGACCTGGGGTGTCGCCGGGCCGGGCATGGTGTAGACGAGCTCGTTCGCGTCGCCGTCGGGGTCGTAGCTGGGATCTGCGTCGAGCTCGACCCGGAAGTTGAACAGACTCGTCAGGGTGAAGCCAGTGAAGGTGTACTGGACCACGTCGGACCGCGCGCCGTTGTTGATGCCGTCCGGGGCGACCAAGGTGGCCACGATTCCTGGCGACGACCCGACCAGGAGGTCGGACTGGTCGAAATTGAACCGCGAGTCACCCACGGTCATCGAGAACGAGGTGATGTTGCTCCCACAGTCGGAGGTGTTGGTGAGCCGCATCGACACCGTGTCCTTGGTGGCGGTCGTCCCGATGACGAGGGAGAACGAGTGGAGGCACGTCGCCGCGGCCGCCGGGGTGGCGGCGGAGGTGACGATGGGCGCGGTCCAGACCACCCCCGCACCAACGCCGGCTTTTTTGAGGAACTCTCTGCGGCTCGCCACTGGTCTTCAACCCTAACAACCCAGCGTCTCCCCCCCCCCGGTTCTGGTGGAGCAATCGCCACACCAGGAGGGCGCCCGCTCAACCAGAACGGATTGGGGGAGGCGACGGCCCGAGGATTCGGATGATCACGGCTGCGGTGAGCAGGCCGACGAGGGTGCCGGCGATCGCATCCGAGGGCCAGTGCACCCCCTGGACCCCGCTGGCAAAGCTGGTCAGCACGATCGGAACGACCGCTGCGACGGCAATCCCGCGATGGCGGCGTTGCCAGGCGAGGGCGACGGCGGTCCCCCACACCACGGTCGTGCTGAGGGAGTGGCCCGACGGGAAGCTCTTGCTGGTGTGAGCCGCTCGCACCTCGACCTGAGTGGCGTCGGGCCGGGGCCGGTCGACGACCTCCTTGTACACCGGCTGGACGACGAGAAGGGCGAAGAGTCCGATCAGCGCCGCCCCGAGGCCGGCCCGTCCATAGCGTCGCACCAGCCAGATCCCGGGTAGCACACCGACGACGAGCGAACCCTCGGTACCGGTGGTGGAGCGGACGAAGTCGGCCACGGAAGGAACGGGTTCACCGAGCCGTTGCAGCCAGCGGACATAGGGGATCTCACCGGGAAGCGGACCCGGGTGTACGGCGACGGCGACGGTCAGGGCGACCAACGACACCACGGCGATCCAGCTGAGAAGTCGTCGGTCGACAGAAGTGCGGTCGAACAACAACGGCGGCGACATCGACCGATCGTAGCGATGCAACTGATGCGCAGGCCGAACAGGAGGCGGTCGAGATGTCGATCGGGCTTGCGTCGAATCCTGAGGCTGTTAGCTTCCAGTTCTCGCGCCTCGAGGACCCAGTCGATGCGTCGTTGTCTTGAAGGGATCGATATGAGGAAGCGTTTCGTTCTAGCGGCAGTATTCGTCGCACTCGTCTTCAGCGGGACTCCTGCGTCCGCGCAGAGCAGTACCTTCGAGTTCGGTATCGACGGGGTGGTCCGAGGAGCAAATGATTCGGTCACCCTGGTACTGAGCGTCGACGTCGATCCGGCATTCGTAGGGCTCGAGTGCACGTTCACCGAGACCACGACCAACAACGAGTCGACTCATCCCGACACCGACCTCATCCTGGAGAGCAACGGCTCCAGGATCGAGATCCTCGACGTCGAGTCCGAATCCAGTTCCGTGTCGGTCGGCAGCGGATCCCTCGTTCTCGGTGAGACCATCGACGTCAGCGTTCGCCTCGGCGAAGATCGCGTGGCGAGCGGCGGATTCGTCGTCCTCGTCGATTGCACGGTCGAACCCGAGCCCACACCCGAACCCACCCCTGAGGTAACGCCCACGCCCGAACCCACACCCGAGGTTACGCCCACACCTGCGCCCACCCCCACGCCGATACCGCCCACACCGACACCGATACCCCCGAGCGGCGTGCAAGGGATCGTCCAGACCCCAACCCCCGCCGCGCCCGTCGGCGGCATCGACACCGGCGCCGGTGGCGTGACCGGATCCGGTGGCACAGGGGACTGGTTCTTGTTGCTCGGCGCCGCAGCGGCCGCTGTGGTCGGTGCCGGACTACTGGCCGTCCGCACGCGTTGAGCGCAGGCTTGCCCCTGACGTGGCGGCACGAAACACCGTGACCGGAAGCGACGACCCCGGACGGGGCCGTCGTCGGCTGGTGCTCGGTGGGATGGCGGTAGCTGTGGTTGCGATCACCGGCTCGTGGTTCGGTGCCGGTCGCGCCGGCCACGACTCATCGGAGATTCGTGTGATCGCCGCGGCGTCCGTCGACCCCAGCCCGACTCCGACCCCCGATTCCGTAGTGCCCGACGCCACCGCCGCACCTACCCCCTCGCCAACCCCTACACCTCCACTGCCGGCAGCTGACGCCCGACCCCTTCGCGTCCACGTACCCAGCATCGGGGTGAACGCCGAGATGATCGACCTCGGTACCAACGCCGACGGGACGCTGGAGGTACCGGTCGACTTCGCCCAGGTGGGCTGGTACACGGGACGCGCCGTTCCGGGCGCGCCAGGCCCGGCGATTCTGGCGGGACACGTCGATTCGTACTCGGGCCCTGCGGTGTTCTTCGAGCTTGCCGATCTCGAGCCTGGTGCGATTGTCGAGATCGACCGCACCGACGGTCTGACGGCGACGTATCGGGTGGTCGAGGTCTTCGAGGTCGACAAGGATTCGTTTCCGACCGACCGCGTCTACGGGCCGACGGTGGGCCCCGAGCTGCGGTTGGTCACCTGCGGGGGGACCTTCGACAGCGCCGCTCGCTCTTACGAGTCGAACGTGATCGTCATGGCCGAGCACGTAGAGAACCGGCCCACGAGGTCCCCCACGGCGACCTGAAGCCTCGGTGGGGACGGCCGTCATCGGAGATCAACGCCCGAGCTCAGATGCTCTCGGCGGCCGCCAGGCCCTCGGCGTCGGCTTCTTGTCCGGCGGTCAGCCGATCGAACACGGTGGGGGGCTCGCGCCAGGGCTCGGGAGGTGACCCGGCTTCGGCGGCCACCACCGCCCGCCACACCCTTTCGGCGCTGAGGGGCATGTCGAGATGACGGATTCCGAGGTGGGCGACGGCATCGATCACGGCATTCTGGACGGCCGGAGTGGAACCGACGGTGGCCGCCTCGCCGATTCCTTTCGCTCCGAGGGGATTGAGCGGGGTGGGGGTCTCGGTGTGGTGGGTCTCGAAGCTGATCATCTCGGCCGCCGACGGGAACGCGTAGTCGGCGAAGTTGGCGGTCTGCGGATTGCCGGCCTCGTCGTAGCGGACCTCCTCGAACAGCGCCTGGGAGAGGCCCTGGCCGATGCCGCCCTGTTGTTGGCCCTCGAAGATCAGTGGATTCACCACGGTGCCGGCGTCGTCGACGGCCACGTGGCGCAGCAGCGTGGTCTGGCCCGTGTCGAGATCGACCTCGACCACCGAGATGTGAGTACCGAACGGGAAGGTGCCGTCGGCTTGATCGAAGTCGAGTTGAGCGGCGAGCCCCACCGACTCGTCGGTGTGATCGACAACGCCGTCGGGCACGTCGGAGGCGGCCGCCGCCAGCTCACCCCAGCTCAGCGCCCTGGCCGGGACGCCGGCCACCGCCAGGGTCGCGGATTCGAGATCGACGACGATGTCGTCGATCGCCGCCTCGAGCAGGTGCGCCGCCAAGGCCTTCGCTTTGGTCACCATGGCCTCGGTGGCGTTGCTCACCGCCGAACCACCGAGTTGCAGCGAGCGGGACCCGCCCGTGCCACCACCGGTTCGGGTCGCTTCGGTGTCGGATTGGGCAAGGCGGATCCGCTCGACCGGAATGCCGGTCTGGGCCGACACGAGCATGGCGTAGCTGGTCTGGTGACCCTGACCGTGCGCCGACGTACCTGCCTTGATCGTGGCCGAGCCGTCGGCGTGGACCTCGACCGCCGCGAACTCGGAGCCGCCACCACCACTGGTGACTTCGACGTAGGAGGCCACGCCGATACCGAGCGCCCGCCGGTCTCCCCGTGCCCGGCGATCGGCCTGCTCGGCCCGGAGCTGGTCGTAGCCGACGATGCGGGCGGCCTCGTCGAGGGCAGCGGCATAGTTGCCGCTGTCGTAGGTGAGCCCGGTCAGTGTCTCGAAGGGGAAGTCGCCCGGCTCCAGGAAGTTCCGGCGACGGATCTCCAGCGCGTCGATACCCAGCTCGATCGACGCCTGGTCGATGAGGCGCTCGAGCAGCGCCGTCGCCTCGGGGCGGCCCGCCCCCCGGTAGGCCCCGGTAGGGGTGGTGTTGGTCACCGCCACGGCGACGTCGAAGCGGATCTGGCCGAAGGTGTAGGGACCGTTGGCCATCCGCTTGGTGCCGGCCGGCAGGAACGCTCCGATGTTCGGATAGGCGCCGGCATCTCCGACGAGGCGGACCCGCAGCCCCGAGAAGGTGCCGTCGGAGCGCAGACCGAGCTCGGCGTACTGGATCTGGGCGCGGGAATGGACGAGTGAGACGAGATCGACCGACCGCGACTCGTTCCAGATGACGGGCCGACCGAGGCGTTCAGCAGCCAGAGCCACCACCGGGAACTCGGGATAGAGCGCGACCTTGGCCCCGAACCCGCCACCCATCTGGGGCACCACGACCCGTACCCGATCGGCGTCGCGGACGAGCGCTCGAGCGAGCTGATCACGCAGGAGGTGTGGCATCTGCGTCGGGCAGTAGAAGGTGAGATGGCCGTCGCCGTCGGGGACAGCGGCAATGGCGTTCGGCTCGAGCGGGGCACCGGCAACCCGTTGGTTGACGTAGCGGCCGCGAACGATGTGGTCGGCGTCGGCGAGTACGTCGGACACCGGATCGGTCACCGAGAGGGCGATGTTGTCGCCCTTGGGCGCAAAGACGAGCGGAACGCCGTCGTCGAAGGCGCGCTCGGGGTCGACGACCGCGGCGAGCGGTTCGTAGTCGACCACGACCAGCTCGGCCGCATCGACGGCCTGGGCATAGGTGTCGGCCACCACCACGGCGATGGGGTCGCCGACGAAGCGCACCTTGTCGGTGGCCAGCGGGGGGCGAATGAACTCGTCGGCCACCTTCATGAACCCGTGCACGGGAGCGAGCTCGAGGTCGGAAGCGGCGAACACGCCCACCACGCCCGGCGCGTCGGCCGCAGCCGCGGTGTCGACGTGGCGAAGGCGGGCGTGGGCGACCGTGGACCGCACGAACACCGCGTGGCCGGCGTCACCAAGGTCGAGATCGGCGAGGTAGCGCGCCGCTCCCGTGACCAGTTCGGGGTCTTCGGTGCGGGCAACGCGATTTCCGAGGATCGATCCAGACATGACCGCAATGTACTGGGCGGACCCGAACCCCTGACCCGGCTCGGCGGTGCTCGCAATCCCATTGCCGTGTGTTCATTGCCGCACGGGCAGAAGGCCCCACCGACCTGAAACCAGCCCCAGCGTGGGATCTCGACGGCACCCGACCAATCGGAGGTGGCCACGAAGCGGCCGAATCGCCGTTCCGCATTGCCTCCTGTGGTCACGGTGCGTAGCATGTGATCACAGCACCGGGCGGTGCTGTCCGATGGGCGGAGCGAAAACGAAGCCCACGGAGAGTGATGGGCGGCGGTTATGGGCAACACCTCGATGAATTGGCTTTCGAGACTCTGGAGAAGACTCGACGCACTCTCCGCGTCCGGGTGGGCGGTCGACGCGCTCACCGCCCTGACACTCTGGTCGCTCACCCTCATGTTCAGTCCCCTCACGGAGCACTCGGCCCACGAGGAGTTCACGCTGGCCGCGGTCGGCACCATCGTTCATTTCACGGTTGCGCTGTCGCGAGGGCGTTACGTCGAGGTCCCGCGACCTGTCCGTACCGACGAGGTGGCGACCAATCTCATCGCCACCACTGCCGGTGCGTCGGCCATCATCGTGACGGCGCTGCTGTTCAACTGGCGACTCGGTGCGGTCGAGATGCTCGGTGGCGCGATCCTTGTCGTGTCCGTGCTGGGGCTCACCGGCGAGGTGCGGCGGTCTCGACGCCGCAACAGCAGCCTGGTCCCCGTCGTGATCATCGGTACCGGTGACGACGCTCGGGAGGTCGCCGAGCTCCTCATCGATCACACCGAGACAGGGTTCGAACTCGAGGGAGTCATCGGTGACCGACGGGTCGCTGAGCGCTACGGCTTGGATGAACTGTGGCTCGGCTCCACCGACAGGCTCATCAGCCTGATGGCCAGTTCCGGAGCCACTCGGGCCATCGTCGCGCCGAGCAGCTTCCGCTCGGAGAGCTTCCGCATGATCGTCGAGAATCTCATGGTGCATGGGTTCGACGTGGCGCTCTCGTCGGGCGTTTCCCGCATCGGCGTTCCGCGGCACTCCGTGCACAGCGTCGCCCACGAACCGCTGGTCGTTCTCGAGGCCCGGACACCGAGCCGTGTTCATGACGTGGCCAAGCGAGTATCCGACATCGCCGGTTCGATCGTCGGCCTCGTCTTCGCCACGCCGATACTCGTCCTCGCCGCCGTCGCGATCAAGTTCGACGATGGCGGCCCTGTCCTCTACCGCCAAGAACGGGTTGGCCGGGGCGGTCGGGCGTTCTCGATCCTGAAGCTGCGCACCATGCGCGTCGGGACCGAGCACGAGCGAGCCGAGCTGATGGCGCAGAATCAGCGGACCGGTCCGCTGTTCAAGGTGAATGGGGACGAACGCATCACGCGTGTCGGGCGGCTGCTTCGTGAACTGAGCGTCGACGAGTTGCCGCAGCTGTTCAACGTGTTCGAGAGGCGACATGAGCCCTGGTCGGACCTCGACCCGCACTGGCCGACGAGGTCCGCGAGTTCGACGATGAACTGCGAGGGCGCTCGAGCGTGCGTCCGGGGGTCACGGGGCTCTGGCAGGTCGAAGCGCGAACCAATGCATCGTTCTCCGCCTACCGGCGACTCGATCTCCACTACGTCGAGAACCGGACATTCTGGCTCGATCTGCGCATCATGCTCGCAACGGCTCCAGATGCTTCTCGCCGCTGCGGTGCTGCACGTCGGCCGCACGCTGATTCGACGCAACGACCAGCAGGTCGACATGGTCCAGGGTGGCCGGGTGCTTCCGCCGGTCCCGAGCGACCGCCCGTCGAGCTCCCGCGAGGCCTACGACGCCGCCAGCTGAGTGTTCAGGCCGCGGTCGTCCCGACCTCGGCCCGAGCCGGCACTTTCCTGCGTCCGGGTGTGAGAACGCGCACGACACCGGCGGCCACCGCCGCGATCGTGAGCACGAGGGCCAGTATCTGGTAAGCGCGGTTGGTCACGTCGGTTCCGGCCAGACCGGCATGCAACGCCGCGGCCCACACCACCAGGTACGACAGCATGTGGATGCCGTGCCACACCTGCCGGGAGAGCCACCGACGCAGGTACGACGTCACCTGCACGGCGACCAGTGCGTACAGGGAGAACACACCGATGGCCACGGCGACGGGCCGGTAGCTGCTCGCCCCCGGCACCAGCACGTCGGCGAACCCGAAGTCGATGTAGCCATCGAGCAGGAGCCCGACCAGGTGCAGTGCCGTCATCACGAGGGCCGAGCCGCCGAGCCAACGGTGGAGATCGAGCAGCCAGGCCGGGCGGTCGTGTGGCTTCAGGACACGGGTGGCGAGCGCGACACCCCAGACCACACTGGCGACGAGCAGTACGAGCGCGACGATGCCCGAGCTGCGGGCCACGTACCACCAGATCTTCTCGTTCATCGTTCGAAGTCCTTCCAGGAGCCGGTGGCCACTTCGGTTCCGTCGTCGAGGGTCAGCAGGGCGGCGAGACCATGCGATTCGTAGGCGGCGACGGCATCGTTCAGCCCCACCACGAACGCCACCTTGGTGAAGACCTCCGCCCAAGCCGCCGTACCCGCCACCACTGTGCACGTGACCACCGGCGTCCGGGCCGAATCGAGGGTGAGCGGGTCGATGAGGTGGTGGCGCTCTCGGTAGCCGCTCTTCCACCGTCGTCGCATCGTCGTCGAGGTGGCCACGCCTCCCGCGGCGAGACTCAGACACCTTTCCCGAGCGCCACTGTGGTCGTTCAAGGCGACCGTCCACGAATCACCGACCGGTGAGGCGCCGAGGGCGCAGATGTCGCCGCCGATCTCGACCAGCACCGCCGTTGCGCCGGCCTCGAGCATCTCGTGTGCCACGAGATCCGCCGCCAGACCCTTGCCTATCCCGCCGGGATCGAGACCGCTTCCGACCGGCAGTGTGACGCTGAAACCGGCGCGATCGACCAGCACTTCGCCGGGCGCGCCCCTGGGCGTCGTCGTTGCGGGGAGGCGGGTGATCGAATCGATGTCGTCGCGACTCGAGGCATACCCCAGCTCGACGATCGCACCGGCCAGCGTCGGGTCGAAGGCCCCGTCGGTCGCTCGCCAACCGTCGAGCATCGCCTCGACGAGCCGAATCGTCTCCCGACTCACCTGCGTGACCTGACCCGCACGGCTATTGAGCTCCGACACCTCGCTCGTGGCGATGAACCGGCTCCAGCGCCTTTCGAGCTCCTGAATGCGATCGATGCAGGCCTCGGCGTCGGGGCCGCCGGCCACCACGGCCGAGACGTCACAGCTCATGGCCCGGCCCACGGCCCGACTCATCAGCTCAGCTACCACCGGTCGTTGCCTGTGGTGGGGCGGGGACAGCCGCAGCCGGCGGAGCCGGTGCCGCTGCCGGTCCGGGAGCGGGAATGGCCACCGGCACCTCGATCCGCGTCGGTGCGGTCGCCGGAGTCGACACCACCGGCGCCGGCTCGACGGGCATCGGGGTGACGACGATCGGTGACTCCGTCACCCCGATCGATGACACGACCGGGACGTCGCTGGCTTCCGATACGGGCAGGCCCGACACCTCGGCCGGATCGAGATCGGCGGACGTGGCGATGACCTTGCCCCACTCGTCGACCACGATCACGATCACCTCAGGAGCAACGGGACTCGTCGAGGCGGTCATCGCCGATGCAGCCGCAACGGTCGGGGTCACGGCCGGATCTTCGAGGAAGACCGGCTGCGACGCGCCGGTCGCACCGATGCGATCACCGATCCCGAATCCGGCCATCAGCCCGAAGACCGCGGCCGACGACGCACCGGCGACCAGGACCTTCGCCGAGGCCGCCGGGGAGCGCCGACGACGAGGGGCCGAGTCGGAGCGACGCTCGCCGGCCGCTCCCGGCGACCCACCGGATCGCGCCGCCTGTCGGGCCTGCAGTCGGGCGATCCGCTCGGTCCGCTCCGCCTCGGCACCCTCGGGGGCAGTGGGCTCAGTCATCGTCGCGATCGCCGTCGTCGTGGTCGTCCTCGTCGCGATCGCCGTCGTCGTGGTCGTTCTCGTCGTGGTCGTTCTCGTCGTGGTCGTCCTCGTCGACGTCGTCGTCGTGGTCACCGTCGTCGTCCTTGTCGTCGGTGAGGGTGCCGTTGCCCGCCACCGGCGTCGCAGCCGGCGGAGTCGCCGGGCTCGAACCGAGAGCGGTCGCATCGACATCCGGAACGATCTGCCCGTCCACCAACCTCGCGGTGAACTCGACCCGGACGGTTGCGGTCTCGAAGTACACCTCCGCCTCGTCACCGTCGGAGTCTTCCTCGGTCTTGGTGACCGTCCAGCCGCCGTTGGCCGACGCCGAGACGATCCTCAGACGACCGCCTTGCACCTCGACGCGTCACCGAACCGGCATCGCCGACGTCGAAGGTGGACGGTGCCGGCGCGGTCGTCGCCGCACCGTCGAACCTGCCGATGCGGCCGGGGTCGGTGTCGTGGCCGGATCGGGGGAGAACTCGTCGACGAGTTGAACCCCGTCCATCGCGTCGTTCACCTGGTCGAGCAGCCCGGTGTCCTCCGACGTCGTTGCCGACGGAGTCACGAGCGCCGACGACGTCGCCGCCGCCGAGCCGCTGTCGAGGATCTCGGTGTTCACGAGGGCGGCGGCGGAGCCGGCTCCGAGCACGCCGATCAGCGAGAGTGCGGTTGCCATCTTCGTCTTCACAGGGGGGTCTCCTTCGTGGGTGTGAAGTCACCGTACGAAACGCCCGGTCAAGGACTGGCGTCCTTCGATCCAAGAAACGTCCAAGATCGAGCCGAGATACGGCCAGACCTGCCGACATGGGCCGACACCGACGACAACACAGGCGACAATGGACGGGTGAGAGTCCTCGTCGTCGAAGACGACACCGCCATCGCCCGGTCGTTGAACGACTCGTTGTCCGATGCCGGTTACACCATCACCCATGTGGACAACGGTCGCGACGCCATCGCTGCTGCCGGCGATGCCGACGTGATCCTGCTCGATCTGGGGTTGCCCGACATCGACGGATACGACGTGTGCCGGGCCATCCGGGCCGACTCGTCGGTACCCATCATCGTGGTGACCGCTCGCAGCGAGGAGTTCGACCGAGTGCTCGGCCTCGAGCTCGGTGCCGACGACTACATGGTGAAGCCCTTCGGCTTCCGAGAACTGGTGGCCAGGATCCGGGCGGTCACACGGCGAGCCGGCACCGATGTCGACCCCGCCGACGGGGAGGCGACGACCCAGACCCTCGTGGTCGGTCCGCTGACGATCGACCGACGGACCCATCGCGTGGTGTTCGCCGGGACCGAGATCGCGCTCACCCCGAAGGAGTTCGAGCTCCTTGCGTATCTGGCCGAAGACGCCGGCGCCGTGCGTACCCGCGCCGAGATCGTCGAGCACGTCTGGGATGCGAACTGGTTCGGTCCGACCAAGACCGTCGACGCCCACGTCGCAGGCATTCGCAAGAAGCTCGGCGACGCCCGCTGGATCGAAGCGGTCCGAGGCGTCGGCTTCCGACTGGAACAACCCGAGTGAGCCTCGGTTCGCCGTGAGGATCCGACTCATACTCCTCCTGCTCGGCGTCGTGACCCTGGTCCTGGCGGTACAGGACATCCCCCTCGCCGGACACCTCGAAGGCGTCGAACGCGACCGGCTCGTCACCCGGCTGGAGCGGGATGCGTTCATCCTCGCCGGCCGCGCCGAGGAGATGCTCGAAGAGGGCGACTCGACACAGCAGCCGATCATCGAGGCGCTCGTCGCCGACTACAGCGCCGAGGAGGACGTCCGCGTCGTGGTGGTGGACGCCTCGGCGATCGGCGTGGTCGGCTCGGAGGTCGAGCGCACCGAGGCCATCGACTTCTCCAATCGGCCCGAGATCGTGACGGCCCTCGACGGCATGCCGTCCACCGGCCGTCGCGAGTCGGTGACCCTCGGCGAGGACCTGTTCTTCGTCGCCGTTCCCGTCCTTTCCGGGGACAACGTGGTGGGAGCGGTGCGACTCAGTGCTCCCGAACGGGTGGTCGAGGACCGGACCAACGACCGCGTCCGAGGGATCTTCGCGGTTGCCGGCATCTCCCTGCTCACGGCGGCGGCGGCGGCCTGGGTCTTCTCGCTGACGGTCACCCGGCCACTCGAGCGGCTGGGAGCCGCCACTCAGCGCCTGGCCGGCGGCAATCTTCAGACCAGAGCCGACGCGTCCGAGGGGCCGCCGGAGATTCGCGAACTGGCGGCGTCGTTCAACTCGATGGCCACGCGCCTCGAACAGCTCGTGGAGCGCCAACGAGCCTTTGCGGGCACCGCTTCCCACCAGCTCCGGACACCGCTCACGGCGCTTCGCCTTCGACTCGAACGGCTGGCGAACCAGGGATCCGACCCGACCACCGTCGTCGCCGTCGAGGACGCGTTGGCCGAGACCGACCGCCTCGGCCGCATGATCGAAGGCCTGCTGGCACTGAGTCGAGCCGACGATGCCGCGACCGGTCCGATCCGCGTCGACCTCGCAACGGTGGTCGGCGAGCGCGTCCGGCACTGGGCGCCCCTCGCCGAGGAGCGCGACGTGACCTTGGTCGTCGACGACGCGCCTGGCGACGCGATGGCCCTGGCCATCGACGGTGCCGCCGAGCAGATCCTCGACAACCTGATCGACAATGCACTCGACGTTTCACCGTCCGGCTCACAGATAACCGTGCGGACCGCGCCTGCGGCCGACGCGATCACCGTTCACGTGATCGACGAGGGTCCGGGTCTCACCGTCGACGAGCGGGAGCGCGCCTTCGATCGGTTCTGGCGCGCCGAGGGTGCCGCCGCCGGTGGCAGTGGCCTCGGTCTGGCGATCGTCCACCAGCTCGCAGCGGCGGGCGGGGGCCGGGCCGAGCTGCGGGAGGCCCCCGGCGGAGGGATCGACGCAACGGTCGTCTTCCCGACGGCGTGAGAACCGGTGGCTAGCCTGCGGTCATGACTCCGAAGATCACCGTCGTCGGCCTCGACCACATCGTGTTGCGATGCCGCGACGTCGAAGCGTCGGTCGCGTTCTACGTCGATCGATTGGGACTCGAACCCGATCGGGTCGACGAGTGGCGAGCAGGCGAGGCGCCGTTTCCGTCGGTTCGCATCAACCCGACGACCATCATCGATCTCTTCGCCGGCGAACCCGACGGAACGAACATGGACCATGTCTGTTTGGTGATCGAACCGGCCGATCTCGATGCCATTGCCGCCGCCTTCCCGGGCTCGGTACGCGCCGACGGGCTCTTCGGCGCCCAGGGCTACGCCTCGAGTGTCTACCTCGAGGATCCCGACGGAACGACCGTCGAGCTGCGTTGGTATCCGGCGTCGCCATGACCGCACCGGCGATCGGCCTCTGCTTCGACCGCGGCTTCCCCGCCGCCGAGGTCGCTCCCCTCGCACGGGCGATCGAGGCGGCCGGCGGCGACGAGATCTGGATCATCGAGGACTGCTTCTACACCGCCGGGATCAGCCTGGCGGCCTCGGCTCTCGCGGTCACCGATCGGCTGGGGGTCGGACTGGGAATCCTGCCCGCCGTAGCACGCAATCCCGCGATCACCGCCATGGAGATCGCCACACTGTCCAATCTCGCTCCCGGCCGGGTCACCGCCGGGATCGGTCACGGCGTGCAGGAGTGGATGCACCAGATGGGTGCCGGTACCCCTTCGCCGCTGACCACCCTCGAGGAAGTCATCACCGTCGTCCGTCGACTCCTCCGCGGCGAGCAGGTCAGCTTCGATGGTCGTGAGGTGCAGTTGCGCGACGTCGAGCTCGACCAGCCCCCGTCGATCGTGCCGCCCGTGCTGGCGGGCGTGCAGGGCCCGAAGTCGCTGGCGCTGGCGGGTCGTGTCGCCGACGGACTGGTGCTGTCGGAAACCACCGGACCGATCGCGGTGGCCGCCGCCATCGACCAGGCCGGGCGGCCGGATCCCTTCGGCGTGGCCTCGTTCGCGCTCGTCGCCGTGGCGGCCGAGCGCCGAGATGCCTACGCGGAGGCCGCGCCGTTCGTCGCGGGAGTCGTTCGCGAGGGGCGCCCGTCGCTCACGGCGCTTCCCTTCTTCGCCGAGATGTCGGCGCTGGTCGACGACGGCGGACACGCCGGCCTGGTCTCGATGCCCGACGACTGGTGGCGCGAGATCGGCGCGATCGGCACCGTCGACGACGCCATCGACCACGTCGAGGCGCTCGGAGCGACCGGAGTGGGTCAGGTGGCCCTCTTCGTCGGCGACGACCTGGCCGCGGCCCATCGTCACGTCGCCACAGTGGCAGCGATCAAGAAGGCAATCGGCTGAGCCGGGGTCACCACTCGGCCCTGTGGATGCCCAGTGGGCAGGCCGGGGTCGCGAAGGACAGCGTCTCGGTGCCGATGCGAACCGGCGGAACGAGGCGGAGGAGCTCGCCCCAGGCCGTGTGTTCCGGGGTGCTTTCCCCGATGAAGTCGAACACTGCGTCGGGATCACCCGGCGTGTGTTTCAACAGCTCCGCAGTGCGCGCCAACGACACCCTGGCCCGGCTCGGACCACCCCGAAGGGCCCGCACCACGGCGCCGGCCAGCAGGTAGCCGGTGCCGTGATCGAGGGCCTGGGTCGGCAGCGGCTTGGGCGTCGGGGTGCGGTAGTGCGCCATCCCGGCCGCCGCGATGCCGCTGCTCATCTGCACGAGGCTGTCGAAGCCCCGCCGCCGGCACCACGGACCGGTCCATCCGTAGGCGTCGATGGCCACGTCGATCACCCCCTCGAACGGGGTGAGACCGAGCGCATCGAGGGCACCGGGTCGGTACCCGTGCACGATCACGTCCGCGTCGTCGAGCAGCCGCCGGAAGGCGTCGGGGTCGGCGCGCAGGTCGAGTCGGGCGCAGCGCTTGCCCAGGGTCACCTCGGGTTCGAGGAGCGGCTCGGTCCAGTCGGGTGGATCGATCCGCAACACATCGGCTCCCCAGCCGGCAAGAAAACGGGTGGCGATCGGGCCGGCGAGAATCCGGGTGAGATCGAGCACCCGCAGTCCGCTGAGTGGGCGCGGCCCGCGATCGCCCGACCACGGACACGGCTCGGCCGACCACTCGATCAGTGGCTCGACCGCCACCGCAGCTCCCTGGGGATGGGCGGCCCAGTCGGCCGCCGTCCGCATGAACGCCGCGCAGCCGCCCGCGTCGACGACGGCGGTCTCGAGATCGACTCCCGCCCAACCGCGGACCGCCTGCTCGACGGTGCTTCGGTCCGAACCCACGCCGAGCGCCGCGATCGCCGCGCGTCGGTGATTCGCCGCATTGGTGTGCAGCCGGATGAAACCGTCGGCGCATGCGTAGTCACCGGCCAGTTCGTCCCAGACCGGAGGCAGCGTGAAGTCGACCGGCGACACGGTGAACGAGAACCAGCTCGATGCGAGGGACCTGTCGACCACGACGTCGCCCTCGAGACCGGCGAGGTCGCGCACCTGCGCGGCCGCCGCTCCGATGGACGCCACCGCCAGATCGGTCACGCCGAACACCGACGGCAGCTCGTGGCTGCCGGTGACCGTGAGCCCCGTGGCCGGCGTCGCATCCCAGGGCGTCGACTATCTCCTCGAACATCGAGCGATCATCGCACGGTCGGCCGGTCCGACGCAGCAGTGGGGTCCGGTACGATTGCCCGGTGCCGAACCTCCTCGAACGGGTCGCATGAATCGCCTCCTCCGGAACCTCATCCCCCCTGATCCCCGCGCGTCGGGCACCGAGCCCGACTATCGGTTCACCCTGGCCAACGAGCGCACGTTCCTCGCCTGGATTCGCACCGCTCTCGCCCTCTCCGCGGGTGGTCTCGCGGCGATCAGCCTGCTCCCCGATCTCTACGGTTCCGAGGCGCTCGGCATCGCTCTGCTGGCAGTGGCGTTCCTGACCGCCTTGTTCGGGTATCGGCGTTGGGCGCTCAACGAGACGGCGATGCGTCGCGGCGAGGCGATGCCAGCGTCTCGTCTGCCGGCGGTCATGGCGGCCGGTACGGCCCTGGTTGCACTGCTGGCCGCCGTGTTGTTCGTGATCGACAAGTCGTGAGCCCCCGCACTCGACACACCACCATCTTCGATGTCGGGCTTCAGCACGAACGCACCGCTCTCGCGTGGGAACGCACCGCTATTGCCACCATGGTCTCGGGCGTACTGCTGGCCCGGTACGCCGCCGCGTCGGCCCACGTGCTCCTGGCCATCATCGGCCTGGTCCAGACCGCTTCGGGCGGGGTCCTGCTGTTGTGGGCCAGCCTCCACTACGACACTCGTGGCCACCACCTCCGCGACAGCACGGCGATCGCCCAGCCGAACGTCGCCAGAATGATCGGGCTGAGCACGGTGGCCTTCATCGCCGCCGCCCTGGTGCTCGCCGTCATTCTCACGGCCGCCGGCTGACTCTCGAACCATCTCGGAGGGTTCAGCTCGTATCGACGGCGTCGACGGCATCGACGGGATCGCCCACCGGCCGCACGTCGGAGAACCGGTCGATGTTGCGCAGGCGAGGAAACCGCGTCCACCAGAGGACGACCACGACCAGCGTGCCGATACCGCCGCTCACGACTGCGCCGACCACGCCCAGGAACTGACCGGCCACTCCCGACTCCACCGCCCCCAGTTCGTTGGAGCCACCGATGAACAGGTTTTCGACCGCCAGCACACGACCGCGCATCGACTCGGGGGTGGCCAACGGCACGATCGTGGCCCGACAGAACACGCTGATGGCGTCGGCCGCGCTCAGGACCATCAGCGCAGCGAAGGCGACGACGAAGGACTGCGTCAGGCCCAACACGATGGTGGCCACGCCGAAGACCCCGACTGCGATCAGCAGTATCCGTCCGACGTTTCGACGCACCGGTCGGATCGACAAACCCAACGCCATGAGGAACGCGCCGATCCCCACTGCGGCGCGTAGCCACCCGAGGCCGACGGCGCCGACACCGAGCCGCTCTTCGGCTATGGCCGGCAGCAACGCCACGGCGCCCCCGAGCAGCACGGCGAAGAAGTCGAGCGAGATGGCGCCGAAGACCACGCGGTTGCGGCGCATGAATCGAAGGCCGTCGAAGGCCTCCCGCCACATGCCGCCGGCCACCGTCGCGCGCTGGAGCCGAGCCACGCCCGACGCCGGCACGAGGCTCGAGAATGCCGAGGGCCGCCACGTAGGCACCGACGCCAACCAGATAGGGCAACGACGGGTCGACCACGAACGCGAATCCCGCCACGACGGGCCCCGTGATGATCCCGAGCTGGAAGACCACCGAACGGATCGCCACCACCCGCTCGAGCACGTGGGGCGGCGCGAGGTCGATGGGCAGCGAACGGCTCGACGGCGCAACGAACGCGCGGGCCGTTCCGAACAGGAACATGATCCCGAAGATCGGCCACACGTTGGTGGGGTCGGTGCGGATGTAGAAGAACAGCGCCAACGACGTTGCGATCTCGCCGACGAGGCCGATCGCGTAGACGATGCGGCGGTCGTAGCGGTCGGCGGCCCGGCCGGCAAAGGGCGCCAACAGCAGGATCGGAAGGAACTCGAACAGACCCAACAGACCGAGGTCGAGCTCGCGCCCGGTCATGTCGAACACCTGCTTGCCGAGAATGGTGATCTGGCCGATCGAGGCCAGGGCCGTGAAGAACAGCGCCGCCAGGAGGAACCGCACCCCCAGGGGGATGCGGTGGTCCAGGCCGTCCGGCGGCGACGGAATATCGGTGTCCGGCGAGCTCACAACGCCCGATCATCGCCGCGATGGGCCGCCGGTGTGACATTCCCGGCGCATTTGGTGTAGCCGGCGCGGTCCCGTGAGGATGACCGGGTGACCCCGAGCGAGTTCATCGTCGTGATCGTGGCATCGGCCACAGGTGCGATCGTGCACAGCTGCGCGGGGATCGGCCTCGGACTGGTGGCGGGTCCGGCTCTGGTGGCCATCGATCCCGACTTCGTGCCCGGGCCCGTGTTGCTGGTCGGCCTGCTCGTGAACGGACGCAATGCGGTGGCCGAGCGCCGCCACCTCGACCGCTCGGCCCTGCGCAACAGTTTCTGGGGCCTCCCCGTCGGGCTCCTCGCCGGGCTGGCGGTGCTCGAGGCCGTTTCGGACCGGTCGATGGCCCTCATCATCGGCACGCTCACCACGCTCGCCGCGCTCGCGCTGCTCTCGGGGTTCCGACTGCACCGCAAGACGATCACCGAACGAGTTGCCGGCGCGGTCACGGGATTCGCCACCACCACGGCCAGCCTGCCCGGCCCACCCATCGTGTTGGCCTACAGCGAGCTTCGCCCCGCCAGCCTCCGTGCGACCGCCGGCAGCATCATCCTGATCGCGGCCGGTTCAGCGCTCGTGCTGCTGGCGGCGACGGGCAACTTCGGCCGGCACGAGCTCGAGCTGTCGGCGCGGCTCGTGCCTGGCATCGCCGCGGGTCTGCTCGCGAGTCGCTGGATCCGACCGCTGGTCGACCGCCAGTGGTTTCGTGCCCTGGTGCTCAGCGTCGCCATGGCCGGTGGGATGGCGTTGGTGATCCGCAACATCGTGTGATCGGCCACACTTGGCCCATGAATGTCACCGATGCCGTCCGGGCCCGCCAGTCGATCCGTGCCTTCCTGCCCACCCCTGTTGCCGACGACACCATCGCCGAGCTGCTCGTCACCGCGTCGAGGGCGCCGTCGGGGGGCAATCTCCAACCGTGGATCGTCTATGTGCTCAATGGCGACACCACCGATCGCTTCCGCGACTTCATCGCGGGCCGCCCGGGCGACGAGCCCGAATACGACGTGTACCCGCCGAAGCTGTGGGAGCCCTACCGAACCAGTCGCTTCGAGCTCGGCGAGGACATGTACGAGCTGCTCGGGATCGCCCGCGACGATCGCGAGGCCCGCCTGGCGCGCGTCGCCGAGAACATGACGTTCTTCGGGGCGCCCGCCGCCCTCTTCTGCTTCATCGACCGGAGAATGGGACCGCCGCAATGGTCCGACCTCGGCATGTTCCTCCAGACCTTCATGCTGTTGGCCCAGGAGGCCGGCCTCGACACCTGTCCCCAGGAGGCATGGGCAACCTATGGCCCCTCGGTCGCGGAATTCGTGGGCGCACCCGATCACCTCATGTTGTTCTGTGGGATGGCCATCGGCCATGCCGACACGAGCCATCCGGTGAACGCCCTGCAGAGCAAGCGCCGACCGCTCGAGACATGGACCACCTTCGTCGACTGACCTCCGGCGACTACCAGTCGGCGGCGATGTACTGCGTCTCGCAGAACTCGTAGATCCCCTCGCTTGCTCCTTCGCGCCCCAGACCCGACTGCTTCATACCGCCGAACGGGGCGGCCGGATCCGACACCGAGCCGCGATTGAGGCCGATCATGCCGGCCTGGATGCGCTCCGACACCGCCAGCCCTCGGGCGAGGTCGCGGGTGTAGACGTAGCCGGTGAGCCCCATCTCGGTGTCGTTGGCCTGCGAGATCATGGTCTCGGTATCCGTGAAGGGGATCACCGGGGCGACCGGACCGAAGATCTCGGCGTGGGTGATGGGCGAGTCGGCCGACACGTTGCCCAACACGGTGGGTTCGTAGAAGAACCCAGGGCTGTCGATTCTCGAACCGCCGAGCGCGGTCGAGGCGCCGGCGCCGACGGCCTCGGTCACGAGCTCGTCGACGGTGTTCACCGCTCCGGCGTTGATGAGCGGCCCGCAGGTGACCCCCTCGGTGAACCCGTTGCCCACCTTGACCTCACCCATGGCGACGGCCAGGCGCTCGGTGAACTCGTCGGCCACCCCCTTCTCCACGAGGAACCGGTTTGCCGCGGTGCAGGTTTCGGCCGAATGGCGCATCTTCGCCACCATCGCCCCCTCGACCGCCGCGTCGAGATCGGCGTCGGCGAACACGACGAAGGGGGCGTTGCCTCCGAGCTCCATCACCGTCTTCAACACACGGTCGGCGGCGCGTCGTAGGAGCAGGCGCCCCACCTCGGTCGAGCCGGTGAACGACACCATGCGCACCGCCGGATGATCGACTGCGGCGTCGAACCACGAGCCGGCCGACAGCGTGGGAACGACGTTGACCAACCCTGGCGGCACGCCGGCCTCGCCGACGAGCTCGGCAATGCGCAGAGCGGTGAGGGGTGTCTCCTTCGGCGGTTTGATGACGACGGCGTTCCCCGCACCGAGCGCCGGCGCGAGCTTGCGGGTGATCATGGCCGCGGGGAAGTTCCAGGGGGTCACCATCAGCACGACGCCCACCGGCGGGTGGTGCACCATGATGCGGTTGTTGCCCGACGGCGCCAGGCTCAATTCGCCACGGATCCGCACGGTTTCCTCGGCGTTCCACCGGAAGAACTCGGCCGCGTAGGCGATCTCGCCCCTGGCGTCGGTCATCGGCTTTCCGTGCTCGCGCACGATCAGCGTGGCGAGCTCGTCGGTGTGTTCGATGAGGATCTGCCAACACTCCCGGAGAACCTCGGATCGGACGCGCGGCGCAGTGGCCGCCCAGCCGGCCTGGGCGGCCGATGCGGCATCACAGGCGGCCAGGGCGTCGGCCGGTCCGCCGGCGGCCACCGACGCCACTTCGTCACCGGTCGACGGATCGAGCACGCTGATGCGCTCACCATTGCCGTCGAGCCAACGATCTCCGATGAGCATCTGGGTTCGCATGGTGCACCTCCGATGATCGCCTCGTTGCGACGCGAGGAACCCTACGCCGGTCTCGATCGTCGGAGGAAACGCTTCGTCGTCGCGGGCTCCGACGACCGCCATCGGTCACACTGGCCCGATGGCGACATCGATCGAGTGGTGGCAGGCGGCGATCTCCCTCGTGTTGGTCGCCATCGCGGTCGGGCTGTCGGTGTGGCAGCGCCTCGGCGTCGAGCGGCGAATTCTCGTGGCTTCGGCACGAGCGGCGGTGCAGCTCCTTGCCGTCGGGTTCATTCTGCGGGTCATCATCGAATCGTCGATCGACGATGTGCTCGCGGTGGGCTGGGTGGTGATGATGGTCGTCATCTCGGGCGGGGTCACCCGACGGCGAGCGCCCCAGATCCCCGGAGGCGCAGCGGTGGCCGTCGGATTGATCGGCCTCACGACCTCGGTGTGTCTCGGGGTGATCTTCGGCCTCGGCGTGATCGACTACGCCCCGATCACCGTCGTGGTCATCGCCGGCATCACGATCGGCAACACCATGCCGTCGGTCG
The DNA here is from genome assembly GCA_963787285.1 of uncultured Acidimicrobiales bacterium. Lineage (GTDB taxonomy): Bacteria > Actinomycetota > Acidimicrobiia > Acidimicrobiales > JAHEJN01 > JAHEJN01. Next base: position 133,748 of record CAWBCM010000001.1, on the reverse strand, counting down.
TGCTCGGCGCGCAGCGACTGATCGACACGCTTGCCGAGCGGCGGGGCCACGTGGAAGCACTGCTCGCCCTCGGCTTCGACCGCAAGGGGGTGGTGCGCCAGATCGGTGGGCCCATCGTTCGATTGGCCCTCGTTCCCCAGATCGAGCGCACCAACGTGGTCGGCCTCATCGCCCTTCCGGGCGCCATGACGGGTCTGTTGCTCGCCGGTGTCGACCCGGTCGATGCGGTTTTGTTGCAGCTGGTCGTGATGTACCTGGTCTTGGGTTCGGTGGCCCTCTCGGTGTCGGCGACGGTCACCATCGGACTCCGGCGGGCCCTCACCGACGACCTCCGGCTCGCCGATTGGTCGCTCGACCCGCCCGACGCCAACCGGTGATCGGGAGGCCGCTTCAGCGGGTGGCGACCCGGATCTCGCCCACCGCCTGGCCTCCCGCGTTCTCGACGACCGGGACCAACAGATCGCCGAGGTCGGCGTCGCCGTCGATGGCGCCGAGGCGCCGGAGCACCTCGACGATGGCCACCTCGGCGGCACGCGTGGCCCCGTCGAGGACCTTGAGAGCGATACCCACGCCTCCGTCGACCAGCGCGCCGCCGTAGACACCCTCGGCGCCGGTCTTCACGTACCCGCGATCGCCCAACGCGGCACACACCCGGGTGTCGAGACGGCGGGTGCCGGCGACGAACCACGGCTCGGTGGCCACGGCGGCCCGCACCCGACGTGCCGGGTCGGCGTGGGCCGCATTGGGGTCGACCATCGAGGCGAAGCCGCGGGCGATCTTTCGCAGCGGCATCGACAACACCGGCGCTCCACAACCGTCGATGCCCAGCTCGCCGATCTCGACATCACAGGCTGCGGCCACCGCACCGAGCACCCGCTCCTGCACGGGATGGGTCGGTTCGACGTAGCCGCGGGTCTCGACACCCAGATGGCGGGCCAGTGCGAGGAAGCCGGCGTGTTTGCCCGAGCAGTTGTGGGCCAATCGGCGGGGGCGCTGACCGGCAGCGAGGAATGCTGCGCTCGCCTCGGGGTCGAGGGGCAGCGACGGACCACACTCGAGATCCTCCTCGTCGAGGCCGAGTCGGTGGAGCAAGGCCTCGACCGCGTCGAGGTGTCCGGGTTCGCCGCTGTGGCTCGCACAGGCCAGGGCCAGCTCGGCCGGGGAGAAGTCGAAGGCCTCGGCGGCACCGGAGGCGACCAGCGGCACCGCTTGGACGGATTTGATCGCCGAACGGGGTGGGACGATCAGGTCGACGTCGCCGTGCGAGGCGAGGAGCTCGCCGGTGCCGTCGACGACCGCCACCGCCACCCGGTGCCGCGATTCGACGACAGGTCGACGCACGACCTCGATCACGAGGTCGTCAGGGGTCGACCACCGCGTTGCCGTCAGCGCCCCGTCCACTCGGGCTTGCGCTTCTGGGCGAACGCCGCCGGGCCTTCCTTCGAGTCCTCGCTGGAGAACACGGCGGCCATGTGGGGTCGCTGCATCTTCCAGAACTCGTCTTCGGTGAGGCCGGTCGCATTGCGCAATACCTGCTTCGACGCCTTCACCGCGAGGGGAGCGTTCACGGCAACGAGGCCGGCCAGCTCGAGGGCGACGTCGAGGGAGGTCCCCGGTTCGGCCATACGGTCGATCAGACGATGCGTGAGGGCCTCCTCGGCCGTGATGGGCTTGGCGGTCAGGGCCATCTCCATGGCCACGCCATAGGGCACCCGTCGGGGCAGCCGCATGAGGCCACCCGCGCCGGCGAAGAGCCCGACACCCGTCTCGGGAATACCGAATCGGGCGTTGGCGGCGCCGACGAGCAGGTCACAGGTGAGCGCTATCTCGAGCCCACCGGCCAGGGCGAAGCCCTCGATGGCGGCGATCAGGGGCTTCTGCGAGCCGTTCTCGATGAAGTCGTGGAAGCCGACCGGCGGACCCTGGACCGCGAAGGCCTTGAGGTCCATTCCGGCCGAAAAGCCACGGCCGGCGCCGGTGAGCACCCCGAGGGTCAGATCGGGGTCGTCATCGAGCCGAGCCAGGGCCTCGAGCAGAGCTTGGGCCAGCGCGGTGTTGACGGCGTTCATCGCCTCGGGTCGGTTCAGCGTGATGACGAGAACGCGTCCCGCGTTTCGGTGAGGACTTCGTCGGCCATGGTGATCTCCTGTGTGGTCGATCAGCAGTATCGCAACCCGCCGACCGGCATGCGAAACGACGACCGACGGTCGGCCGGCTAGGTGGAGGCCTTGGCCCGTTCGTAGCGAGCGAGGGCCTCGTTGCGTTCTGCGGCATGGTCGACGATCGGCGCCGGGTAGCCTGCCGGCGGCCCCGCCTCGTCGCTAGCCGGCTCGTGGATTCGGCGGTCGGAAAGGTGGGCGATCTCGGGGATCCACCGGCGCAGGTAGGCACCGCTGGGATCGAACTTGGCGCTCTGGGTCGTGGGATTGAACACGCGGAAGTACGGAGCCGCGTCGGTGCCGGTGCCCGCGACCCACTGCCACCCATGGTTGTTCGATGCGAGATCGCCGTCGACCAGATGCTCCATGAACCATCGGGCGCCGCGCGTCCAGTCGAGGTGGAGGTCCTTCACGAGGAAGCTGGCCACGATCATGCGCACCCGGTTGTGCATCCACCCCTGTGCCAGCAGTTGGCGCATCCCCGCATCGACGATCGGGTAGCCGGTCTCGCCACGACACCAGCGTTCGAACCGTTCGTCGGCCACGGCGCCCTCGTCGTACTCGATTGCGGCGAGCGTCTCGACGAAGGCGCGGCGGGCCGAGTCGGGTCGGTGGAACAAGACGTCGGCGTAGAACTCCCGCCAGGCGATCTCGCTGCGGAAGACATCCTCGCCGGAACTGCGTCCCAACCGGGCGAGGATCTGCCGGGGATGCAGCGTGCCCCACTTGAGGTAGGGAGACAGGCGCGAGGTGCCGTCGACACCGGGATCGTTTCGACGCTCGTGGTAGTCGTCGACCGGTCCGTCGAGGAACCAGTCGAGTCGCTCGGCCGCGGCGTCCTCTCCGGCCCGAGGCAGCGCGGCCACCACATCGGGAGAATCGGGGATGCCCTCGGTGGCGGCACCGGTGAACCACTCGACGTCGGGTGCGACGCTCGGCTGCGGGCGCCCGTGCTCGATCCACGCGCGGTAGAACGGCGTGAACACCTTGTAGGGCGTGTCGGTCTTGGTGGTGATGCTGCCGGGAGCCACGGCGTAGGGCGAGTCGAGAAACGACACCTCGAAGTGGTCGGAATCGAGCTCTCGCTCGACGCGCTCGTCGCGCCGACGACCGTAGGGTCCGAAGTCGGCGGTGGCCACGACGGACCTGGCCCCGATCTCCTCCCGGAGCGATCCGATCACGTGCACCGGGTCGCCCGAGCGGACCACGAGACGACCGCCCATCGATCGGTCGAGTGATCGCAACGATGCCGACAGGAAATGCAGCCGATTGGCACCCGACGGTTCTCGGAGCGCGGCATCGTCGATGAACAGTGGCAGCACCGGACCGCGTTCGGCGGCTGCCGCGAGCGCCGGATGGTCGGTCAGCCGGAGGTCGCGGCGGAACCAGAAGATCATCGGCGCTTCGACCATGTCCCCCACTCTGCCGTATTCCGGAACACTCTGGCACATCGAACGTCTGTTCGATATCGTGAGGCGATGTTCACTGCCGAGTCGCTCACCTTCCAGGGTTCGCTGTTCGGCGCCGGCGAGCCTGCCGTCGATCCGACGGTGCGCTTCGAAAGACTCCAGCTCGATCCGCACTGCTGGATCGACCTCGCCCGGGGCTGGATGAACGGCGGCGACGAGCTGTTCGCCCGGTTGGTGGCCGGGTTGTCGTGGCAGGAGCACCAGCGCCCGATGTACGACCGCGTCGTGGCCGTGCCCCGCCTCACCGCAGGCCTGTCGCTCGACGACCAGGTCGTGCCGACCGCTCTCACCCACGGCGCCCGGATTCTCGGCCTGCGCTATGGCCGCCGGTTCGATCGGCTCGGCTTCAACCTGTACCGCTCCGGGGCCGACAGCGTCGCCTGGCACGGCGACCGCGTCGGCCGCCACGTGGAGCATCCGGTCGTCGCCATACTCACCCTCGGCGGTGCCCGGCCCTTCGCACTCCGACCGACCGGTGGTGGACCCGGGCGACGCATCGTGCCGGCGTGCGGCGACCTTATGGTGATGGGCGGCCTGGTACAGACCCGCTGGGAGCACGCGGTGCCCAAGGTGAGCCACGCCGATCCGCGCCTCAGCGTGATGTTCCGTTACGGACCCGACGGCCGGATACCCGACGGGGCCCGCGAGATCACACCTCGAGGGTCTTGGGGATCGTCCCGCTGAGCACCTCGGGCTCGCCGTCGGTCACGTGCACCGTGTCCTCGATCCGCACGCCGCCGATGCCCCGGTACCGGGCGACCTCGTCCCACACGATGTCGTCGGCGTGTCGCGTCCGTGTGGCGTCGTCGTCGAGCAGCGCGTCGATGAAGTAGACGCCAGGCTCGATGGTCACCACCATGCCGTGGGTGAGTGGGCGGTCGGTGCGGAGGAACCTCGTCCCGCCGACGTCGGTGCGCTCGCGGCCGGGCGCATAGCCGGCGACATCGTGCACGTTCAACCCGATGAGGTGTCCGACCCCATGGGGGAAGAACACCGCCATCGCGCCCCGCATCACCAGATCGGACGGGTCACCGCGCAGGAGGCCGATCTCGACCAGACCGGCGGCCATGTCGCGAGCGGTGGCCAGGTGGAGGTCGCGGTACTCGGCACCGGAGACGCAGCGCTCGATGGCCAGCTGTTGCGCCGAGTACACCACATCCCACACGTTGCGGTGGCGTTCCGACACGGGGCCCACCACCCACGTTCGGGTCACGTCGCAGGCGTAGCCGTCGACGCTGGCGCCGGCGTCGACGAGCAGGAACTCCCCCTCGCCGACGGGTCGGGTCGACGGACTGAAGTGCAGCACGGCCGCGTTCGGTCCGCCGGCGACGATGCTGGCGTAGGCGGTTCGATCAGCACCGTGGAACCCGAAGCCGGCCTCGATCACCGACCGGAGCTGGCGCTCGGTGAGTCCGGGTTCGACCGAGCCGGTGAGCGCCGCGAAGCCTGCGGTGGTGGCGGCTGCCGCCCGCCGCATGGCATCGAGCTCGACCTCGTCCTTGACCACCCGCAGCTCGTCGAGCGCGGATCGCAATGCCGTCGCCGGTTCGTCGGTGGCACCGAGCTCGAAGACCCCGTCGACCGAACGGGAACCGACCCAGTCGTCGAGCTCGTCGAGGCGCCGTCCGGCCGGCGCCTCGTCGGCGTGCCACACCCGGTCATCGACGCCCGGATGCGGTTCGAACACCGCGGTCTCGGCCGTCGCGAGGTCGATGGCCAAGACCGCCGAGGGCGTCTCGATGCCCGTGAGATACCGGAAGTCGGGATGGGCCTGGAACGGGTAGTGCTGGTCGGTACCGGCGATCGGAGCCGGGTCTCCGGCCGAAACCACCACGACGCCACCGTCGAGGCCCCATGCCCGACGGGCAGCAGCGATCCGGCGATCCATGACGGCACTGTTCATTGCTCCATCATGCCTGGCCCGAGCCGCTCCGACGACGCCTCCGGAGCTCGCCCGGTGCTCAGCCCCGATGATGACCCGCCTCGAGCGGCCGCTCGGGATCGGCACCCCATTCCGACCAGCTGCCGACGTACAGGCGGGCGCGTTGGCGACCCGAGCTCCGCAGCGCCAGCAGATCGAGACAGGCGCTGACCCCGGACCCGCAGTAGGCGATGACCTCGGTATCGGCCCCGATGCCGGCCGCGGCGAAAACTCGTTCGAGGTCGGCGGCAGGGCGAAGGGTGTCGGGGTCGAGGATGTCGCGTGCCGGCAGACTGACCGCACCCGGAATGTGGCCGAAACGAGGATCGATCGAGTTCTCGGCACCGGCGAAACGTTCGGCCGAACGGGCGTCGACGAGGGTGACCGAGGGGTCACCCGACGCGGCTTGCACGTCGTCGATGGTCGCGAATCGCTCGGCGGGCCATCGATCGACGACGAGCGTTCCCGGGTGCTGCGGTCCGGGATCGGGCCCGACCTCGAGTGGTCCTGCGTGGGCGCCGATGCCACCGGCGAGCACGAAGCAGGTGACGCCGATCGAGTCGAGCATCCACCAGAGTCGGCCGGCGGTGTATCCACCGGTGTCGTCATAGGCCACGACGGTCGACTCGGCGTGCACACCGATGCGTTGCATGGCGTCGCCGAAAGCGCTCGGATCGGGCAGCGGATGACGACCGGTCGGCCCCGGCGGATCGGAGAGATCGGTGTCGAGATCGACGAACCGCGCGCCGGGAAGATGGCCGGCCCGATACGCCGCGGCGGCCGATCGGCCATCGAGATACCACCGGCAGTCGGCGACGACCGCATCGGGGTTACTGGCCAGCCAGTCGAGGGTCACGAACGGATCGGGGGTCACGGACAGGTCACTCCACTTCGACGGGATCGAGACCCGTACCTTGCTCCACCACCTGCTCGGCCGCCAACATGACGGCAGCCAGATCGTCGATCTCGGCTTCGCGAGCGCCGTCGGTATCGCAGAAGACCACCACCGCTCGCCCGACCGATCGGCCGGTGGCGGCTTCGACCGCCAGGGCGTACGAGCCGAGCTGGAGCCGATACCGCACGAGCTTGGCCGCGAGATGCTCGTCGTCGGCGACGAAATCGGTCTTGTAGTCGACGACGACCAGTTGGTCGCCGTCCTCGAAGACCAGGTCGACATAACCCTCGAGCAGTGAGCCGGCGATCGGCGCGGCCACGTACACCTCCTTCCAGTGCGCGACGCGCCCGGCGCGGCCCACCACTTCCGTCGTGAGCGCCGACCGCGCCAGCGCCGCCACGATCTCGGCTCGGCTGTCGACGCCTTCGGCCGCCGCCTGGGCCGCGGCCAGCGCATCGAGGCCGGCGAGGTCGGGCTGGGCCAGATCGACGGCCTGGAGCACGGCGTGCACCGCGCGACCCACCGCCGTGCCGTACCGACCACGACGCCACGGCGGCAGATCGAGGTCGCGAGGCTCCTTGGCCACGCCCGGGTCGGCCGCCTCGAAACCGGCCCTGGCCACCGCCGTGGCCGACGTGACCCGAGGCCGAGCCGCCGCGGTCATCGCCGACTCGAGCTCGGCCTGCCACATCGCACGTGCCGGTGGCGAGGGGAACGACGGCCGGGGCGGGCGGTCGAATCGAGGAGCGCGGCCCGACATGATGGGCGACCAGTCGGCGCCGTCGGAGGCGGCGAACAGCAGCTCGGCCGCCGTCATCTTCTCCGGCTCGGTCACCGGCTTCTTTCGCGCGCTGCGGTGGCACGACACCACGAGATGGTCGACCGCTCGAGTGCAGGCCACATAGAGCAGTCGTAGGCGCTCGTGGTGATCCATCTGTTCGTCGAGCGGTTTGTGCAGATCGAACTCGTCGGTGCTCACACCCTTGCGCACGTACAGGCCGAAGGTGTCCGAGCTCGGCGGAAACACGACCTGCAAACCGGCGCGACGGCCCGAGACGGCGGTGGTCATCCCGCTGACGATGGTGATGGGGAACTCGAGCCCCTTCGACGCGTGCACGGTGAGGATGCGAACCGCGTCGTCGTCGGTTTCGGGAAGGACGGTCTCCGACGACCGCGACCCCTCGGCCGCCTGGCGTTCGACCCACGCGAGATAGTCGCGCAGGGAGCCACCCACCGCGTCGCCGTAGGCGCGGGCCTGGTCGAGCACGAACCGATACCGCCGCCACAGATCACGGAACCGCCCCTGGGCGAAGGCCAGCTCGAAGAGCCCTCGCTCACGAAGAACCCGATCGAGCACCTCGCTGGGGCTCGACCACAACCGAGATCGGTGCGCCTCGGCCAGCCAGCGCATGGCGTCGACCACCGGGACCGCCACCTCGGCATCGGCCGGCGTCGGCGTCTGGTGGTTCCACGCACCCCCGTGCGAGCGATACTGGTACAGGTCGTCGTCGCCGCAACCGAAGGCCGGAGAACGCAGGGCCGTGACGAGGGCGAGCTCATCGGTGGGATCGTCGATCGCCCGCAGGATGGCCATGAGATCGCGCACTTCTGCGGACCCGTACAGCAACGAGCTGGCTTCGGCCCGGAACGCAATGCCTGCGTTGTCGAGCGCTCGTTCGAGCTGGGGTAGCGAGGTGCGAGCCGGCAACAGGATGCAGATGTCCCCCAGGCGAGCGGGTCGGACCGGCGCGCCGGCGAGGTGGCGGTCGCGCACGTGCCAGCCGTCGGCGACGACGGCGCGTATGGCGGCGACGACATCGGCGGCCTCGCGGTGCCGCAGCTCGGTGGCCCTCGTGCCGTCGGGAGCCGGTTCGACACCCAGCAGGGTGACCGCCGGCCCATCGGGCTGGTCGGTGCGGGCGGCGACGAGGGGCTCATAGGCGGGCTGGGACAGTGCCTCGGCGGTGATCACCTCGGAGAACACGTGGTTCACCCAGCCGAGGACTCCCACCGTCGAACGGAAGTTGGTGACCAAGGAGCGAGTCGGATGGCCGAAGCGTTCGTCGGCGCGGAGGTAGAGCCCGACGTCGGCCCGCCGAAACCGGTAGATCGACTGTTTCGGGTCGCCGACGAAGAACAGCCGGCCGGGCTCGGGCTCAAGCTCCGCCCATCCCAGCCGATGGTCGTCAGCGGCCGGCGGCGTGGCCAACAGCACCGCCAGTTCGATCTGGATGGGGTCGGTGTCCTGAAACTCGTCGAGCAGGAGCCGCTGGTACCGGCGGCCGGCGGCGAGCCTCACGTCGTGACCATGCGTCGGATCGCGCAGCAGCTGACGGGCCAACACCAGGAGGTCGTGGAACTCGAGGCGTCCCTCGCGTCGACGACGCTCGGCCTCGGCGAGCGTGAATCCACCGATGGCCTTCGCGAGCACGTTGAGCGCGTGCCCGAGGATGTCCTTGCACCACTCGAGGCGGCGCTGCTGGAAGGCCGCCACCGCCGCACGCACGTCGTCGATCGGCGAGTCGGGGTGGGTCCAGTCGCCCTTGGCGCCCGTCCGCGAATACGCCGGCGGGTCCTTCGGCTGGTGGAGCAGTCCGAACGCGTCGACGGGGTCGTCGGTGGCCTCGATACGTTCGGCCAGCTCGTGCAGGTCGTCGAGGACCTTGCACATGGCGTTGGTCTCGTTGGTGCAGAAGCGACGGAGATCGGCGAGCTCACGGAGCTCGGCGACGATCGTGGCGATTCCGTCGAGCACCGGTGCCGGCGCATCGTGGGGTACCACTCGTTCGGCGACGAGGTCCCAGTTCTGGTCGAACGAACGGGCAATGTCGCGAAGGTGGTCGATGCCCACGTTCATCGCTCGGGCGATGAGCAGCGACGGCTCGAGATCGGGATTCTCGACGATGCGATCGAGGAAGCCGCGCCAGCGTTCGTCGAAATCGATGTCGCTGCCGATCTCGTCGAGCACTTCGATGCCCGGGGGCAGGCCCGCTTCGATCGGATGCTCCGACAACAGCCGCTGGGCGAAGGCGTGAAGGGTCGACACCGCGGCGGCGTCGATGTCGTCGAGGGCATCCCGACATCGTTCACGCTCGATCGCCGTGAGCTCGAGTGAGCGCGCCCGTTCGGCGAGGCGCGAACGCAACCGATCGCGCAGCTCGGACGCGGCCTTCTCGGTGAAGGTGATGGCCGCAACCGATGTGAGCGCCACACCCGATCGCACCAACGCCTCGAGGCGACCGACCAGGGCCGTGGTCTTCCCCGAACCGGCCCCGGCGGCGACGAACAGGGTGTCGTCGAGGTCGTGGGCAATGGCATCGCGTGCCGACCGATCGGCGAGTCGTTCGCGATCGACGGGGGTCACGAGCCCACCCTGGTCGGGGTGGGCTCGATGGCGTCGGGATCGACCAGGGCCCGGTACGCAGCCAGTGCCGGATGGGCTCGCTTGCTCTCCCACTCGGCCCATCGGTGGCGAGTCCCGAGACCGTCGGGATCGCAGAACCGACACGACACGAACACGACGAACGACGCCGGTTCTTCGGGTCGGGGAACGAAGATGCCAGCGCCGATGCCATCGGCGATCACGGTGAACACCTGGTCGAACCGGTCGAGCACCTCGGGGGTGACCTGGTAGCCGATGCGCCGGTACTTGCCCCGGTCGCTGACGAACCAGTACCCGGCCCACACCGCCGCGTCGGGTCGGCCCAACGCGACCTGTGCCGCACGCGCGTAGATGGGCAGTTGGAGCACCGAACCCCCTGCGTCGGGGTTCTCGCCGTCGACGACGTATCTCCGAGGTGACCCGGTCTTGTAGTCGAGCACCGAAAGGCCACCGTCGGACAGGGTGTCGACCCGGTCGGCGGCTCCCCGGAAGCGCAACACGCGACCGTCGGGCAGTACCCACTCGAGCGCGGGGGACGCTGCGCCGACCACGCCGAACCCGAGCTCGGCCGCCGCCGGGCGGGCCCCGTGCTCGGCCCGGTACTCGTCGTCGGAGGAGAGGAACCGCTGGAGCTCACGGACGATCGCTCGCCGAGTCGGGCGCCAGAAGACACCCCACCCCGTGAGTCCACGGGCCTCGAGTGACGTGAGATGGCGGTGGGCGATCTCGGTGAGCCGCTGGTGATCGGTGTCGGTCCATCGGTCGTCGGGGCCGGGCTGGGCGGCGGCGGGCCGCGCGAGCACCTCCGACACGAAGTCGTCGAGTACTTCATGCACCACCGTGCCGCGGTCGATGGCGGTGAGCTCGACGAGCTCGTCGACCTCGTCGATCGGCGCCACCCGCAGCACGTACTGCATGAAGTACTTGAACGGGCACTGCACCCACGTCTCGAGCCGGGTGGCCGAGACCACTTGCGCCGCAGCGGTCGGATCGAGCTCGGGGCGGGCGCCGATCATCCCGTCGAACCGGGTGGGAGCGTCGCTGCGTCGGCCCCGCACCAACTCGAGACCGCGGGCCAGGCAGGCGTTCGATCGCATCACCTCGTGGTCGTCGACGCGGTGGCCCTCGCGTTCGCGGTCGAGCAGGGCGCGGAGGTCGTACTCCTGACGGGTCGGCGGAAAGTCCGAGCGCAACAACCCGCCGACGTGCGACGGGATGTCGAGCACCCACTCGGCGTCGGCCCCCTCGAGACCGGGACCCGCGAAGCGGCCCGAGGGCTCCCTCGACCAACTCGACCAGCCATCGGCTCGGGAGGCGCTCGGCGTTGCGCCGCAGGTCGCCCCGCGGCCAGGTGATGGTGACCTTCGGGCTGGACGACAGGACCGCGAGGAGCTGGCGTTGTTCGTCGTCGGGCCGGCTGGCCCGCAGCGCGAGATCGGGGTGGGCCACCGCCCGCTCGCGGTCGGGCAGAAGCGAGTCGTCGCGCACGCGCGACGGAAAGCTTCCTTCGGCCAGTCCCACCACGAACGCCTGCTCGAGGTCGACGCCCACCGCATCGCGAGGCACGGTGACCAGCACTCCTGCACCCAGGCGCCCGACCCGACCGAGACTGGCCTCGAGCTCGTGGAGGAGCGTGCGCCGGAAGACCGCCATGGTCGGCGAGGACTCGACCGCATCGAGCCCGGCCAGCCGTTGCAGGGCCGCATCGACCTTCTCGGCCGCCGCCACCTCGACGGCCGGCCATTCGGAACCGGGTGGACCGAGATAGGTGGCCAGCAGGCGGGCGGCCCACCGTGAGCGTGCGCGCCAGCTCGGGTCGCCCGCCTTGCCCGTGTCGGCAACCAGACCCTCGACGAACCGGACGAGGGAGTCACACAGGCCCGCGTCGCGTCGGTGGCGACCGACCAGCCACTCGCGGTTGTCACCCGCGGCCTCCTCGTCGGCTCGCTCGCGCAGCTCGGCCGCGTGGCGGTCCAGTCGTTGCCGCCATTGTCGGGGCCCGTCGATCACCCCTGCCGCCCGCGACAGACGCTCCCAGGCCGAGGAGGGAGCAAGGGCTCCACGCCAGCGAATGGGCGCCGAGGCGAGCAGCGCCATGACCTCGGTACGCCGGTAGTCGTGGGCGGCGAGATCGAGCAGACCCACCAACGTGCGACCGGAGATGCTCTCGGCCAGTGCCCGGGGTGTGGTTCCGTTGACCGGGATGTCGGCGGCGGCGAGCTGCTCGTGCAGGAGCCGGGCGTAGGGCTCACGCCCCGGATGGATCACCGCCATCGAATCGAGCGAGACGCCTCCGCGGGCGGCGTCGACGATCGACCGCACCACCGCCCGGACCTCTTCGTCGGCGTCGGATCCGCTGACCACCCTCAGGTCGACGCCGAGCGCGCCGGCGGCCGGGATCGAATGGGCAAGGGTGGAGGAGGAACAGTCGACGCCCAGTCGCCGCACCGCGGCGGCCACCGGCGCGTCGGCCGCGGCGGCGCCGGTGACGCCGACGATCACCACGCCGGCGACGATCTCGTCGATCGCCCGGGCGAGCTGGGCCATCGACGGAGGCACCAGCTGAGGCAGATGCCACACGACGATGCCCAGGCCGGTCGCCCTCGACCGGTCGGCACGGACGGCGTCGGATGCGGCCGCGGCGAGATCGGTCTCGACGTACCACTCCCCGTGCAACCGCCCCCACACCGCGCGGTGGATGCGCACCACGTCGGCCGCACGTGAACCTTGCGCCGCCAGCCGACCGAGAGCTGCGGGTCCGAGCTCGCTCAGCTCTCGATGGGCTGCGACCAACGCTCGCTCGGTGGCGGGGTGTTCACGCACCTGGGCGAACACGCCCGGGTCCGACGCCAGGACACCCCGCACCGTGGCCGCCAACACCGCCGTCGACACTGGTCGACGCCCGGCCGACGCCAGGTTGGGGCCTCCGAGCAGCTCGGCCAGTCGGTAGGCAGTGAGGAATTGCACGGCGGCCACCCCGGGCCGCTGGCCGGTGACAACGGATCGACCGAGGGCGCGGCGGGCCGAGACACCTGCGTAGTTGTGCGGCACGATCACCGTGACCGGGGCGAGTGGATCGTCGCCCTTGGCCTCGGCGACCACTTCGGCCAGACGAGCCGTGGCGGCCGGCCCGTAGGGAGTGGTGATCAGCCGCATGCCCGGATCGTACGACACCGGGTGTGACGGGCTGCCCGCTCCGAGATGATCGCCGGACGACGGCTCCCCTGCGTCGATCTCGGTGGGGTCGCCTAGCTGGCGCTCACGCTCACCTGGAGCTCGTCGAGACCACGGAGGGTGAGACTGCCCCGCCAGGTGGGCGTGGACAGCAGCTCGATCGTGGTGAAGCGTTCGAGCAGGCGGCCGAACACGACTCGACCCTCCATCCGGGCCAGGGATGCACCCAGGCAGTAGTGGATGCCCGAGGCGAAGCTCAGGATCGGGAGGTCGCGCCGGCTGATGTCGAACTCCGACGGACGGTCGTACAGGCGCGGATCGCGGTTGGCCGCGCCCAGGAGGGTCACCACGGTGTCACCGGCAGGAATGGGGACGCCGGCGACCTCGATGGGCTCGAACACCCGACGGCCATCGAGTTGCACCGGGCTCTCGAAGCGCAACATCTCCTCGACGGCATCGGCCATGCCCGACGGCGCGGTCCGCAATGCTGCAAGTTGGTCGGGGTGTCGCAGCAACGCGTACGCGCCGTTGCCGATCAGGTTGGTGGTCGTCTCGAATCCGGCGGCGTACAGCAACACGAGCGTTGCGATCATCTCGTCGTGGCTGAGGGCGTCGTCGCCGTCGCGCGCTTCGATCAGGCCGCTGAGCAGGTCGTCGGCGGGCGCAGCACGGCGCTCGGCGATGAGATCGGTGAAGTACACGCCGAACTCGGCGGCTGCGGCCTCGGCCCGCGCCGCGTCGTCGTCGCTGACGATGGGTTCGAGGGTCTTCACCAACGCGGCGGTGAGCGGCCGGAAGGCGTCGCGATCGGCCTCGGGAACACCGATGAGCTCACTGATCACCCGCACCGGAAGGCGGTACGCAAGCGTGTCGATGAGATCGACCTCACCCGCCTCGGCCACCTCGTCGAGCAGCTCGTCGACCATTCTCAACACGCGATCGTGGAGCGAGTCGATACGTCGGGGCGTGAACGCCCGGCTCACCAGCCCCCGCAGCCGAGTGTGATCGGGCGGGTTCATGAACAGCATGGTGACCTGGCGGGTCTCTCCGGGTCGGCGGCCGCGATTGCCGGCCACGATGCCGCGGCCGTCCTGCTGCTTGCCGCAGCGGTTGTCGCGCAGCACCTGCCGGCTCTCCTCGAACCCGGTGAGGTACCACACGGGCAGCTGTTCGCTCCGCACCGCCGGGCCCATGGAGCGGAGCTTCTCGTAGAGCGGATAGGGGTCGGACCGGCCCTCGACGGTGGCCATCAGGGCGAAGGCCACCGCGTCGACGGCACCACGTTCGCTCATCGCTCGGAGGCGGCCGGGGAGTCCACGGCCCGACCCTACGGCGGGCGATCCCACCTGGCGCATTCGATGAGGCCGGATACCGTGCCCGGCATGCGGATACTGGTGACCAACGACGACGGCATCGACTCGATCGGACTGCACATCCTGGCCCGACGCATGCGTGAACACGGCGACGTGCTGGTCGTCGCACCCGACTCGGAGTACTCCGGCGCAGGCGCGGCCGTCGGGGCCCTGCACGCCTTCGATCCCGAAGCCCACGAGGCGCACATCGACGGCGTCGATGCGGTGTGGACCATCAACGGGCCCCCGGCGCTGTGCGTTCTCGTGGCCGGCCTCGGGCCCTTCGGCGAATTCGATCTGGTCGTCGCCGGCATCAACCCGGGTGCCAACGTCGGCCGATCGGTGTACCACTCGGGCACGGTCGGAGCGGCGCTGTCGGCCCGCCTACGCGGGGTCACCGGCATCGCCGTCAGCCAGAAGGTCGACTCCTGGGGCATCGAGGGCCAGGCGTGGGACGACATGATCGCCGATCAGAAATGGGAGACGGCCGCCGACGTCGCCTCGGTGGTGGTCGGCGCGACCATCGCCGGGCCGCCAGACCACGCGCAGGTCATCAACGTGAATGTGCCCAATCTGCCCACCGACGAGGTGAAGGGCTGGCGCCACACCACCGTGGCCGGGCGTCCGGCACGTTCGTTCGCCACTGCCACCCTCGAGCCGAAGCCGGGTCACGAAGGGGCGCACAAACTGCGGCTCGAATGGGGCGAACCCGATGACGCCGACCCCGACACCGACGTGGCGGTGGTGGCCAACGGCGAAGTTTCGATCAGCTGGCTCACCGAGCTGCGGTCCGACGACGTCGACCCCGGTACGGTCGGCGCCGCCCTCGACACGCTGGTCTGAGTCCGTCGCCTTGGCGGCCGTCAGGCCTCGACGAACAGCTCGCAGTCCTTTGCGTCCTCGAAGCTCAGGCAGGTGTCGGTCCCGTCGCGGGCGTTGATCTTGTCGTTTCCGTCTGCGCCGTCGACCCAGTCGTCGTCGTCGCCGGTGTCGATGTCGTCATCACCATCGCCGGCGCGGATCACGTTGGCGCCGTGTCCGGCGTGGATGTGGTCGTCGCCACCACCAGAGTCGATGACGTCGTCGCCGTCACCGGTGTCGATGTCGTCATCACCATCACCGGTGCTGATCGAGTTGTTGCCGCCGCCGTCCTTGATCTTGTTCTTGCCACCGGTGGCTCACGATCACATCGTCACCATCACCGGTGTCGATGTCGTCATCACCATCACCGGTGCTGATCGAGTTGTTGCCGCCGCCGTCCTTGATCTTGTTCTTGCCACCGGTGCTCACGATCACATCGTCACCATCACCGGTGTCGATGTCGTCATCACCATCACCGGTGCTGATCGAGTTGTTGCCGCCGCCGTCCTTGATCTTGTTCTTGCCACCGGTGGCCACGATCACATCGTCACCATCACCGGTGTCGATGTCGTCATCACCATCACCGGTGCTGATCGAGTTGTTGCCGCCGCCGTCCTTGATCTTGTTCTTGCCACCGGTGGTCACGATCACATCGTCACCATCACCGGTGTCGATGTCGTCATCACCATCACCGGTGCTGATCGAGTTGTTGCCGCCGCCGTCCTTGATCTTGTTCTTGCCACCGGTGGCCACGATCACATCGTCACCATCACCGGTGTCGATGTCGTCATCACCATCACCGGCATCGACCGTGTTGTCGCCGTCACCGGCATCGATGTCGTCGTCGCCGCCACCGCCGACGATCACGTCGTCACCGTCACCGCCGGTGAGCTTGTCCTTGCCCTCGCCGCCGCAGATGACGTCGTTGCCGCCACCACCGTCGACGGTGTCGTCGCCGTCACCGGCCAGGATGACATCGTCGCCGGAGGTTCCGGTGATCTTGTCCTTGTCGTCGGTGCCGAAGATCGTGGGCTCCAATCCGTCACAGGTCGGACCCGACGGGGTCGGCTCGGGCGTCGGCTCGGGCGTCGGCTCGGCTTCGGGGTCGGTCCAGAACATCGCCTTGCCGCGGGGGCCGAGACCACCGTCGTTGCGGGCTCGCACCTCGACGACGTACTTGGTGGCGGGATCGAGTCCCTCGAAGAACGCCTCGGGGCCGCCGACCGTCTTGGAGGTCTCGACGCCGTCGGGATCCATGATCGTGACGTCGTAGGAGGTCGCCTCTCCCCGGGACGGCCCGACTGCGGGAACCTGCCAGGTCAGCCGGGCGGTGGTCGTGGTGACTTCGGCCTCGATGCCGAGAACCATCGACGGCGCGAAGGGCACGTCGGGCGGGCCGGTCCGCCACCCACCGGTGCCGATGGCGGTGGGACGAAGGACCGATGCAGGGATGACCTCGATCCGCTCACCGGGACGCTGCCAGCCCACCTCCAGGTGGTCGACGCCCATCCCCTGAACACCGATGGCCTCGATGTAGTAGTCGGTACCCGCTTCCAGCAGGAAGGTCTCGCTGCGCTGGCTCTGGTAGCGATCCCACTGGTACTGCTCGGTCCAACCGGCCACATTGGCGATCACGTGCGTGGCGCCCCGCCCGATGCCTTCGGGCGTGAAGAACAGGCGAGCGTCGTCGTCACCGGCGAGGTAGAAGGTGTAGTGGTCGGTGACCGCAGGCGTCAGGACCGCTCGTAGGCGGCTCGCCTTCCAGTCACCACGATTCACGGGAGCCTCGAAGCCCGTCGTCAACACGTTGCTGTCGACCACCGGGAGGCCGGCCGGAAGGGCGGTGAGCGTCCAGCCACCGTCATTCCACGAGTCGAAGGACACGCTGGGCTCGGTCCCCGGCACCGGGGCCACCGGCACGGGGTACGGCACCGACTTGGTCATGATCACGAGATGGGCCGCCGACATGCGTCCGGCCGCGTTGGCCGGGGTGACCGACACCAGATGTCGGGTATCAGGCACCAGGTTCTCGAACACCACGGTCGGATCGGTCACCTGGAGCTCCCGGACCTCCCCGGACGCCTCGAGCCTGACCTCGTACCACTCGACGGTTGCGCCGCCCGTCGGCGGGCTCCACGACAGCGAGATGGTCTGGGCACTGGCCGCCAGGTCCCAGTTCGGCGCGATGAACGACGACGGCAGACCCGGGAGCCCGGTCGGCGTGTTGATGCGCCATCCACCCGAACCCAGCGAGGTACTGGAGAGCACCCCCGCCGGGACGACCTCGATGCCCGTGGCGCTGCCCTGTCGTTCCCATCCCACACTGAAGTGATCGTCCCCGGAGCCTTCCTTGCCGATGACCTCGACGTAGTACGACGATCCTGCGTTCAGCTGCACCCACTTGCTGGCCTGACCGTTGAAGCGGTCCCACTGCAGCGGAGTGGTCCAGCCGGCAACCCAGGCGAGGAGGTGGGCGCCGGCGGGGTCGTCGCCGGTGGGGTTCACGAACAGACGGGCGTCGTCGTCGCCGGCGAGATGGAAGCGGTACCAACCGCCGACGGTCGGCGAGAGGAGGGTGCGCATACGCACTGCGTACTGATCGCCGACGTTCTGGGGAGCACTCAGGCCTCCGGTGAGCCCCACGCTCGTGGTGGGCAGCGAGCCCTCGGGCACGTCGCCCAGGGACTGACCCCACACGTCGGGCCAGGTGTCGTAGCTCACGGTGCCGACCGGCACCTCGTCGAGGGCAGCCGCCACAGGAGCGTCGATCGGATCCTCGGCCTCGGCGGCAACCGCAGCCAGCGTGGGAAGGAGCAGGGCCAGTGTCGCCATGATGGCCGGCCACGACAAGCGCCAACGGCTCCGGTCGATCGTCGTCTCGGTCACGTAATGCCCACGGATTCGTCTAGTTGGATCGCACCATCACCGCGCTGATCTCGTCCTCGTAGGCCACTACCCAGTCGGAATCGGCGATCATCACGGTTCGAAGAGGATCTTCGGCGCGAATCAGCGCCCACTTGATCCCGAACCCACTGAGCAATTCCTCCCATTCCGTCGTGGTGTCGTTGAGATCGGAGACGGTGGCCAGGAAGTCCTCTCCGTACACGTCGGCCCGTCCGTCGGAGAACACCGCGATGTCCCGCCAGATCAGATATCCGCCCCAGCCGTACGCGTTGTACCCGTGCTCGCCGGCCAGATCGGCGTCGTACAGGTAGTCGACCGCGGCCACCGGGAACAGCTCTGCGGTGGTGGCGTCGTTGGTGGCGAAGGTGCCGACCGCACGCACGCCGACCACGAGCGCGAGCACCACGGCGACCAGGGCGGCAAAGACGGGGCCGACGGAGAAGTCACGGTCGCGGTCGCCCGAGAACCACGGTCCGAGCCGGGTATCGGCCAGCGCCGAGGAGAGATGCCGCGCCAACACGGGCATCGTCACCACCGCGGCCAGGGCGACGTGACGAAGCGACGTCAGCCCCGCTGCGACGGTCCCGCCCAGCAGCAGCATTTCGGTCACCGTCGGCCGCCGCTTCGACGCCGCCAGGACGACGAAGGCCATCACGATCAGACCGAGGAACGGCCGGAAGGTGGCGACCTGGAAGTCGGGGGAATGCCACTCGGCGATGAGTGACCGCATCTGCTCGCTACGGAGGGTCTCGAAGGGGTAGATCCACAGTCTCGGGCCCGACGGGTTGGCCACGGCGGCCAGGAACGACAGGCCCGCTATCTGACCGAGGCGACGAGTGGTCGCCGGGGTGGCCAGGTCGTCCCCCTCACCGAAGAACCGGCGCTGTAGCGCGTCGCCGACAGCGTAGGTCGCGAGAATCACCACACCCAGGAGGAATCCGGAATGGAGGTTGGCCCACACGACGGTGGCCGGAACCGCCCACCAGAGCCTGGCCGGGTCGAGCTCCCTCGCCCGCACCTTCTCGACCAGCCAGACGAAACCGGCCGCGAACGCCAACGTGAAGAGCTGAGGTCGGGCGCCGTAGGCCACCGAGGCCACGAACATCGCCCCCATCGTCAGCAACACCTTCTGGAGGGGACCACCGTCGACGGTGCGGTACGTGAACCACGCCGCGACGCCCCCGACCGCGGCGAACAGCAGTGAGACGCCGGCGAAGCCCGCCAGGGAGTACGCGGCCCAGCCGAGCACCTGGGTGAGCCATTCGTGGGTCACCCAGCTGTTGTCGGGAACGGTGAACGAGAAAACGTCGGACCGGGGGATGCCGTTGTTCACGATCCATTCACCGGTGCGCAGATGCCAGAACAGGTCGGGATCGACCGCCGACCGCACGGTGAAGATGCCGACGAACATCGCCAGCAGCCACCGAGCCAGGCGGGCCACGCTGAGCGGCGCCACCACGTGTGCGGCAGGATCTGTCGACGGGACGTCGGCGCTGTCGGCCTGTGGGCCAGAATCGATGGTGGTGGTCATGGCTCCGTGCTTGCTCGATGGTCCAACCCTTCCGTCGGCGCTCGGGCCGACGATGTGAGCCGTCTCGGCCAACCGAAGTCGTTGCCGCGTCTGCTCAACTCGGGGCCGAACAGGCCGAAGGTGAGACATGACCGATGCGCTGTTCGCGACGACATCGAAGCGGCCCATCGCCCCGAGCGCGCCCCTTCCCCTCACTCGGCGCAGCACCCGTCCCGGTCCGGTCCCGGCAACCATCCCCGCACCGCCGGTCGTCTCGGTGGTCATTCCGTGCTTCAACGAGTCGGCCCGCATCCCTGCTCTGGTCGAGGCTCTGCTCGCATGGGAGCCGCCCTTCCGCCACGCCGAGGTGATCGCCGTCGACGACGGATCCTCCGACGACACCGCGACACTCCTCGAAGACGCCGCCACCACGTTGGCGGGCCACGTCGACCTCCGGGTGGAACGGCTGGGCGAGAACCGGGGCAAGGGTGGCGCCGTCCAGCACGGAGTGGCCCAGGGAGGCGGTGCCTACACCGTCTTTCTCGATGCCGACCTCAGCGTCGGTCTCGAGGCCATCGGTCCCGCCATCGGCCGCCTCGACCACAGCCATGCCTCGATCGCTTTCGGTAGCCGCCGCCATCCCGACTCACACCTCCCGGTGCGACAGTCGTGGCGACGACAGGTGGGCGGACGGGCCATCAACGCCATCGCACGAGGCCTCGGCCTCACCAAGAGTCACGACACCCAGTGCGGCTTCAAGGTTCTGCGCCGCGACGCCGCGGCCCACCTTTTCCCGCTCGTGCGCGAGCAGCGATTCGCCTTCGACGTGGAACTGCTGTTCCTGGCCGATCGAATGCGCTACAAGACCATCGAGGTGCCCGTCGAGTGGACGCACTGCGAGGGCTCGACGGTGAGCCCCGTGCGCGACGGATTGGCCATGGTTCGCTCGATGGTGAAGATCCGCCGTCGCTGGCGCCGACTCTGAGCAGCCTTTTCGTCCACGAGTAAGGTCGCCCCATGAGCGATCCGTACGCGACCCTGCCCGTCGTCGGCCTACCCGTCGACCAGGTCCTGAAGGAGATCGCCCGCGATCGCGCCGGCGACATCGACTGGCGCAGCGGGAGGGCCTTCAGCCTGGTGTACAACGCGGCCGACGAGGACCTCGAGCGCCTCCAGCACGCCGTGGCCGACGACTTCCTGCACGAGAACGCGCTCAATCCCTTCGCCTATCCGACGCTCTTGCGCATGGAACAGGAGATCGTCGAGATGGCCGCCGACCTGCTGGGCGGACCACAGCGCTGCGGTGCGCTCACGTCGGGGGGCACCGAGAGCATCTTCTGCGCCGTGCAGACCGCCCGGGACATCGGCATCGAGCGTGGCATCGACCGGCCCGTCGCCTTGGTGCCGGCGACCGCGCATCCCGCCTTCACCAAGGCCGGGCGCTACCTGCAGATGGAGATCCGTCGCGTGCCGACCGGCGCCGACGGCCGAGCCGACGTCGACGCGATGGTCGATGCCATCGACGCCGACACGGTGCTGCTGGTCGGTTCGGCACCGTGCTATCCCTACGGCGTCATCGATCCCATCACCGACCTGGCCGCGGCGGCCTCCGAGCGTGATCTGTTGTGCCACGTCGACGCGTGTCTGGGCGGATGGATCCTGCCGTTCTGGTCGGCGTTGGGCGAGACCGTGCCGCAGTGGGATCTCGCGACACCCGGCGTCACCTCTCTTTCCGCGGATCTGCACAAGTACGGCTACGCCTTCAAGGGCGCATCGGTGATCCTGTACCGCGACCGCGAAATGCTGAAGCGGCAGCACTTCATCTTCGACGACTGGCCCGGTGGGCTCTACGCCTCGGCCACCACCGCCGGCACCCGTCCCGGCCCGCCGATCGCCGGTGCGTGGGCCACCTTGCGTCACCTCGGACGTGACGGTCTGATGGCCAAGACTCGACTGGTGCGCGACACCGCCCACACCATGATCCGCGGCCTGCGTTCGATCGGCGACCTCGACACGGTGCATGATCCCGACATGAGCGTCGCCTGCTTCGGATCGCCCACCGTCGACATGAATGCGGTGGCCGACGTGATGGATACGCGTGGGTGGCGCCTCGACCGCCAACCCGACGGACTGCACTTCATGGTTTCACCCGGCCATGCGGCCCACGCTCAGGAGTGGCTCGACGATCTCGCCGTTGCGTTCGCCGACCGTGGCGAAGCCCGCGACGTGCTGGCTCGGTACTCCGGTCTCGCTTGACCCCTCGCGGAGGGCACCCGCTCGTCGATCACCGGGTCAGAGGCACAGCTCGGCCATGCGGCGCACGAGATCGAGGTCGCCGTTCACGAGCAAGGTGGTGACCACCGAGTCCTCCCACAGCTGGAGCTCGTCGCGGATCTTGTCCCACGAGCCCAACAGCGCTACCTCCTCGCACATCGCCAGCGATACGGCAGCCGTCGCCGCGACCTTGTCGCCCTCCAGGTACAGCGCCTGGATGCGGTTGCACTCGGCCTCGTATCCCATGCGCACGAACACCTGATTGTGGAAGTTCGCCTCCTTGGCGCCCATGCCGCCCACGTAGAGGGAGATGAGCGGCCGGATGAAGTCGGCGCACGCCTCGACATCGTCGCCGGGGATCACCAGGCCCATGCAGGCGATCTCGAAGTCGTCCCAGTTGCGCCGGCTGGTGTCACGATCGAACCCCTCCTGCAGGGCGCCGCGATAGAAGTCGTCATGCTTGGGCGAGTACAGGAATGGCAGCCATCCGTCGCAGATCTCGGCGGCCAAGGCGATGTTCTTCGGACCCTCGGCGCCGAGATAGATCGGGAGATCGACCCGGAACGGGTGAATGGTCGACTTGAGCGGCTTGCCCAGACCGGTGCCACCCGCCAGGGGCAGGTGATACTGCTGGCCGGCGAACTCGAGCCGTTCCTCGCGCGCCACGATGCGTCGGATGATCTCGACGTACTCGCGGGTGCGGGCCAGTGGCTTGGGGTACGGCTGGCCGTACCAGCCTTCGACGACCTGGGGCCCGGAGGCGCCCAGACCGAGGATGAACCGCCCACCGCTCAGATGGTCGAGCGTCATCGCCGCCATCGCCGTGGCTGCGGGTGTTCGCGCCGACATCTGCACGATCGAGGTACCGAGCTTCATCGTGGTGGTCCGTGATCCCCACCAGGCCAATGGGGTCAAGGCGTCGGACCCGTAGGCCTCGGCGGTCCAGAGCGACTCATAGCCCAGCTTCTCGGCTTCGGCGGCCAGCTCGGGCACGCCGGCGGGTGGCCCTGCCCCCCAGTAACCCGTGCTCAATCCCAAGCGCATGGCCCGTCCTCTCGATCTGCGATCGTCTGGTGCTCAGCTTGGCCCACCGCCTCCTGCGCCCGCCAACCGACCGCGAGTGCAGAGCTTCGGCCATGAACCGAACCGATCGGCTGTACGCGCTCGTCGAGGAGTTGGAGGTCTCGACGCCACCTGCGAGCAGATCGTGGCGCTCGGGGGTTCGGTGCTGGTCGGCCCGGCCTCGGTTCCCGCCGCCGGCCTGCGCGCGGGCCCGGAGCCAGGCCGCAAGGTGGGGCGAGTCGCCCTACCCTGCGGTCATGGCCTGGGATCCCCCGCAGTACCTCCGTTTCGAGAGCCAGCGCCTGCGGCCCGCGGTCGAGTTGCTCCAACGCATCAGCCGCGACAACCCCGCTCGGGTGGTCGACCTCGGGTGCGGCACCGGCAACACCACGGCGCTGCTCACCGACCGGTGGCCCGATGCCCACGTCGTGGGCATCGACAACTCGTCGGCCATGTTGGCCGTCGCCGAGCACGACCATCCCGATGGCACATGGGTGCAGAGCAGCATCGACCAGTGGGCGCCCGACGCTCCCTTCGACGTGGTGTACTCCAACGCGGCCATCCATTGGCTCGACGACCACGCAACGCTCCTGCCACGGCTCCTCGCACACGTCGCCACCGGTGGGACCTTCGCCATGCAGGTGCCCGACAACTTCTCCGAGCCGACCCACCAGGCCGCCATCGACGCCGCTCGCAGTGGGCCGTGGGCCGACATGCTCGCTCCGCTCATCCGGCCCTGGCCCGTTCTCGAGCCCTCCGACTACACCCGATTGCTCGCGCCTCGCTGCGCCGGCGTCGACGTGTGGGCGACCACCTACGTGCAGGTGCTCACCGGCGACAACCCCGTAGCCCAATGGACCAAGGGCGCCGCGCTTCGCCCCTACCTCTCGGCCCTCGACGACGACGCCGCCGAAACGTTCTTCTCCGACTACGCCGCTCGGATCCTCGCGGCGTATCCGCCCGAGCCCGACGGCACCACACTGCTGCCGTTTCGGCGGGTGTTCGTCGTCGCCACGGTGCGCTGACCCATGATCGACCGCGACCTCAAGCGATCATTGGGGCAGATGATCAAAGGCGTCCAGGTGGTGGGGGCGGCCCACGACGGCGTGGCGCGCGCCTACACCTCCCACTGGCTCACCCAGGTGAGCTTCGAGGATCCCATCGTCATGGCCAGCGTGAGTCCCAAGCACGACACCCACCCGCTCATCGTCGAGTCGGGTCGGTTCTCGGTGTCGATACTGGCCGCCGACCAGATCGCCGAAGGCCAGTACTTCTCGTATCCGGGTCGCCGCTTCGAATACATCGCCGACGAGATGATCGAGCTCGACGACCACGGTCTGCCGTGTGTGCCCGGCTCGATCGCCTGGCTCACCTGCGACGTGTTCGACCGCATCGAGCGCTTCGACCACGACCTCTTCCTCGCCACCGTGGTTGCCGCCCGCGAAGGTCGACTGGGCGAACCGCCGCTGCTGTACTCCTCACGACACGGGTGGCGCGTCACCGGCGACAAGGCCCGCGAGCCGGGCACGTCGATCCGCGATCAGCTTCTCGCCCGCCTGGACGACACCGCCTAGTCCGTGAAGAAGCCACCATCGGGATGCAGTATCGCACCGGTGAAGTAGCTCGACTCGTCGCCGGCGAGGAACACGGCACAGTCGGCGACCTCGGCGGCCTCACCCTTGCGTCGCAGCGGAATGGCCTCCATGAACTGGGCCCGTTGTTCGTCGGGGAAGAAGTCGGTGATCTTGGTCATGCTGGTGTCGATGAAGCCCGGACCGATGGCATTCACCCGCACGCCCGCCGGCCCGAGCATTCGAGCCGCCTTCTTGGTGAGCATCCAGACCGCCGCCTTGCTCACGGTGTAGCCCAGTGGTCCGGCGTCGGGGTGCTTGGCTGCGACCGAGGCGATGGTGATGATCGACCCGGCGCCGGCGTGGAGCATGACCGGAGCGACCGCCTGCATGGCGTGCATCGTCCCGATGAGGTTCACGTCGATCACCCGGCGCACCTGGTCGATGTCGGTGTCGACGAAGTCCCAGCCCGGGCGTTCGAGGTAGTCGAGCGCGCCGGCGAGCACCTTGACGTCGGCCTCGACGTCGCCGGACCAGTAGTTGGCATGACTGATGCCGGCCGCAGTCACGAGCGCGTCGATCCGGCCCCCGCCGAGATCGAGGGCTGCGGCCACCAGCGCCTCGTTGTCGGCCCGGGTGCTGGCCTCGACCCGCAGCCCGACCGCCCGGCCGCCCATGGCCTCGACCTCGGTGGCCACCGCCTCGGCGGCGTCGGCCTGGATGTCGCCCAGCGCCACGGCGGCGCCCTCGGCCGCGAACTTGAGCGCACAGGCCCGTCCGATGCCGTTGCCCCCACCGGTGATCACCGCCACACGTCCGTCGAGTCGATTGGTCATCACGCGACGGTAACCGGGGCCCGACGGTGCGTCAGTTCGACAGGTGACGGGCCTCGGCCCGGAACCGCAGCGGGGGCTCGCGGAACTCCTCGATCGCATGGGCCAGCCAGCCGGCCGTGCGGGCAATGGCAAAGATCGACTCCCCGACATCGGGGCCGGTCCCTGCGAGCCACGTGAAGGTGCCCATGGCCATGTCGACGTTGGCCAGGCGATCGGCTCGTCGTGTGGCTGCCTCACGAACCGCGACCGCGAGGCCCAACCGCGGATCATCGGGCCAGGCGATGCCGATCAACTCGTCGAGCAGCTGCTGGCGGGGGTCGACGTCGGTATAGACCTTGTGCCCGCAACCCGGCACTGAACGTCCGGCGGTGAAGCACTCGCCCACCGCGTCCGCGGCCGACTCGAGCTCGGCAGCACGGGCGATGAGCCGGTGCACCGAAGCACTCGCCGCTCCGTGGACCTGGCCGCCCAGGGCCCCGAGACCGGCGATCACACACGAGTACGGATCGGCGCGCACCGATGCAGCGATGCGTACGGCAAAGGTCGAGGCGGCCAGACCGTGATCGGCCAGGAGAACCAGGGCGGCCTGGAGCACGGCCACCCGATCGGGTGTGGGTTCGAGGGTGCTGACGCGGGGCCAGAGCCGCTCGGCAATCGAGGTCGGCTCGTCGTCGTCGAGAATGGCCCGGGGCAAGGCGTCGACCATCGCCCCGATGAGCCGGCGACCGACCGAGGCCATCGCCGGCGGCGCGAGATCGTAGCGAAGGGCGTCGGCGGCCGACGCCCGGGCCACCGCTATACGCAAGCGATCGAGCGGGCCGATGTCGCCCGGCTCCGGCGCGATCGACGGCGCCGACGGCGACGGCCACGCGCCGGTGTCGTTCCACAACCGGTCGGCCACCGTCTCGAAGGTGGTGCCCATCCTGACCAGATCGACGGCCGCGACCCCCCGATACTCGTGGCCCGAAGGCCGGAGTCGGCTGATGCTCGAAGAGATGACCGTCGACAATTCACCGGAGGCGGTGCGGCGGGCTCGATCGCGGAGGCGGTCGATCTCGACGGGATCGAACCGGCTCGATCGGCCGTCGATGTCCATCTCCCGGTGGATCAAGCCACGGCTCACGTAGGCGTACAGGGTCTCGCGCTTGACCCCGAGGCGGGCGGCGGCTTCGTCGGTGGTGAGCCAGTCGGTCATGGCATCAGTCGAGAGGATCGGGCACGAGCGGTGGGGACTTGACCTGATCAACGTTGAGTGGATCAACGTTGATCAATGTAGAGCTCTCCCGTCATGCTTAGTCCATGAACCCTTCCCTTCCAACCGCTGTCGCCCCGCCGAGCACGCCGCCGGTGGCGCCTCCCGGTCTGAAGGGCCTGATCGTGGCCGACACGATGATCGGCGAGGTCCGCGGCGACGAGGGCTACTACCACTATCGCCAGTACGACGCCACGGTGCTGGCCCGCACTCGGTCGCTGGAGGCGATCTGGTCGCTCCTGCTCGATGGCCGGCTGCCCGATGCCGAAACCGAGGCGGCCTTCGCCGACGAGATCGGCCGCCGACGAGTGCTCGACCGCGACCTCTTCTCGCTCGTCGAGGCGGTCGCCGGTCGGGCCACCACTCCCCACGCCGCTCTCGAGTCCCTCCTGCCTCTGGTGTTCACCGATGCGGCCCCGAGCCTCGATCTCGATCCGGCCGAGCGACGCGACCAGGTGCTCACCCTGGCTGCGGTCGCACCGTCGTTGCTCGCCGCCTGGTACCGGTGTCGGAACGGACTCGAGCCGCTCGCCGCCGACCCGACCCGATCGCACGCCGCGGACTGGCTGCGCATGATCACCGGCGCGGTTCCCGCCGACGCCCAGGCCAGGGCGATCGAGGTCTACCTCGCCGCCACCATCGACCACGGCTTCAACGCGTCGACCTTCGCCACCCGGGCCGTCGCCAGCACCGGCGCCGACGTGCCCGGGGCACTGACGGCCGGGGTCGCCGCCTTGTCGGGTCCGCTCCACGGGGGCGCCCCCCGCCGCGCCCTCGACATGGTCGATGCCATCGGCGATCCGGCCAACACCGAGGAATGGGTCACCGAACGCCTGGCCGACGGGGGCAAGATCATGGGCTTCGGGCACGCGGTGTACCGCGCCGATGATCCCCGATCGACCCTGTTGCGTGGGGTCGCCCTCAGCCTCGGCGGCGACCTGGTCGACCGCGCAGTGGCCATCGAGCCGCGCATCCTGTCGGTACTACGCTCCCACAAGCCGCACGCGACGATCGTCACCAACGTGGAGTACTACGCGTCCATCGTGTTGCATCTGGCCGGAGTTCCCGCCGAGATGTTCACCCCCACCTTCACCGTGAGTCGAATCATCGGCTGGTCGGCACACCTGCTCGAGCAGGCCGCCGACAACAAGATCATGCGGCCCAGCGCTCGCTACGTGGGACCCGAACCCAGTCGGGGTCGGTGAACAGGGCGAGAAGTTTCCCGGATTCTCGGCGCGAGCAGCGGGCGAGTCGGCTACAAACGACAGGCGTACGCCCGTCCAGGAACAGCGTGGTTCTCCGGGCTCACCACCGCTCGTTTGTCCATTCCTGGAGCTTTCATGCGCCGCACGAAGATCGTCGCCACCATCGGCCCGGCCTCCCGCGAGCCCGAAGTCCTCGAGCAGCTGATCGAGGCGGGAATCGACGTTGCCCGCATCGGCAGCGCCCACGGCAGCCTCGAAGAACACCTCGAGACGTTCCACCGCATCCGCGCCGCGGCCGACAAGGTGGGCCGCAACGTGGCGATCCTGATCGACCTCGCCGGCCCGAAGGTACGGTGCCGCGCCGTTCCCCGAGGGCGGCGTCTTCCTCGACGACAACCAGACGGTGTCGGTGGTCGTCGGCACCGAGAAGAGCGACGGCGACCAGATCGCCATCGACTACCTCACGGTGGTCGAGGACGTGCAAGTCGGCGACCATCTCGCGATCGGTGACGGCAAGGTCACCCTCGAAGTGGTGGAGAAGACGGCCGACGAGGTGCTGGTCCGAACCCTGAGCAGCGGCCTCGTCCAGGGCCGCCCCGGGTTCCAGATCCCGAGCGATCGATTGCGCATCGGCACCCCGACGCCCGAGGATCACCTCTACATCGACGCGTTCGTCGCGGCCGGCGTCGACATGATCGCCGTGTCGTTCGTGAAGCACGCCGACGACATGCGGGCCGTCGGAACGCCACTCCAGCCCGAGGGACCACTACTGGTCGCCAAGATCGAAACCGTCGCCTCGGTGACCAACCTCGACGAGATCATCGACGCGTCCGACGCCGTCATGGTCGCCCGTGGCGATCTCGGCCTCGACTTCCCCATCGCCGAGCTACCGCACCTCCAGAAGCGCATCATCCGAGCCTGCGTCGCCCGAGGCCGTCCCGCCATCACCGCCACGCAGATGCTCGAGTCGATGGTCACCGCGCCCACACCGACGCGTGCCGAGGTCAGCGACGTCGCCAACGCGGTGTTCGACGGCACCTCGGCGGTGATGCTCTCGGGCGAGAGCGCCGTCGGGGTCGACCCGGTGAACGCCGTGGCCACGATGGCCCACATCACCGAGCGGGCCGAGCGGGAGTTCGATCACGAGCTGTGGCTCGAGACCATCATCGAGTGGACGGCCGCGGCCGGCCACGGCGCCGTGTCGGCGCTCACCACCGATTCGATCTCTCGCTCGTCGGTCTACGTGTCCGAGCAGGTGGGGGCCAAGGCCATCCTGTGCCTGTCCCGTACCGGTCTGACGGCCCGGTCGGTTTCGCGCTTTCGACCCGATGTGCCGATCATCGCCTTCAGTCCGATCGAGCGGACCGTCCGGCAGCTGGCGCTGAGCTGGGGGGTCAGTGCCGTGCTCGGATCGGACTCTTCGTCGTCGCGAGACCAGATCGACCATGCCCTCACGGCGGTACGTGGTCACCACGGCATCGCCTCGGGTGATCTGGTCGTGATCACGTCGGGTCAGTCGACGGTGGCGCGCGCCACCAACACGCTGCGCGTCGAGATGATCCCCTAGCCACCACCGCACCCTCGGCGGGGTTTCGTGTCAGCATGCGGGCATGGCCGATCTCGACCCGAAGCCCGCGTCGGCGACCACCCGATCCGCTCACGCCGCTGCCGCGGCCGTCCTGTCGTTCGATGATCCCGCCGACACCGATCGCGCCACCCGGGGCCGGGTGGGAAGCCATCCCACCGGTCGCATCGAGCTGGCCGGCAACGCGGTGTGGGACATCGCCCGCCACGACTTCCTCCGCCGGGGAGAACCCGCGCCCGACACCGTGCACCCGGGACTCTGGCGCCAGGCCACGCTCAACGCCCACCACGGGCTCTTCGAGGTGGCCGAGGGCGTGTGGCAGGCCCGAGGGTACGACATCTCCAACATCACGTTCCTTGCCGGCCGTACCGGTTGGGTGATCATCGATCCGCTGACGACGTCCACCACCGCGGCGGCCTGTCTCCAACTGGCCAACGACGTCCTCGGTGAGCGGCCGGTCACGGCCGTGATCTACACCCACAGCCATGTCGATCACTTCGGGGGGGTGCTCGGCGTCACCTCACCCGAGGCGGTTGCCCGCGGCGAGGTGCGGGTCATCGCCCCCGACGGGTTCCTCCACGAGGTGGTGCGCGAGAACGTGATCGCCGGGCCGATCATGACCCGCCGGGCGATGTACCAGTTCGGGCCGCTGCTGGCCAACGGCCCGCTCGGCCAGGTCGACTGCGGTCTGGGCAGTGCCATTCCGCTCGGGCCGGTCGGTCTCATCGCACCGACCGAGACCGTCCGCGAGACCGGAGCCGAGCTCACCGTCGACGGCATCCGGGTCGTGTTCCAGAACACTCCCGAGGCCGAGGCGCCGTCGGAGATGAACTTCTTCTTTCCCGAGAAGGCCCTGCTGTGCATGGCCGAGAACTGCACCCACACCCTCCACAACGTCTACCCGATCAGAGGAGCCCAGACTCGGGATGCGCTGTACTGGTCGAAGTACATCGCCGAGGCGCTCGAGCTCTGGGGCGACCGCACCGAAACGATGTTCGCCAGCCATCACTGGCCTCGGTTCGGCGCCGCCGACGTCAGGCAGTTCCTCGTCCTCCAACGCGACGTGTACCGCTGGATGCACGACCAGACCATGCGTCTGGCCAACCTCGGTCACACACCCATCGAGATCGCGGAGGCGCTTCGCTTGCCGACCTGCTTCGGGCGCGACTCCCACGTGCAGGGCTACTACGGAACGGTCTCGCACAACGTGAAGTCGGTGTACACCCGCTATCTCGGCTGGTACGACGGCAATCCCGCCAATCTCGATCCGCTGCCGCCCGTCGATGCCGGTGCGCGCTACGTGGAGCTGATGGGCGGGGCCGACGCCGTGGTAGCAGCGGCACGCGACGCCTTCGACGACGGCGACTACCGGTGGGTGGCGCAGCTGGTCAACCATGTCGTGTTCGCCGATCCGGGCAACGCCGCGGCCCGCCGTCTCCAGGCCGACGCCCTCGAACAGCTCGGCTACCGATCCGAGTCGGCCACGTGGCGCAACGCCTATCTGATGGGAGCCCAGGAGCTCCGCCATGGCACGCCCGACTACGGTGCCGCGAGCGGGCGCCTCTTCGTGCACGCCATGACCGCCGAGCAGATCTTCGACTCCATGGGAGTGCGCTTCGATCCCGAGGCATTCGGCGACCCCGACGGCGCCACTTCATTGACGGTCAACGTGACCTTCACCGATCTCGACGAGCACCACGTTCTCGGTGTCCACCACGCGGCGATACACCAGCGACCGCTTCAGCACGAACCCGATGCCGATGCCGCCCTCACCTGTTCGAGGGTCGCCCTGGCCGATGTTCTCGCGCGGGTCGCCACCCTCGATGCTCAGATGGAGGACGGCGCCGTGGAGGTCTCGGGCGACATCGATGCGTTGCGAAGACTGTTCGACTCGCTCACCGTGTTCACGACCCAGCGTCTCATCGAGCCCTAGCCATGGACCAGATCGTGTGGATGTACTGGCAACAAGGCGTGGCGTCGGCGCCGCCTCTGGTCCAGGCGTGCGTCGACTCCTGGGTTCGCGCCAACCCGACATGGGAAGTCAGGGTGCTCGACGCCGATTCACTCGTCGAATACCCCGACTTCCCGCTCGCCCTCTACCGGCGTCGTAGCGATCTGGATGTGCAGAAGATCGCCGACCTGTTGCGCCTGTACCTGCTGCGGAACCACGGCGGGGTGTGGGCGGACGCCACGACCTACTGCGCAGCTCCGCTCGACACGTGGCTGCCCGACCACACCGACAGTGGGTTCTTCGCGTTCTGTGATCCGGGGCGCGATCGACTCATCTCCAACTGGTTCCTCGCTGCAGAGCCGGGCAACGAGCTCGTGAGAGAACTGGACCAACGGCTCCGCGACCACCTCGGCCAGAGACGATTCTGGCTCCAGCCCACCCGAATCGGCCGGCGGTTGGTGGCACAGCTGGCGCCGCTCCTCGGCAAGAACGTCGGTCGGACACGGCTCTGGCTGTCCCTCCCGGTTCGGCGGTTGCTGAGGGTGTATCCGTACTTCGTGTTCCACTACACGTTCAACGACGTCGTGGCCCGCGGCGGGCCATCGGCGGCGATCTGGGAAGCCACACCGCGAGTCGGGGCCGGCTCGGCCCACGAGCTGCAGCGGCTGGCCAGAAGCCCCGACGGCCTCGTCCTCGCCCGGGAGATCATCGACTCCCGTTGCACGCCGATCTACAAACTCGACTGGCGGGTCGACGCCCACAGTAAGTACTGGGCCGGCGCCCTGCACGCACTCGCGTCGGTCTCCGAGCGAACCGCCGCGAACGATCGGCCGACGGGTTGAGACCTGTCCCGCACGTCGTGGCGGGAGTCCCCATCGACCCCTCCGGGCGGACCGAAGATGTCCGGTTCTCGCCATCGGGCAACCTGCTCGCCCTCGTGGCCACCGACGGCCGCATTCTCCTGTTCGACGTCGACATCGGCTCCCATCCGGTGCGCATCCTCCGACACACCGAGCTGCGATCGACGAGCCTCGCCAGTCCGCACGGGATCGACTTCCTGAGCGAGGACGTCGTGGTCGTCGCCAACCGAGGGGGATCGCTCACGTTCCACCGCCTTCCCCCGACGGACGCGTGGGAGCAGAGCACGACCGTCGAGCCCGTCCATCGCACGGAGTCTGGGTGGTTCGGAGCCGCCGGGTCGACCAGGAAGCTCCGTGAGCGATCCGTTGCCTGCGGACCGGGGTCGGTTCGGGCGTACGGGGGTGAGCTGTACGTCTGCTGCAACAACGCGAGCACGGTCACGGTGCATCCGTATCGCATGCACGACGGTGTGATCGAGACGGGCGACGCAAGGCTGGCGGCCCAGCAGGGCTTGGAGCTGCCCGACGGTGTTGCTCTGAGTCGTGACGGTCGGTGGATGGCGGTGAGCGATCACGATCATCACCGTGTCGTCGTCTACCGCCGGGGGGACCCGTCGGGGTCGTGCGTCCTTCGCGACCCCGATCTCCACTTCCCGCACGGTCTGTGTTTCGATCCGACCGGACGCCGCCTGTACGTGGCCGACGCCGGCGGCGCGCTCGTCCAGGTGTTCATCGCAGCCGGCGGCTGGGTCGACGACGCCGACAGCGCCGCAGGCAAGGTGGTGGCGGTGGGGGACGACGTGATGCAGAGGACGCGCGCCACGATCAGGGAGGAGTACCGGGCATTGGAGGGCGGCATCAAGGGGATCGACGTCGACCCCTCGGGGCGGATGGTCGCCACGACGTGTCGCCACCAGTTGTTGCGCTTCTTCGAGGTGCCCTCGACGCCTGTCGACTAGCCCAGCACCGACGCGCGAGCGGCGAGCCTTGACTGCTCGGCGTCGTCACGCACCCAGCACTCGGCCAGGTGGTCGTTGACCAGCCCCATGGCCTGCATGAAGGCGTACACCGTCGTGGGCCCCACGAAGCTCCACCCCCGCTTCTTGAGATCCTTGGCGATGGCGGTCGACGCATCGGTGACGGAGGCGACCTCGACGGGAGCGGGACGGTCGATCTCGGCGTGGGGCCAGAAGTACGCCGCCAGCGAACCGAACTCGTCGATCATCTCGACCGCCCGAGCCGCGTTGTTGATGGCCGAGCGGATCTTGCCCTGATGACGCACGATGCCGGCATCGGCCAGCAGACGTTCGACATCGGGCTCTCCGAAACCGGCCACCACCGTCGGATCGAAACCGGCGAAGCCCGAGCGGAAGTTGTCGCGCTTGCGCAGGATGGTGAGCCACGAGAGCCCCGATTGGAACCCTTCGAGACACAGCTTCTCGAACAAACGATGGTCGCTCACCACCCCGAATCCCCACTCGGTGTCGTGGTAGGCGAGATAGTCGGGCGTCGAGGCTCCCCAAGAGCATCGGGGCCGGTCGTCGTCGGCGACCGTGATCTCGATCATGTCGCTCTCACCCGTCCCAGGGGGAGGACGGCTCGGGCTCGACCTCATGGACGCGACCGTCGGCCACCTCGTACACGAAGCCGCGGATGTTGTCCTTGTGGGCCAGAAACGGCGTGAGCATCAGCCGCCGCATCGACTGGCGGACATCGAGGTAGGGATCGTCGAACGACTCGATCGCCCACCACGGCTTGACCCCGGTTTCGGCAACGAGTTCGGCCTTGAACACGTCCTCGTCGACCTTCTGGAGACCACAGTCGGTGTGATGCAACAGCAGGATCTCCCGGGTACCCAAAAGGCGCTGGGAGAGGCACAACGAGCGGATGACGTCGTCGGTGATGATGCCGCCCGCGTTGCGGACGATGTGGGCCTCGCCGTTGGCCAGCCCGAGGATCTGGAAGGTGTCGATGCGCGAGTCCATGCACAACACCACCGCAAGGCGACGGGTGGGGGCGACCTGGAGGTCACCGCTGTCGAAGCTCTCGGCGAATCGGGCGTTGTTGGCCACCAGATCGTCGGCATTCGGGGTGAAGGGCTCTTCGGACATGGGTTCTCGTTCTCAGTATGGCCGACGCTCTTCGGGCGCAAGCTCATCGACGACGAGATGGTCACCCGGCGTCGTGCGGTGCACGGCCCGGAACAGGAGGTGCACGCCCACCGGCAGCGTGAGGACGATGGCAGCCACCGCCACCGCCAACCGTGCCGCACCGGCGACGCCGAGGTCGAGCGACGCCCCGATGGCCACGATCACGAAGGCAACGGGGCTCGCCTTTCCGGCCGCATGGAACCGGGCGTACGGCGTGCGGAACCGCAGCACTCCCACCCCGGCGAGCACCGCCACGGCGGCGCCGAGCACCATGATCGACCCGGCAACAGCGCTGGTCACGGCGCGTCCTCGCTCATGATGTAGCGGGCTGCTGCGACGGTTGCGGTGAACCCGACGACCGCAATCACCACGAGGACGATCAACGCCGACGGGTCGTCGCGTCGGGCTGCGTCGACTGCGATCGCTCCCATGGAGCTCAGGAGCACGACATCGAGCGCCGCCACCCGATCGGCCAACGAGGGACCGACGAGCACGCGCACGAGTGCACTGATACCGGCCAGCACGAATCCTCCGATGGCGATGGCGGTGATCATGGCCGGGCTCCTTCCTCGTCGACCTCGGACTCGATCACCGGCAGCCCGGCACAGGCCAAGCGGGCCAGCTCCCGAACATGCGCCTCGACCTCGTCGCGACGGCGGTGATCGAGCAGATGGAGATACAGCGTGCCGGAATCGAAGTCGGCGTCGACGACGGCGGTGCCGGGCGTAACGGTGACCGCGACCACCATCAGCAGCAGGTGGCGGCGGGTCTCGTGGGCCACCTCGACCGAGATCACCGACTCGCGGGTGCGGTCAGTGGGCGTGAGGACCTCGTAGGCGACGTTGAGCGTGGACTTCACGAGATCGCCGACCACCAGTCGGGCGAATCGCAGCAACGGTCGCAGCACGATTCGCCCGTGCAGGCTCGGCCCGATCCCGAGCGCGAGAATGGCCGACGCGAGCACCAGCCCCGCGGCCACGTTGGCCACCGACACCTCGCCCCAGAGGGCACACCAGGCGCCCACCAGGAGGATCATGGTGACGATGCGTCGGGGCGCAAGGGGTCGAGTCACCGGATCACCGCCTCGATGTAGGGCTGCCGGTCGAGCAGCTCGACGGCGGCCCGCTCGCTCATGTCCCAGAGCGGCCCGGCGAAAACGGCGACGGCCAGGGTGCCGGCCACAGCCAGACCCGTGGCCAGCACCATCGTGCCGAGCGACCCGCGGACGCTCGGCACGGCGGGGGCACCGGCGGGCGCGCCCCAGAAGACCCCCAACCAGATCTTGGTCATCGACAGCAGGGTCAGCAGGCTTCCCGCCAGGGCCACGACGACGATGGGGGTCGACGACTCCGCGATGGCGGCATCGACCAGGGCCAGCTTGGCGACGAACCCGGAGAATGGTGGCAGTCCGGCCAGACTCAGGGCCGGAACGGCGAACAGGGCACCCAGCAGCGGCCAACGGGTGGCCAGGCCGCCGATCCGGTCGAGCGCAGAGGTTCCGTGGGTCGATTCGACCAGACCTCCCACCAGGAACAGCACCGTCTTCACCGGTATCTGGTGCACGAGGAACAGGATCGCGCCGGCGACCCCGGCCACCGAGAACAAGCCGAGCCCCAGGAGCATGTAGCCGATCTGGCTCACGATGTGGAACGACAGGATGCGCTTCATGTCGTCCTGGGCCAACGCCCCGGCCACACCGACGAGCATGGTCGCCCCGGCGGCCACCAGCACGATCGGGCCCAAGTCGACCATGTCGGTGAGGGTGTGGAAACGGATGAGCGAGTACACGCCGATCTTGGTGAGCAGCCCCGCGAAGACGGCGGTGATGGTGGTCGGTGCCGTGGGATAGCTGTCGGGCAGCCAGGAGAACAGCGGGAACATGGCGGCCTTCGAACCGAAGACCACCAGGAACCAGGTGCCGATACCGATTCGGGTTCCCGCGTCGAGCTGGGGAATGCGCTCGGCGAGCAGCGCCATGTTGACGGTCCCCGTGGCGGCATAGACGAACGCAACGCCGAGGAGGAAGAGCGTCGATGCCAGCAGGTTGATCACCACATAGGTCATGCCCGAACGGATCTGGCCTCGTCGGCCCTGATGGGTGAGCAACACGTAGCTCGCCACGAGGATCATCTCGAAGGCCACGAAGAGGGTGAACAGATCGCCCGTGACGATGGCCAGCGCAACGCCCGACGTCAGCACGAGCAACACCGGTGCGACGACCTGGGGGTCGGCACCCGCGGCGCTGCGCCGCTGGCCGATGGCGAAGATCTCGACCACGAGGATCGTGGCCATGGCCACGACCAGGACCAGAGCCGCGAACATGTCGGCGACCAACACGATGCCGAGCTCGGGATCCCAACCGCCCACCCGTACGACGATGGTTCCGGTCCCCTCGACCTGAACCAGGATGGCCGTGGCTGCGGCCGTGACTCCGACCAGGGTGATCAGCGTGACCGCATCGCGCAGGCGAGGTCGGGCCCGGAGCGCGAGGGTGAGCGCGGCGGCGAGGAGCGGCCCGACCACCGTGAGGGCAACCAATGCACTCACGGCGCGTCCGCGTCGGGTGCTTCCGACGACTCCTCATGGGCGAGGAGAGCCACCCGCTGGTCCTCGAGATCGTCCTCGACGAGGTCGTCACCCGAGAGCGCGTTCTGGCGCCGGGCCAGTGCCAGCAGGAACAGCGTGAGACCGAACGAGATCACGATCGCCGTGAGCGACAACGCCTGTGGGAGCGGGTTCGCCATCTCCCCGGCGGAGGATCGGTCGGCCAGCGGGACCTCGCCCGCAGGGCCCCCGGCGCTCAACAGTGCGAGCACCGCCGCGTGACCGAGCATCGAGAACCCCAGAATGATGCGACTCAGCGAGCGGGCGGTGACGAGATAGGTGCCGACCGTCACGAGCCCGGCCACCGTCAAGACGAGTGAGACGTTCACGACCGGTCCTCGGCGATCCCCGGGCCGGACGTGTCGGCGATGCGGGAGACGCCCAGTCCGTCGAGCACCGCCACCACCAACCCCACCACGATCGCGGCGACACCGGCGTCGAACACGGCGGCCGAGCCGCTCTTCACCTTCCCGAGAACCGGAATCGTGACGTCGACCACGGTCTGATCGAGGACCGCGTGGCCGACCACGAGCGGCACCAGCGCGACGCCGGCGGCCAGACCGGCGCCGATCCACAACAGTGTGGTACTCGCCACCGGCACCCGGCGGCCCACGACGGCCCGGAGCGCCACCACCGCACCGAGGACGAGGCCTGCCGCGAACCCGCCTCCGGGCTGGTTGTGGCCGGCGAAGAACAGGTAGAGCGCA
Source organism: uncultured Acidimicrobiales bacterium (assembly GCA_963787285.1). Taxonomy (GTDB): domain Bacteria; phylum Actinomycetota; class Acidimicrobiia; order Acidimicrobiales; family JAHEJN01; genus JAHEJN01. The sequence goes on along the minus strand of CAWBCM010000001.1, from coordinate 96,064 downwards.
ACGAGTACTGCAGGGGGACCGATGACGGCCACCCCGAGCGAGACGATGGGGGATCGGCGGGCGATCATGCGACGCTGCGCTTCCCGCCCGCGGCGCCGAGGGCCAACATTCCGATGGCCACGACGGCAAGGACGACGATCTCGCCGAGAGTGTCGAGGCCACGAACGTCGGTGAGGATCACGTTGACCACGTTGTTCCCGCCGCCGACCTCCACCGCTTCGTCGACCAGCACCTCCCGGGGGGCCTGCCCGGTCGGGCGCGATCCGCTCGCGAACAGCGCTCCGGCCACCGCGACACCCGCGCCGATCGAGATGACGAGGCGGGTGAGCCGCCAGCGGTTCTGAGCGCGCGGAAACCGGCTGGTGAGATGGCCCAGCCCGATCACGAACCCCACCACCACCACCGTCTCGACCAGCAGCTGCGTGATCACCAGATCGGGGGCACCGTGGGCGGCGAACAACCCCGCGACGCCGATGCCGAGTCCCCCGAGACCGAGTGCGGCTCCGAGCCGCGAACCGATGCGTGCCGTGACGATGCCGGCGATCACGACCGCGAGGCCGAGAATTGGCTGGATCGCGCTGTCCCAGCGGTACAGCGCGTCGAGGTCGACGGCGAACCAGAACGGCGTCCCCGCCATGGCGGCCACGGCGATGGCGACCACCAGGTACACCGGCAGGGACCCGTGCTGCACCCGGGCGGTGAGCTGGCGGGCGACGACCACGACCTCGTCGATGCTGCGGTCGACCAGGCCGGCACCGAGGGGAGCAGGCACCGAGGACACGCGTGGGGCCAAAGCGATTCCGAGGGCAGAGCCCACCACCACGATTCCCACGGAGAGCCCGAACGCGGTGGTGAAGCCGGGCCACCGGAGAAGGGTGAACTCGGCTGCGGCAGGGTCGAGGGTTTCGACCGCACGCCTGACCAGGGTCGTCACCGTCCCCGCCGCGGCGTAGCCCCCGACGCTGAGGAGCGTCAAGGTGACCGCCGGCAGCGTCATCGGCCATCGTCGAGGGCTGACCGGGGTCGGCGTGTCGGATCGACCCCCGAACATGCCGATCAGGAAGCGCACGGTGTAGGCCGCGGTCAAGACGGACCCGAAGACGATGAGCGCCGTCACCGCGATCGCCTCGAATCCCTTCAGCTTGAGGCCGGCCTCGATGGCCGCCTCCTTGGCCATGAAGCCGAGCAGCGGTGGCACGCCCACCATCGATGCTCCCGACACTGCGGCCGCCGCGAAGGCGATGGGCATCGAGTTGGCCAGACCGTCGAGCTCGCGGATGTCTCGGGTTCCGGCTCGGACGTCGACCTCGCCGACGACCATGAACAGCGCCGCCTTGAAGACGGCGTGGGCGACGACGACGGAAAGGGCGGCGAAGGTCGCCTTGGGCTCACCGAGCGACAACAACACGATCATGAGCCCGAGCTGGGAGACGGTTCCCCACGCCAGGATCTGCTTGCCGTCGACATGGCGGAGGGCACCGATCGCGCCCCAGAGCATCGATGCTCCTCCCAACGCAAGGCCGAGGCTCTTCCACACAGCGACGTCGACGAAGGCCGGTCCGGTCAGTGCGACCACGATCACCCCGGCCTTCACCATGGTTGCCGAGTGCAGGTACGCGCTGACCGGCGTGGGCGCGGCCATCGCACCGGGAAGCCAGACGTGGAACGGCACCTGGGCCGACTTGGTGGCGGCGGCAATCATCACGAGCAACGCGGCCACGCTTGCCCGGGTACCGGTGAGCGGTTCGAGCGAACGCAATGACGCACTGCCCTTGACGTCCACCAGGATGAGCAGTCCGGCGAGCAACGCCAAACCTCCCCCGGCAGTGATCAGGAAGGCACGCCGGGCTGCGGCCCGGGCTTCGGCCCGGTTGTTGCGAAAGCCGACCAGCAGGAACGACGTGATCGAGGTGAGCTCCCAGAACACGAACAACGTCCAGACGCTGTCGGCCCACACCAGGCCGACCATCGACAGGCCGAAGGCCAGCAGGGTGATCGCGAATCGGCGGGTTCCCTCGGCCTCCGGGGAGAAGTACCCGGCCGAGTACACCATTACGAGAGCGCCGATCCCCGCGACGACGAGGGTCAGCAACGACGCCATCGGGCCGATGTGGAAGGCGATCACCAGGTCGAGATCGGCCACCCAGGTGACGGAGAAGGTCGTGGAACGATCACCGGCCAGCAGGACCGTCGCCCAGACGGTGAGGGCCGCGAGCGGAAGGGCCGCGAGCGCGAACACTGCTCGGCTGGCCGTCGGGGGGGTGGCGTCCGAGACGATCACAGCACTTATCTTATATCGCTTTCCTATCAACGACAATTGAATTGCGGTATTCAAAAAGCGGTATTAGACTTGCGTATCGAGGAACGTCGGAGAGGTGATCCGTCATGAGCCTGAATCCACCGACCGAGCATCAACTGCTGGTGTTCTGGGTCGCCCTTCTGGTCATCGTCGTCACGGCCCGCCTCCTGGGTGCGCTCCTGCGACGGTTCGGACAGCCGAGCGTCGTCGGCGAGCTGGCCGCCGGTCTCCTCCTCGGGCCCTCGCTTCTCGCCCGTGTGGCTCCCGATGTCAGTGACTGGCTGTTCCCTGCCGATGACGTGCAGACGGCGATGTTGTTCACGGTCGGGTGGCTGGGCGTGTTGCTTCTCCTGGTCTCGACCGGTTTCGAGACCGACCTCGGCCTCATCCGCCGACTCGGATCCGCGGCCACGGTCGTCTCGACTGGTTCGCTCGTCGCGCCGATGATCGCCGGTCTGGCCGTTGGCTGGTTCATTCCCACGGCGTTCCTGGGCGACGGCACCGAGCGCTACATCTTCGCCCTCTTCATCGCCGCTGCGCTGTCGATCTCGTCGCTACCGGTCATCGCCAAGATCCTGTCCGAGATGGGACTGTTGCGCCGCAACTTCGGCCAGCTCACGCTGGCCGCCGGGATGGCGAACGACGTGGTCGGCTGGATCGCCCTCGGATTCATCGCCGGTTTGGCCCAGGCCGGCCAGGTCGAGCTCGACAAGCTGGCCTTCACCGTCATCGGCCTGGCCGTGTTCTTCGTCCTGGCCTTCACCGTGGGTCAGCGTCTGGTCGACCGCGGCCTCCGCTCGGTACGGGCCTCCGGCAGCGACCCGTTGGCCGGAATGTCGATCGTCCTGGTCACTGCGTTGGCCTTCGGCGTCATCACCCAGTGGCTGCATGTCGAAGCCGTACTCGGCGCCTTCGTGGCCGGCGTCGTGCTCGCCCGCTCTCGCTTCGCCGATCACGAGCTCATCCGTCCCATCGAGACGATGACCGCGGCCTTCTTCGCGCCCGTGTTCTTCGCAACCGCAGGCCTACGCGTCGACCTGGGTCTGTTGGCCGACGGAGAAACCTTCGCCTGGGCAGTGGTGGTGGTGATCGCCGCCAGCCTTTCGAAGTTCGTGGGATCGATCATCGGGGCGAGGCTCTCGGCGCTGTCCACCCGGGAGGGGGCGGCACTGGGCGTCGGTCTCAATGCACGCGGCGCACTCGAGATCGTGATCGCCACGGTCGGACTCTCGCTCGGTGTCCTCAACGAGCGCTCGTACACGGTGATCGTCCTCATGGCGATGGCAACATCGATGATGGCTCCCCCGCTCCTGCGACGCGTGCTCGACAACTGGGACGGCTCCCCCGAGGAGCGCACCCGACTCGATGCCGAGGAGCAGTTGGCCGCCAACACCGTCGTCACTTCGGGACGGGTTCTCCTTCCCACCCAGGGCGGACTCTCGTCGATCCTTGCCGCTCAGATCATCGACCTCGCGTGGCCCGCACAGGCCGAGGTGACACTCCTGATGGTGGGCGGTGGCGATCGCGACGACATCGAAGCCGTGCGCAACGTCCTCCACGGTCGATCGGTGCACATCGAGATCGAACCTGATGCATCCGCCGTCGGCGACCGGATACTCGCCGAATCGAAGCTGGGCTACGACGTCGTGGTCATGGGGGCGAACTCGGGCGAGCTACGCGACGGATTCGTCTCGCCGTTGGTCGATCACGTCGTTCGCGGCGCAACGATCCCCGTCGTGATCGCTCGCCAACCACGCGACAACGGGGGTCGGCTGCCGTGGGCGTTCGCCCGTGCCCTCGTGCCGATCTCCGGCAAAGGCAGCTCTCGAGCCGCACAGGAGATCGGCACGTACCTGAGCAGCCGCATCGGTACCCATGTCCATCACCTCCACGTGGCCACGTCGTCACACGAGCACCGGTTGATCGACCGGAGCCCGGGCCGTCATGTTCTCGACGACGCCGCCCGACTCGCCACCACGGTTGGCGCCAACCACTCCACCCTGCTCGAGCACGCCGACAACACCAGCGACCAGATTCTCGCCTCGATCGCCGAGCTCACCGTCGACCTCGTGGTGATCTCCGGCACGCTGCGAACGAGCAACGAGACCCCCTTCCTCGGTCACACCATCGAGCGGGTTCTCGACCGGATCGACACCACGGTGCTGCTGGCCGTAATGCCCGACGGAACGAACGGAGGCACCCGGTGACCCGACCGATGCCGCTCGACCCCCGACCGGAACGACCAGCGTGGAGCTTCCTGACCAACCACGCGCACGTACTCCTCGCGATCAGCCGGAACCCGGACCTGCGGCAGCGTGACATCGGCGACCTCGTCGGCATCACACCCGGGGCGGTGCAACGAATCGTCCACGAGCTCGAGGAGTGCGGCTATCTCCGCCACGAGCGCGTCGGGCGTCGCAACCGATACGAGATCCTCGATGCCCGTCCGCTTCGACATCCCCTCGAGGCCGGCGCCACCGTGGCCACGCTGCTCCAGTCCCTGTCCTCCCCCGACTGACCTCGGCTGCCCACCCCACCGCCTCGGCCACGGCCTCGGCTGCCTACCCCACCGCCTCGGCCACGGCCTCGGCTGCCTACCCCACCGCCTCGGCCACGGCCTCGGCTGCCTACCCCACCGCCTCGGCCACGGCCTCGGCTATGCGAACCGGGGCTTCGAGGGGACCGAAATGGGTCAGGTCGTCGAAGACACGCAGCGTGGCCCGAGGGATGGCCTCGGCCGCCATCACCCCCATCGTCGTGGTGAGCGAGTCCTCTCCCCCGATGCCGATGGTGAACGGCGCGCCAAGACCCGACAGATCATCGAAGAGACCACACCGCCACGCCTCGAACAGCGCGGCCTCGGTCGCTGGGATCACAGCGGAGCCTCACCGTCCCGTCGGGCTGATCGGCGAAACCATGGTCGACATAGGCCAGGAGGGCATCGGGATCGACCGCCGAGAGCGGAGGCCGTGACCGGTAACGCTCGAGTACCTGGGCGCGGCTCTCGAAGACCGCCCTTCGACGACGGGCCCCCTCGGCCAGCGGGTTGTCGCCGGCATAGGAGGCGGCGAGAAACGCTCTCGAGGCGATGATCGGCTCGAAGATGAACGCCGCCTTCACGGTCCCGGGGCGCCGAAGCTCGGCGGCGGTGATGGCCGCCCCGCCGATGGACCAGCCGAAGGCACGGACCGGTCCGCCTCCAACCGCATCGACGACCGCAAGGAGATCGTCGGCGACGTGGTCCCACGTGTAGGTGGTCTCGTCGGTGACCGTGGTGGTGCCATGACCCCGGAAATCGGGTGCCAAGCAGCGATACCGGTCGGTGAGGGCCGCGGCCATGGGCTCGAAGACCCGGCCGTGGAATCCGGTGGCATGGCCCATGACCAGTACCGGTCCGTCGAGCGGGCCACCGAGGTCGTGCACGGCGAGCGCGACCCCCTGTGACGAGCGCACACGAAACGAAGTGCGGGGGGTCACGCGGGGTCGGAGAAATCGGCCTCGGTACCCCAGGTGTTCCAGTACGTCACGGTCTCGACGGGCGGGCGGGCGGCCGGCTTGAAGTCGGTGCCGACCGTGTAGCCGACGGTGACGAGTGCGCACTGGGTGACTTCGGCGAAGGGGATGCCGAGGATCTCCGCCGCCTCCTGTTCGTAGGTGAGATGAAGGGTGGTGAACGAGGTACCCAACCCGTGGTCGCGAGCGGCCAACATGAAGCTCCACGTGGCGGGATGGATCGATCCGTAGGCACCGGCGGCCATCACGTTGGGCAGGTTGTCGAGCCGCCCCGGCATGCACGGGATGACCCACACCGGCACCCGCTCGAAGTTGTCGGCCAGGTACGAAGCCGAGCTCATCACCCGCTTGAGTTGCCTTCCCTTGTCGCTCCGGGGCTCGCGGTCGCTCGGCTGGTAGTAGTCGTACCAGGCCTTCCGGTAGAGCTCGGCAACGGCGGCCTTCTTGTCGGCATCGGTGACCACCATGAATCGCCATCCCTGGGAGTTCGAGCCCGTGGGTGCCTGCACGGCCGATTCGAGACACTCCTTCAGGACCGAGGCCTCGACCGGCCGGTTCAGATCGAGTCGCTTGCGCACTGCGCGGGTCGTGGAGAGCAGCTCGTCGGCCGTGAGGTTCAGTCGCATGGGGTTGCCTTCAGTTGTCGAGGCGCCGAGCACCCTCGACCAGGTTGATCTCGTAGAGGACCTTGTCGAGGGCGTCGGCGGCGGAGATCCCTCCATAGCGTTGCGGATTGTCCGGACCGCAACAACTCGGAAGCGGCGAAAGGAACGCCCATGGACTCGGGTGGCAGAACTGCACGACCGAATAGCGATCATCCCGCTGTGCGTCGTCGGCCACGACGCGGTGAATGCCACTCGGCAGCCGGCCGTTCGACAACCGCTCGAGCATCAGCCCGGTGTTGATGATGACATGGTGCTCGGGAGGAACCGCGTCGACGTAGTCCCCGTCGATCTTCACCTGGAGGCCTCGCGCGCTGGCCCGTGGGAGCGCCGTGATGAGGTTGATGTCGGCGTGTTCACCGGCCCAAACGTGTTCGCCACCCGGAGCTGCGGCCATGGCCGGATAGCGGATGGCCCGGGTCAGGGTGGGACCGTCGAGAAGCAGGTCGTCGAAGAGATCCTCGTGGGCGCCCAGACCGAGGGCGATGATCCGGAGGAACCGACGCTGGGTGTCGAGCACCCTGGCATGGAACTCGACCAGCACGCTGGTGATACCGGGAACCGCGGCCTCGGGCAGAACCGGTTCGTGGTAACGGTGCGAGTACTTCACCCGGAGGGGATGCCCCACAGGGAGCGAGGCGCCCCAGTTGAGCATCTCCTTCCAGTCGGGCACATCGGAGCTGGCCGCGGTCTCGACCAGGAGACCGGTGTATCCGGCCTGAGCGTGGCTGCCGGGAACCACGTACTCGTCCTTGGTGGGTTGTGGCTGCGTGAAGAACTCGGCGAGCATGCCGTACGCCTCGTCGAGCAGGGTCTCGCTGATGTCGTGATCGGTGTACACGAAGCCGGTGGCGAGGCTGCGTGACACACCGTCGACCACCGCGTTTCGGGTGGCCGTGCCGCCCTTCTCGAACGCGACCAGATCGACGTCGAGGATGGCTCCGGTCATGCGGGCGAACCTACAGCGTCGCCAGAACGTTGGCGAAGAGGTCGGTCTTGAGACCGGAAACGATCTCCCTCGACTTCCCCGTGCGAGGACCGGCGAGGGCTATGGCGGCGGTGAGGAGCTCCCCGGGGGTCGCCACGGCATCGACCAGGCCGGCGTCGAGCGCGTCGCCGCCGCCGTAGCGTTTTCCCTCGAGGAGCATCTCGAGCACCGTCGGCGGTGCCACCTTGGTCACGAACACCGCCTGCATGAACGGGTGGAAGCGCAGGCCGAGATCGACCTCGGGAAAGCAGAACCAGCCGCGATCGGCGTTCATCACCCGCTGATCGTGAGCGAGGGCCAGGACGGCACCGATGCCGAAGGCATGGCCGTTCATGGCCGCGACGGTCGGCAGCGGAAAGGTGAGGACCCGGGCGATGGCCCGGAACGTCTCGTCGAGGAAGTCGTCGAGACCGTCGCCGACCGAGCTCAGGTGCTCGATGTCGAACCCTGCGCTGTACGAGCTGCCGTCGCCCATGGTCACCAGGCATCCGGCGGTTTCGTCGTCCTCCACCTCGTCGAGGAAATCGTGCAGGGCCGCGACGAAGTCGGCATCGAAGACGTTCTGGCCGTCGCCGAGATGCACCACGTGAGCTTCAGGGGTGATCTCGATGTGCATGCGGGCAGTTTCGCGCAACGGGGTCGCGGCACGGCAACCCGTAGTCTGCTGCCGTGGCACCACCGACCATCAGCAACGACCGGGCCCGGCGGATCGCCCTCGAAGCTCAGGGCTTTCGCGACGTCCGACCGACCGGACGGGTCGATGCCCGCCATTTCCGCCGGGTGCTCGGTCGGGTCGGCGTGTTGCAGCTCGACTCGGTGAACATCGTCTGCCGAGCCCATTTCATGCCCGTGTACTCCCGCCTCGGTCCCTACGATCGCGAGGCCCTCGATCGCTGGGCCTACGGCGGTGCACTCTTCGAGTACTGGGCCCACGAGGCGGCGCTCATGCCGGTGCAGCGGCGCCATCTCCTGGGATTCCGCATGGCCGACGAGCCGCACTGGAACTCCTTCGACCGGCTGCGGAACGAGCGACCCGGCTACATCGAGGCGGTGCTGGAGGAGGTTCGTCGTCGCGGGCCACTCACCGTGAGCGACCTCGAGGACCGAGGGCCGCGCACCGGCCCGTGGTGGGGCCGCGACCACGGCAAGCTCGCCCTCGAATACCTGTTCGACATGGGCCACGTGACCACCGCCGACCGCGTCGGGTTCAAGCGCGTCTACGACATCGTCGAACGAGTGTTTCCGGCCGACGTCCTCGACCAGCCCGCGCTACCCGCACACGAGGCCCAGAAGGAGTTGCTGGTCCTCGCGGCCCGCTCACTCGGAGTCGGCACCGCCGAGGATCTCGGCGACTACTACCGGATACGCATGCCCGTCACCCGACCGCTGCTCGACGAGCTCGAACGCGAGGGGCGCATCGAACGAGTCGAGGTCAGGGGCTGGGCCAAGCCCGCCTATCTGCACCCCGATGCGGTCGCGCCCCACTCGGTGCCCACCCGTACCCTGCTGTCGCCCTTCGACCCCGTGGTGTGGTTCCGCGACCGAGCCCTGCGCCTGTTCGACTTCCACTACCGGATCGAGATCTACGTGCCCGAGGCCAAGCGCACGTACGGCTACTACGTGTTGCCATTCCTTCTCGACGGCGACCTGGTGGCACGAGTCGATCTGAAGGCCGACCGCACGACGGGCACCCTGTTGGTGAGGGGCGCATGGGCCGAGCCCGGGGTCGACCCGGCCCACGTCGGACGGGAGCTGCGACGCGAGCTCGAGACCTACGCCGAGTGGCTCGGCCTCGATGCGATCGATGTCGCCCGCAACGGCGACCTCGCTCCCCTGCTCTGAGCCTCGTCCCACCAGGTGCCCCCGTCGGTCGACGAAGTGGGCCACACTTCCCCCATGAACGGACCACTCGACGGAGTACGCGTCCTCGACTTCTCGGCGGTGGTGTCGGGGCCCCTCGCCGCGCAGATCCTGGCCGACCAGGGTGCGTCGGTCGTCAAGATCGAGCCGCCCGGCATCGGCGACATCTCCCGCATGCTGGGCCATCGGGTCGGCACGATCTCGGCCATGTACGCCGCGTGCAACCGGGGAAAGCGCTCGGTCGTGATCGACCTCCAGACACCCGAAGGGGTCGAGGTCGCCCTCGATCTCGCCCGACAGTGCGACGTCGTCGTGCAGAACTGGCGGCCGGGGGTCGCCGATCGGCTCGGGCTCGGGCCCGCCGCCCTTCGCTCCGTGAACCCGCAGCTCGTGGTGGCGTCGATCAGCGGGGTCGGTCCCGACGGCCCCTACGCCGACTGGCGGGTGTACGACCAGATCGTGCAGGCCCTCGTGGGCGTGGCGTCGATACAGAAGGTCACCGCCGACGCCGAGCCCGAGCTCGTGCGCACGCTCATCTGCGACAAGTCCGCCGCCCTGTTCGCCGCCCAGGCGATCACCGCAGCGCTGTTCGCCCGCGAGCGGGGCGCCGGAGGCCAGGACCTCGACCTCTCGCTGCTCGATGCCACCCTGTACTGGCTGTGGGCCGACGTCTTCACCGCTCACACCTTCACCGGCACCAAAGCGGTCCCCGGTCTGCTCGTGCCCCGTTCGTATCGGCTGCAACCGACCGCCGACGGCCACCTCGTGTACGTCGCGGGCAGCGACCGCGAGTATCACGGCCTGGTCCAGGCCCTCGACAAGGCCGAATGGTGGGCCGAACCGCGCTTCTCCGACATCACGATTCGCCAGCACGCCGACACCCTGCCGGTGATCTCGAAGATGGTCGACGCCGCGTTTCGGACCTTTGCCACCGACGACATCCTCGAGCGGCTCCGTCGCCATCAGGTGCCCTGCGCCCCGGTGCAGTCCCTCGACGAGGCACTGGCCGATCCCCAGGTCGTGCACAACGCCATCATCGACGAGTTCGACCACCCCATTGCGGGCCCCATGCGCATGCCGCGGCCGCCGGTGGAGTTCGGTCAGACCGCCGCCGATTTCGTCATCGACGTCGACCCACTGGGTGCGAGCACCGATGAGGTCCTGCTCGACCATGGGATCTCGTTCGATCGGGTGCGCGCCCTGCGGGCCGAGGGCATCATCTTCGGCTGAAATGGTTCGTCAGCGCCCGGTGAAGGTGGCCTTGCCCGGTCCGTGCTCGATGAAACTCTGCACACCGATCGCGCAGTCGTCGGTGGCGAAGCACTTGGCGAACTCCTCGGCTTCGACCTCGACCGCCTCGTCGAGGGGCAGGTGCAACCCCCGCATCATCGCCGCCTTGGCCATCCGCAGAGCGGCCGGACCGGCGGCGTAGGCCTCCGCCAGCTCGACGGCGGCGTCATACACCTCCGCAGCAGGGTGCATCGTCGAGGCCAGACCGATTTCGCATGCTTCGGGCGCCTTCACCATGCGGCCCGAGTAGTTGATTTCCTTCGCCTTGGTGATCCCCACCAGCCGACTCAGTCGCTGTGTGCCACCGGCCCCGGGGATGAGGCCGAGAAGGATCTCGGGCTGGCCGAACACGGCATCGTCACCGATGATCCGGAACTCGGCGGTCATGGCCAGTTCGCACCCACCGCCCAGCGCGTACCCGTTCACCGCGGCGATGGTGATCTGGGGCAGGTTCTCGAACGCCAGGAACGTCCGGTTCAGCCGGGTGGACAGCTCGAGCGCGCCGTCGTGGTCGAGCTCGGGGAACTCCTTGATGTCGGCACCCGCCGCGAAGATCTTCGGTCCGCCCCACAGGACCACGGCCCGCACGTTCTCGTCGGCCGCCAGCTCTCCGGTCACCGCGGCCAGGTCGGCGACCAGCGCCGCGCTGATGGCGTTCATCGGCGGCCGATCGAGCCGCACCGTCGCCACCCGTTTGTCGGAATCGATCTCCAGCTTCACCAGGTCGCCCATGGTGCCCCTTTCGTCGCGGCTCGCTCCGTTCTAGTGCGTCGACTCAGCCGGCAACAAGGCTGGCCAACGACCACCCCGCGGCAACCAGGCCGACGACGATCATGAGGATGGTCCTGGCCACTGGTGGACGGTCGAGATCGGTGTCGCTGCGTGGCTGCTCGGGAGGGCGGATGAGGGCCAGGAGGTTGCCGGCGGCCAGCGCAGCGCCCATGGCCAGGACCAGATAGGCCAGAAGGTTCTCTCCGAGGAACATCGGAACGAGTCTGCCAGCCGCGACTAAAGATCGACACCAGCAATCCGATGGAGTGACACGGGATCACCTCGCACGGATCTCCGTTGGCACGGCTGGCGCAGAGGCCACCGGGTCCTGCACGCTTCCGCAGGGCCCACGGTGTGGCCTCTGCCCACCGTGCGCCTTTCGGTGTCAGCCCACCACGAACTCGTCGTAGGTGCGCATCCACGTCGCGACCTTGTCGGCGTACTCACCCGACGCGTTGTAGCGAAGGAACGACTCGCGCAGCGTGCCGTCGTCGGTGAGGGGCGAGATACGCGAGCACAGGTACTCCCCCACCGAGGCCGCCCCGTCGTACATGTTCTGCACATCGACGGTCTCGTTGCCATCGCCGTCGACCCCGGACGTCTTCCACGAGTTGGGCAGGAACTGGAACGGGCCGACAGCGCGATCGAACTCGGCGTCACCGTCGACGGCTCCGCCGTCGCTGTCGATGACGATCTCGGTTCCCTCCAACGAGCCATCGAGCAACGGCCCGACGAAGGGAGACGACAGCTGCCCGTCGCCGAGGACGCGACCACCCTGGTCGCGACCGTGGTTCGACTCGACCCGGCCGATGGCGGCGATCGCCTGCCAACGGATCCCGCAATCGGGTCGCCGCTCGGCGGTGACCGCCTCGCCGGTGAGGTAGGCGTCGAGGGTCACCAGCGTCAGGCCGAGACCGACGACGGTGCCGTTGAGTCGTTGGTCGCGGAGGTCGACGAGCATCTCGGGAACCGCGGCCTCGAGTTCGTCCCACCGAGGCCGGAGCGCGTCGAGGTCGGCCTGGGTGACCGTCCGGGTGGCCAGGGTCTGGGCGCGGGCAGCCACGAGGTCGGCCCGCTCCGAGCGTTTCTCCTCGAGCGCCTCGACCAGACGCTCGTGATGAGCGAGCAGATCCTCGACGGCGACATCGACCAGGGTGGAGTGGGTGGCGTCGGTGTAGATCGCCTCGAGATCCTCGCCGGCCGGGGGCAGCACCCGACCACGCACGTAGCGGGCCACTGCGGCATCGGCGAGTGAATCATCGATCACCCCGAGCGCGAGCGAGGTGACGGCGGCCTCGGCGTCGACGTGTTGCTGAGTGGAGGCCAGCTGCGCCTCGATCTCGTCGAGCTGCACGATCAGCGCCTCGAGACGGTGTCCCACCGAGCGGGTCTCGGCCAGCTCGGCGGCGGCATCGAGCAACGAACGCCGGGTGACGTCGATGTTCGCCCCGGTGACCCCGACCAGGGTCGATCGTGGATCGAGCGTGCCCACACTCGTCCACTCGTCGACCAGATCCACGGCCTCGAGGGCCTCGAGAAGTTCCGCGTCGACCGCCGACAGGACGGTTTCGGGGGCCTCGGCATCGGGCGGCGCGTCGCCCCCGGACTGGGCACCCGCCGGTGACGCCGCCAGCAGCGCGAACAGACCGAGAACGCCAGCGAGGCAACGCAGACGCAGGATCGAGCGCACGGGCACATTCACGCGTCGGACGACGCGTTCCCTCGGGGTCGATCGGCAACATCGTCGGCGAAAGCGCGCAATCGGTCGATCGCGTCGGGTGCGGCCTGTTGTGACTTCTCGAGTGACGCCCGGATCGATCGATACGTCTCGGCGGACAGTCCGCACCGGCGGCACACCTCGAGATGCTCGGCCACTCGCCCCGAATGACGCGGCTCGAGCTCGGAGTCGAGGTACTCCTGGAGCAGCACCGCCGCGCCTGCACAGTCCAGAGGTCCCGAACGGCTCATCACCCGGCGACGACGTACACGCGACCAGCGCATTGGTTGACGAACCTCCCTCAGCACACTCCGCAGTGCTGCGTGCATGCTAGGCCGCCGCGAGGATTCTTCGACGAGTGGATGTCCACCCTGTGGTCAGCTCGCCACCATCCAGGCGCGGGCGGCATCCGGCTCCACGTCGTCGCCCTCGAAGAAGCGATCGAATGAATCCTGCTCGAACTGGTTGTCGAATCGGTCCTGACGTGTGTCGGTGTAGCCGAGCATGCCCGCCATCTCGAAGGCGGCGCTGATGCCCCTTCGGGCGGCGTTCTGGCACTTCTGCTGGGTCTCGTCGAGCAGCTGCTGCGACAGAACCTGAGCGTCGGTCACGGTCTGATTCGCCTCGAGGGTGGCCTCGGCGAGCATCTCCGCCGAGGTGAGTCGGGCCTGGGTGACGATCTCGTCGGCGAGTGCGGCGAAGGCCTGCGCCCGTTCCAGGTCGGCCCTCATCATCACGATGCGTTTCCGCATCCCATCGAGGGCACGGTGCACATCATCGCGGTTGTAGCCACGAAACGCCGACCGGAGCTCCGGTGTCAACAAGACGTCGTCGCTACGTCGGTAGGCCTCGACCAGGGGGGCCGCCGGAGGGGGCGGCAGCATGGTCAGCGGCAGCTCGACGGCCTCGAGCTTCGGCGGCGGCGGGAGTAGGGAACGGTCCATGATTGCCCGGAGGTCGATGGATGTGACCATCTCCTCGTCGGCGTCGGCCCAACGCGATTGAGGAGTTCACGAGGAATCGGCGGAACGTGACCGTGGGAGATGGCGAATCGGAAACCGGTGGACCGTACCGACGCCCGCCCGCGCCATCCCCCACGGCACTGTCAAGTCTGTCCCCCTGCGCCGAGCGACGCCATGAGCAGAGGTTCCTGAGTCATCGGGCCCCGCCACTAGGGCGAACGGCGGAGAGCTCAGCCGAACATGGCCAACCACTGTTGGGCCGACTTCGGCGCGAAGACGAAGTTGTGCTGGCGGGTGTGGCCCATCGACGCCGAGGCGGCGGGCGAGTACAGATGACCGGGGTACAACGTGGCGGTGTCGGGCACCCTTGCCAAGCGCTGGGTGAGGCTCTCGTAGAGCTGGGCCGGGTCACCACCGGGCAGATCGGTGCGGCCGCAGCCGTCGAGGAACAGCGTGTCGCCGGCCAGCAGGCGACCATCGACCAGGAAGCACTGACTCCCAGGGGTGTGGCCGGGAGTGTGGATCAGCTCGATGCGGACGGCGCCGACGTCGAGGTGATCGCCGCTGTGATGGGCGACGAGGTCGGACTCGCCGAGCCCGGTGACCTTCCGCACGAACTCCGCGTCGTCGGCGTGCACGTGGACCGGAACCGACCGTTCCTCGAGCAGCTCGCGACAACCCAGGATGTCGAAGCCCATCATGGCGCCCCCCACGTGATCGGGGTGATAGTGGGTCGCCAGAGCGCCGGTGACGGTGAGGCCATCGGCCTCCACCCGCTCGACCACACCCAGGGGGTCATAGGCCGGGTCGATCACCACGGCCTCGCCCGACTCACGATCACCGACCACGTAGACGAAGTTGCGCATCTGGGCCGCAAGCGGATCACCGACGGCGAAATCGCGCCCCGACAGGAGCTGGCGGAAATAGAGCCGGTCGTCGGGTGGAGCCGTGGAGTCAGTCATGGATCGGTGCCTCGGCGTAGGCCCTCGTGTGGTCGGTCGCCAGCGACCACAACCGGTTCATGAGGTGCTCGAGCAGCTCGTCGCGATCGTCGGCGTAGCCCACGACGACGTCGGCGTCGGACGCGAAGGGCTCGACGAACTGCGCGTGCATCGGCTCGACGAACTCCCTCCACTGACGCTCGACGTCGGCGACATCGCGGCCCCGCTCGACCGTGTCACGCGCCACGCGCCGGTCGAGGCGCAGGTCGGCAGGTACATCGAGGTAGACGGAGAGATCGATGGCGGTCCGCACCGACTCGAATGCGTAGAGCAGGATTCCGTCGAGCACGATGACGTCGGCCGGCCCGACCGGCGCCGTTTCGTCGGTGCGGGTGTGGTTGGCGAAGTCATAGAGCGGCACCTCGACCGGCTCGCCGGTGGCGAGGCGGCTCACGTGGTGGGTGAACAGGTCGCCGTCGAGGGAGTCGGGATGGTCGAAGTTCACCGCGCTCCGTTGCACAGGGGTGAGGTGCTGGAGATCTCGGTAGTAGGCATCGAAGGAGACCTGTGCGACTCGCCAGCCGACGGCGGCACAGTGACGCTGGATCTGACGAACCAGGTAGGTCTTGCCGGCCCCGCTCCCGCCGCAGACGCCGAGTACCGGAACCCGACGCAGGGTCGAGCCGTCGGCGCTCTCCGATGCCACAGGCTCCGAATTCGCCTCCTCGACCACGGAAGCACACTCTAGGCCAGCAGATCGGGCGGTTCATCTCCGTCGGGATCCGACGGACTGACCGGGGGTGGCTGGCGGCGACGCCATGCCTCCTCGGCCAGGGACACGACCTCGCGCAACGGCAGTCCGGTGCGCTCGGCGACGATTGCGGCATCGTCGTGTTCGACCTTCACCCGCCCCTCGGAGACCTTCACCCGCACCGGCCGCCCCTCGACGTCGACCTGCTCGACGCTGCGCGCTTGCGGCCAGCGCTCTAGCTGACGGCCGCGAACGCCGAGCGAACCCGTCTCTCGCACGAGCGTGCGAGCCACCTGCGCGGCGAGCACCGGGTCACACAGCGCGCTCACCGTGTGGGCGGGGCGACCCTTCTTCATCAGGATGGGCGTGATCCAGGCATCGTGGGCGCCGGCATCGAGGACCGCCGCCAGGGCATGGGCCAGGGTCTCGCCGGTGACGTCGTCGACGTTCACCTCGAGCTGGGTGACGGGTTGACCCTCGGAGGCCGGAGCCGTCCGCTCGCCGAGCACCACCTGGGTGACGTTGGGCCGGTCGACCAGGTCGGTGTCGCCGGCGCCGAACCCGCTGGCTCGCACTGTCATGTGGGGCATCGGCCCGAAATCGGTTCCGAGGGCGGCGACGATCGCAGCCCCGGTGGGTGTCGTGAGCTCGAGGTCGATCGCCACCCCGTGCGACGGGACACCAGAGAGGAGCTCGACCGTGGCCGGGGCGGGGTTCGGAATCGGACCGTGCTCGGACTGCACCATGCCGAGGCCGGTGGCGACGGAGCTGGCGTGGACCTCATCGACCGCGAGCACCTCGAGCGCGGCGCACGTGCCCACGATGTCGATGATGGCATCGAGTCCCCCGACCTCGTGGAAGTGCACCTGATCGGCCGGGCGACGGTGCACCTGCCCCTCGGCCTGGGCGAGCGCGGTGAACACCGCTTGCGCGCGCGACCGCACACGTTCGGGGAGGCGGGCCTCGTCGATGAGACCGTGGATGTGGGCGGCGGTTCGCACGACCGACGACTCCTGCACGACGACGGTGACGTTGGTCGCGGCGATGCCGCCCCGCAGCGTGGGCTCCACCCGGAGCTCCCACCCGCTCACCGGTAGTCGGTCGAGAACGGCCCGGATCTCTTCGACGTCGGCGCCGGCATCGATCAACGACCCCAGCGCCATGTCGCCGGCGATGCCGGAGAAACAGTGGAACCACGCGAGGGTGGGAAGCGTACTCACGATCCGGTCGACTCTCGAGCGACGTCAGTGGTCAGGTCAGCGGCAAGGGTGAGCATGCGCAGCGCACCGATCGCGGCGCCGAAACCGTTGTCGATCCCGACCACCGTGATGCCCGAGGCGCATGCCGCGTGCATCCCGAGCAGGGCCGTGATTCCCTCGAGCGACGACCCGTAGCCCACGCTCGTAGGCACGGCAATGACCGGGCCGCTGGCCAGGCCACCGATCACGCTGGCCAGGGCGCCCTCCATTCCGGCCACCACGATCACGATGTGGGCGGTGGCGACTCGGTCGATCTCGGCGAGCAGACGGTGCAGGCCGGCGACGCCACAGTCGTCGACCCGCTCGGCACAGACGCCGTGGGCGCCGAGCACGGCCTGGCACTCGCCGGCGACGGTGTGATCGGCGGTGCCCGCCGTGACGATCAACACGGTTGGCGCACCGGAATCGGTTGGTGGCGGCACAACGGGTCGCCACACGATCGTGCCGCCTTCTCGCTCGCCATCGGCGTGAGCGCCGAGAACCGCGGCGGCCTGCTCGTCGTCGACGCGACTGAGGATCACCGGCGAAGCGTCGCCGCGCAGGAGCTCGCCGACGATGGCCACGCACTGCGCGGCCGTCTTGCCGGGGGCATAGACCGCCTCGGCGGTTCCCTGGCGCAGGGCCCGGTGATGATCGATCCGGGCGAACCCGAGATCGGCAAACGGCAGGCGGCGCAGCACGGCGACGGCGTCGTCGGGGTGGCAGGTGCCGGATCGCACCTCGTCGAGCAGTAGGCGCAGAGTCGTCTGGTCCACCCCCTCATCCTTGTCGGTAACCGGCGACGATGCCGCATGCCTATCCTTTCGGCCGTGACCAACGCCTCCTCCCTCCGCGTCGCCTACCTCGGTCCTCCCGGCACGTTCACCGAGCAGGCCCTGCGCACCCAACCGGATCTCCTGGCGGCGGAGCATTCGCTGCATCGCACCTTTCCCGACGTCTTCTATGCCGTCGAACACGGCGATGCCGACCTTGCGTTCGTGGCCATCGAGAACTCGATCGAGGGTTCGGTGAACGTCACCATCGACACCCTGGCCTTCGAGAGCGAGCTCAAGATCCAGCGGGAAGTGGTGATACCCATCGTGATGAACCTGTTGGTGAAGCCGGGCGGCTCGGTGGCCGACGTGAAGACAGTGGTGTCCATTCCCATCGCCATTGCGCAGTGCCGAGGATGGCTGCGCGAGCACCTGCCCGGCGCCGACCTGCGGGCGGCCAACGCCACCGCCGAGGCGGTCGAGACCGTTGCCGAGGCGGCCGACGGGGCGATCGCCGCCATCGGGACCTCGCTGGCCGCCGAGATCTACGGCCTCGACGTGGTGGCCGCCGACATCGAGGACCACCCGGGCAACGAGACCCGCTTCGTGGTGGTGGCCCGGGAAGGAGTGCCCGCCCCTACCGGTCACGACAAGACCTCGATCGTCATCTTCCAGCGCGCCGATCAGCCCGGATCGTTGCTCGCCATCCTCCAGGAGTTCGCCGGCCGGGGCATCAACCTCACCAAGCTCGAGTCGCGCCCGACCAAACAGGGCCTCGGTGACTACTGCTTCCTCATCGACTGCGACGGCCACATCGGCGACGAGGTCGTGGCCGACGCCCTCCGCGACCTGCGCTGGAAGGGCCACGGCGTGAAGTTCCTCGGCTCGTACCCCGCGGCCGGCCTGCCGGGTGAGACGCGCCCGGCGGAGAATGCCACCGCGTGGGCCGATGCCGACGCGTGGATCGCCGGCATCCGTTCCACCATCCTCGACTGACCCCTCCCTCCACCCTCGGCGATCTGGTGGAGCATGCGCACTGTCTGGCATGGCGGTGCTCAACCAGAACGGGAGGGGAACGACGGGGGCCGTGCCCACCGCTAGCCTCGTCGGCGGAGGGATGGCAGAGCGGACGATTGCACTGGTCTTGAAAACCAGCGGGCCGCAAGGTCCCGGGGGTTCGAATCCCCCTCCCTCCGCCCCCACCGCTGGTTTCGGCTACGTTCGGCGCGTACCGCCGTTCCCGTGGGAGACGAAACAATGGTGACCCTCGATCCGCAGATCCAAGGCGTGCTCGATCACATGGCGGCCCAGCCGCAGCCCGACACTCCCCCGTCGCTCGACGAGATCCGGGCCGGTGCCCGTGCGGGCCACGTGGCCCTGTCCCCTCCGGGGGTCGAGATGGCCGAGATCCGGCACGAAACCGTCTCGAGCGCCAACGGCGACGTTCCGGTGATCATCGACATCCCCCGCACCGCCGACGAGGCGCTGCCGGTGCTCGTCTTCTTCCACGGCGGCGGGCTCATGCTGCTCGACGCCGAGGCATTCAACCCCACCTGTACCGAGATCGCCCAACAGGCCGACTGCATCGTCGTGAACGTCGACTACCACCGCACGCCCGAGCACCCGTTCCCCGGGCCGCTCGAGAGCGCGCTCGCGGCCTACGAATGGGTGTCGCAGAACGCGCCATCGTTCGGCGGTGACCCGGGTCGTATCGGTGTGTGCGGCGACTCGGCCGGCGCCTGCCTGGCGGCCCTCGTGTGCCTCGATGCCAAGGATTCGGGCCGCCCGCAGCCGGCGTGCCAAGCCCTGGTCTATCCCCAGGTCGACCTGGCCGACCTCTCCGAGGGCATGCTCACCATCGATGCCTTCGTGAACAAGGGTCTCATCGATCAGCTCAACGGCGCCCATGCGGTACCCGACATCCTCGATCCACGGGCGTCGCCGCTGCGGGCCGCCGACCATTCGGGCCTGGCCCCGGCGCTCATCCTCGCCGCCTCACACGACCCACTCGTCGCGCAGGGCCGTGCCTACGCCGCCGCGTTGCGCAACGGCGGGGTCGACGTCGACTACTCCCTCTATGAAGGCACCTGTCACGCCTTCGTCACCTGGGGCGCGGCGGTCGACTGCGCCAACGATGCCGTCAGCGAGGTCGCGGCCTGGGTGAAGGCCCAGTTCGCCGGTTAGGTACTGGTCAGACGATGATCCACTCGGTCTTCACCCGAGTGGCGCCGGAGACGATCGTGAGACGGAGGAGCCCGCCGGCCACGTCGGCGAAGCGGAACCGCCCGAGGTGATCGGCGGTGGTCTCACGGGTGGCGTCGGTGGTCTCGAGCACGATGGTGGCCTCGGCGGGAGGGGTGAACTGGCCGATCAGTCGGCGTTCGCCGTCACCCATGAGGGAAAGCTCCACCTCGACGCCGGGACTCGTGAAGGTGAGCTGGCGGTCCGAGGTGGTGGCCGACCGTGCCCCTGCCAGCTCCTCGGTCATCGAGTCGAAGCTGAGCGAAGCGAGCTCGTCGTCGATGCCGAACCAGGCGTAGGCGCCCTTGGCTGCGTCGAGCACCTGATCGGGGATCGGGTCGGTCGCATCGATGGCTCGACCGAGGAGGGCGAGCAGTTCGTTGTCGGGTTCGTCGTTCATCAGTTCTCTCCCGCCGCTCGGGCCATGTTGACTCTCAGCCGATCGAGGCACCGGCTCCGTGTGGGTCCGATGCTTCCGATGGGTCGACCGGTGATGTCGGAGATGGTCGCGTAGTCGATCGGGGGCACCGCACAGAGCAGACGCAGGAGCTGGCGACAGTCGTCGCTCAGCTGCACGAACGCGTCGATGGCCTCGCCGATGGTCTCGTCGTCGAGTAGGCGATCACCCACGGGCCGAGCCAGCAGGTCCGGTCCCTCGTCGATGAGATCCGACGGCTGGGTCCGCTGTCGTTGGCGCACCACCCGGAGAGACTCGTTGCGGGTGGTCGTGGCCAGCCACGAAGCGAGCTTCGAAGGATCGGTGATCTTGGTGCAGTTCTCGGTGAGGCGGAGCCAGACGGTCTGGGAGACGTCGGCCGCGGCGGCCTCGTCGAGCCGAAACGAGCGGGTGACCGACCACACGAGACGGCCGTATCGCTCGACCAGCTCGTTCCAGGCCGAGGCGTTGCCCTCGGTCGCTGCCCGCAACAGCTCCGCGTTCGAATCGGACCGTCGGTTCACAGGTGGGCACTGTAGGAGGCCGTTGGCAGGGGCGCGTTGCATGCGTACATGAGCGCGTCAGGTGCCCGGTGATACCTCTACGCCGCGATTCACCCCGAAACAGGTGAAGGCGGCGGCCACTGCGGCATCGGCGGGGTCGTCGCTCTCCCAGCACGGCGCAACAGCCTCGGCCAGCGCGACCGCCGGTTCGACACCGGCGGCGAGCAGGCGATGCAACCGCAGCATCACCGCGGTCGTGTGGGAATCGGACACCGGGGCGATGGGCGCGATCACCGTGGCCACACCGAGTCCCAGCAGTGCGCTGGTGGTGCCGATCAGCTCGTCGCCGGCCCGCACATCGGCCACGCCGGCGTCGCAGGCCGGCAGCACCACCGTGTCGGGCACCGCCCGCAGCCCTTCGAGGTCGTACACGGTGAGCGGCCCGTCGTGCAGCCGCAGCGAGGAGAACATCGGACTGTCGGCCCGGAAGTGCCCGTGGGCCGCAATGTGGGCCGTGTGGGCCGTGGCCAGGGCCGCGAGGGTGGCCGCAACCGTGGCGTTGCGGCCGGTGAGGACCGTCGACGCGATGTTCACCCGGCGCAAGCGTCTCACCTCGGTCCGTCCGCCAGGAAGGTCGGGCCCGGCCACGAGCGCGAGGCCGGCGCCGCCGGCAGTCGAGCGCCGACCGCCGAGCCACAGCGAACCGCTCGGGCTGACGGTCACCGAGCGGCCCCGCAACGAGGCCAGCGCCGCCCAGGGAACCGTATGCAGCGCCCCGGTCGGCACGATGACGACCGGTCCGGTGGCAGTCACCACGGGGTCGATCAGGACCCGCCCGAGCTGGGCGAGCGAGTCGATCATGGCGTCGGCGGCTGCCCGCCTGGCGGCCGGGCTGCCGTGGCCCGACGCCAATCGCCGCAGTGAGAAGTGCAGGTCGTCGATGCCCTCCGCCAGGTCGTCGACCCGACCCAGATCGTGCCGAACCGTTCGTCCCGACACGGCGACGGCGTGGAGCCGTCCGCCGTCCTCGAGGTACTCGACGAAACAGCCGTGCGGAAGCTCGCGCCGCACATCACGCACGGTGACGGCGACGTCGGTCGAGGTGCCCGCCACCGATACTCGACGCGCTCGATCGCGGATGGTGGTCTCGAGCGATCGAACCAACCGGAGCTGCTCGCGGTCGTCGCCTCCGTCGAGACGAACTGCGACGAGGTCGTCGGTCGCCACGCGCAGGGCGGCGAGCTCGTCGGCCATGATGTCGTCGTCGGGTGGTCGAGTGGTCGGCATGTCGAGCGCCGCGGCGCGCAGCCGGTCGGCCCAGAAAAGCACCGCCGCCGGCCGCGATCCCTCGAGGGCCATCGTCTGGCCCATGCGGGCGAGCGACGCGGCATGACTCGACGCACCCACCCGGAGCTCGGTTGCGCCGAGCAGGGCGCGGTGATCGTCGATCACCCGCAGGCCGGCCCGGATCGCGGCAAAGGCCCCCACGCGATCACCGGTCGAGAGCCGTAGCAGGGCCGCGGCCCGCCAGGCCTGGGCACGGTGATCGGCGCGGCCGTTGCGCCGGGCGGCCGCAGCCTGTCGCAGCAAGCGGCGCGCTCGGCGGGTGTCGCCCGCACGCAGGGCCATCTCGGCGCCGAAGATGCGCAACTCGTCGGCCTCGGTGGTCCAGCCGTGGTCGGCGAGCGCGGCGATGACCTCGGCGGCCTCGTCGTTCCAGCCGTTCGTGTCACCGAGCTCTGCTCGCGCCCGCAACACGAGCAGTCGGGCAACCGACGCCCACCGCAACCGCCCTGATCGTTCGAACTCCACGAGCGCCAGCGATGCCTGCCCGATCGCCTCTTGCGGATCGCCGGCGGCCAGGCTCGCCCGCGACAACAACAGTCGTGCCTCGGTGAGATCGACCTGATCGCCGACAGCCTCCAACGCGTCGACACCGGCTCGGGCCGCGGCTCGCGCCTCGTCGAACAACCCACCGGACAACAGCACCGCGCAGCGGTCGGCCTCGAACACCCCACGGGAACGGCCGGGAAACCCGATGGTCTCGTAGAACACTCTCGCCCGGTCGAAGGCCTCGAGCGCGGCGACGATATCGCCCCTCCGACCGTGTACGAAGCCGAGGTTGTGGGCTGCGCCCGCAGCCAGCAGGTGCTGGTGGGTGCCGGCTGCGAGGTCTTCGGCGAGCACGAAGTCGGCCACCGCCTCGTCGTGACGGCCGGCGAAGGCAAGGGTCACTCCACGGTTGCAGTACACCCGCGCCCTGCCGACGACATCGGCGGACGCGTCGATCACCTCGACGGCCGCCGTATAGGCATCGACCGCTTCGGACATGCGCCCCATGCGGCGCAGCGCGTTGGCTCGACGCATGTCGAGCTCGGCCTGCTCGTGTGCATTCAGGTGGGACGCAGCGAGGTCGGCTTCGGCCAGAGCCCGCAGCGGGTCACCCACCTCGCAGAGGAAACCCACCAGTGCGCTGCGAGCCCTCGCCACCTCGTCGACCAGCCCGTGTTCGGTCCCCACGGCGATCGCCTGGTCGTGGAGCTCCTCGGCGGCGGCGAGGTCGTTGAGCTCGCGCACCGCCAACGCCTTGGCCACCAGTGCCACCACTCGGGCCCGCGGTGAACACGATTCGCTGCCCAACACCGCCTCGGCCATGGCCGCAGCCTCGTGAGGATCCTTCTGTCGTAGCGCCACGGCGCGGCGCGCGTGCTCGAGTTCGGGGTCTTCGACGGGCACGCTCATGCTGGAGACAATACGGTCGCGGCCAGGGCGGCGAGTCGGAACCGGTTCCGACTCGTTCACGAGGCACGAACCGAGGAGAGCCCATGGCGGAAATCGACGACACCACACCCAAGGACGGCAGCGGCCCCGAGCCCGAGCCGCGGGTGCCCGACCTTGCCGTAGGCGCCGGGCCCTTCGGCCCGTACCTGTTCAAACCCGGCCGCGTCCTGCTCATCGCCGACCACGACACACCCGCCGACGAGCTCGATGCACTGGGGGCTCGTGGTCGCCGCCTCGTCGCCGAGATCACCAATGGCGAGGTGAGGGTGGCCCGGCGCCGCGGTTTCGTGATGCTCGAACTCGATCGGGCAACCGATGTGCCCGAGGTGGTGACCGCGCTCAACCGGGCCGACTTCAACGCATCGGTCGACGTGTCGTACCTGATCGACGGGCTCACGGCCGCCCCCATGACCTTCAACGGTGCCTACATGGCGAACCCGATGACATTCAACGGTGCGTACTACGCCGCGCCCATGACCTTCAACGGCCAGATCGTCGCCGACCCCATGACCTTCAACCAGCGGAGCACCGCTCGCCCCTACGCGCCGCCGGCGGCGCCGTTCGACCTGAAGCTCCCGGCCGGTACCGGTCAACCCGTGGTAGCGGTCATCGACACGGGCTTCACGAAGGTTCCGCCCGGAGCGAGCGTCGTCGGCCAGTGGAAGCTGCCGAGCGGCGACCTCTTCGAGCTCCCCGACCCCCTTGCCGACGACATCCTCGATCCGGCAGCCGGCCACAACGGCTTCATCCAGGGCATCGTGCGGCGAGCCGCACCCCGGGCTGTCGCGTCGCTTCGCGGAATCGGCGTCGTCGACAATCTCGGCGTGGCCCAGGAGAGCGACCTCGCCGAGGCGCTCACCACGCTGTTCGACGAGTGGTCGGCCGCCGGGGTGCTCGAGCAGGCCATCGTGAACCTCTCGCTCTCGGGCTACTACGCCGACGACACACCTCCACCGTTGGTGGCCGACCGCATTCGCCTCCTCACCTGTGCCGGGGTGGTGGTGGTGGGCTCGGCAGGAAACGACGGCGATTGTCGACCGGCGTTCCCCGCGGCCATGGCCGAGGTGATCGGTGTCGGTTCCGTCGGGGCCTGTGGTCCGTCCTGGTTCTCCAACCACGGGCCGTGGGTCAATGCATCGGCCCCGGGCGAAGACGTGATCAGCGAGTTCTTCACCTGGGACGGCGGCTTCGATCAACCCGCCGGCACCGACCTTCCCGACCCCGACAACTTCACCGGCTGGGCCATGTGGAGCGGCACGTCCTTTGCCGCGCCGCGCGTCGCCGGCGCCATCGCCAGGAACATCCAGCTGTTCAAGTGCACGGCAATCGAAGCCGCCGACATGGTGGTACGCCGGCCGGGACTGTTCCGCTTGCCCGACTACGGCGTCATCGTCAACCAGGGCTTCTGAACGGCCGACGCGACGAAGGCGCCCTGCCCTCCGCCCGGGCAGGGCACCTTCGTACCGTCGCGTCGATCGACGGAGGGGGTGTGTCGATCGACGCTCGCTCAGCGATGCGGTGTCGGCTGCCCGTTCACCCACCGCACAACCGCTTGCTGTGGGTCGGCCCCGCCAGACCGACCCACAGCGGTCCCACCGCGAACCGATCCGTCGGCTCGGATGAGCCGTGCCCGTCGAATCGGTTCGCTGGTGACGACTGAGGCGACCCGCCGAGGACGTCTCTCCTCGACGGGAGTCGAGGTGTCGGAGGTCCATCGCCGCAGCATGACCACATGAGCACCACCGGCCATGCCTGATACGCGATACGAGAAAACATTCCGCGACTAGGTTCCCAGCGTGGCCTCGACGAGCGATCACACCGATCCGGGCGTGAACCGACGGTGGGCACAATGGCGTCGCGACGTCGACCTCGACAGCTACGCCGACCGCTTCGATCAGATGGAAGCGGCGGGCCAGCACGCCCACGGCGAGGCTGACGCCATTGCCCGCCTGTTGCCCGCAGGGGCATCGGTGCTCGACGCCGGCTGCGGCATGGGTCGAGTCGCCATCGAGCTCGACGAACGAGGCTTCGATGTCGTCGGTACCGACATCGACCCCGACATGCTCGCCTTCGCCCGGTCCCGACGACCCAGCCTTCGTTGGGAGCTGGCCGACGTGAGCACCGTCGACCTCGGCCGCAGCTTCGACCTCGTGCTGTTGGCCGGCAACGTGATGCTCTTCGTGCCCGAGGGCACCGAGGCGGCGGTGGTGGCCAACATGGCCCGGCACACCAAACCGGGCGGACGGCTGGTGGCGGGCTTCGCCCTCGACGGCCGTCCGACGGCCGGGATCGGATTGTCCGAGTACGACGGGTTCTGTGCCGACGCCGGCCTCGAGCTCGTCGAGCGCTGGGCCACCTGGGACGGCGACCGACTTCCCGCTGCGTCCCCCGACTACGCCGTCAGCATCCACCGCCCCCCCCCCTCAGCGAAATCCCCATGATGGGTAGCGGTAGCCGCTACTGACCGTGGGGATTTGGGGTGGTGAGCAAGGCGTGGCGGACGCAGTCCACCACTCGGGTCGGCTCGTCGCGGTACATGCGGTAGGTGATGGGAAGCCACCGCCAACCCGTGGCCGCGACACCAGCGGCACGGAGCGCGTCCTTCTCGAAGGGTTCGCGACCCAGGTGATGCCTCACCGATTGCAGTTCGATGGCCAGGCGGCTCTTCGGATAGGCGAGGTCGACGTGAGCGGGTGCTCGCCAGCCCGGAATCGGCACGGGGTACTCGAGCTCGGGGGCCGGAACCCCGTGGTCGATCAGCAGCTGGGCCACCAAACGACTGAACACCGAGCGGGGAATCACGTCGTCACCGAAGCGCTCGTCGAGCAGTCTGCGCAAGGCGCCAGAGCCGTTCCGGCCGCGCCGACCCAACCTCCGATACGTGTCGAGAAGGTCGGGCCAGTCGACGAGGTTTCGTCGTAGAGCGTCATCGACGGCGGCCTCGAATCGCGACCAACGCACAACGCCGGCGAGGTCGATCAGCGTGCGACTGATGGGCGTGCACGGAATCCCGTCGCGCAGAACGGCGACGATGCCATCGAACTGGACCGACTCGTGCACCCGCACGGTTTCGGATCGAATGGATCCCATGGCACCGACCACCACCGTTGGTCGGGATCGTGCGATTCCATCGAGCTTCCAGAGCCACCCGGCCGAGGCCCGGCTGGCGACACCGCCCGTGCGGAGGCAGGTTGCCAGTAGTGAGGCGTGCCAGCACGCCGGATAGGCCCGGTGTCGGTACACGCCCGGCTCTTGGCGCACCCATTCGCCGGTTCTGGTCCGCCGCGACATGGCCCAGGTCGATACCCCCGCGTCGATGGCCTGGCGGCGGCTGATCAATCCGTACTGGCGGCTCATGACCGCGAAGGCTTCGGTATCGGCCCGCATCGTGGTCTCCTCGTTGCTGACACGAGGGAAGTGATGCGCGAGCGCCGAGGGTACCCACGCCCACCGACACCTTCGAAATCTTCACCGTCGGCAGCGGTATCCGCTACCGAACGTGGGGATTTCGGCCGGGCTAGTCGGCGGGCGGGGGTGGGAGGGTGGTGAGGTCGTCGTCGTCGACGTCGTCGCGCATGGCCTCGGCCACGCCCATGACCGCGCCGAGTATGCCGGCATAGTCGGCCGGCACGATGAGCTTGGTGGCTCGGCCGTCGCCGAGTTGGGCCAGGGCCTGGAGATACTTCACCGCCAGGAGCTGAGAGTCGGGCGCACCGGCATGGATGCCCTGGAACTCGAGCCGCGTGGCCTCGCCGGTACCGGCGGCGACCTGCTCGAGGCGGAAGCGCTCTGCCTCGGCTCGGGTCCGCACCGCCTGGGCCTCGCCCTCGGCCTCGAGAATGGCCGATTCGCGCACACCCTCGGCCTGAAGGATACGCGACTGCTTGTCGCCCTCGGATCGGGTGATCTCGGCCTCGCGGAAGCCCTGGGCCTCGGTGACGGTGGCACGGCGGGTGCGCTCGGCCTTCATCTGCTCGTGCATCGCGTTCATGACGTCGACGGGCGGATCGATGCGCTGGATCTCGACCCGCACCACCCGGACGCCCCACTTGTCGGTGGCGTCGTCGAGGATGTTCCGCAGCGTGGTGTTGATGGTGTCGCGAGACGTGAGCGCGGCATCGAGCTGCAGATCGCCGACCAGGTTACGGAGGTTCGTCTGGGCCAGTTTGGTGATGGCCAGCACGAAGTTGGCGATGTTGTACACGAGTCGCTGAGGATCGGTGGGTTCGTAGAACACCACCGCGTCGACCGACACGACGACGTTGTCGGCGGTGATCACTTCCTGAGGCGGAACGTCGACGACCTGCTCGCGCATGTCGACCAACTTCATCGTGTCGATGAACGGCACCAGGATGTGCAGCCCCGGCTCCATGGTGGCCTTGTACTTGCCGAGTCGTTCGACGATGCCCCGCTGGTAGGGGCGCACGATTTTGACCGCCGCCGCCAGGAAGACGATGAGGCCGACACCAATGATGCCGAGAACGATGAGACCGACCATTTACAACTCTCCTTGGAAGGAGTTGGCGGTGCGTACTTTGACGACCGTCCCCTTCACCTCGATGACTTCGACTTCGACGCCGTTGGCGATGGGACGACGGTCGACCGACTCGGCCCGCCATTCCTCGGAACCGAGGCGCACCATGCCACGGCCCGTGGCACCACCCATGATCTCGCCGACCATGGTTCCGCGCATGCCGACGAGACGGTCGGCGCCCACACCCAACGGCATGGGAATGCCCTTCAGTGACTCGCGGGCGAACTTCCAGAGAATGCCGAACCCGAGCAACCCACCGAAGATGAACACCAGCCACCCGATGGCGGGGGACACGCCCATGAAGCCGAGGACGGCGGCCAACGCCGCACTGATGCCGAAGGGCAGGAGAATGAACCCGGGGAGAACCAGCTCGCCACCCAGGAACACGGCTGCTGCGATCAGCCAGACCAAGCCCCACGTCTCCGGTTCCATGGGACCAACCTATCCGAGGCGGGGGTCAGCCGCTCGACAACGGGCTCGGGTTTCGGACCGGTGGCGGTCGCCGAAACCGGGGCAGGAAGAACTGGACGAGCGGCCCGATTCCCAGCGTGAACCACACGGTGCCCACCCCTATGGTGCCGCCGAGCATCAAGCCGACGACCAGTGCGGTGATCTCGATTCCGGTCCGGGCCTTCCAGATGGCGAAGCCGCGCCCGTGGAGCCCGGTCATCAAACCGTCGCGGGGGCCAGGGCCGAGGCCGCCGCCGATGTAGAGGCCCGACCCCAGGCCGATCACGACCGGACCGGCGACCATGAGCGCAACGCGCCAACCCATGGCTGACGGCTCGTCGAGTACCCGCAACACCAGTTCGACCGTCGTCCCGATCACCAGTGCGTTGAGCAGTGTGCCCGGGCCGATCTTCTCCCGGAGGGGGACGAACAGCGTCACGATGCACAGCCCGGTCACGATGATCACTGCGCCGAGCGACAGCGGTGTCCGTTCGGCCACGCCCTCGTGGAACACGTTCCAGGCGCCGAACCCGAGATTGCCGGCCTTCATCATGGCCACACCGAGCCCGAAGAGCATCAGCCCGAAGACGACCTGGGGGGTGCGTCGCACGATCTCGGACCACGGCATGATCAGGAACACCGGTGCAGCGTACGCGGGCTCCTGCGCTCAGAGCCGACGCAGCAGGTCGGCCGACGCGGCGTCGGCGGGAAGCAACGTCTCGATGCGAAGCTCCTCGAGGGTGATGTCGAAGGGCGCACCGATCGTGGCGATCGTGGTGAACAGTCGGACCCGGTCTCCCGATGGGAGATCCACGACCACGGGAATGAGCAGCTCGTCACCGGTGGGCAACGCCGGAGTGGCGTCGGGATCGGGCACTCCCTCGTAGCCGACGACCTCGGCGAGCAGAGCTGCAGCCGCCGTGTCGCCCGGCCGGTCGACCACCTCGCGCACCAGTCGACGCAGCGTGTACTCGGCGACCTCGGGCCAGTTGGCGATGGCATGGCGGGCGCCGTCGGGGTGCAACAGCAACCGCATGACGTTGGGACCGACCCGGGTAATGAGGCGGTTCGGGTCGAACAGCGCGGTCAGTGCCATCGCGGCCTCGTTGGCCAGGACGAGATCCCACTGCCGGTCGACCACATAGGCCGGGAACGGGCCGTGGGCATCGAGCAGTTGCTGCAGCACGCCTCGCACCTCGTCCAGGTCGGGACTGTCCAGAGCCGACTCGGTGTACGCGGGGGCGAACCCGGCCGAGACGAGCAGCGCATTACGGTCGCGTAGTCCGAGGTTCAGCGCGATGGCGAGGTGCACGACCATTTCCCGGCTCGGCCTCGACCGGCCGGTCTCGAGAAACGACAGGTGGCGCTGGCTGACGTCGGCGGCGTTGGCCAGCTCGAGTTGGCTGCGACGTCGCGCCGTGCGCCAATGGCGGAGCGCGTCGCCGAACGGGAGGGCCGAGGTCATGCGACCAACCCTCGCGGTGTTCCTGAATCGCCGCAATTACCTCCGAGGTCGTCACGGCCGACCGATTCGACCATTACCTGCCGGGTCGTTGCCGGTCGCGGGCCAATGGGGCGATGGTCGAGGCATGACTCTCTCCGAAATCTCCGTCACGGCCGGCACCGGGCGATCACTGCTCTCGACGGTCCTGGTCACCAACGCCGCCTACTCGGCACTGGCCGGTCTGGTGCTCGCGGTCGGCGCCGTGCGCCTCGACACCACCTTCGGCGTCCACGCCGGCTGGTTGGTCGGGCTGGGCGCCGGGCTGATCGCCTACGCCGACCTGCTGTACTTCTGGGCGACTCACGACGCCTGGCACCGTCGCGGGGGACGAATTGCCCTCGCCGGTGATGTCGCCTGGGTGGTGGCGGCCGCCATCGTCGTGATCACCGGCGCGCTCACCGAAACCGGCAGCTTGGTGCTGGTGATCGTGTCGGTCCCCGTGGCGCTGTTCGCCGAAGGCGAGTGGCTGGGCCTCCGGCGCCTGGGCGACTAGTCGGTCGAGCGGCCGTAGAGCGCCAGCTCGGTCGAGGTCTCCTCGTCGAGGTGGTAGGTCTCGGTGTCATCGGGGAAGGCTCCGGAGCGCACGTCGGCAGCGAACGCCGCCAACGCCGCCACCGATACGGCCTTCACGTCGGCGTAGCGGCGAACGAACTTGGGCACGAAGCGGTCTTCGATCCCGAGCACATCGTGGAAGACGAGCACCTGGCCATCGCAGGAGGCGCCCGCTCCGATGCCGATGGTCGGGATGTCGAGCGACTCGGTGACCAGCGCGGCCACCTCGTCGGGGACGCCTTCGATCACGATGGCGAACACGCCCGCGTGCTGGAGGGCCTTGGCCTCGTCGACGAGCCGCAGGGCGGCCTCGGTGCTCTTGGCCTGCACACGGAAGCCGCCGAAGGCGTTCACCGACTGCGGAGTGAGTCCGAGATGGCCCATCACCGGTATCTGGGCCGAGAGGAGGGCCTCGATCATCGGAATCCGCTCGGTGCCCCCCTCGAGCTTCACGCACGCTGCGCCGGCGCGTACGAGTTGCGCGGCGTTGCGCACGGTCTCCTCGACCGACACGTGATAGCTCATCCACGGCAGGTCGCCGACGACGAGCGCGCGGGGCTTGGCCCGGGCAACGGCAGCCGTGTGATGCGCCATGTCCTCCACGGTGACCTGGAGCGTGTCGTCGTAGCCCAGGACCACCATCGCGAGGGAGTCCCCGACCAGGATGAGATCGGCGCCGGCTTGGTCGACCATGCGGGCACCGGGAGCGTCGTAGGCCGTGAGCATGACGAGAGGGGCGTCGCCGTTGCGGACCTTGGTGGCCGCGATCGTCGGGACCGTTACGGGCTTGGTCATTCGTTGTCTCCGTTCAGTCCAGCGCCCAGAGGGCTGCCGGCAGATGCGGAGAGCGTACCGCGACGGTGTCGCCGGCGTCTACCGCTTCAGCGGGTAGGACCGCCTCAGATGGTTGAAGGCGCAACTCGGACACGCCTCGACGGCGTACACGGTGAACTCACCCTTGCGTTGGCGCAGCCGTTCCATCTCGGCCGCCGTGGTGACGCAGCGACCGTGAGCGGGAAGCCGCGGGCCGAACACGTACCGCACGATGACGAGGTTCGCGTCTTCGCAGATGGGACACAGATCGGTGGTCGGTTCGCCCACCTGCTGGGCGGCGCGAATGAGCTCGGGGTGAGCGTCGCACACATCGTTCACCGACAGGTGCCCGGCCCGGTACTCGGTGACGAGGGCCAGGCGCGCCAGCCGGTAGTCGATCTCGCCGGGACGGGAACCCTCACGGGAAACGGCGTGTGGTCGGATGGGCACGCCCCGAGAGTAGGCCGCGATCCGCCGCGACACGAGACCATGGCGACAATCGGGTACCCCGCCAACGGGTGCCGGTCAGGCCACGGAGAACGACTCGAGGGCGGCGCGGGCATCGGGCACGCTCAGCGGTCCCTGCTCGAACCGAAGGTTGCGCAGGTGGTCCAGCGCCCGACCGACCTGCGGCCCGGGACCGATCCCGAGAAGGTCCATGACGTCAGCCCCGTCGAGGGGGACGCCCGGATCGTCGAGGTCCTCGACCGCCGCGAGGTCCTCGAGCACGGCGATCAGCCGATGGGTCGCATCGTGATCGACGCGAAGCGCCAGCTCGAGGGCCCGCTGCCGCTGGGGACCGGCACGGAACGCCCACCGGCGGGCGGCAGCCGGCGTCGCCAAGGCATCGGCGGCCGTCGCCGCCCCACCGACGATCGCCGAGAGCGCCGCCGCCACCGCGTTCGCCAGGCGCATCCGCGCACTCCACGCCCGTACGCCACCGGCGCGGTGGTCCGTCGTGTCCCACCATGCGAGGGCGGCGAGCCGGGCGAGCGCATCGGAGGGAGCGGCGTTCGCCACGGCTCGCAGCGGAGCCTGATCGCCTCGGTCGAGCGTGGCCGCCACCCCCGGCAGGACCCGGCGCAGCAGACCGGTTGCGTGCAGGAGGAGAAAGGCATCACCGGGATCGTCGACCGCGAGCAGCTTGTCGAGCTCGTCGCGAACTCGTTCGACGGCCACGATGTCGAGACGCTCCGCCAGCTCGGTCATGGCCTCCACCACGTCGTCGGACGGGACGAGCCCGTAGCGGGCCGAGAAGCGGGCCGCGCGCAGCATCCGCAGCGGGTCATCGGAGAACGCCGTGACGGCACCCAACGGCGTCCGCAGATGACCATCGGCGAGATCGGACGCCCCCGAGAACGGGTCGACGAGCTCGCCGACCGGTAGCTCGATCGCCATGGCGTTCACGGTGAAGTCGCGCCGGGACAGGTCGGTGTCGATGTCGGTCGCGAAGGCGACGTGGGGCTTCCGTGACTCGGCGGTGTAGGCCTCGGATCGGTGCGTGGTCACTTCGATGTCGCGGCCGGCGACCCGGAAGCCGATGGTGCCGAAGCGCTCGCCCTGGGCCCAGACCGCTTCGGCGATCGGACCCACGATGGCCTTGGTCGCGTCGGGCCGCGCATCGGTGGTGAGGTCGATGTCGCTGGCCGGTTCGAGGGCGAGGTCGAGCCAGAGGTCGCGCACCACTCCCCCCACCAGATACACGCGCTGACCGGCGGCGTGAAACGCCTCGGCGACGGGCATCATCTCCTCGACGATGTCCCGGAGGTGGGCAAACGGCACGATCAGGCACCCGCCGGTACGGCCGAAACCAAGGTCGCAGCGGCGGCGACGACCTCGGCCCCGGGACCGTCCCCGGTCGAGGCTTCGAGCCGCGGCGTCTCGCCCAGCAGCGCGCCCACCAGTGCGGTGGTGGATGCGGTGAGCGCGTCCAGGTCGTAGCCGCCCTCGAGGAACGCCACCACGCGACGAGTCGGCGAAGCGCTGACGATCCGCTGCATCAGCGCGTGGTAGTCGCCCGCCGAGAGGCCGAGGTCGGTCAGCGGGTCGGATCGGTGCGCGTCGAATCCGGCCGACACCAACACCCAGTCGGGAGCGAATCGTTCGATCGCAGGCACGATCACCTCGTCGGCGGCTCGCCGGTACACGTCGCCGGCCGCTCCGGCCGGCATCGGTACGTTGATGGTCGATCCGAAGCCGGCGCCGACACCCCGCTCCTCGAGGGCACCCGATCCCGGGTACCACGGATACTGATGGGTCGAGACGAACAACACCCGCGGATCGTCGAAGAACACATCCTGGGTGCCGTTGCCATGGTGGGCATCGATGTCGACGATCGCGACCCGCTCACCCAGCGTGACGAGATGACGAGCGGTGATGGCGACGTTGTTGAGCAGGCAGAAACCCATCGACACCGACCTCGTTGCGTGATGTCCCGGCGGGCGAACGGCGCAGAACGCGGCGTCGGCCCGGCCACTCCTCACTGCCTCGACGGCGACCCGTCCGGCTCCGGCCGCCAACCGCGACGCGACCAATGAGCCGGTGCTCATCACGGTGTCGGCGTCGATGCGACCCCCTCCCGCCGCACCGGTGTCGACCACCCGCTGCAACACGCCGTGGTCGTGCACCGCCAGAACGGTCGCGTCGTCGACCATCGTCGGCGACAGGGGCACCACGGCGTCGGCCCACGGGTCGAGTCCTCGAAGAACCGCATGCAGTCGCTGAGGCCGTTCGGGATGATGACGTCCGGGCTCGTGATCGATGAACCGTTCGTCGGTGACGAGAGCGAGACTCACGGTCCCGACGTTAGTGGCGGGGGAACGTTCCGGCGCCGAGGTCGTAGCCTGTCGTCCATGATCACCGGCTGCGCCCGAGGCGCCCATGGCTGACCTCCGCACCCCGGAAGGTCGCGAGGGTTTGCGGCTTGCGCCCTGGCACGACAACCCCGCAGGGATGTACCTCTTCCCGGCGACCGACCGGCCCCTCCGCTCCGAATCGGTGGCCGCGTTGCTCGTCGATCTGGCCGCCGACGGCATCGACATCGTGCGGACCTCCGCCCTGAGCCCCGTCGAGCGAACCGCCTTCGTCGCCAACGGGTTCACCGTTGCCGGTCGCCTGGCGCTGTTGACCTGCGCCCTCGTGAGGGCGCCACGAGCGCGCGGTCACCAGCTCCGTCGAGGCCGGCTTCGTGATCACGACGACCTCCTCGCCCTCGATCAACGGTGCTTCCCCGAGTTGTGGCGATTCGATCGCTCCCTGCTCGCCGACGCGCTCGAGGCCACCCCGATCACCCGATTCCGGGTCGCCGGCGACCTCGAGCCGGTGGGGTACGCGATCACCGGCGTCGCGGGGAGAACCGCCTATCTCCAGCGCCTCGCCGTCGACTCCCGCCGACAGCGTGGGGGCCTCGGCCGCCACCTGGTCGACGATGCCCGGCAGTGGGCATTGCGGCGAGGAGCGAACACGATGCTGGTGAACACTGCCGTCGACAACACCGGCGCGCTCGAATTCTACGCATGTCTCGGCTTCACCCGACGCTCGACCGACCTCTGCGTCATGGAGCGGCGACTCGATGCCTGAGAATCGTTCGTTCGGCGGTGCGTTCACACGCGTGCTGACCGTGCTCACGATGCTCATCGCCCTCGTCCTCGTCGTCGAGTCGGCGCCCCCGGCCGGTGCGGGTGTCTCGGGCAACCTCCGCCTGCTCTCTCAGACCTCGTGGGTCCGTTCCGACGGTGTCTTCGAGATCGACGTCGACGTCGAAGGACCCGCAGGAGGGAGCGTCGAGCTCACCGTTCACCCTTCGGTCGACAACCGCAGCGAGTTCGAGTCGAGCATTGCCGACGGGCCTCGCGACCTCCCACTGCTCGCGGTGTCGAGTGGCCTCGCCGGAGGGTCCACCGTCTCCTTCACGGTGCCGCTCACCGTCGAGCCCGAACCGGGCCGCCTCACCCTCATCGAGCCCGGTGTCTACCCCGTCGAAGTCTCGTTGCTCGATATCGACGGCACCCGTATCTCGCGTCTCACCACCCACATCGTGCGGGTGCCCGACACCCTCGGCGGCCGGGTGCCGCTGGCTGTCGCGCTCACGATGCCTCTGCGCACCGACGTGGCGCTGCAACCCGACGGGGTCGTTTCGGTCACCCCGGCCGATCAGGGCAGCATCGACTCGCTCACGTCGGCCCTGCGGGCGGTGCCCGACGTGCCGGCAACCTTGTCGCTGTCCCCCGAGACCATCAGCTCACTCGACGACGCTCGCCGCAACGCTCTCCGGACCGCGCTGAACGACCGCCTGCTGCTCCCGAGACCTTTCGTCGATCTCGACATCACGGCCTGGCTCGATGCCGGGCTCGACAGCGAGTACCTCAACGCCCTCGCAACCGGTCTCACCACCACCATCGACCTGCTCGACACCGAGCCTGCGCCCGACATCTGGCTGGCGGGCAGCACGCTGACCACCAACAGCCTCGCCACTCTCGGTGGTCTCGGCTACGAGAAGATCGTGTTCGAGGAGGACCAACTCGAGCCGCTCGACGAGGTCGCCTTTCCGCTGACGCTGACCGAGCAGTTCCTGGTCGAGGACGCCA
This sequence comes from uncultured Acidimicrobiales bacterium, assembly GCA_963787285.1. GTDB lineage: Bacteria > Actinomycetota > Acidimicrobiia > Acidimicrobiales > JAHEJN01 > JAHEJN01. The sequence continues at coordinate 59,899 of CAWBCM010000001.1, read as the reverse complement.
ACGGGCAGCGGTACCCCGCGGCGGTGATCGATCAGGACCTCGCCGCCCGCTTCGCCATCGGCGCCGATCCCACGTTGGCGGCCCACCAGATCCTCGCCGAGATGTCGGTCCTTTTCTTCGATCAACCCGGGCGGCCACGCGGTGTCATCGCCGCCCCGCCCGAAGACTGGAGGGCCGATGCAGGACTGCTGCGCATCGTGCTCGACGGCATCGACGCGAACCCGATTCTCTCACCGGTCACGATCGACACGTGGTTCGAAGCGGTGGGTACGGCCTTCGAAGGCGGTCAGGACGCAGAGTTCGGCTTCATTCTCGATCGCGACATCGAGAGCTCGCCGGCGTTCGATCTCTCGGCGTTCTCCCGTCGCTACAGCACCACCGCAGCCGATCTGTTCAGCTTCTCCCGCCTGGTCGGGCCCGACGACGGTGCCCTCGCGGAGATGAACGACCTGCTCCTGATCGCCGGCGCCGCCGACCTCTCGACCACCCAGTCCGACCAGTACCTCCGGTCCATCACCGCCGAGGTCGGCCGCTCGACGGCGGCGATTCGTCTCATCGACCCGCCGCGCCGCATCACCTTCGCGGCACGCGAAGGAGCGGTCCCGGTCCTGATCGAGAACGGCACCGGCCGCCCGGTTTCGGTCCTGGTGTCGATGAGCAGTGAGAAGCTCGAGTTCCCCGACGGCGAGACCGTGATCGTCGACATCCCACCCGGCGTGCACGAGATCTCCCTCGATGTCGCGGCCCGGACCTCCGGCGACTCCGTTCTCGACCTCACCATCTCCTCCCCCGACCGAGGCATCACCCTCGACGCCACTCGGGTCACCGTCCGCTCCACCGCGCTCAGCGGCGTCGGGCTGGTCATCGCCGGAATCGCGCTGCTCTTCCTGCTCGTCTGGTGGATGCGAACCCGCAGAAGTCGGCGACCGAACCAACGACTGATCGTCGCCGACGACGACTCGGCCGGTAACGTGCCGACTCCCCAGGCGGTCTGAACCTGGCACCGACGAAGGACTTCCCCATGACCAATGTGCGCATCGTGACCGACAGCGCCTGTGATCTCACCATCACCCAGAGCGAGGCGGCCGGTATCGGCGTCGTGCCGCTGAACATCCGCTTCGGCGACGACGAGTTCGTCGACCGCGAACAACTCGACCCCGACACCTTCTACCGCAAGATGGCGTCCTTCGCCGGCCTGCCCGAGACCTCGGCGCCGTCGCCGGGTCGGTTCGAACAGGAGTTCCGAGCCATGGCGAACGCGGGCGCCACCGCGGTCGTCTGCATCAACCTCTCGTTCGAGTTGTCGGCCACCGGGCAATCGGCCAAGGCCGCCGCCGATGCGATGGCCGACGAGCTCGACATCCGGGTGGTCGACTCGCGCTCGATCACCGCCGGGCTCGGCACCATCGTCCTGCTCGCCGCCGAAGCCGCCGCCGGCGGCGCGTCGGCCGACGAAGTGGTGGCCCTGGTCGAGGATCTCCGCGAGCGAACCCACGTGTACGGCGTGCTCGACACCCTCGAGAACCTGAAGAAGGGCGGTCGAGTGGGCGGAGCCAAAGCGCTCGTGGGATCGATGTTGGCCATCAAGCCGCTGCTCGATCTCAGTAGCGGCGCGGTCGAGGAGGCCGGACGCCAACGCACGAGGAAGCGGGCGCTCGCTTGGCTGCGCGACAAGATCGCCGAGGTACCCGACGCGGAGAACTTCGCTATCGTCCACGCCGCTGCGCCCGACATCGACGACTTCGTTGCCAGCCTGGGCGACCTCATCGACATCGAGCGCGTCCGTATGGGCACGATCGGTCCGGTCATCGGGACCCACGGCGGTCAGGGAATCGTCGGTATCGCCTACACGTCGCCGACGCCCGCCTGACCCATCCGGCGCCGGCCGAGCTCTAACGTGGCCGCATCGACCCTGTTGCCCCCAACTCCGACCGACATGCCGAATCGGTGACCGCCGGCCGGCTGCTCGCCGGTCGCTATCGGCTGATCGAGCCGCTCGCAATGGGCGGGATGGCGCAGGTCTGGGAGGCCGACGACGGTGTGCTCGGTCGCCGCGTCGCGGTGAAGGTGCTCCATCGGCATCTGGCCGACGACCCGGTCTTCCTCGAACGCTTCCGATCCGAGGCCCGCCTCGCCGCCCGTCTCTCCCATCCGGGCATCGTGTCGATCTTCGACACGGTGACCGAACCCGGCGTCGAAGCCATCGTGATGGAGCTGCTCGAAGGTGTCGATCTGCGGGCGTTCCTCGACGAGCACGGTTCGCTGTCGCCCGAGCTCGCCCGCGACCTCGGGGCCCAGGTCGCCGAGGCCATTCATGCCGCCCACCAGGCCGGACTGGTACACCGAGACATCAAGCCCGGCAACATCATGCTCGTCGACGACCGGCGCATGAAGGTCACCGATTTCGGCATCGCCAAGCCTGAAGCAGGGCAGGACCTGACCGACCACGGCACCCTGATCGGCACCGCGAAGTACCTCGCTCCCGAACAGGTCGAGGGTGGACCCGTCGACGGGCGCGCCGACGTCTACAGCCTCGGCGTCGTGCTCTACGAGTGCCTCACCGGCCAAGCGCCCTTCTCCGGCGACACCAACCTCGCCGTCGCCCTGGCCCGACTGCATCAGAGTCCGCCGCGCGTTCGGAGCTCCCGGGGAACCGTTCCCCCGTCCCTCGATGCGGTGGTGCATCGGGCCATGGCTCGCAACCCCGACGATCGCTACGCGTCAGCGGCCGAACTGCGGGCCGCGCTGCTCGCGGCCGACGACGCCACGGTCCTCACCGAGGCACCGGTCGACTCGACGGCTCTGGTGGCGGTGGAGCCACCGGCGGCGCTGCTGGCCAGCGAGCGGCGCTGGATCGTTCCGACCGTTCTCATCGTGGCGATCGCCGTGGCATTGGCCGTGGCCGGCGCGCTGATCGGCACCACCGACGTCGGCCGAAGCGCGGTGACCCGAGCCCGCGAGGCCGTCGGGCTCGAGGAGGCCACCCCGGCACCCGGAGCCCGAGACACCTCCGAGGCGCCCGTCGAGGCCGAGGCCACCGACGACCCGGCGACCGAGCCGCGCATCGTTGCGGTGACCACCTTCGACCCGGAAGGAACCGGCGTCCCCGGCGAGAACGATGCCGACGTGGCCCTCACCGTCGACGGCGACACTGCCACCAGCTGGACCACGGAGGGCTACGACTCACGCGATCTCGGAGGGCTCAAGGCCGGCGTCGGCGTCGTGATCGAGCTCGACCAGGCCGTGACCATCGGCGCAGTGACCGTCGAGAGTCCCACCCAGGGCTGGGCCGCAGAGTTCTACCTGGCCACCGATGTTCCCGACACCAGAGCCGGTTGGGGACCCGCCGTTGTCGCCCAGACCGGCATCAACGGGAGCCTGCGCGTCGAGCTCGGGGACGTCACGGCCCGAGCGATGCTGATCTGGATCACCGACCTGGGCGAGGGTCCCGCTCCTGTTCGCGCCGCTATCGCCGAGATCGCCCTACTCCCCGGCTGAACCTCGGCAGGAAACTACGCTCCACGCATCAGTCCCGAGGTCAGCGACCTTGCGCTCGCCGAAGCGGCACGAGACGGTGACCAGGCCGCGCTCGATGCGCTGCTTCGTCGTCACTACGACCGCGTCTGGTCGATCTGTCGGCGCATGGCGGGCAACGACGCCGACGCGGCCGACGCCACGCAGGAGGCCCTCATCACGATCGCCCGCCGCATCGACCGCTTCGACGGCCGCTCGAAGTTCACCACTTGGCTGTACCGAGTCGCCACCAATGCCTGTCTCGACGAGTTGCGCCGACGTGGTCGCCGCGCCGTGCCCGGACTTCCCGACCATCCTGCGGTCGAGGCCGACCACTCCCCCGCCTTCGATACCGGTGTCGTCGATCGAATGGCCATCGACGACGCACTGGCCGCGCTCCCCGAGGAGTTCCTCGCCCCGATCGTCCTGCGCGACCAGCTCGGCATGGACTACGCCGAGATCGCCGAGGCTCTCGCCATCCCCGCCGGCACCGTTCGGTCGCGCATCGCCCGCGGCCGCGCCCGTCTTGCCGAATCGCTCGGGAACCACGACCCTGCCGTCGAGCGTCCTACCCCCGATTCCTCATGAACGACGACCCCACACTCGACGAGCTCGTCTCGGCCTATCTCGACGGTGAAGCCACCGCCGACGAGGTGGCGCGAGTCGAGCAGTCGGCCGACCTCACCGCCCGGGCCGCCACTCTTCGCTCCGTGCGCGATGCGGTCGCCGCGCCGGTCGGCCCACCCCCCGACGGTCACCGTGACCAGGCCGTCTCGGCCGCATTGCGAGCATCGAGCACGGCCGCCAACGTCACCTCTCTGGCAACCCATCAGGGTCGGTCGGCGCGCGCGATGCGGCTCGCGTCGATCGCGGCCGTCATCGCCGTGTTCATGTTGGCCGGCTCACTGGTCCTGTTGAGCCGCGACTCCGGGGACCGCGACGAGACAGTCGCCTCGGCCGACGCTGCGGCCGAGGCATCCGATGCCGTCCTCGACTCCGCGGCCGACGGCGACCTCCGCTCGCCCGACGAATCGACCGAAGCGCCGGCCGAGGAACCGGCGTCCGAGTCGCCGGTCGAAGCCGAAGCGATGGCCGACGAAGCGATGGGCGAGACCTCCGAGCCGGCCGCCGAGGAGCCGGCCGCAGCCGAGGAGGCCGCTCCCCTCGCCGAGGTCGCCGGGCCGCTTCGAGTCGCTCTCCCACCCCAGACCGACCCGGGTGACCTGGCCGACGTCCTGCTGGCCCGGATCGAGTCGCCCGACGACGACGCCGCCTTCGACGCCGAGGCCCCCCTGCCGGCATGCACGATCGCGTTCATCGACGGCCTCGACGGCGAGGTCATCGGAGCCACCGAGACGACGCTGAGCGGCCTCGAGGTCGGCGCGGTTGCCTACCTTGCACCCGACCGTCCCACCACCCGGATCGTGGCGATTTTCGAGCTCGACGCTCCGGCGTGTGTTCCGGTCTCGATCATCGAGCGGTAGGTCGACTCGGCATCGCGGGGACCCCGGAGGATAGGCTTGCGCCATGTCGAGCACCGAGCCAACCGAGATCGAACGCCCCAGCGGCGCCGGCGTCCCCGGTCTGCCACCCGACTGGCCCGAGCAGGCCACCAGTCGAATCGTCGACCTCATCGACACGGTCCGATTGAAGACGTCCGGTCCGGCCATCGGCATCTCCCGCACGGTGGTGTACGGCTTGGTCATCGCGCTCCTTTCCCCCATCGCTCTCGTGCTGATGCTCGCAGCATCGGTGCGGGGCCTCGACGAGCTGTTTCCGGGGTCGGTCGGGCCCATCTACCTGGTGGTCGGGGCCGTGTTCACCCTGGCCGGCCTACTCTGTTGGACTCGGCGCCCTCGAGGCGCGGCCGGCGGATTCCGGGAATAGCCCCGGGTTCCCCTCTCGTCCACCGTCATCGCTGCCTCCAGGAGTTCGCCGTCATGCCTGCCGACGTCCGCAAGACCATCATCATCGGGTCGGGTCCCGCCGGGCTCACCGCCGCCATCTACGCCGCTCGGGCCAACCTCGAACCCCTCGTGCTCGAAGGCGAACCCTCGTCGACGAGCGATCAGCCCGGCGGCCAGCTCATGTTGACCACCGACGTCGAGAACTATCCCGGGTTTCCCGACGGGGTCATGGGCCCCGAGCTGATGCAGATGTTTCGCGGCCAGGCCCAACGCTTCGGCGCCGAGCTGATCACGGTGAAGGCCTCGCGAGTCGATCTGTCGGCGCGTCCATTCGGCGTCTGGGTCGGCGACCCCGAAGCACCCGAGCCCACTCACCGAGGAGAGACCATCATCATCTCCACGGGGGCGCAGTCGCTCATGCTCGGACTACCGAACGAGAACGAGCTCGTTGGTCATGGCCTCTCGACCTGTGCCACCTGCGACGGCTTCTTCTTTCGCGACCTCGAGATCGCCGTGGTCGGCGGCGGCGACTCGGCCCTCGAGGAAGCGACCTTCCTCACCAAGTTCGCCTCGAAGGTCACGGTCATCCATCGGCGCGACGAACTGCGAGCCAGCAAGATCATGCAGGACCGCGCCTTCGCCAACCCCAAGATCGAGTTCCGCTGGAACAGCACGGTCGTCGAGTACCGCGGCGACACCAAACTCTCGGGCGTGGTCGTCGAGGACACCGTCACCGGGCATCGTGAAGAGCTGCCCTTTGCCGGCGTGTTCGTCGCCATCGGCCACAAGCCCAACACCTGGCTGTTCGAGGGTCAGCTCCCACTGAAGGACAACGGTTATCTCATCACCGAACCCGACTCGAGTCGGACATCGGTCGAAGGCGTGTTCGCGTGCGGCGACGTACAAGACGACTACTACCGACAGGCGATCACCGCGGCCGGATCGGGCTGTCAGGCGGCCATCGACGCCGAGCGATGGCTCGAGGCCAACGAGGGTTGAACCCGTCGGGAATACCGACCAGACGGGTCGGGTTTCTGCTGCCGTACCTGCTGCCCGTCCGATAGCGTTGCAGCACCAGATCTCGTTCGGCGAAGCGCCGAACCCGGAAGGACAACCCATGGCCGAAGGCATCACCCATCTCACCACCGAGACCTTCGATGAGAAGATCGGCAGCGCCGCCGGTCCGGTGCTCGTCGACTTCTGGGCCGAGTGGTGCGGACCATGCAAGATGATCGCCCCGGTTCTCGAGGAGCTGGCCGACGAGCTCGACGGCCAGGTCGCCATTGCCAAGGTCAACGTCGACGATGCCCCCGACATCGCTCGCCGGTTCGAGGTCATGAGCATTCCGACGCTGATCGTGTTCAACGACGGTGCCCCGGCCAAACGTATGGTGGGCGCCAAGGGCAAGGCCGCGCTGCTCGACGATCTCGGTGAATTCATCGGCTGAATCGCCCGCCGTCGAGGCCCCTGAGGTGTACCGACCTCCGAGCTTGCGCTCGGGGGTTTGCTGTTAGCGTGACCGACGCCAGCCGAACGGGTCGACGAGGAGCTGTCCGATTTCCATCGAAGGACTTCCGCTACACGAGGGCGACTCCGGCGATGCCGTCCTCCAGCTGCGTCGACGCCTCGGGCGGGTGGGTTTCATCACCACCGAGGACCAGCGCGGCGTCTTCGGTCCCGAGACCAAAGCCCAGGTCACCGCGTTCCAGGCGAGCCGAGGGCTGCTTCCCGACGGGGCCTGCGGGTTCCAGACCTGGACGGCACTGCTCGAGGCCGACTTCGGCTTCGGTGAACGACCCCTCTACCTGCGTCAACCGATGTTGCGCGGCGAGGATGTCGCCGAGCTGCAACGGCGCCTCGGGTCGCTCGGGTTCGACGCCGGCCGCATCGACGGCATCTTCGGTCCCGATTCGGCGCGAGCGGTGGGCGAGTTCCAGCAGAACGTGGGGCTTCCGGTCGACAACGTGTGCGGTCGTGACACCATCATCGAACTGTTGAGGGTTGGCCCGCGCACCGGTCAACCGTCGGTGGCCAGCGTCCGCGAACGCGAGCGGCTGCTCCGCCCGGTGCTGTCGACCACGCCGGCCCGGGTCGTGGTAGGCGACCTCGGTGACCTCGGTGGACTGACCGAGACGCTCGGTCGCACGCTCGCCGAGCGCGGTCTCGATGTGGTCATCATCCATCATCCGGACGGCTCGGCCCATGCCGCTGCCGCCAATGACCACGATGCCGCCGCCTACGTGGGTCTGGTCGTCTCCGACGGCGACTGCCATGTTGCCTACTTCGCCACCGACGGCTACGAGTCCAGCGGTGGCCGCACCCTGGCCACACTATTGTCACATGAAGTGTCAAAATACGGTTTCGATGTGGGCTCACCGCACGGAATGCGGCTTCCCGTGCTTCGCGAAACGCGAATGCCCGCCGTCGCCTGTCGAATCGGTCCCGACGCCACGGTCCACGAGCTCGGTGAGTCACTCGCCCTGGCGCTGGGCGATGCCATCGTCGAATGGCTCCAGCGGCCGATGTCGGCCTGAAAACCCTGAATTCTCACGAAAAGTGGCGGATTTCCCACCTTTCGTGAGCAGCTACGCACAGGTTTACCCACAGGTGTGGACAATCAATGTCGACTCCAGGGACGCGCGACCCTCACCCACCACCTGACACTTCGGCTATCCCGGTGCGGTGGAACCGTCGACCATCGCTAGATAGATGCGTTCGAGGTCGTCGAGATCGGCGAATTCGACGGAGATCCGGCCCTTTCCCCCACCCATGACCACGTCGACGGTGGTCTGGAGGTGAGCGGCGAGGAGCCGCTCGAGCTCGAGCAGCGCAGCCGGAGGATGGGCGGGGGGAGGCGTCTCCCCCTTCGGGGGTTGCCCCGACCGGCCCGAGGCATCGGGGCCCGCCCCCGGCTCGCCCTTCACTCGACGCTCGAGCTCACGAACCGACATGCCTTCTCGGACCGCGAGGCGGGCCAACTGGAGTTGCCGCGCGGAATCCTCGACCATCAGCAGGGCCCGACCGTGGCCGGCGCTCAGCTCACCGTCGGCCAACAGTCCCTGCACCGCGGGAGCCAGCTGAAACAGTCGCAACAGATTCGTGACCGCGGAGCGGCTGCGCCCCACGCGGGTGGCAACGGCGTCCTGGGTGAGCCCGAACTCGTCGATGAGGTGCTGATACCCGGCCGCTTCCTCCAGCGGATTGAGATCACTGCGATGCAGGTTCTCGACGATGGCCTGTTCGAGCGATCCCTGGTCCCCGACCTCGCGTACCAGGGCCGGGATGGTGGCCAATCCCACCACCTGAGCGGCCCGCCACCGTCGCTCGCCGGCCACGAGCTCGTAGGTGTCACCTCCGGTGTTTCGCACCAGTATCGGTTGCAGGACCCCGATCTCGGCAATGGACGCCGCGAGGATCTCGAGGCTGGCCGCGTCGAATTGCCCACGAGGCTGCCACCGGTTGGGAGAAATCGCCGAGATCGGAAGCTCGCGATAGGCGGCGCCGCTCGTCTCGGTAGGGACATCGTCGCCCTCGGCGGCGTCACCGGGAATCAGCGCCCCGAGCCCACGACCGAGGCCGCTACGTCGCGGGGCCACCCGACACCTCCTCGGCTATGCCTCGATAGGCGATCGCCCCACGCGAGGTGCTGTCGAACACCGTGATGGGTTGGCCGAACGAGGGGGCCTCGGACAATCGGACCGAGCGGGGTACGACCTGGCGACACACCTTGGCGCCGAAGTGCTGGCGAACCTCGTCGGACACTTGGGCCGAGAGTTTGGTACGGGCGTCGTACATCACCAACACGATCGTCGAGAGGTGCAGGTCGGGATTCAGGTTGCGGCGGACGAGATCGATGTTGCGCAGCAATTGGCCGAGCCCCTCCAGCGCGTAGTACTCGCACTGGATGGGCACCAGCACCTCCCGGGCCGCGGTGAGGCCGTTGATGGTGATCAGTCCGAGCGAGGGTGGACAATCGATGAGCACGTAGTCGTAGTCGTCGATCACCTCGTCGACGGCCAGACGGAGCTTGCGCTCCCGGGAGAAGGCCGGCACCAACTCGATCTCGGCACCCGCCAGGTCGAGGCTCGACGGACCCACGAAGAGGTTCTTCATCTCCGTCGACTCGATCACCTCGTCGAGGGGCACATCGCGCAACAACACGTCGTACATCGACGAGGTGAGGGTGCGGGGATCCAGGCCCAGACCGGTGGAGGCATTGGCTTGTGGGTCGAGGTCGATGATCAGCACCCGGTAGTCCAGCTCGGCCAGAGCGGCACCGAGGTTGATGGTCGTAGTGGTCTTGCCCACCCCGCCCTTCTGGTTGGCGATGGCAATGACACGGGGCAGCTCGGGCCGCGTCTCGGAAGGCCGGGCCGCAATCTGTTCGCTGACCACGGGATCCGCCGTGTCGAGTTCGGGCTTTCGGCCCTCGGTGACGCTCACCTTGATCCCCTTTCGGTCCCGCAGTCGGGCCACATGCGGTAGCGCTTGCGCTGCACGGACAGGGATCCTACCCGGTGTCGGATCTCGATTCCTTGATGGTCCCCTGGGTGTCGGTCTCCCCCGGCGATGATGTTTCACGTGAAACCTGCGGGGCCGTTCGGCCCGCTGCGCGGTGCGCATGTTTCACGTGAAACCTTCACCAGAGCGGTGCGTTCCGGGGCTGGCCCGACCGGCGGGGAAACCGCTCGGGACAGGGCTCGGTCGCCTCGAGAACCGCGTACGGACCCACCGTCTCCTCCACCCGGCGCAGGGCCAGCAAAGTGAGCGCCGCCTCCGGCCAGCGCCCCTCGTCGGTGGGGGGTTCGCTCACCACCAGTCGACCGCCCACCCGCAGCAGCGGCGCCGCACACTCGGCCGTCATCGCCGGCGGACCGAACCCACGAGCGGTGACCAGATCGAAGCCGCCCCGCAGCGCCTCCAGCCGCCCGGCCGACTCGGCGGAGCCGAGCCACGGGTCGACCCGATGATGCCATCCGAGACGGGCGACCATCACGTCGAGGCGGGCGATCGCCCGCTCCCGCACGTCGATCAAGGTGAACCGACACTCGGGCCAGCGCTCGGCCAAAACCAGCGCCGGGAGACCGCCGCCGGACCCGAGGTCGGCCACCGCCCTGGGCACGACTCCGGCCGCGCCCAGGTACCCGATGGCGTGGCGAACATGCTCGTCGAGGGGAGACGGCCCGATCAGGCCCAACTGCCGAGACGACTCGAGCTCACGCCACAGGGCGGCCGAAATCGTCGGCGGAGGCGCCTTGCTCGCCTCCGGACTCACGCCGGTCAGTCGGTTGGAGCCAGAACGATGTGGCGTTGGTCGTCGTAGCCTTCCGACGTCGACATCACCCCGTCGAGCTCCGCCACGGCGTCGTGAATGACCTTGCGGTCCGTCGCCGGCATGGGTTCGAGCACCTTGGGCTGGCCGCTCTCTCGCACCGACTCGGCCAACCGCGTGGCGAATTCGGCCAGCGCGGCGCGGCGCTTGTTCCGATAGCCGCCGATGTCGATATGGACCCGGCCGGTCAACTGACCATCGGCTACCTGCTGGACCGCGGTGCGTGCGATCTCCTGGACCGCCTGCATCGTGGCCCCCTTGGGCCCGATCAGCAGCCCGAGCTCGCCGCCATGGGCGCGGACCTCGTAGGTCTCTTCGTCGAGGGCCACCGATTCCAGATCGCCTTCGGCGCCGAAGGCCTCGAGCAGTCCGTCGAGGAACTCCTCGACCACCGCCGCCTGACCCGCGGCATCCATGATCTCTTCGTTGTCGTCGGGCATCGGGGCCTGCTCCTTCTGCGGCGCATCGGCACCGTTTCTCGGCGATTTCGCCGGCTTTTGGTCGGTCGTGTTCGGCTTTTGCTTCGGTGACGACGACCGAGCGTCGGTGTCGGCGTTGCGACCCCTGCCGGTGCCACCGCCTCCTCGCTCACCGCGGCCGCGGCCGCCGTCGCCGTCGCCGCTCTTCTTGCGTCCACCGCCGTCGCTGCGGCCGGATCGGCCTCCGCCGTTCTTGCGTCGGCTGCGGTCACGCCGCTCGGCCTTGGCCCGAGGCTGGACGGGCCGAACCCGAGCCCGCACTCTCGCCGTGGTCTTGCGCAAGCCGAACATCGACGACTTCGGCTCCTCGAGCACCTCGATCTCGGCGTCGTCGAACGGGACCCCGAGCGCGTCCAACGCATGACGCCGGGCCTCCTCGATGGTGTCTCCGGTGGTTTCGACCCATTCCATGACTACTTTCCTCTCCGCCGCCGAGACGAGTCGGTGTCGTTCTTGGGCGTGACTCGTCCGGTCGACTTCTTCTGGGGTTTGACAGGCTTGCCCGCCGAGCTCGATCGCTTCGCGGGGCTCGGTCGGTTCTTGGGATCATTGGAGCGCCGCTGGCGCGGAGGCCGGCTGGTGGGGCGACGAGTGCCATGGGCGCCACCCGACGAGCGGGACTTGGCCGTCTTGGCGGAGGTGTCGCTGGTCTTCGCCGTCGCCTTGGCGTCGGACGTCGTGCGACTGACTTTGATCTCGGCCACCTTGGCCTCGGAGGCCGCCTTGGCCTCGTCACTGTAGAACTGGCGGGTGATGACCGCTTGCTGACCGACTCGGAACAGGTTCGACACGACGAAGTAGAGGGTGACGGCGGCGGCCAAGGTGAACGAGAACACCGGCAACATGAACGGGAGGATCTTCATGATCAGCTCTTGCTGGCTGTTCACGGCCGCCCCGGGGTCGCGGCGGCCCCGGATCTGGCGTTGCTGCACCATCGAGGTGATGAACACGACGATGATCAACACGATGTAGGGCCACGACGTGCCGAAGCCGTCGCCGATGGCCTCACGCGCCGATCGTGCCAGGTCGAATCCGAACGAGGGCATGTCGTTGCGTTCGGCCAACTCCTGGAACATGCGGTCGGTGTGATCGAGATAGGCCGGGTTGAAGTTCCGGGGAGCGAAGTCACCGACGGGCACGGCGGTGAAACCGGTGGGATTGCCCTCGGTGAGAGCCACCGACTCGAATCCCCGTGCGAAGCCGGCGGAGCCCATGGCCAGACCGCTCTCGGTGAGCCGACGAGTGATGCCCCGAATCACATTGAACAGCACCAGGAACAGCGGCAACTGGACCAGCATGGGTAGACAACCACCGAGCGGGTTCACGCCGTGGGCCTGATAGAGGGCCATCATCTCCTGGTTGAGCCGCTCGCGATCGTCGCGATGCTGAGCCTGGAGCGCCTTGACCTCGGGCTGCAGACGCTGCATTGCGATCATCGACTTCGTCTGCTTGAACGTGAGGGGCATCGACACGAGCAGCACCACCAGGGTGAGCATGACGATGGCCATCGCGTAGTCGATGTTGGCCGGCCACAGGGTGAAGAAGAAGTTCAACAAGGTGGCGAGGAAGTCGAACAGTCCGTCGAAAACGCTGGTCATGAGTCAGCACACCAATGGTCGGCCGATAGGGGAGCAGAGGGCGGGCGGCGGGCGGGAACGGGGTCATACCCCTCGGATCCCCACGGATTGCAGCGCCCGATCCGGCGAAGCGTCAACCATCCGCCCTTGATCGCGCCGTGGGTGGCGATGGCCTCACGGCCATAGACCGAACACGACGGCACATGACGACAAGGAGAGGGTCTCCCGCCGCGCGTGGCCTGGTACAGCGCGATGCTGCGATCGAACAGCCACGCGAGCGGCGACCTCATCGTCGGGCCTCGAGCCGCTCGAGGGCACCGGTGACGGTCGCCACGATCTCGTCGTGATCCAGATCGGCTCGCGGGTCGCGAACCGTCACGAGGTAGTCCCCGGCCACGACGAGCGGGTCGCCGGCACCGACGAGATCAGCGAAAACGTGCCGGATCTGGCGACGAATGCGGTTGCGTCGCACTGCGGTACCCACGTGGCGGGTGAGCGCGAAGGCAAGACCGACGTCGTCGCCGTCGGCCGGCGAGAGATAGGAGAGGTGGAGCCAGCCATGGCGGACGCGAACGGCATCGGATCGGAAGCGGAGAAACGTCGAACGCGTCCGAATCCCACCGATCAGGCCGACAGCCGTGCCCTTCCCCGCTGGCGGCGAGCCTTGATGATGGCTCGACCGGCTCGGGTCGACATGCGTTGCCGAAAGCCGTGCTTCTTCGCCCGTTTGCGGACGTTGGGCTGATAGGTGCGCTTCACAATGGGTTTCCTCTAGGGGGAGCGGGTTCGAAATCGAGAGCCCGATGAAGACCTCGATACCGGTGGTGGTTCGGGGACCGGGCTACGACCCGGCCGCCGTTCACGAGTTCACAAGCGTCGATGTCTCCTGTGCAGAGAACGATGCAACGCTAGAGCCCCTTGTCGTCGACCGCAACGCCACCGCGATCATCGCCGGGCGAACGCGAGACCGGGGCAACGGAGGAGTGACCGAAAACACCATCTGAACTGGGCAAACGAGCGTTGCCCGTCGGGCTGGCGCCTCCGCAGATCGGGTGCTAGGTTCCCGAGTCCTCACCTCTTCGCTCGTGAACGACCCCACACCGTGGTCAAAGCGCGACGAGTTCCGGGTACGGCAGGAAAGACTCCATGACGAGCAGACCCGAAGTTTTCCACACGTGTGGACGCTGTTGTGGATGCCGTCGACGTCCCGTAGCTTGGCTGTCTTCGGCCGTCGCGCTGCAGTCAGGATGCCCTTTGTGAACGACATCGATCCCGGAACTGTGTGGCAGTCGTGCGCAGCAACCATTCGAGCCGAGGTCTCCGACGCGGTCTGGCAGTCGACCTTCAACAACGCCCAGCCCATCGGGGTCGTCGACGAAACGCTCGTGTTGTCGGTACCGAATGCCATCGTGAAGGAACGAGTCGAAGGGCGCTACCTCAGCCTGGTGCGCGACGCGCTCGTCGACCGCCGGGGCGGCCCACCTCGATCTGGTCATCGACGTGCGCCCGGAGTTCGGTGCCCGCGAAGACGACATCGCTGCGCTCGTCGAGCCCGAAGTGGTGGTCGACGATCGGCCATCGGCCAGCGCCGGCGGCCCGGTCATCGAGGGGTCGCTCAACCCGCGGTACACCTTCGAGACCTTCGTCACCGGCCAGTCCAACCGCTTCGCACAGGCGGCGTCGCTCGCCGTCGCCGAAACGCCGGCGAAGTCCTACAACCCGCTCTTCATCTACGGCGACGCCGGACTGGGCAAGACCCACCTCCTCCAGGCCATCGGGCACTATGTGATCGAGAACTACCCGGAGTACTCCGTTCAGTACGTGAGCACCGAGACCTTCCTCAACGAGTTCGTCGACGCGATCCGCACCAATACCCGACAACACTTCAAACGCAAATACCGCGACATCGACGTCCTGCTGGTCGACGACATCCAGTTCATCGAGGGCAAGGAGGGTCTCCAGGAGGAGTTCTTCCACACCTTCAACACGCTCCATCAGGCCAATCGTCAGATCGTCATCTCCTCCGACCGACCTCCCGATGCGATCTCCACCCTCGAAGACCGGCTCCGCAGCCGGTTCAAGATGGGTCTCATCACCGACATCCAACCGCCCGACCTCGAGACGCGCCTCGCCATCCTCAGCCGCAAAGCGGAATCCACCGGTGTGCCGGTGCCGCGCAACGTGCTCGAATTCATCGCCACCCACATCACCGAGAACATCCGAGAGCTCGAAGGAGCGCTCATCCGGGTGTGCGCCTATGCCAGTCTCACCAACAAGCCCCTCGATGCCGATCTGGCCCAGGACGTTCTCCGCGACATCGTCGACGCCCGCCAGCCGCGGCCCGTCACTCCCGAGTTGATCCTCGAGGCCACACAGAAGAAGTTCGGTTTCACCCTCGAGGAGATCCAGGGTGCCCGACGGCATCGGCCGCTGGTGACCGCGCGCCAGATCGCCATGTACGTCTTCCGTGAGCTCACCGACCTCAGCTACCCGGCCATCGCGAGAGAGTTCGGGGGCCGCGACCACACCACGGTCATCCACGCCGTCGACAAGATCTCCAAGCAGATGGCCGAACGACGACAGATCTACGACCAGGTCACCGCCATGATCCAGTCCATCAAGAACGGTGAGGTCTGAGGGTGGACCACCGGTGGTCCACACCGTCGTCCTCAGTGCATGTGGGTAACCCCTTGCCTCCTGTGGGCGAGGCGACCTTGTCCCCACCATCACTCGGTCCCTCACGCGACCCTGTGAACATGGTGTTTCGCCGTCCACAAGGCCACATTGGGTCTGAGCAGGGAAAACGTCGGTTTTCCACAGATCCACAGGCCTACTACTAGAACTAGTGTTTATCAAGAAAGTAGAGGAACAGTAGCTGTGAAGTTCCGATGTGAACGCGACGTGTTGGCCGAAGCTCTCGCAACCGCGGGCCGGGCCGTCAGCAGCCGCGGTGGGAGTCTCCCGGTACTTGCCGGGCTCCGTCTGGAATTGCGGGGCAACTCGCTCACGATCACCGGAAGCGATCTCGACCTCACCATCATGGCGACGATCGAGGTCGCCGGGTCCGACGACGGCGTCGTGGTCATTCCATCGAAGCTCGTCGCCGACGTGGTCCGGGCCATAGAACCGGGCGCGGTCACCGTCGAGTTGGCCGACGGCGACGTCCAGATCGCTGGGGGACGGTCCGACTTCTCCCTCCGCACGATCGCCGCCGAGGAGTTCCCCCAAGTCGGTGTGGCCAGTGGCGATGCGGTCACCATCGATGCCAAGGCGCTCGCCGATGCCCTCCGTCAGGTCGTCCCCGCGGCCAGCGCCGACGACTCGCGCCCCATCCTCACCGGTGTGCTCCTGGCAGCCGAGGCCGAAGGCCTCCGCCTGGTCGCCACCGATTCGTATCGCCTGGCCGTACGCGATCTCCCCGGCACGTCGATTCTCGCCGAGGGCCAACAGGTGCTCGTGCCGTCACGAGCACTGGCCGAGCTGGGTCGGGTCATCGGGACCACCGAGGAGATCACCCTGCATCTCGGTGACAACGAGGCGTCGTTCATCATCGGGACGACCGTGCTCACGACGCGCCTGATCGAAGGGGACTTCCCCAACTACCGCGGTCTGATTCCCGAAAATCACCCCAACAACCTGGTGGTGTCTCGTGGCGAGCTACTGGACGCGATTCGACGGGTCCGACTCCTGGCCCAGGAGAGCACGCCGCTGCGTATGGCCATGACCCCCGATGGGCTCGAGCTCATCGCCATGACCCAGGACGTCGGGCAGGCGCATGAGGCCGTGGACGCCACCTACGACGGGCTCGAGCTCACGGTGGCGTTCAACCCCGAGTACCTGCTCACGGGGGTCGAGGTCTCCGCCGGCGAGGAGATCCGACTCGAGACCGTCGATGCGCTGAAGCCCGCGGTCCTGCGCTCGGTCGGCGACGACGACTTCCTGTATCTGTTGATGCCCGTCCGGGTGTCGTAGCGGTCGTGCAGGTCGAGCAGCTGGCCCTGCGCGACTTCCGTTCGTACGTCGAGGCCGATATCACCTTCTCGCCGGGTCTCGTTGCGGTAACCGGCGCCAACGGTCAGGGAAAGACCAACCTGCTCGAGGCCATCGGCTATCTGGCCACGCTTCGATCCCTGCGGGGTGTGAGTCCCGACGTGATGGTCCGCCACGGTGCCGATACCGCCGTCATTCGGGGAGTGGCTCGCCGAGAGAAGCGCGAGCTCCTCATCGAATGTGAGCTCGGCGGCCGAGGACGCGGTCGCGTCCAGGTGAACCGGCAGCGACTCTCCCGACGCCGTGACCTGCTCGGGCTCCTGTTGGTGTCGGTGTTCACTCCCGACGACCTCGAGTTGGTCAAGGGCGGCCCGTCGATCCGTCGGGACTTCCTCGACGACCTCCTGGTGAGCCGCAACGTGGCCAACGACCAGCTGCGCGACGATCTCGACAAGGTCCTCCGGCAGCGCAACGCCTTGCTGAAGGGGGTGCACGGTCGTCTCGACGCAAGCGCCGAGGCCACCCTCGAGGTGTGGGACGCCAAGTTCACGGACCTGGGCGAGCGATGGGCCGAGCTGCGAGCGGTGACCCTCGACGAGTTGCGTCCGACGCTGCAGGAGGCGTATCGGCGACTCAGTGGCAGCCTCGACCAGCTCGAGGCGACCTACCGGCCACCGTGGCGCGCCGAGGGCCTGGCCGTGACACTGGCCGAGGCTCGGGTCGCCGACGTGCGTCGAGGGCTCACCACCGTGGGACCGCACCGCGACGACCTGGAGCTCGTCCTGGAGGGTATGGCGGCCCGGAACCGAGCCTCACAGGGTGAGCAGCGGACGGTTGCCCTGGCTCTGCGGCTGGCCGCCCACCAACACCTCACCGAGGTGCACGGATCGAGCCCCATCCTGTTGCTCGACGACGTTTTCTCCGAGCTCGATCCTGGTCGGTCGGCGGCGCTTCTGCGGTCTCTGCCCGTCGGTCAGGTGTTCATCTCGACCGCCGGTCCACTTCCCGACGGGGCCACCCCGGACCAGACGATCTCCGTCACCGTCGGTCGACTCGAGAGCGACGGAGCGAGCACGCCACTCGCATTCGGGTCAGACTGAGTCATGCCATGGGAACCACTGCCGACCGGAGGACGATCGGAACCGCGGCCGCTGGGTGAGGGCCTCGACCGCGTCGCTCGATCCATGGGAGTGCCGTCGGCCGACGCACTGAACGTGATCTTCGGTCGCTGGAGCGACATCGTCGGCGATGGGGTGGCGGCCAACTGCCGACCGATCGGGCTCAAGGACACCCATCTGACGGTGGCCGCCCACGATCCCGCCTGGAGCACGCAGCTCCGGTTGCTCGAACCCATGATCATCGAGCGTCTCGATGCGCTCGTCGGCCCCCGTGCGGTGACCGGGATCGTGGTGCGCGTGGAGCCCCGGTGAGGGGCCGGGATCGTGGTGCGCGTGGAGCCCCGGTGAGGGGCCGATGATGCCTCGGAACCCGCCTGTTCCCTGGTAGACTCTCGTAGTTGTGATTTCCCAGGTGACCAGCGTTTTCCGACCCCGCTCGCCTCGGCCCGAAATCGCCGATCGTCGTCGGAACGAGAGCAACTTTCATGGCTGATCAAGCGTCGCCCGCGTCCTATGACGCAGGTGACATCCAGGTACTCGAAGGCCTCGAGGCCGTTCGCAAACGGCCGGGTATGTACATCGGTTCGACCGGCCCCGCCGGCCTGCATCATCTGGTGTACGAGGTGGTCGACAACGCGGTCGACGAGGCCATGGCCGGGTACTGCACTCGCATCGACGTGACGCTGCTCGTCGACGGCGGCTGTGAGGTGATCGACAACGGTCGCGGCATTCCCGTCGGCAAGCACCCGCAGTACGAAGAGCTCACGGCGGCCGAGGTCGTTCTCACCATCCTGCATGCGGGCGGGAAGTTCGGTGGCGAGGGGTACAAGGTGTCAGGCGGCCTCCACGGGGTGGGTGTCTCGGTGGTGAACGCTCTGAGCACGCGGCTCGAGGTCGAGATCGATCGTGACGGCAAGCGGTACGCCATGTCCTACCGCGACGGCGGAGCACCCGACCGAAAGCTGGGCGAGATCGGGATCGCTCCCGATGACCGCACGGGCACCACCGTTCGGTTCTGGCCCGACCCGACCGTGTTCAAGGAGGGTGTCGAGTTCCGGGCCGCGACGTTGCTCGAACGCTTCCAGATGATGGCGTTCTTGAACAAGAGCCTCGAGATCGTCGTCGTCGACCAGCGTGAAGGCAAAGATCCCGAGCCCGTCTCGTTCAAGTACGACGGTGGCATCGTCGATTTCGTCCGGTACGTCAACGAGACGAAAGAGGCACTGTTCTCCACGGTCGGCTACTTCGAGGCGATCGACGACGAGGCCGACGGTGAGGTCGAGATCGCCTTCCAGTGGAACACCGGCTACAACGCCGACGGCATCCACAGCTTTGCCAACGGCATCAACACCATCGAAGGTGGCATGCACGAGCAGGGCTTTCGCACCGCGCTCACCCGAGTGGCCAACAACTACGCCCGCGAGAAAGGTCTACTCAAGGAGAAAGAGGAGAACCTGGCCGGCGAGGACATCCGCGAGGGCCTCACCGCCATCATCTCGGTGCGACTGCGCGACCCACAGTTCGAGGGTCAGACCAAGTCCAAACTCGGCAACGTGTCGATCCGTTCACTGGTCGAGAAGGCCACCAACGATCATCTGAAGCACTGGCTCGAGGAACATCCCTCCGAGGCCAAGCGCATCATGCAGAAGGGCGTTGCCGCCGCCCGGGCCCGCCTTGCCGCGCGATCGGCCCGCGACGCCACCCGCCGGAAGTCGGCTCTCGACGGCGCCGGCCTGCCGGGCAAGCTGGCCGACTGTGCCTCGAAGGATCCGCGAGAGTCCGAGCTGTACATCGTCGAGGGCGACTCGGCGGGCGGATCGGGCAAGGATGCCCGCGATCCGCGCACTATGGCGATCCTGCCCATCCGGGGCAAGATCCTCAACGTCGAGCGAGCCCGCGTCGACAAAATGCTCCGCAACACCGAGGTCGCGGCGCTCATCCAGGCCATCGGCGCCGGGCTGGGCGAGGAATTCGAGATCGAGAAGGCCCGCTATCACAAGATCGTCATCCTCTGCGATGCCGACGTCGACGGCAGCCACATCCGCACGTTGTTGCTCACGTTCTTCTTCCGACAGATCCGCGACCTGGTCGAGCAGGGGTACGTGTACATCGCGCAGCCTCCGCTGTACTCCACCGAGGTCTCGAAGCAGAAGATCTACCTCAAGGACGACGCGGCCAAGAGCCGATTCCTCGCCGAGAATCCGAATCACAAGGCCGACTTCGGTCGCTTGAAGGGTCTCGGCGAGATGGACGCCGTGGAGCTCTGGGAAACCACGATGAACCCGGCCACCCGCACGTTGTTGCAGGTGAACGTCGAGCACGCGGCAGTGGCCGACGAGGTGTTCTCGAAACTCATGGGCGACGACGTCGAACGGCGCAAGCACTTCATCCAGACCAACGCCGCCGACGTGCGGTTCCTCGACATCTGAGTCGGCGAGAGGATCAGGAATGAGCGATTCCCCACCACCCGACGCGCCGCTCGGCGGCGCCATCGAGGCCATCGAGATCCAAGAGGAGATGGAGCAGTCGTTCCTCGACTACGCCATGTCGGTCATCGTGTCACGAGCCCTTCCCGATGCTCGTGACGGGCTCAAGCCGGTACACCGTCGCATCCTTTGGAGCATGCACGACCAGGGCATTCGTCCCGATCGCAGCCATGTGAAGTGCGCAACGGTGGTCGGCGACGTGATGGGCAAGTACCACCCGCACGGCGATACCGCCATCTACGACGCGCTCGTACGCCTCGGCCAGCACTTCTCGCTGCGGCATCCGCTGATCTCACCCCACGGAAACTTCGGTTCGCCGTCGGATCCTCCTGCCGCGATGCGCTACACCGAGTGTCGGCTGTCACCCCTGGCCATGCAGATGCTGGCCGGCATCGACGAGGACACGGTCGATTTCACCGACAACTTCGACGGTTCGCGCGTCGAGCCGGTCGCGCTGCCCAGTCGCTTCCCGAACCTGCTCGTCAGTGGCGGGCAGGGCATCGCCGTGGGGATGGCCACCAACATCCCGCCCCACAACCTCGGCGAGGTGATCGATGCCACCGTGCACCTCATCGACAACCCCGACGCCACCCCCGACGACCTCATGGCCTTCGTGAAGGGTCCCGACTTCCCGACCGGTGGCAAGATCTTGGGCCGGGCCGGCATCGAGGACGCCTACCGCACCGGCCGTGGGTCCATCCGCATGCGAGCCGACGCCGAGATCGTCGAGCCCGAGGGGCAGGGGCCCACCCAGATCGTGGTCACCGCGATTCCATATCAGACCAACGTCGACGCCATCGCCCAGAAGGCGGCCGAGATGGTCGACCGCGGCGATCTCGACGGTATTCGTGCGATTCGGAACGAGTCGGCCAAGGGGAAGACCCGGCTCGTGTTCGACCTCAAGCGCGACGCTCCGGCCCTGGTGATCTTGAACAACCTGTTCAAGTACACCCCGTTGCAGACCACGTTCTCCGCGAACATGGTCGCCCTGGTCGACGGCATTCCGCGCACGCTGAACCTCCGCGAAGCGCTGGTGGCCTATGTCGATCACCAGATCGACGTCGTGACCCGTCGCTCGGAGTTCCGCTTGGCCAAGGCGAAGGCTCGGGCCCACATCGTCGAAGGCCTGCTCAAGGCTCTCGACATGCTCGACGCCATCATCGCCCTCATCCGTGGGTCCGCCGACCGTGCCGACGCTCGCGAGGGCCTCACCGGCGCCGGTTTCGAGTTCACCGAGATCCAGGCCAACCACATCCTCGATCTGCCGTTGGGTCGACTCACCCGTCTGGGCCGGGCCGAGCTCGACGAGGAGATGGCGAAGCTGGCCGAGACCATCGAGGGACTCGAGGCCATTCTCGGCGACGACGTGAAGCTGCGTTGGGTCATCAAGGACGAGATGGTGGCGATCCGCGACGAGTTCGCCTCCGAGCGGATCAGTGTGCTCACCCACGATCCGGGTGCTCTCGACATCGAGGATCTCATCGACGACGAGGAGCTGGTCTTCACCCTCTCGTCGCTCGGGTACGTGAAGACGGTCTCGGTCGACGAGTTCCGCACACAGGGCCGCGGGGGCCGAGGCGTGTCGGGCGCCAATCTCCGTGATGGCGACTACGTGAAGCAGCTCACGCACACCAGCGCGCACGCCTACTTGTTGTTCTTCACCACCTTCGGCAAGGTGTACCGGATCAAGGCCCATGAAGTGCCCATGACCAGCCGCACGGCGCGGGGCACGGCGATCGTGAACCTCCTCCAGCTCGATCCCGACGAATCGGTGGCGGCGGTCATCGACACACGCGATTACGAGACCAACCGCTATCTGTTCTTCACCACACGACTCGGGCGGGTCAAGAAGACCAAGTTCAACGAGTACGACAAGAGTCGGCGCGACGGCTTCATCGCCATCAAGCTCAACGAGGGCGACGAACTGGTGTCGGTCCTGCCGACGAGCGGCAACGACGACATCCTCGTGTCGTCTCGCGCCGGTCAGACCATCCGCTTCGCCGAGAGTGACGTGCGGCCCATGGGTCGATCCGCGGCCGGGGTCATCGGGATGAAGTTCCGTGGCGACGACAAGGTGATCGGCACCGCGGTGGCCGAAGAGGGCGCCTCGCTGTTGCACATCACCAGCTCGGGTTACGGAAAGCGCACACCCGTCGACAAGTACCCCACCAAGGGTCGCGGCGGGCTCGGAGTCCGCGGCATCAAGTTGACCGGCGCCCGCAAGGAGGTCGCCGGCGTGCTGGCCGTGCGGGACACCGATCAGGTGTTCGTGATCGCATCGTCGGGGGTCATCATCCGCATGGCGGTCGCCGACATCTCGGTCCAGGGTCGCGGTGCGACCGGGGTTCGGGTCATGAACGTGCCCGACGGAGCGTCAGTTGCCGCCCTTGCGCCGGTCACCCAAGCCGATCAAGATGAGGACTCCGACGACGACGCGACCGGCACCGATGCCGCGGTCGACGCCGTCGAGAGCGTCGACGACGACTGAACCCCCACTTCTCCTGCGACACCGGTCGAGGAGGAGCCATGGACGGAATCGGGGTCGGCGGTGCGACCGAGAGGGGGCAGGCCGCGCCGCTCGCGGCGTTGCTGATGGCCGCGGCCGTGGGGGTGTTGTGGGTGGTCGTGCAGGTGGGTGCCCACGCCCACCGCCTCGCTGCCGCCCAGACGGCTGCCGACGCCACGGCACTGGCCGCGGTGGTGTCGCCGGGCATTGCCGATGACGTCGCGACGTCGAACGGCGCCGACGAGGTCTCGATCGCTGCGGCGGAAGGCGCCGTCGTCGTCACGGCGCGGATCGGCTCCGTCGAGCGGGTCGGCGCAGCCCGCCGTTCTCCACTCGCCGCCGGTGGGCTCGCTCCTGCGCTCGTTGCGGCCATCGGAACCGCCGAGGCGGCCATGGGGCGGTCGATACCGATCGTCTCGGGGTACCGGTCCGGTGCCGAGCAGCGGTGGCTGTGGGATCACCGATTCGCGAACCCCTATCCGGTGGCGCCCCCCGGCACCTCCCTTCACGAGCAAGGTCTGGCCATCGACGTGGCCGAGTGGTTCGTGCCCGTTCTCGCCCGATTCGGACCTTCTTCGGGGCTATGCCAACCGTTGCCCGGGGTCGATCCCGTACACTTCGAACTGTGTCGCAAGAAGCCGAGCCGTTGACCGGCACGTTTCCCGCCGTCGATGACCACGACGAGACCGAGGTCGAGGACGCCGACAATGGTGCTGCCGAGTCGGTTTTCGTCTCACCGGCGGTCGACTCTCCGTCGGTTTTCGACCAGAACGCGCCGGCGTCGAACCCGGAGAACAGCCTGGTCGTGCCTCCGGTCTCGACCCCACCGCCCAAGCGCGCCCTGCGCGCCGGTGATCTGCCCAGTCGCGAGCGCCGGCGACGGGTTCGTCTCCAGGCCCGCCGGGTCCGACGCATCGTTCGTCACATCGAGCCGTGGTCGGTGCTGAAGATCTCGATCATCTTCTATTTGTGCCTGTGGGTCATCCTGATGATCGCCGGCGTGATGCTGTGGGGCGCCGCCGAGTCCGCCGGCGCCATCGAGAAGATCGAGAACTTCGTCCGGGAGCTCTTTGCGCTCGAGGAGTTCACCATCAACGCCGAGCGGATCTTTCGCGGGGTGGCGCTCAGCGGATTCGTCCTGGTCATCGCCGGCACCGCGTTCAACGTGTTGCTCGCCGTGTTGTTCAATCTCATCAGCGACCTCACCGGCGGTCTGCGCATCACGGTGATCGAGGAGGAGTCGGCTCGATTCCGTCCCCGTCGCACCGGTCGCCCGTCGCAGCAGGCTCGGCGGCAGGCCGCGCAGGCCAAAACCGCAGCCAAACGACCCCCGAGCCGGGCCACTGCCAGGGGTGACGGTCGCAGTGGGCCCCGATAGAGTTTGCGGGCTGTGCACCCCTCGGGTGGCACGGGGCTATAGCTCAGTTGGTTAGAGCGCACCCCTGATAAGGGTGAGGTCGCAAGTTCGACTCTTGCTAGCCCCACGGGTCTTCTGTCCGGCGTCGCAGCGGCGCTGCATCACCGAGCCTGGTCTTCGTTCGCTGCGCTCACTGCGCCAAACGGCTCGGCGCTGCACCGCCGCTCCGACGCCTCACGCGGCCTGTTCGGCGCGAGTCGCGCTGCTCTGGAGTTCCGAGGCATGGATGTGCCGTTTCGAGATACGGAGGGCGACGTTGATGGATGCGGTGCCGATTGCGTCGGTGCACGCCGCTTCTGCACGGTTGGCCTACGCATCGATCTTTCCGCCCGAGTCGCCGAAACCCTCGTCTGGTTCGCTGACCCCCGGTTGGGCCTCGACCCTCGTGGACGGCGACGCGTTCGTCTGCATCCGGATACCTGGGGGCGAGGTGTGGGACGTTCGCTGCACGGTGGGGTTGGCGACTCGTGCCCGGACGGACCCTTGCCAACGACACCCAGCAGATCGTCGACGTGCTCTAGCAGCGTTCGGTCCGGGCGGATGGTGATCAGTCGAGGCGGACGATCTCTCCTTGACGGGGAACCACTGCGGTCCAGCCCAGATCGTCTTCGATGCGACGCCCGAGGGCCTCGCTCGCTCCATGCCCGCCGTGGACGATGTAGCACACGTCCGGCGGTCGGGGCGCTCGACGGAGCCAGTCGGTGATCTCGATGGCGTCGGCGTGGACCGAGAACCCCTCGATCGTGTGCACGCTCGCTCGCACCGGCACATAGCGACCGAACATCTTCACGCTGGTCGCACCGTCGCCAAGGGAACGACCCCGGGTCCCCTCGGCCTGGAAGCCGGTGAGCAGGACGCAGTTGTTCGGATCGGGAAGTAGTCGGGCCAAGTGGTGCAGGACCCGGCCGCCGGTGGCCATGCCCGACGCCGAGATGATGATCGACGGGTAGGTGAGCGAGTTGAGCTCGATCGACTGCTCGGTGGTCGGACACTCGTGGATCTGGCCGGAGTCGAAGGCGATCGACCGCCAGGCCGCTTCACGGAGCTGTGGATCCACCGTGTCGGCCGCCCTGCGGTACACGTCGAGCACGCGCAACGCCATCGGGCTGTCGACATGGATCGGTAGGCGGGGGATGCGTCCGTCGTGCATGAGCTGGGAGAGCGTGTGCAGCACCACCTCGGTGCGATCGACGGCGAACGCCGGAATCACCACCATTCCGCCTCGCCGGGCCGTGTCGGTGATGGCCTGGACGAGCTCGGCGATCTCGGCGTCGGCCGGTGCATGCAAACGGTCGCCGTAGGTCGACTCGACGAGGACCACGTCGGCGTCGGGAGGATCGGGGGCCGGCCGCAACAACGGGTGGGTCGGCCGGCCGAGATCGCCGCTGACCAGGACCCGCCGACTCGGGTTCGTCGCCCAGCTCGACGAGCACCGACGCCGATCCGAGTATGTGCCCGGCCGGTTGCAGGGTGATGCTCACCCCGGGGCCGAGCCGTTCGGCAGCGTCATAGTCGATGGGGCGGAACTGCGAGAGCACCTCCTGGGCGTCGGCCCTGGTGAACAGGGGAAGCGCCGGTTCGTGCTTGCTGTAGCCCTTCCGGTTGGCGTGTCGGGCATCTTCCTCCTGGAGGTGGGCGGCGTCGGCCAACAGAATTCGGCACAGTTCGACCGTGTCGGGGGTCGCGTGAATCGGGCCGCGGAACCCGTTGCGATGGAGAGCCGGGAGGTAGCCGCTGTGATCGATGTGAGCATGGGTGAGGACGACCGCGTCGATCGTGTCGGGACCGACCGGGAACGGCGCCCAGTTGGCTCGACGTAGCTCCCTGCGGCCCTGGAAGAGGCCGCAGTCGACGAGAAGACGGAAGTGGCCACCCTTCGAGCCGGTGGCGGGTTGGTCGAGGAGGAATCGGCTGCCGGTGACCGTACGGGCGCCCCCCAGGAATCGAAGGGTCGGGCACGTAGGTGGTCTCGATGACATGACGCTCCTCAGAACGGCGGGCTCGAACGAGACGAGCCCGTAGAAACGGTCGGGTCGGCTGCGGTTGTTCCATGCTCACGCCAGCACGACCCGAACGACTCCCGCGGGCTCGCCGATCCGGTCAGTTCTTCGTGACCGGAATCCTCTTCGGTGTGTGTCGCACCTCCTCGGTCGGTACCCGAACCTCGAGCACGCCGTCGGAGTACGAGGCCGCGATGTCATCGACCTTCGCATCGACGGGCAGTGTGACGATCCGGGCGAAGGCTCCGTACCGGAACTCGGACCGATAGCCCTCGTCGTCGGACTCGAAGCGTTGTTCGCGCTCGGCCCGTATGGCCAACCGACCACGGTCGACGCTGATGTCGATGTCCTTGGGTTCGACGCCGGGAATCTCGGCACGAATCACGACATCGCCATCCTCGGTGTACTCCTCGACCTTGATGTCGTGGAGATCACCGATCATCCGCTCGGGCCAGTGGGCGCCGAAGCGTGCCGGCCAGCGGCTGAGCCAATCGCTCAGTCCGAGTCGATCGAATGGATCGATCCACGTCGGGGTCACGTCGGGTCGGCGCGTCTCTACCGCGACAGCACCTTTGCTGTCTGCCGTCTTGGTGTTGCCCATGTATCTCACTCCTTTCAAAAAACTCCTCCACCCTCATCTCACGCTGGTCGAGGCCGAGTCGAAAGAGGCCAACGTCACTTCGCGCTGATGCGAATCATGAGCTTGCGGATCTCGATCAGCTCACGACTTCGGTCCGGGTCGCCGGCACGGCGCTCTCAGCCGGACCGCACTTCCATCCTGCGCCGCACCAGCTTCTCGATTTCGACTGTCCAGAACACCCCGGTGGAGACCACCAGCACGATGCCGAGCTCGGCCGCCGAAAGGGATTCGGTGTGGAGCAGCCTCTGGAGTGGTGCCCAGTAGATGATGAGGATCTGAATGGCGGCCGTCACGATCACGGTCCACAGCAGCGGCTTGTTGCTGTTGGGCCCGAGCGCGAAGAACGACTCTCGCTCCGATCGGATGGCCAGGGCGTTGCCAAGTTGGAGCAGGGCGAGCGTGGTGAAGATCATCGTCTGCCAGGGACGATCGGTCGCCTCTGCCCATATCCCGAGGCCAAGAGTGAAGAAGCCCATCAGCAGCCCGATGAAGACGACCTGCTGCCACACTCCGCGGGCGAAGATGCTCTCGTCGGGGGGACGGGGCTTGCGTTCCATCACGTCGGGTTCGGCCGCTTCTACGCCGAGGGCGAGACCAGGGAATCCGTCCGTGACCAGGTTGATCCACAGGATTTGCACCGGCAGCAGCGGAATCGCCAACCCAACGAACGGGCCGAGGAACATCACCCAGATCTCGCCGGCGTTCGAGGTGAGCGTGTAGCGGACAAATCGCCTGATGTTGTCGTAGATGCGACGGCCCTCGCCGACCGCCGTGACGATGGAGGAGAAGTTGTCGTCCGTGAGCACCATGTCGGCGGCTTCCTTGGCCACCTCGGTCCCCGCCACTCCCATCGCAACGCCGATGTCGGCGGTTCGCAACGCCGGCGCATCGTTGACCCCGTCGCCGGTCATTGCAACGATGTCGCCGCGCTTTTTCCAGGCCTGCACGATGTCGAGCTTCTGCTCCGGCGAGGTCCTGGCGTAGACGGCGATCTCGTTCACTTCGTCCACGAGTTCTACGACTGACTCGGAGGCGAGTTGGACGCCCGTCATCACCTGCTTGTCGCAGTCGAGAATGCCGAGTCGTGCGGCAATGGCCCTCGCCGTGGCCGGGTGGTCACCGGTGATCATCACCGGGGTGATCCCCGCGGCGCGACAGGCCGCCACGGCCGCGTGCGACTCGGGACGCGGCGGATCGGCCATGGCGGCCAGACCGTAGAGGACGAGGTCCTGTTCCGACTCGAGCACGTCACCGAGGGCGCCGTCGTCCACGGATCGCCCCGCGATCGCCAACACTCGGTAGCCCTCGGCGGCGAACTCGGCGGCCCGATCGAGCACCTCGGTCCGTAGCTGCGGAGTCAGGTCGCGATCACCCGCCTGCGAGGCCACCGCCTCGACGGCGTCGATGGTGGCCTCGATCGCTCCTTTGGTGGCAATCAGGCCTTTGCTTCCGTTGTCGTTGCGATGGATCGTCACCATGCGTTTGCGTTCCGAGTCGAACGGGATCTCCGCTGTTCGGGGAAAATCGGCATTGACTTGTTCGCGTTCGAAACCTGCTTTGGCGCCCAGAGCCAACAGCGCACCCTCGGTCGGGTCTCCGACCAGAGCCCACTCATCACCGGCCTGCAACGGTGCCACCAGCACGGCGTCGTTGCACAGCACCGCCGCCGTCAGCATTCTCGCCAGCGGGGTTCCCGGTGCGACGTCGGCCGGATCGCCGTCTACCCGGATCTCCCCGGAAGGCTCGTACCCGGACCCGGTGACGTCGCCCTCCTGGTCGAGTGTCCACACCTTCTCGACCAGCATCTGGCCCTCGGTCAGGGTCCCGGTCTTGTCGGTACAGATCACCGTCACCGAACCAAGTGTCTCCACCGCCGGGAGCTTGCGGATCAGCGCGTTGTGGCGAATCATCCGCTGGGCGCCCATCGCCAGGCCGATGGTGACGACGGCAGGAAGCGCCTCGGGGATCGCCGCCACCGCCAGGCTGACCGCAACGAGGAACATTTCCTCGACGTCCTCGCCACGGGCGATACCTACCGCAAACACAATGATCGCGATCAAGACGGCCGCAGCCGCGAGCCAGCGGCCGAGCACGGCCAGACGCTTCTGCAGAGGCGTGCTCGGGGCCTGATGGGCCTGGAGCAGGCCGGCTATCTGCCCGAGCGCGGTGTCCATCCCGGTGCCGACGACAATGCCGCGGGCACGGCCGTAGACCACGGCGGTGCCCTTGAAAACCATGTTGCGTCGATCGCCGACCAGCTCACCCGACTCGTCGGTGATGACGTTTGGTGTCTTGTCGACGGGAACGGATTCACCGGTGAGGGCGGATTCGTTGACTCGCAGGTTGGGGCACTCGATGAGGCGGGTGTCGGCGGCGACGACGTCGCCCGCATCGAAGACGATCAAGTCACCGGGGACGAGCTCTGGGGCCGTGATGGTCAGTTCGGCACCGTTGCGCACCACTCTGGCGGTGGGGGCGGCCATCGTACGCAGAGCAGCCATTGCCTGCTCGGCCCGATACTCCTGGAAGAAGCCGATGGCGGCATTCAGGATGACAATGGCCCCGATCACGATCGCATCGGTTGGCTCGCCAATGGTCACCATGATCCCGGCGGCGACCAGCAGGACGACGATCATGGTGTTGGCGAACTGCGCCACGAAGATGCGCCATGCCGGAACGGTGGCCGCCTCTTCGAGTTCGTTGGGTCCGTACCTCTCGAGCCGCTCGGCGACTTGGGCGGGGGTGAGCCCGGCCGTGGCACTGGTGTCGAGCTCGGCGACGAGGGCGTCAGTGTCGTCTGCCCACCAAGGACGGGCGGCCGGGGACACGGGGGTCGTCACGAGTTCTCCTTGTCTTGCATCGGCCAAGCCTAAATCGGCGAGGCAGATCTCGGTGACGAACTCCCGCAGGGCTCCTGGGTCCACTGCTCCCAGATACGAGAACGCAGAGAGACACCGCAGACCGAGCCGCCATCGACGAAGTGGCGACCCGGAGCCCGCGGTCCGTTACATTCGAGGCGTGTCACTGGTGAAGCTGGTCCGTCGAGTGCTCACGGCCATAGGCGGGGCTGCGCTCATCGCAGGAATCCTTCGGGTTCGAGGCAAGGGTGGTGTCCCACCCCAGACGGGCGGCTGGCGCGAGCTGCGCGGCCTCGACGACTGATGCGACTTGCCGTCATCGGCTGCGGTGCCGTGGGGTCCCAGCTCGTTCGGCTCCTCCGCGAGAGCGACATCGACGAGTTGGTCCTCGTCGACCGGCATCGGTCGGCGACCCTGGCCGCCGAGTTCGGCTCGCGAGCCCGAGGGGCCACACGCCTCGACGGCCGGTTCGACGCGATCGTCATCGCCACCCGGTGGGGGAGACACGCCGCGATCGCCGCGCGAGGCCATGCGCCACGCTCCGCTGGTGGTGTCGGTGGCCGACAGCCTCGAGGACGTGCGCGGGCTGCTCGACCTCGATGCCGAGGCCCGCGAGCGCCACGCCGTCGTGGCGGTCGGAGCCGGTTTCGCGCCGGGATTCACCGGCGTGCTCGCCCGCTTCCTCTCGGAATCCTTCAGCCAGACCCGCGAGATCCACATCGCCAAGGTCGGCACCGGCGGACCGTGGTGCGCGCGCCAACACCATCGGGCGCTCGGCGGGTCGGGGCTCGACTACCGCGACGGTGCGTGGGTGCCCCGGGCGGGGGGAAGCGGTCGCGAGCTGTTCTGGTTTCCCGAACCGATCGGCGGGCGGGACTGCTACCGCGCCGCGCTGCCTGATCCAATGCTGCTGGTCCCGCTGTTTCCGGGGGTCGAGCGCGTCACCGCCCGCATGTCGGCCACTCGGCGCGATCGTCTCACTGCCCGGCTGCCGATGCTCACGCCGCCCCATCCCGACGGTGGTCTGGGCGCCGTGCGCGTCGAGCTCCGCGGTCGGCAGGGGCCTGAGTATGCGATCGTGGTGGCCGCAGCCACGGCGGCTCCCAGTGAGGCGACCGCCGTCGTCGCGATGATGTCGGTGCGGGCGCTGACGCGCGATGGCAGGGAACCCGGCGCGGTGCCGCTCGCTGGGCTGGTCGACCCATCTGGGTTCCTCGCCATGTGTCGCGATGCGGGGCTCGTTGCCCGTGAATTCGTGGGCGCGAGCTGACCTCGAAAAGCCTGGAACCGAACCGATCTGCTGGGTATATCCCCCAAAACGCCGATTT
This sequence comes from uncultured Acidimicrobiales bacterium, assembly GCA_963787285.1. Classification (GTDB taxonomy): domain Bacteria; phylum Actinomycetota; class Acidimicrobiia; order Acidimicrobiales; family JAHEJN01; genus JAHEJN01. The sequence goes on along the minus strand of CAWBCM010000001.1, from coordinate 28,748 downwards.
CTGCTCAAGGTTCTTCGTGAACGCGACGAAGACGTTCCCGCTGGGTCAGCCGACCTAGTACGGAAGCGAACGAGTGCGAAGGAAGCGACATGGGCAACGAAATGCCGAGCGAGCTGTCGCAGCTGATCGAAGACAACCTCGAGCTGGTGAAGCACGTGGTGTTCCAGGTGGCTGTGCGATTCCCCCGACATGTGGATCGTGAAGAACTCTCCCGGGCCGGTGCGCTCGGGCTGGTGGAAGCGGCGCAGCGCTACGACGAGTCACGGGGAGTTCCGTTCAAGCGGTTCGCCGCTCAGCGCATCCGTGGCGCGATCCTCGACTCGGTCCGGGCCGCCGACTGGGCACCCCGTTCGATTCGCCAACTCGGGCGCGAGCTCGAGAAGGTGGAGACCAAGCTGTTCGGTGACCTCGGTCGTGCCCCTTCATCGGTCGAGACCGCCGAGGCCCTCGGCATGTCGACCGCCGAGCTGGCCAAGATCAAGAGCCGCATGCACAAGTCCGTCGTGTTGGCCCTCGAGCACCAGGTGCACGGTGGCGACAACGAGAACCTGATGCTGTCCGACGTCATCGCCGACCCGGCCGAGAACAGCGAACCCAGCGCCGAGCTCGAGCAGCGCGAGCTGCACACCTACCTGCGCGACGCCATCGACCTGCTGCCCGAACGGCACCGGCTCGTGATCATCGGTTACTTCATCGAGGGCCGGACCAGCCAGGATCTCGCCCGCTTCCTCGGCGTGACCGAGAGCCGGATCTCCCAGGTTCGCTCCGAGGCGCTGGCCATGTTGAAGGACGGCATCGAGGCTCAGTACGAGGGGCGCTCACCCGACCCGACCTCGATCAAGGAGCGGCGCCGGGCCGCCTATGTCGACGGCATCGCCGACCGCACGGCGGCGACCGACCGAATCGACTTCACGTCGGTTGTGGAGTTGATGACTGCCGTCTGAGTCCGTCCGGGCGAGCTGCGCACGGCTGCCGGCCCTCGCGAACTGGCGTGAATCGCTCGGTCCGTCAACCGACGCAGCCTCGCCCTATCCGAACTGAACCCGTCGCCTTTCGGCGGCGGGTTCATACGTTTTCAGACCAGAAGGGCCAGGACCTCTTCGTGGACGAGACCGTTCGTGGCGACGACGTCTCCTTCGCTCGGGCGGTCGGTGCCGGCGAAGTCGGTGATCGTTCCCCCCGCCTCGGGGATCACCACGTTCATCGGGGCGACGTCCCAGGGGTGCAGACCCGGGTCGATCATGGCTTCGGCTCGTCCGGTGGCCACGAGGATGTAGCCGTAGCCGTCGCCCCAGGTGACCATGCGGGCGCCGCTCGACTTGAGCTCGGCCACGTGGTGATCGGGCCAGTAGTCGTAGCCACTGGTGGTTGCCGTCGCCTCGGCCAGCGTGGCGACATCGCTCACGTGGCACCGGCTGCCGTTGTGGTGGGCGCCGAGACCCCGACCGGCCACGAGCAGCTCGCCCGCGGCCGGGGCGTTCACCGCACCGATGGCCGGGCCGTGCTCGTCGACGAGCGCCAGCAGGTTCGTGAACAGGGGCACACCCTTGGCGAACGCCTTGGTGCCGTCGATCGGGTCGATCAACCAGGTGCGCCCCGACCCACCCGTGGTGGTGCCGAACTCCTCGCCCACCACCGAGTCGTCGGGAAACCGTCGGGACAGCTCGTCGCGAAGGAAGGTCTCGGCCGCCTTGTCGGCCGCGGTGACCGGCGAACCGTCGGCCTTCGTGTCGACGAAGAGGTCGTCGGCGCGGAAGTACCCGAGGGTGAGCTCACCGGCCCGGCTGACGAGCTGGGCGGCGAGCTCGACCAGATCGGCGTCGGTCGCCGGGACCTCAGCTGCCGGGGGCACCGGGCTTGAGCACCATGAGATAGAGAATCACGAGCACCAGGACAGTGAGGGCCGGGCCGACCTTGTCGAGTTTGGCGACGACGGTGCGGTCGCCGCCGGCCAGTGCCCGCTCGGCCGGCAACATCACGGCGTGCAGGACGCCGTTGAGCGCGAGCCAGAGAACGACGCTGAGCCAGACCCACGTGTCACCCCACTCGATGACGGGGTCGCCCATGGAGATCAGTCCGATGCCGAGCACGCCCGCTACCACCAGCGCGATGGTGTAGATGCGGGAGGGGAGACCGGTCACGCGGCCGGCCAGGGCCACGATGTCGCCGTCGGCCCGACGTTGTTCGAGGGTGAACAGGATCGGGTGCACGACCACAGGAGCCAGTGCGACGATCACGGCGATGATGTGCAAGAGCAGGACGACGTTGTAGCCGGTGTCGGCGTAGTCAGCCAGAATCATGGAGCCTCTCCTCGTTCGGCGTGCTGGTCGACAGTAGTCGCCATGGCGAGACCTCGGCGGGGTTCACCAGGCCAGTTCCTGACAACCGGTGTGGGTGTCGGGTTCGACCTGGAAGGTGCCGTGGGAGATGTCGCACCGGTCGGCGAGCAGGACGCGGGCCTGGTCGAGCACGGCATGAGCATCGGTGTGCTCGTCGATCACCAGATGGGCCGAGGCCGCGTGCATCTCCGACGTGAGCGTCCACACGTGCAGATCGTGGACATCGACCACGCCCTCGATGTCGGCCAGCTCGACGGCGAGGGCATCGAGGTCGATGTGGTCGGGCGCGGACTGGAGCAGCACCTGCACCGCCTGGCGTCCGAGAGCGAACGTCCGGGGAAGTATCCACACGCCGATGAGGGCGGCGACCAGGGGATCGATCCAGGTCCAGCCGAAGGTTTCGAGCAGCACGGCGGCGATGATGACGCCGACGGACCCGACCGTGTCGGCGAGGACCTCGAGGTAGGCCCCCCGGATGTTGAGCGACTCCTTCGAGCCCTCGCGCAGGATCAGGAACGCGACCAGGTTCACGGCCAGACCGATCGACGCGACGACGAGCATCGGGGTGCCGAGGACCTCGGGTTCGTCGGCGAACCGGCGGAGGGCCTCGATCACGACCCAGATGGCGACGCCGAACAACAGCAGGGCATTCACGAAGGCGGCGAGGATCTCCAGGCGGTAGAGGCCGAAGGTGTGGGGCGAGGTGGTCGCCGCCGAGCGGTTCTCGAACCGCGAGGCCAGCTGGATCGCGGCGAGCGCCATTCCCAGTCCGATGACATCGGTGAGCATGTGGCCGGCGTCGGAGAGCAGGGCAAGGGAGTTGGTGAGCACGCCGGCCACGGCCTGGACAACGAGGAACACGGCGACCAGCACGAAGGCGAGGATCAAGCGATTTCGATGACGCGCTCCCGCCCGAGCCAGGCCGGGTCCGTGGTGATGATCGTGGCTCATCGTGTGAACAGTGTCGCGCCGACCGGGCTCAACGGCGCGGCGGTCGGGGGAGGAACGCCGGTGTACGGGCGACGTACTCGTCGTATCCCGGCTTGCGTTTCGTGAGCGAGCGTTCGAGCATCGCCACCCCGGACACTTTCACCAGCATGAAGCTGATCGTGGCGGCACCGATCACACCGATCGGCCCCGGCATCTGGGGGAAGGCCACCAGGGCGATACCCCACCACACGGCGAAGTCGCCGAAGTAGTTGGGGTGACGGGTCCAGGCCCAGAGTCCGGTGGTGAGCAGTTGGCCCTGATTGGCGGGGTCGGCCTTGAACCGGGCGAGCTGGATGTCGCCACCGGTCTCGAAGGCCATCCCGACCAGCCACAGCGCCGTACCGATGACGGCGAACACCGGCCAGGCGTCGCCGCTCTCATCGACCTGGCCGAGCTGCACGGGAAGCGAAACCGTCCACATGATCACCCCCTGGAGGGCGAAAACCGTGACGAGGCTGCGCAGTGGGAACGACGAGCCGGCCTTCTTGCGCATCGCGCGGTAGCGGAAGTCCTCCCCCTTGCCGTGGTTGCGCCACCAGAGGTAGCCGCCGAGACGCAGACCCCAGATGCTCGTGAGGGCGACGAGCAGGTTCTGCCGGGGAACGTAGCCGTCGGCGCCGAGGCGGACTGCCCAGGCGACAACGACGAAGCCGAGGCCCCACGTGATGTCGACGATGCTCGCGTTGCGCAGGGGCAGGCTGATCAGCCAGGTGGTCACCATGATGGCGGCCACGACCACGCCGGCCAGGAGAAGTACCTCACCGGTCGACACGGGTCGCCATCCGTTCGTCGATCCATTCGTCCATGCGCAACCACTGATTGTCGAGCCACACGATCTGGTCCTCCTCACTTTCGGGAATCTCGCTACGGGGCACTCGCCAGACCTTCACGTCGACATCGTGGTCGAAGGGGAGATGGGCGAGGATCTCGCCGAAGGTGTGGAACTTCTCGAACCCGACGTGACCGATGATGACGGCGTCGGCGTCGGGGGCACCCTCGAGCATGGCCAGCGTTCCGCCGTGTCGGGGCGGCAAGAGGTGGCGCAACCGACCGACGCGTTCGGCCCGCTCGGGGTCGCTGCGTTCGATACGGGCGATCGCCCGCTCGAAGCGCTTCGGCGTGCGAAAGGTTCCCTCGGGAAAGATGCCGCCGGCGGTGTTGTGATCGATGCCGGCGGCCAGCCGCCGAATGGGCGCCAGTTCGGTGTCACGGTTCTTGGGGGTGCGGTCGACGAAGTAGCTGGGGAGACGATGACCGTAGATGTCGATCGCCGGGACCCACACCAGGTCGTCCTTCAGCACGTACCGGAGGACGAGCTTGTTGTTCCAGCCGAGGATGGTGACCGGCACGAAGGCATCGCCCATGCTCACGTGGCGGGCCATGGCGACCACCGGCCCGGGAGAGGCCAACTCGTTGCCCTCGATGCGCACCTTGGTGGACATGAACGTGGTCACGAACAACAGCAGCGAGCGAGCCCACAGTGCCTGGATGAACCGGTGCGGGCGCTGGGCCCAGTCGTGGTGGAGGAAGACGCCGAATCCGGTGAACACCCACAGAACCAGGCCGCTGACGATGGCGAACACCTCGAACACGAGGTACGCCATGACGAACCCCAGAACGCGCAGCCACCGCTTGCGTCGGAAGCCCTCGGCCAGGTCGGCGACGAGGGCGACCACGAAGAGCACCGGACTCAGCACCCAGACGAGCACCGCGGTGAGCAGGGCTGCCGGGATCGTGAGGGCTCGGCGTTTCCAGCGCCGAGCCCGGCCGATTCGCCAGTCGTGGTGCGGCTTCGAGAAGCTGGGGGTCTCGGCGGAGCTCATGAAAGGGTGCGCAGAATCGCCCTGACCGGACTGGCATCGAAGCCGTGGAGCTTCAGCGGCAGCGCCACCAGCTCGTAGACGCCGTCGGGCACTCCGGTGAGCACCAACCCTTCGAGGACCGCCATGCCGTGCCCGAAGGCCGCATGATGGCTGGGCAGGGGCTTGGAGTGGAACAGGTCGACGCTCGGCGTGTCGATGCCGACGAGCACCACCCCTGCCGCCGCGAGGAACTCGATCAGCTCGGCGCCGCACGACGCGAAGTCGGTGTTCCATTCGTTCGGGTCGGGGAAGGTTCCGGTCCCCAACAGGACCCGCTCGGCCTCGATGTCGGCCGGGAGGTCGTCGGGCGTGATCACCTGCCCGTGCTCGACGTCGAGGTGCAGCACCTGACACGGGCCGATGTAGGCGTCGAGGGGCACCTCGTGGATGGCGGCACCCTCGGCCAGCACGTGCGACGGAGCGTCGATGTGGGTGCCGAGGTGCACGGTGCCCCGCAGCGTCGACAGTGTGTAGTTGTTGCCCTCGGCGACCTCGGCCAGCACTTCGCGTTCGGCCACCGTGTCGCCGGGCCACACCCCCAGACGGGGTGAGACCAGCGGTGAGAGATCATGAATCATGGATCTCCATCATGGCGGGAGGTCGGCGGCCGCGCTCGCGTTCACCACCAGATGTGCATCGGTTTGCCGGTGCCGTCGCGACCCGACCCGAGGCGGCGACCCGATCCGAGGTGCACGTGACACGCCGTGAGCGCGTTGACGCACGCGTCGAGCGCATCACCGATCGGAACGGGGGCGTCGAGGAGCAACTCGGCAGAAACCGTCGAGCGCAGCGCCGTGGCCCGCGCCGAACGACCCTCCGGCGACGCCTTCGGCGCCAAGACCGCACCGACCAGCCGCAGGAAGCCGAGCTCGGGGTGGGCTTCGACCACCCGATCGGTCAGCTCGTCGGGGAGGGAGCGGTCGACTTCGGCGATCTTCGGCACGAGATTCCACGCCTGCTTCGACAGCTTCTTGCCACAGGCGGCGAACGAGAGCTCACACGCCCGGGAGTAGCCGTCGGCCTCGAGGGTCACCCGCATGGGGGTGGGGAACACCGAGCTCCCGCGCCGGCCGAGCAGCCGTCGGGCCTCTCGGTCACAGGCTCGAGGTCCGGTGTCGGGCAGGCCGATGGGCATGTCGATGGCCGCCACGGCGACCTCATCGGCGGCGACGGCGCCGATCACCGTGCCGATCGAGTCCTCCCGGCGGATCGCGATCACCTGGCCGTGTTCGACGTCGAGCTCGGCGACGGCCCAACCACCGGGACACCCATCGACGCCGAGAACTCGCACGGAGCTCAGACCGGGACGAGCTCGATGTGGGATCGCGCCGGATCGGCGGCCGCCACCCGAACGCGGAGTCGTTGGCCGAGCTCGACACCGGCGTCGGCGATCCGAGCGATCACCGCCGGTTCGGCGATGGTCACGGTGACGTCGTCGTCGCGTCGGCTCGACACCACCGCGTCGAGCTCGTCGCCCACCCGGTCGGATAGCACCGCGGCCTCCATGAAGTCGAGCAACCCCCGTTCGAGGCGGCCCTCGCGATCACGAGCCCTTCCCATGAGCTTGGGGATGTCGGGCAGCGCCTCGAGTACCCAGTCCGGCGGCGGATAGTCACCGCAGACGGCCAGCACGATCTCGTTGGCGAACCGGTCACCGAGGCGTCGCAGCGGCGCGGTGACGTGGGCGTAGTTGGAGGCGATGGCCGAGTGGCCGGGGTCAGCCGGGAGGTCGCCGTCGACGAAGCTCGCATAGCCCGCACCTCGCAGACCACGGGCCGCGGCCGACAGGAGGGCAGCCTCGTCGGGTATGGACGGATCGAGCTCGCGGACCCGCTCGGCGTATCCGACCTGCCGATCCCAGCCGACACGCAGGCCGGCAGCAACGGCGCGCAGCTCGGCCAGCGTCTGACGCGGCGGCGAGGGAAGAGTGCGGAGAACCCCGACACCGGCCTCGACCATCAGCTCGGCAGCCGCCATGCCCGTGAGCAGTGATATCTGCGCGTTCCAGCCCTCGATCGGCAGCGACTCGGCGTAGACCAGGCGATAGCCGCGTTCGTCACGCACGATCTCCTGGCTCGGGAGCTGGAGGCTCACGGCGTGGCGGCGCCGTTCCAACTCCTGGCGTAGTCGACCGATCTCCCGGAGCAACCGCAGCTCCAGGGGGGCATCGACGAGCAGCAGCCGCTCGGCGGCCTCGCGATACGAGATCGCCTCACGGTTCCGGACGATCGATCGTTCGACCGTGGCATCGTGGATCGACCCGTCGTGGTTCAGCCCGATGGACCACACGAGCGCGGCGCGATCCTGGCCCGGCACCAGACTGGCGACTCCGTGGTTGAGTGCTTCGGGGTGCAGCGACGATCGCAGGTCGGGGCTGTAGAACGTGAGGCCGCGGCGGCGTGCCTCGGCGTCGATCGCGCCACCCGGGGCGACGAAGGAGCCGAGGTCGGCAATGGCGTAGTGCACCAGGTAGCCGTGCTTGGTTCGTCGGGCCGAGAACGCCTGGTCGATGTCGAGACTGCCCGGTGGGTCGATGGCGACGAATTCGATGCCCCGATGGTCGACGGGATCGCGCTCGGGTACCCCAGGCGGATGGACCGGACCCCGCGCCGCGACCGCGTCGGCTTCGGCCACCACTTCCTCGGCGAAAGTCTCGGGAACGTCGAGGGCGTCTCGGACCCGCTGGAATCCGGAGATCAGCGGCGCGTCGGGTGGGCTCGGTGAGAAGCGGGCGCGGGGCATGCCTCAGTCGCCGAGCACTCGGGCCAGCTCGGGATTGGTGAACCGTCGATCGGGATCGATCAGCTCGCGTTGGGCCTCGAAGGACGACCACTTCGGGTACCGGAACCGCAGGGTCGCCGCCGTCTGCCCGTGGAGCTTGCCCCAGTGCGGCCGGCCGCCGTAGTCGTTCATGATCGCCTCGACGCCGTCGAAGTACCGCTCGTGCCGCTCTCGGACGGGCACGTGAACCGCGATGTAGGCACTCTCGCGATCGAAGGCGGGGCTCAGAGGGATGTCGTCGGCGCCGAGCACGCGAACCTCGATCGGGAAGCTCACCGGATGCCGAAGGTCGTCGATCAGCCCCCGCACACGGTCGAATGCCTCGGGGAGCGCCGAACGGGGCAGGTTGTACTCCATCTCCTTGAACCGGATCCGGCGTGGCGAGGTGAACACGGCGTGGCTGGGTGCGGTGTACTCGGAGCGACCGAGGTTCTTCACGACGGTCCGGGCCAGCGCGGGAATCATCGAGGGTCGAAGGGTCCCGAGGCGGGTCACCGTGCCGAAGAGCGCGTTCTGCACGACCTCTTCGTCGAGCGCCCGCTTCCATCTCACGCGGGTGTCGGAGCGCAACTCCACCCGGGTGTTGGTCTTGGTGGCCGCGATGTCGGTGTGGGGAAACCAGAAGAACTCGGCATGGTCGCTGGTGTCGGCCCATTCGTCGAAACCGGCGAGGACGTCGTCGAGCCGACGTGGTTCCTCGACCGCGTGGAGGGAGAAGGCCGGCACGCACTGGAGGGTGACCTCGGAGATGACGCCCAGCGCACCCAACCCGACTCGAGCGACCTCGAGTAGTGCGGGGTTCTCGTCGGGCGCCGCGATCACGATGCTGCCGTCACCGGCCACGAGGCGCAGCGACACGACCGAGGCGGCGATCGACTGGAAGCGGGCTCCGGTGCCATGGGTGCCGGTGCTGATGGCCCCGGCGACGGTCTGCGCGTCGATGTCACCGAGATTGGGCAGAGCCAGGCCAACGGCGTCGAGCGCCCGATTGAGGGAGCGAAGGACGATGCCCGACTGGACCGTGACCCGGCTCGCACGACGGTCGACCCGCACTACCCGCTGGTAGCGCCCGAGGTCGATCATCACGTCGTCGGGACGGGAGATGCCCGTGAAGGAATGTCCGGAGCCGACGACCTTCACCCGTCCGCCCCGCGCTGCGGCGTTCGACACGGCCGCCGCCAGGGCCACTTCGTCGTCGGGGTGATGCACCAGCGTCGGAGTGGAGCGCTGATTGCCCGCCCAGTTTCGCCACGACTCGTTGGCGGTCACGGCTGTCGCTCGTCGTCGAGGCGCCAACCGCGAAGATCGACCCGCCACTCGTCGACCACGGTGCCGGTGTCGTCGATCACGACCATCAGGGGGTGTTTCGCAACGGTCGGGTCGATGTGACGGGGCGCGAGCGCGACCCGCTGGCCCACGGCGAGCGGGGCGTCGGGCGACGGGCAGACGACAGTGTGCTCATCGGAGCAGTACAGCACGTCGCCCAAGGTGCACGTGGGGTTCCCCTGGTCCATGCCGAACGCCTTGAGGCCACCGTCGAGCACCGCCCAGCCTCCGGTTCGATTCACCGATATCACGGTGGTGAGCACGGTGAGGGCGGGACGGAACGGAAGGTCGGGAAGCTCGCCGTACTCGCCGTCCATCAGCGTGTAGCTCCCGGCCTGGACCTCGTTGACCACCGTGTTGAGGTCGAAGGTGCCGGTCCCGGCGCCGGAGACGAGTTCGCCACCCACCGCCTCGTGAGCCACGGCGAGTGGGGCGACGTCGGCGGCCACTCGCGCTGCTCGCTCGACGCGATCGTGCACGTGAACCAGGTGACCCTCGTAGCCCATGACGCCTCGGACGTGCACGCCGAGCGAGCGGGCCAGATCGGCCAATCGGGGCGCCTCCTCGGGTGGGCAGCCGCACCGGGGAAGACCGATGTACACGTCGATCAGCACCTCCTTGACGCCGGCTGCTGCGGCCGCGCGCACCGTCGGTTCGGAATCGACGGCAACAGTGACGCGTGCGGTGCCGGTCTCGGCCAGGGTTCCCAGGCGTCGGAGTCGCACCGGATCGACGACTTCGTTGGCCAGCAACAGATCGTGGCCGAGCCCGGCGAGCGCCATTCCCTCCATCTCCCGGACGGTTGCGCAGCAGAAGTTGAGATGGCCCGCGTCAGCCAGCAGTTGGGCCAGGTCGGTCGACTTGAACGCCTTCACGTGGGGCCGCAGAGCGGCACCGGGGCGACGGGCTCCCATCGTGGCGACGTTGTGGTCGAAGGCCGCCTTGTCGACCAACAACGCAGGCGTGGAGATCTCCGGCAAGGTCACGCCCCGAAAGCTAGCGGGCCGGTACCGTTCGTCACCATGAGCGAGCCGACCGCGCCCACGGCACACGTCGAGCGCGAGCACGACGGTCAAGCCTTTCTCGTGTGGGTCACGGGCCAGGACCGGCCCGGTATCACCGCCGGAGTGCTCGAGGTGGTGGCCAAAACGGGTGCTTGGGTGCAAGACGTCGAGCAGCTCACCCTGCGCGGTCGCATCATCCTGGGTCTGGCCCTCGATGTTCCTCGCGGGGCCGACCTGTTGAAGGACCTCCTGTGGTTCGGATGGAAGAACGACCTCGACGTCGACTTCCAGGCCGTGTCCCACGAATCGACGCCGCGTGCAGTCGGACATGTCGTCACCGTGCTGGGTCGAGAACTCTCGGCGGGCTCGTTGAAGGCGGCCGCGCAGGCGGTCACCGATTCGGGGGGCAACATCGACCGGGTCGTGCGCCTGGCCAAGTACCCGGTCTTCAGCTACGAGTTCATCGTTCGGGGAGGCAACCCCGAGATTCTCCGGACCAACCTCATGGAGGCCGCGGCCCTTGATCCGAACCTCGACGTCGCCGTCCAGCGTGAGGGGCTGCGCCGCCGGGCCAAGCGCCTGGTGGTGCTCGATGTCGACTCCACCCTGGTCCAGAACGAGGTCATCGATCTGTTGGCCGAGGAGGCGGGAGTGGGAGAGGCCTGCCGCACGATCACCGAGCGGGCCATGGCCGGTGAGCTCGATTTCGGCCAGGCACTCACCGAACGGGTTGGTCTGCTGGGTGGGTCCTCGGTGGCAATCATCGACCGGGCCCGCACCCGACTCACTCTCACCCCCGGAGCGCGCACCTTCGTCCGAACACTCAAGCGACTGGGTTTCCGTATCGCCATCGTCAGCGGTGGCTTCTCGGTGTTCACCGAGGATCTCCGGGTCGAGCTCGGTCTCGATCACGCGTACGCCAACGAGCTCGAGATCGTCGACGGGGTCATCACGGGGAAGGTCGTCGGCCCGGTGGTCGATCGGGCCCGCAAGGCCGAGCTCCTGCGGTCGATCGCGGAGGTCGAAGGCGTTCCCCTCGATCAGACCGTCGCCGTCGGCGACGGGGCCAACGACCTCGACATGTTGGCGGCCGCGGGCCTCGGGATCGCGTTCAACGCCAAGAGCGTGGTCAACGACGTTGCCGACACGGCCGTGAGCGTGCCGTACCTCGATGCGATCCTGTTCGTGCTGGGCGTGTCTCGCGATGACATCGAGGAGGCCGACACCGAGGCCTTCGGGGGCCCTCTCCGGTATCCCGCCGTCTGAACGTCCGGCCGGTGTGTCTTCTGGCCTGAACCTTCGGCCGTCCTAATGATTCCTTTACCTGGGTGGCCCACAGTGGTTCTCGTACCACCACAGATCCCCCCGAAAGGAACTCTCATGAAGAAGTCACTGGCAGCCCTGGGTCTCTCGGCCTCGTTGCTCGGCGGCGGCGCAGTGGGCGCGGTGATGTTCGCCCCCACCTTCGCCGGCGCCCAGGACGACGCCGTCGAGGTCGACGAAGCCGACCGCCATCAGCCCGGTGATCGCCTGGCCGATGTCCTCGCCCCGCTCGTCGATGACGGCACGATCGATCAGTCGCAGGCCGATGCGGTCATCGCCGCCCTCCTCGACGCCCGCCCGCAGCCGGGTGAGCATCTGGCCGAGATCACCGGAATCGACGCCTCGGCGTGGGTCGAGGGCTTCCGAAACGGCGACAGCGCGGCCGACGTGGCCGAGGCCAACGGATCGTCGGCCGAAGAGCTGATCGACGCCCTGGTGGCCGAGGCCACCGAGCACATCAACCAGGCAGTCGTCGACGGTCGGATCGACCAGGAGACCGCCGACGAGCGCCTCGCCGAGCTCACCGAGCGCATCACCGAGCGGGTCAACAGCGACGAGCCGATCCTCGGCGGACCACGGTTCGAGCGCCGGCACGGTCACCGAGGCGAGGGCTTCGGCCCGGGCGGCTTCGGACCGGGCGACCTCGACAACTGAGATCCGGCCCGAGTGTCGGGGGCGAGGGTCGGTCAAACCGGCCACCGTCCCCGACATCGGGCGTTTTGGGCTTGACTGGGGCGGACATGATCGATGAACCAGCACACGTGTTGGTGGCAGAGGACGACCGCGCGTTGCGTGAGTCGCTCGAGGCGGCCATCGGACTCGACGGCTATCGGGTGAGCTTCGCCTCCGACGGTGCCCAGGCGCTCACGGCGGTCGTGGAGACCGAACCCGATGTGTTGGTGCTCGACGTGTCGATGCCCTACGTCGACGGACTGTCGGTGGCCCGGACTCTCCGGGCTCGCGGCAATCGCACGCCGATCCTCATGCTCACCGCCCGCGACACCGTTGCCGATCGTGTGGCCGGCCTCGATGCCGGGGCCGACGACTACCTGGTGAAGCCCTTTGCCCTCGACGAGCTGCTCGCACGCTTGCGCGCGCTACTGCGACGCACCAGCGTCGTCGACGCCGACGGACCGGTGATCGTCGGCGCGGTGATGCTCGATGCCCAGAGCCGGTCGGCCTCCCGCAATGGTCGAGACCTCGCCCTCACCAAGACCGAGTTCGACCTGCTCGAGCTGTTCATGCACAACGCCGGCATCGTGTTGACTCGCGAGGTCATCTACGAACGGATCTGGGGCTACGACTTCGAGACGAACTCGAAGTCGCTCGACGTCCACGTGAGCTACCTGCGTCGCAAGCTCGAGTACGGAGGCGAACCGCGCGTGCTCCGCACCGTCCGTGGCGTGGGATACCTCCTGGAGAAGCCGTGAGCCTGCGGACCAAGTGGGCGCTCGGACTGGCCGGCATCGTTGCGGTCGTGATCCTGGTCGCCGGCGTCGCGGCCAATACGTTCATCGCCAACGAGCTGCGCGGCGAGACCGACGCCTTCCTCACCGATCGCAGTGAAGCGGTCCGGTTGCTGGTCACCGACCGCGGGGGACGCGTGGCCCTCGGCCCGCGGACAGGGCCACCCATTCGTCTGCCCGGCGGAGACTTCACCCAGTTCGACGCCGTCACCCAGGCGGTCGGCCCCCAGGGCCGGATCATCTTCACCGAGGGGGGTGTGGAGCTACCCGTCGACGACCTCGACCTCGCCGTGGCCACGGGCGCAATCGAACGAGCGTTGCGCACCGTCGTGGTCGACGGGGCCGAGTACCGCGTGCTCACGACCCCCCTCGTCGACAACCTGGCCCTCCAGCTCGGTCGCGACGTCACCGAGAACCAGCAGGTGCTCTCCGGTGTGCGCCGGCGGCTCCTGTTGAGCGGCCTGCTCGGCGCGGCCGGGGCGGCCTTGATCGGGTGGGTGGTCGCCGGCCGGGCCATTCGTCCCGTACGACGGGTCACGGCCGCGGCCGAGGACGTGGCCCGCACCCAGGACCTGTCGGAGCCGCTTCCGGTGGAGGGAACCGACGAAGTGGCTCGGCTGGCCACCAGCTTCAACACGATGATGGCGGCCCTGCGCCGATCCAAGGACCAGCAGCAGCAGTTGGTGATGGACGCCAGTCACGAACTGCGCACGCCCCTCACCAGTCTGCGCACCAGCATCGAGGTGCTCGAGCGCGGCATTCCCGACGGTGACGTGAGGGACCGACTGTTGGCCAACGCCTCATCGGAGCTGCGCGAGCTGACCATGCTCGTCGCAGAGCTGGTCGACCTGGCCACCGACCAGTCACCCGCGACGGTCCCCCGCACCGAGGTCGACCTCGTCGTCGCGGCCGGGCGGGCCGCCGATCGGGGCCGACAGCGTCACGGCCGCATCATCGAGGTCGCCGCCGAGGGCTCCGGTCTCGTCACCGCTGCCGCCGAAGGGGTCGATCGCGCCCTCAACAACCTGGTGGACAACGCGGCGAAGTTCAGTCCGGACGCCACGCCGATCGAGATTCATGTGCGCGACGCGACGGTCGAGGTTCGGGACCACGGGCCCGGCATCGACGACGCCGACCTCGCCCACGTCTTCGATCGCTTCTACCGGGCCGAAACGGCGCGCACCCTCACCGGATCGGGGCTCGGTCTGGCCATCGTGGCCCAGGTCGCGGCCGACCACGGTGGCGAGGCATTCGCCCGGAACCACCCCGATGGGGGCGCCGTGGTGGGGTTTTCCCTCGGCCGAGATGCCAGACTCTGATCATGTTCGGTCGCAAGCGCTCGCCATCGCAGGAGCCGTGTGCGGCGGCGCTCATCGACGCCATCGGGGTGGAGAAGGTGCAGGTCGACTCGGCCCACCGTGCGCTTGCGTCGCGGGACGCTTCGATCTACGCGGGAGGATCCGCCGGTCCCCTGTGTTTCCCCACGTCCACGGCCGATGTCCAGGCATGTGTGCGTGTCGCCGCCGAGCACGGCCGGGCCATCGTGCCCCGGGGGGCGGGCACCGGGCTCTCGGGCGGCACCGTTCCGCTGGGCGAGCCGGTGGTGATCTCCACCACGCGAATGAACCGGATTCTCGAGATCGACACCGACAACCGGGTGGCGTGGGTCGAGCCCGGTGTGGTGAACCTCGACCTGACCCGTGAGCTGGCTCCGCTGGGCTTCCACTTCGCCCCCGACCCGTCGAGCCAACAGGTGTGCACCATCGGCGGCAACGTCGCCAACAACTCCGGAGGTCCGCACTGCCTGGCCGACGGCGTCACCACCAGTCACGTATTGGCCATCGAGGTGGTGTTGAGCGACGGTCAGATCGTGATGATCGGCGGCCTCGACGCCGATCAGGTCGGCTATGACCTGCGCGGGTGTTTCGTGGGGAGCGAGGGGCTGATGGGCATCGCCACGCGCATCGCCGTGCGCCTCACCCCCGACCGGCCGGCGGTAGCCACGTTGCTCTTGGCCTTCGCCGAAGTGCGTGACTGCGCCGCCGTGGTCGGTGCGGTGATCGCCGAGGGCATTGTGCCCGCTGCGCTCGAGATGATGGACCAGAACACCGTCGTTGCGGTCGAGGCGTTCGTGGGCGCGGGATATCCCACCGATGCCGCTGCAGTACTGCTGGTCGAGGTCGACGGGCTGGCTGCGGGGGTCGAGGCCCAGGCGACTCGGATCGCCGAGATCGGCCGGGCCGGCGGGGCCACCTCGGTCCGCGAAGCAGCCGACGACGAGGAGCGGGCCCTGCTGTGGAAGGGCCGCAAGACGGCGTTCGGCGCGATTGCCCGCATCAAGCCCGACTACTACCTCCACGACACCGTCGTGCCTCGCGGGGCCCTGCCCGACATGCTCGAGCGCATCCACGACATCGTCGAGCGCCACGATCTGATGGTGCTCAACGTGTTCCACGCCGGTGACGGCAACCTGCATCCCATCCTCGCCTTCGACGGTCGCGAGCCGGGGGTGTACGACCGGGTGCACGCCGCGGGCGACGAGATCGTGAAGGCGTCGCTCGCCGTGGGTGGCACCTTGTCGGGCGAACACGGGATCGGTGTCGAGAAGCGCGACTACATGACACTGCTGTTCTCCGCGGCCGACCTGGATCATCAGAACCGACTCCGTCAGGCGTTCGACCCGTTCTGTCGGGCCAATCCGGGCAAGGTGTTGCCGTCGGGTCACAGCTGCGCCGACATCCAGGCGCTCACGGCGGCGCCCAAGTCGGTGTGGGTGTGAGCGCGGCGACGACGTTCATCGATGCCTTCGCCGAGGAGGTCGGTCCGGCGGGACCGGTTGCCGTAGGAGGTGGCCGAACCCGCTGGAACCTCGGCGGCGCGCTCGACGGCGACGCGCGGGTGTTGCGGGCACCGGTCGGCATCGTCGACTACCAGCCCGAGGAGATGACCGTGCGGGTCGGCGCCGGGACCTCGGTCGGCGATCTGCACGCAGTACTGGCCGAGCGTCGGCAGCGCACTGCGCTTCCCGTGCGACCGGGTGGCACCGTCGGCGGCGCGCTGATGGTGGGGGAGTCGTCGCTGCATCGACTCGGTCGCGGTCACGTGCGGGACGCCTTGCTCCAGGCGGTGTACGTGGGGGCCGAGGGCCAGACCGTGAAAGCCGGCGGCGCGACGGTGAAGAACGTGAGCGGATTCGACCTGTGCCGGGCGCTGGTGGGCTCGCTCGGAACGCTCGGTCTGGTGGCCGAGGTCATACTGCGCACCCAACCGATTCCCGCGGAGTCGGAGTGGCGGCGAGCCGATGGCGTCGAGCCGTGGTCGTTGCCGACTCGATTGTTGACGGCATCGGCGGTGCTGTTCGACGGCACCACCACGTGGGTGCATCTCGAGGGTCATCCGGGCGACGTCGCCTCCGACGGTGCCTCGATCGCGAGCGAAGGGTTCGCGACGACCGACCATCCGCCGGAGCTCCCGGAGCACCGCTGGTCGCTCACCCCCGCCGCCCTGGCCGGCCTCGATGGCACGGCCCAGGACGCCTTCGTGGCCGAGGTCGGCGTCGGCACCGTGCACCGAACCCGGGTCCAGCCGGCACGGTCACTCGATCCGATGGCGCTCGAGCTCAATCGACGGATCAAGGCGCAGTTCGACCCCACCGGTCGACTCAACCCCGGCCGTCTGCCCTTCTGAGGTCTCCGCCATGACCCGCACCGACCCACCGCTGGCCGCCGACGAGCGCACGATGCTGGCCGCGTTCCTCGACTACCACCGCGCCACGCTCCTCGAGAAGGTGGCCGGCCTCGATCGGACAGAGCTCGGGCAGACCACGGCGGCCTCGGCGTTGACCCTGGCCGGCCTCGTGAAACACATGGCGCTGGTCGAGGATCACTGGTTCAACGACACGTTCCTCGGCCTGGCTCCGGTCGAGCCGTGGGCAAGCGCGCCGTGGGACGACGATCGCGACTGGGAGTTCCACTCGGCCATCGACGACGAACCCCAGACGCTCACCGACCTCTACGCGGCGGCGTGTGCGCGCAGTCGGACCGCCCTGGCCCAGGCCGACTCGCTCGATGTCGAGTCGGTGAAGCCCGATCGCTCCGGCGCGGCATTCACCCTTCGCTGGATCATGGTGCACATGATCGAGGAGACCGCCCGCCACAACGGCCACGCCGACCTCTTGCGCGAGGCGATCGACGGCACCACCGGCGAGTAGCCACCGATACCGTGCCAGCGTGATCGATGCGGCACCGCCCGATTCTGCCGAACTGCGACGGGTGCAACGCCTCGCGGTGACCGACATCGTTCCCCTGTTCATTCCGGCGATCCCGTTCGGCTTCGTGCTGGGGCTGGCCATCGTCGAATCGCCGATGCCCGACGGCATCGGTCTGCTCACCTCGCCGGTCGTCTTCGCCGGAGCCGCGCAGCTGGCCCTGGTCACCCTGGTGGGCACCGCATCGGTGTGGGCCGCGATCGCCGCCGCCCTCGTCATCAACAGCCGCCACATCATGTACTCCGCCGCCATGGCGCCGGTCTTCGCCGCACAGCCACGCTGGTTCCGTCGACTGGCGCCGTTCATGCTCATCGATCAGGTGTTTGCGCTCTCGACGCAGTACGTCGAATACCACCCCGATGTCTTTCGCCGCTACTACCTGACCACCGGCGTTTTCTTCTACTCGGGGTGGTCGCTGGTGACCGGCATCGGGATGTACTTCGGGTCCTTCATCCCGGCGAGCTGGCAGCTGGGCTACGCACCGGCGGTGATGTTCCTCGGCCTCGTGGTGCTCTCGATCGATCGCCGTCCCGCCCTCATCGCCGCCGTGGTGGGGGCGTCGGTCTGTTTCGCGACCATCGCCCTGCCCAATCGGGTCGGGCTGATCGTGGGCGCACTGTGTGGGGTGATCGCCGGGTTCCTCGCCGATCGTGAGCCTGCGTCATGAGCATCGGCACCGGGCTCGCCGTGGTCTTCGGCGTCGGCGCCGTCACCTATCTCATGCGGGCCGGGTTGATTCTCGCCCTCGCCGGTCGCACGTTGCCTCCATGGTTCGTGAAAGCGCTGCGCTACGTCGCCCCGTCGGTCCTCGCCGCTCTCGTCGTCAGTCTGGTCGCCGACCCCGATCAGGCCAACACCGGGCTCAGCCTCGCCGAGGTCGCCGGGCTGGTCGTCGCAGGTGCCGTCATCTGGAGGGTCCGGAATCTCATGGTGGCCCTGGCCGCCGGGATGACCGCCTTCTGGCTGGTGTTGGCGATGGTCTAGAGCAACCGGTGATCGACGATGCGGGCCGACAGTTCGGCTGCGACCTTGGCCGGAAGACCCCCCTCGGTTCGACACGCGATGGTCGGCACCAGTCGATCGACCGACACCTCGACCACCCACGCCTCGCCCTCGGACTCGACGGTCACCCGATCGCCATCGACGCTCACGCGCCGTACCCGTTGGTCCCAGGTCCATGGTTGAGTCTCGAACACCGCCACCTCGGCGGTCTGCGCGGCACCGGTGGGGGCCCCCCACCAGCCACGACACTGCTCGGCCACGTCGGCCGGCGGAAGGGTTCGGTCGACGATGGCGACGATGTCGTCGACCGCGGGGTGAGCCCACATCCGCCCGTCGGGGAGGGTGAGGACCGACGGGGCGAAGCGATGCCCGCCCATGTGACTGACCCGGTACAGCCTGATGTCGGGGCGGGTGAGCTCGAGCATCGACGCGAGCCGGGTGCCTTCGGCTCCGCAACATGCGTCGTGACTGCCCTGGGTGCACACGAGCACCGCCTGGTCGGGTGCGGCCTCGCCCGAGAGCATGCGGGACTCGGTGGGGGCGAGGTGATGGAGGTCGGCGAGGCATTCGTGCAACTCGGCGTGGTCGGCCGGCTCGAGCACGACCCCCGCGGCGCCGACGGCGGTTCGCCAGAGGCAGGTGACGGTGATCGTCTCGTGGTCACCGGTCCTGGGCGGTGTCGCGAGGATCCGCGCCGTGCCGATGGGCGTCTCGAAGGTGCTGGAGAGGCCCTGCAGCAGATCGTGTTCGAAGACGGGCTTGGGCCACGGCAGCGGTGTCTCGACCAGCACGATCATGGTCACGTCGAGGGCGGTGCCCTGCGGGGCGAGGCCGAGCTCTCGGGTGAACTCGGCGCAGGCCGCGGTCTCGTCGGTTCCCGGCAGCAGTACGGCAACCTCGGGGGGAAGGGTGGCCGCGCCGGTCATGCCTCCGCCTCGGAGATGGCGTGCAGGACCGTGGCCAGATCGATGGGCGGCACGGTCTTGAACGGCGCCATCGCCTCGTAGATCCGTTCGGCGCCCCGATGGAAGTCCCCGGGGATGCCCGCAGCCTCCATCGCCGAGGCGATCTCGCGGATCTCGCCGACGAATCGCCACGCCTTCGGGGCGGTGTTGGTGGCGGCATCGGAGGATCGGCCCGGAAGGTGGGGGATCGAGGTCTCCCATTCGCGAACCAGGTCGGCTTCGACGCCGGCGGCGGCGGCGTAGGCGCGTACCGCGAGCAGCAGCGCGGAGCTGCCCTTGGTCCAGCCGGCGAAGGCCATCTTCAGGGCCGACGCGGCGCCGGGTCCACCTTCGATGACCCGCACCTCGATCGTGGTGCCGGCCCACAGCGTGGCGACCTCGGCGGCATCGTCACCCGAGAGATAGAGCCGAATTCTGCCGGGTTCGGCCGGTGGACTGCCGATGAGGCTGCCGTCGACGAACTGGTCGAAATTGCCCCCGATGGCGCGGGCGCTGGCGGGAGCGATGGCGTTGGCGTCGACGTAGCAACCGGTGAATCCGACTTCGGCGACTTCGGCGGCCACGACCAACGCCGCCTCGGGAGGGCAGATGGAGACGATGGTGTCGCACGTGTCGACCATGGCGTCGATCGACCCCACGTCGCGGAGGCCGGCGGCTGCGGCCCGTTCGGCGGTGGCCTCGGAGCGGCCGGCGCCGGCCCACACTCGATCGCCGTCACAGAGCGCGGCCACGACCGATCCCATGGCACCGGGATGGAGGAATCCTGTGGTCACCCCCGCAGTATCGCCGACGAGAGGGGCGGTGCGGCACTCGGCCTAGGGTCGGGCGAATGCGGACCCGGCCCGATGAGCGAATCCCGTCGAGGTTCGTGCGACCGACCGCTGCGTCGGCCGCGTCGGTCGGGATCGTTGCGTTCCCGGGGTTCGTCCTCGGGGCGTTCGGTCCGTCGGTCAAGGACGACCTCGGCATCGGCGACACCGCATTCGGCGCCCTGTTCACCATCGGCTTCTTCGTCTCGGCCGTGGCGCTCCAGGTGGGCGGTCCCTTCGCCGACCTCGGACCACGTCGCGCGGTCCGAACCGGGCTGACCATTGCCATGCTCGGATCGGCCGTGATCGCGCTGTTCGCCGACGGCTACTTGCTGCTGGTGCTCGGTTTCGGTGTGGCCAGGGTGGCCGAGGCGATCGTCCAACCGGCCACCAACACGTTCATCGCCGGCACCATCGCGCCCCAGCGACGAGGTCTGGCCATGGGTCTCAAGCAGTCCGCGGTGCCGGTGGTCACGAGCGCCGCGGGGTTGGCGGTTCCCCTGCTCGGAGAGCTGATCGGCTGGCGGGGGGTGTTCGGGTTGATCGCACTGTGCGCCCTCCCCGTCGCGTGGTGGTTGCCGGCGGCTCGCACGCCCGAGCCGCGCCGAACTGCGTCGCGCAACGACATCTGGCGGACACCGCATCTGCGCCTGGCCGCCGCGGCCGGCGGTTTGGCGGCCGGAGCGGTGATCACCGTCGCGAGCTTCCTCACGACCGCGGCAGTGGACGACGCAGGGTTCAGTACGGGTCGAGCCGGACTCCTGCTCACCATGGGCGGCGTCGTCATGACGGTGTCCCGGGTGTCCCTCGGCGCCCTCGCCGACCGGCGGTCCTTCGATCGGTTCCGTTTCGTCGCGCTCCTGTTGGCGGTGGGTGCCCTTGCGTTTCCGCTGTTCGCCACCGGTACCAAGCCCGGTCTGGTGCTCGGCACCCTGATCGTCTTCGGTGTCGGGTGGTCGTTTCCCGGCCTGTTGCTGCTGGGTGTGATCGAACAGCATCCCGAGGCACCGGGCGCAGCCACCGCCGTGGTGCAGACCGGCGTTCGGGTCGGAGCCATGGTGTCGCCGCTGGTGTTCGGGATCATCGTCGACTCGGCCAACTTCGCAACGGCGTGGATGCTGCCGCTGCTGTTCATGGTGCTCGGTGCGGCCATGATGTTGGCGACGTCGTTCGCGGTGCGCGATCGACCCGATGGTCAACCCGGCGGTTGAGACCGGTCGTTCACGACAGGATCACCAGCTCGGCGCCGTCGGGTAGTCCGGCTCCGATCTCGGCCAGCCCCACCGCGATCCACGTTCGCGGCTCGAGGAACATGATCTTCAGTTGGTCGTCCTCGGCCACGGTGTCGAGCCAGACGATGAACGACGAGTCGGGCGCCCAGCGAGGGCTCTGCATACCGTCGCCGATCACCCAGGTGATGCCGCCGTCGGCCAGCGAGTAGAGGTCGCTGCTCCCGTCAGCGGCGATGCGAAGCACATGGGCTCCGTCGGGCGAGATCAGGTACTGGGCGTCGGGTTCGTCGAAGGGGTCGGGGAGCACCGCAAGCGTTTCCTCGGACTCCATGTCGACGACTTGGAGGGCCGAGCCGCCCCCGGTCGTGATCCGCTCGAGCCACGCGCGCGCGGTGGCGGAGACGATCTCGTTGTCGGTCAGGTCGACCATGACGCCGGGTCCGACCAGCTCGGAGCCGTCGGCCGACGTGACGACGAGCCCGAACCCGGGGAAGGCAACCAGGCGACCACCTTCGCGCAACGCCACGTCGACCTGGGGGGCACTGCCGTCGAGTGGCCCGACGGTGGCCCGCTCTCCCGGCCCGATGACGGGTCCGGAGCTCGCCGTGCGGGCCACGAGACCGGGCCACAGCGTCTCGACGACGTACCCGCCACCGGCCACCAGCGTTGCCATGCGGGTCTCGGCGTCGACCGCGTACGTGCGTCCGTCGGCGGCGCGAAAGAGCTCGACGGTCGGAACACTGCCGCTCCGGACCGACTCGGCCAACGGAGCGATCTCGCCCCGGGCGAAGTCGAGGAGGGTGAGCTGGTCGCCGGAGCGGTAGGCGATGCCCATCGATGCCGCGGTCTCGGTGAGCATCTGGCGGAAGCTGCCCGAGGCCCGGGTCTCGACGAACTCGACCACCGCGTCGATGTCGAGGGTGGACTCGGACGGTTCGGGCGTGACTGGCGGTCCAGGTGGGGTGACCTCCCGGTCCGCCGCGACCGGTTCGGTTGGTGCATCCTCGACCGGACTGGTGGCCGACATCCACGCAACGACAGCCACGATGGCGACCAGTCCGGCGACGATCGCACCGATCACCCCTCCCGTCGCCGAGCGGTCGGGCCCACCCGACGGGGACGGGTCGTCACCGTCGGGGAGCTCCCAGGCGACCCGAGAGCGCGACTCCGAGTCGGTCTCCCACCCCCCGTCGTGTCCCGATGCCGACATGGCCCAAGGCTACGCCCCCTCCCGTTGCACTTCTCAGCGGGCGGCGGCAACGAGCTCGGTGACCTGGGCTGCGATGGCGTCGATGGCCACCAGGGACGTGTCGCCGGTGGCGCGGGGCGTGAACTCGACCTGGCCCTCGGCGAGGGTGCGAGGACCGATGGTGACGCGGAAAGGGATACCGATGAGCTCGGCGTCGGCGAACTTCACCCCCGCACGGGCGTTGCGGTCGTCGAGCAGCACGTCGACGTCGGCGGCCCTCAGGTCGGCGTAGAGGGCATCGGCGGCAGCGGTGCTCGCCTCGTCCTTCACGTTGACGACGGTGATGACCACTTCGTAGGGGGCGACGGCGACGGGCCACATGAGGCCGTTGTCGTCGTGGAAGGTCTCGGCGATGGCCGCCATCGCCCGGCCGATGCCGATGCCGTAGCTGCCCATGATGGGGACGCGGGTCTCGCCGTCCTCGTCGAGCACGGTGACACCCATGGCCTCGGTGTACTTGCGCCCGAGCTTGAAGATGTGACCGGCTTCGATGCACCGCACGATCTCGAGTGGTCCGCCACAGTTGGGACACGGTTCGCCGGCCGCCACTTCGCGCAGGTCGGCCCAGACGTCGACCGACACGTCACGGTCGACGCTCACCCCGCGAAGATGGAACCCGTCCTCGTTGGCGCCGGTGACCATGTGGGTCCGCCCGTCGAGGGCCAGATCGGCGACGATCCTCACGCCGCTGGCGCCCACCGGTCCGAGTGACCCGGGATGGGCGCCGAGGGCGGCGAGGGTCTCGCTGGGCTCGGCGGGGCGGAGCTCGGCGACCCCCAGCACATCGCTGAGCTTCTGCAGGTTGAGCTGGTGGTCGCCCCGGACCACGGCCGCCACTGTCTCACCATCGGCCACCATGATCATCGACTTCAGTTGGCGTTCGGCCGGTGCGCCCCCCTCGAAGGCGGCAAGGGCCGCAATGGTCACAACGCCAGGAGTGGCGAATCGTTCGAGCTCGGCCGGCTCGACGGGATCGGTCACGGGTTCGAGCTGCGAGGTGGCCCGTTCGATGTTGGCGGCGTACCCGCAGGCGACGCAGCGCACGACGTCGTCCTCACCGGCGGGTGAGGGCACCATGAACTCGATGCTGTCGCTGCCACCCATCGCGCCCGACGACGCCTCGACAGGTATGGCCGGCAGGCTCAGGCGCTCGAAGATCGCCACGTAGGCGTCGTGATGGAGGTCGAACGACGCGTCGAGACCGGCCTCGTCGATGTCGAAGGAGTACGAGTCCTTCATCGCGAACTCGCGGACGCGGAACAAGCCGGACTTGGGACGCGGTTCGTCCCGGAACTTCCACTGGATCTGATACCAGAGCTGGGGGAGCATCCGGTACGAGCTCACCTCGGTGGCCAGGCCGGCGATGACCTCCTCGTGGGTCATGCCCAGCGTGAGGTCGGCGCCCTTGCGGTCGGTGAGTCGGAACATCTCGTCGCCCATCAGCTGCCAGCGGCCCGACTTCTCCCACACCGATGCCGGGTGCAGGGCGGGAAGCAGGAACTCCTGGGCGCCGATGGCGTCCATCTCTTCCCGCACGATCCGCTCGACCTTGTCGTGCACCCGTAGCCCGAGCGGCAGCAGCGAGTAGTGCCCGGCGTGGAGCTGGCGGATGAACCCGCCCCGGACCAGCAGTCGATGACTGGCGGCGTCGGCGTCGCCAGGAGCGTCGCGGAGGGTGGGAATGAAGAGCTTCGACCAGCGCATGAGGGGCAACCGTACCGGTCCGATGCTCACCGAGCAGTTGATTCGGGCGGACGCGGTGGCCTCAGCCGAGGTTCAGGGCCTCGGCGACCAGCTCGATGGGGTGGCGCACGTCGAGCCCCGTGGCCGACAGGTGCAGCAGACACCCCGGGTTGGCGCTGGCGACGACGTCGGGGCCGGCTCGTTCGATGGACCCCAGCTTGCGATCGCGGACCTTGCCCGCCAGCTCGGGCTCGAGTACCGAGTAGGCGCCTCCGGCTCCACAACACAGACCGTCGTCGTCGAGCTCGACGACCTCGCGAACATGGGGTGCCAGTACCGCCCGGACGGGAAGGTGGGCGCGCTGCACGTGCCGGAGATGGCAGGGGTCCTGTATGGCGACCCGCAGATCGAGCCGCTCGGCCGGAGCGGGCAGCTCGTGGAGGTGATCGGCGAGCCACTCGCTCACGTCGACGACCCGGGCCGAGAAGGCGCATGTGCGCAATGGCAACCTCTATCTCCATGCATCACTGTGTGAACAATATTTCCCGAAAGCTCGAAAGTGTTATTTTGATGAAAAGGGAGAACACCCTCGCTATCTTGCCCGTTGTGAATGCCAGTGCGGGAGGATTCCTGTTGAAACTGCAATGCCCAGGGTGACCGGGTCATTCATGCACAAGAGTTCTTCAGGGATCATGGCATTGATGAGCAATTTGACCAAATGGTTTCAGTTTCTTGGGATACGGAATCGGAAGCCTTGTGGTTCAGATCCCACTATCTGCGTATCTCGATGAGCAGGGTGCACATCTGATTTCTCGATAATTCTTTCACCTTCGAAATCCTGCTCAAAGGCGAATCTATTATGCAAAGAGAGGAAAATCTATCGTTGTAGGTTTGCAAACTTAATTTTCATTTTGAAAGGTAAGTTGACGGCCATAATTTGACATCAAATAATGAAAAAGGAGTGATCCCGCATGAGTGAGGAAACCCTCATTGGCATTTCCGATCATAGAGTCAGGGCCGCACTGGCTGCTGCAGAATCCGCTGATGCTACCGCTGGCGAAAAAGTGGAAATGCTTATGGAAATTGCCATGGGTCTCCAACAAAAGCCCAAATCTTCTCAAGATCTTTTCCACGCCGTATCCCTCTATGAAAAAGCCATCACTCTGTGTCCGTCCGATGAACCGTTGCTACAGGCACGGGTTCAAGCCCACGCACGTCATCGATCTCAAAGGATGTCCCAGGATTTCAGAAAAAGCCTATAACTTTTTGATAACGCTATCTGGATTTACATACCATGAATCAGCTGTAGAACAGGCGGGAAGCGGAACTCAATTTGGGACTTACTTTACAGACTTTGGCCGGACTAGGACGCGGCAAAATTTCCGATGCTATCAATGCGTATTTACGGGCACTCCGCACCTTTACCCGTGAACAGTACCCCACGGAATTCACCATTTTGCATAATAATTTGGCCACCGCCTATCTCTCTATGCCCGTGACAGATCAAAACGGAAAAATGCGGGAGGCCTTGGCGGTCCAATCTTTTGAAGAAGCCCTAAAAATCATTACCCTCGTCGATCACCCGACCGAATATGCCATGCTGCAGAATAATCTGGGCAATGCGTTGCAATATGCATCCAGCAGCCACTCTGTGGACAACAATCTCAGGGCTGTGGCGGCTTATGACGAAGCCCTAAAAGTACGGAACCCCCAAGATACCCCTTTAGGATATGCCAATACAATTTCAAACAAAGCCAATGCTTTACGAAACCTGCCCGATGATGCTGAACATCCGGAACTGGGTAATCACCGCAACCTGGGGCTTGCCCAAAAATATTATCAGCATGCCTGTAAAATTTTTGAACTATATGGGGAATCACAAAAAATGACGATCACGAAGGAAACGTTGGCTGAACTTGAGAGAGACTTGCACGGTCCTGATCCCTCTCAACTCTCAACAAATGGCATATCTCGAAAAAGAGAAATGCTTAAGAGGACTCTATGAAAATTTTCGAAAGGTCGCGATTATGATGGAACTATCAGTCTTTTCCTCTACGGACCCACAACTGACATTTGGTTCAGGCGTGGTCCTTCTTTTTATCGCCCTGGTCTTTGGTGCCCTTGGTGGTGCGATCGGTGGCATACTTGTCGGTGGAAAAGCGTTAGGATATGAATTGGCGGCGGCGATGGGTTCATTTTTTGGACCGATGGCATCGGTTCCTGTGTGTTGATTGGACTCATCATACTGGCGGTCCTCCTTTAGGCAATTTTTTCTAACGGGGTATTCTCATGTTCGATATGTTTTGGAATTCAATCGCCTTGTTTTGCAAAGGGAAATTATTTCAAGATCCCTATAAGGTTATGATGTTGACTGCATTGGGCGGGGGGACGGGGGCCGTCCTCTTTATTCTCTTCGTGAAGGTAGGACTGGCACTTTGGCTGTCCGTGGGTCTGACGAGTCTGATTGTCGGTGCCCTGCAACCCCGGCTGTTTCGCGACCTGAAGTACAGGTAGGAAGCGAATTAAACCTGGCCTCACTCGCCGTTGGAGGAGGATCCGTGCAAGAGACCAAACCCGACTTAGCCTCATTGCTTGGCCAATCGAACGACTCGAGTCGATTGTGGCAGGTGGGACGACACGCACCGTCAGACGGTCCTCGCCTTGAGGGAACTCGATCGATCAACTTCACAAGGAAGCTCTATCCCGTATCATCCTCCATTTCAAAGCCGATCCCTCCGACGCAAGCGGTCCTACGCCAGGCGGCCTCAGATGAATTGGTATATGCCGTCCTCCGACATTTGGGATTGGTCAAACCTTCATTGAATGAGCGAGTGGAGGCCGCTCTGGTGGCGTTCGTCCTCTCCTTGAATCCCACGGCGGGAATGTGGAACTAGTACGTCTCGAACCACCCGACACCGTGGACATACGCCTCTTGGGACCTGCGACGGTTGCCCCTCTTCCAATTTGACGTTGACTGAAGGCGTGGAAAAAGCCATCAAAGAACAGTGCCCGGAAATCCACACCATCCACAAGGTCAGGGGGTGTGCTCACGCCCAGACCCGGTAATGGCGCTTCCCCTGCATCTGGTGAGTCCCTTTGTCAAATCCCAGGACTCGATAGCTGGGAGGTTGGTCCTCCAGCTGGAGGAGATCCCCGACGGACGGTATCCTGGTGAAAGTGCTGAACGGACATTCCCTGCTCTTAAGTCGACAAGGTTATCACGAATGTCCTGTTTCGAGAACGCCTGCGCGCACATGGGCATGTCCCTGGAAATGGGAGAAATCAATAGATGGCATCATCACCTGCCCCTACCATGGATTTCAATACTCCTTGACGACAGGAGAATGTTTAACGGCGCCCGAGGTACAGCTACTGCCCCATGACACTCGTGTCAACGGCCCGAAAGTTGAGATAAAAATTTCCCAGTAAAGATGTATTGTATGAAAACGGCCATTCGCATATCCCCTGTTCCTGCACTCAAGCCAGAGATCGAGCCCCAGGTTCCCACAGCATTGTTTCAGGGAGGAGCACCCATCGTCGTGCTTGGTGAATGTCGTGATTTGATCGGATTCCCCCTGCCCATTATACCGTCGGCTTCTACGCTCTTCGGTCCTCGGGGTGCGTGTTTGATTTCTCCAGAAGGTCCCTTGTGGGTTGCGGATACAGGTCATCACCGTTTGTTGGGTTGGGAGCATGTTCCTACTAAGATAATGCACCTGCCGATTGGGTGATTGGTCAACCCGACTTTTTGTCGGAAGGGCGAAATGCCAAAGGCTTGCCAAGCTCCAGGACCTTTAATGTTCCTACTGGCATCACCCGCTATCGTGAAGGGTTAGTCGTGGCCGATGCGTGGAATCATCGAGTGTTGCTGTGGCATCGGGTTCCCCGGGGCAGCCATGTCCCGGCCGATATCGTCCTGGGACACACCGATGCGGAAGTGATAGCCACACTCTGGGACAGACGTTATGGGTGTTGACCAGCTCCTTGCGGTAGATCAACTCCTTGCAGGCATCACACTTGATCCAGAGGCCTTCGGGCACCCGGACTGTCTTTGCTTCGACGGCGGTCTTCTGCTGACGCTTCTTGACGAACCAGGACGACATGGGAGCTCCTACCGCCGCTTCGCGGGACCGTGCTTGAGGGCCTCGAAGAGACGATCCAGCTCCCCTTCGCTGCCGTAGTGCATCACCAGGGCGCCCGCCTTGCCCTTGGCCTTGATCTCAATGCGGGTGCCCCAGGACTGGGTCAGCTCCTCGGCCGCCGCCTTGATGAACAACTCCTGCGGGTGCCGCTTCTTGGCCTTGCTCTTGGTCTGCTTCTGCAGCTGTTGGATGCGGGCTTCCAGGGCCCGGACACTGAGCTGCTGGGCGATGACCTCCCCCGCAAGCTGGTCCTGGAGCTTGGGATCGGGCACCCCCAGCAGCACCTTGGCGTGGCCGGTGCTCAGGCG